>CAVTWP010000001.1:0-394770 GCA_963738465.1 Vulcanimicrobiota bacterium
CGCGGTCATTGAGCCAGTTCCGCAACGCTTCGGGTCGTGAGAACACGCGAATGCCGTAGTTCTTAACCAGCCGATGCCGGGTTTTGGTAATCGGCATCGGGATGGGAAACATGATCGGCATCAAAAGGGAAACACCGGCGGAGTGGGTTTAGGCCGGTTTTCCCTTCCTGGGGTCTTTGTCTTTCTTCGTCTTCATCGACTCCCGGAATCGATAACTTTCGCCGTTCATCTCGAAAATGTGGCACTTGTGGGTGAACCGATCGAGCAGCGCCGCCGTCATGCGTTCGCCCTGGAACACCTGGCCCCACTCGCCGAACGGCAGGTTGCTCGTGATCAGCAGGCTGCGTCGCTCGTAGCGGTCGGCGAAGACCTGGAAGAGCAGCTCGGCGCCGGCACGGCTGAACGACAGATAGCCCAGCTCATCCACGGCCAAAAGGTCAAAGCGGTCCAGTGTGGCCAGGAGGCGGTCGAGGCGATGCTGCTGCTGGGCGACTTCGAGAAGGCTGACCAGCTTGGCGGCGGTGAAGAACTTGACCCGCTTGCCGAGCCGGCACAGAGCCAGTCCCAGGGCAATGGCCACGTGCGTCTTGCCGGTTCCCGAGCCACCGATCAGACAGCAGTTGAAGTGCTGCTCGATCCATTCGCCGCGTGTCAGCTCAAGGACTTTCTGCTTGGCGAGGTTGGGCGTGGCGGTGAAGTCGAAGGTGTCGAAGTCCTTGAGGGCGGGAAAGCCGGCGGCGCGGATTCGCGCCGCGATGGCGTTGGCCGATCGCGGCGGCCACTTCCAACTCGGTGAGTTGGAGGAGGTAGGCGTCGTAGGATTGGTTGCGGGCGGCGGCCTCACGAGCCAGCTTCTCCCACTCGGCCAGCATCGTCGGCAGCCGTAACTGCTTCAGATTGGCTTTCAGCATCAGGGCATTGGCGTCGTTCATGCTTATCAACTCCTTTCGAGGAATGGGACAGTAACTGATCGAACTGGGACAGGTCGGGGAGCGGTACAGAGACCTTCGGGATGGCCGATGGCGAATTGACTGACAATGCGATGTCACTGTTGCACGCCAGTTGCTCGGCGGTCGTGGTGATGGCGACGGCGTCGGTGCTACCGCGTGTCTGACAGGATAGGATGCTGCGTTCGACACGCTCGATGGAGTGATGCGCGAGCAATTGCAGGACACGGATGTACTGACGGGTGCCAGTGCGTGGTCCGAGGCGGGCTTCCAAGTCGCGGCGAAGGTCAGCGAATGCCGCCGGCAGTTGCCAGTCGCGGTAGACCGGAGCCAGGTCGAGCGTGGCCGGTTTGCGTTCCAAAACCACCAGGAAATGCAGCGGATCGAGGACTTTTTCGCCGCGACGGTAACTCCGCGAGTGCGTGGCAATGACCTGGCTGTCCGCGACGATCTCGATGCGATCCACGTATCCTTTCACCGTTACGGTGCGAAACGCCCAGCGGCGTGGAACACTGTAACGGTTGCCGTCGAAGGCAGCCGTCTGATACTTGTCCACCTGGCCTGGCTGGAACACACAGGCATCGAAGGGACGCTGGGGAATCGGAGCGCCGCGGCCTTGTCTTGCTCGAAGCGGATGCCAACTGACACCACATTGTCACCGCAGGTTCGCTCGCGAGCCACCAGAGAACAGCCGCGGAGATGCCTGTTCAGCTCGGCGAGATCGACGACGCGAGGAACCGGTGTCGCCCACTGCCGCTGAAGGTCGAAGACACGCTTCTCGACGCGGGGCTTCTCGGTCGCCGTCGCCGGCAAGCAGAACTTTGGTGTGAACGGATAGTGGGACGCCAGTGCGGCGTAGCGTGGATGCAGCGTTCGCTGGCGGCCCTGAAACAGATGGATGGCCACTGTCTTGGGATTATCCCACCACAGCTCGACTGGCACGCAGCCGAAGAACACGAACGCTTCCACCAATCCGTGCAGGATCGCTTCGGTGCGTTCGGTCGGCAGGGCGATGGCGAACGGCGCGTTGGAATAACTCCAGGTGACGAGGAGGACCGGGACTTGCCGCCGGCCGTCGGGGAAAGTCAACGTGGATGTGTCCGAAGTCGGCCTCGGCACGCGTCCCCGGCCGATGCTCCAGAGGGATGAAGGTCTCGCGGCGGTCCACACGCTTCTTTTGCAGGTAGCGGCGAACCTGATCGTACTTGCCGGTGTAGCCCTTCTCGGCGACGAGACGGCGGTAGATTTGGGCGGCGGTATGCCGCTGCTTGCGAGGAGCCGTCTCATCGGCGGCGACAATCTCATCCACGAAGGCGTGAAACGGCCCAAACACCGGGGCCGTCCGCGGTAACGAGGGACTGGCCGAGATCGGTTCGGGGTGTTGCAGCGCCTTGAGAATGGTCTTGGGCGAATGGTGCAGTTGGTCGGCGATTTCGCGGATGGTCAGCCCGTCTCGATGCAGCTGACGGATTCGAGCATAGTGGTCCACCGTAAGCATCCTTGTCTCCCTGCGGCGGCATCAGCGCCACACGCAGGGATGTGCTACGGTGTTTCCCTTTTTGATGCCGATCGTGTTTCCGTTCCTGATGCCGATCACCATCCCGAGCTGTCTGACGCTTCGGGCGATCGTTGGTCAGGAAGAAGGTCGGGGCGGCATGTCCCAAGCCGGTGACGATCAGTTGACGCACCGGGCCCTCATAATCGTCCAGGTGGACGATTTCCTCCACGTAGCTGACCTGACGACGCTTCCCCTTCGCCTGGATGATTTGGCAGCGTCGCCAGGACGAGGCGGGCAGACGCTGCACCCGTGCCAGCATGCTGGAGCCACGGCGTCGAATCGTGATGAAGCCGACGCCTTGTCGGTTTAACGTGTTCAGGCTCGTGTAGGTGGTGGCCCGCGAATCGAAGAGTAAACAGGCAGGATAGTGCCCGGTTTCTGCTTGCCAATACGTGGCGAACTTGGGAACCATGTTGTCCGCGTCCGCCCGCAGGACATTGGCCGTGGCGTAACACATGATCCGCCGACCCGCAGCTTGGGCCACGAAGGCCATCACTGCCGGCAAGGCGCGGTTCCGCGACGGCACCCAGTGCTGTTCCAGGTCCGGCTCATGACCGCGAAACGGAATGGCGTGGAAGTCGAGGTTAAAGCTGTAGGGCGGATCCCCCAGCGGTGTTTTGGCCACCACGGCCGCGACGAGGCGTTCGTGCATGGTACGGTCGGTGCGGTAGGAGTAGTCGGTGGCATAGGTGGTCTTGGGTAGGACATTGAGTCCGGCCCACAAGCCCGCGCCCTCGTCCGTACACAGATCGCTGATATGACTGATGCGTCGATGGCCGAGCAACTTTGGCAGCAGCAAGGCCAGGAAGGCGTGCAGGGACGGGATTTGCTCGGAGCCGGGCAAGCCCGCCTGACGAACGGCGT
This sequence comes from Vulcanimicrobiota bacterium, assembly GCA_963738465.1. Lineage (GTDB taxonomy): Bacteria > Vulcanimicrobiota > Vulcanimicrobiia > Vulcanimicrobiales > Vulcanimicrobiaceae > Vulcanimicrobium. The sequence goes on from CAVTWP010000001.1 coordinate 3,370, forward strand.
CTGGGAGATCCAGGTCGAACAGTTGCGGGAGGAACAGAAAGAGGCCAGCCACCTTGGTGGTGAACTGCCGTCCGTTGTTGAGTGCTAATTGTTGCACGTCGGCCACGGCCGGCAGAAGCGACCCGTCCTTGGCAACGTCGCCTGGCAGAAGCACGGGCCGGCAGCGTTGTCCTTTGGTGGACAGGCCTTCCTCTTGCAACACGCGAAAGAGATAGGCTTCGCTGACGGTATGGCCTTCCGTGTGCAGTTGCCTGCGAATCTCCGTCAGGGTGTCGCCTTGGCGGCGCAGGCTACAGGCACGTTCGCGGATGGCCGCGCCGTTTGGGCGCTGGCCTCTCAGCGGCTGGGGCGGTGTGGAAGAGGTGGCCAAGATCGGGGTGACGAGCGAAGTCCCGAACCAGGGTTCGGATCGAGTTCCCCTGGAGTTGAAAACGCTCCGCCACTTCGTCAGCGGTGAGGTGCTCAAGGAAGTAGGCTCGGCAAATCTCATAGTGCCGTTGAGAAGTGGACTCGGGGTGCTGAAACAAACGGAGGAGTTCCTGGGAACGCGCCATGGTGGTTGAGTGTGGCTGAGACAAGTTGCGCGCTACCGACGCCAGTCGTAGCAGCTGTGCAGGCTGGGGTACGGGATGGACTGGCAGCTGTCGAGGGCCGGAAAAAGAGTAAAAACGAGCAAGCGGCCAGAAGCAGCTGTCCCAGGAGGAAGTGAACGAAGCGGGAGCAGCCCCCAAGTAACTTGCCTACAGAATCCCCATGCTCTGCTGGGCTGAGACGGTCAGAAGCGGCAAAAACTCACGAGCTGGCCACAAAAAATGGGCGTCGGTTAGGCAAGTTGGATTGCTGCGAAAAACGGCGATGAAGTCTCCTCTCCGAGAAGAAGGGCGTGTCGATCTTTCGGGCTCTGCGAGTATCATAATTGGCTGTGCCAGGCCACGCTGTTTCCTGGTAACAGACGCCGTGCGTCACGATGTTCTTTTCCAGACCTCTCGTTCCCAAATGTTCACCCGTGGGGCGAGAGCACTCGCTGCGAGATCGTCCGGGTTCCCGGCGGATGGGGATCCTCCAATCGGCCTGTTTCTCGGACATTCGCCGGAGCATTTATTGAGTAGTTTAGCTGCCGAGGGAATACCAACAGAAGAGTCGGGGCAGAAATCGTGTCGAGTCGGAAATCGCATCGTTGAGGGATCGGTGGCCCCTGCCAGCAGAAGGATGTCAGCTACCGCCTACATTAATAGCCATCCTCCGGGCTATCCTTCACCTCGTCATCAGACTTGCGAGTTTGCTCCAGCTCCTTCAACTCCTCAGCGGTGAAGTAGTCCTGCGGCCGTATCTTCCCCTGTAACTTGATGGACAATTCCCGAATGAATTTCCGTAAGACTCGCTTCTTGTCCTCATGCGTCTCTCTGTGCAATCGCATCCTCAGACCCGACATCTCCGCTTTTTGATCCTGCAGATCTATGTACTCTTTCTTCCACTCTTCCAAAACTTCCTCGATTGAGGATACATCTCGCTCTTTGGTAAAGTCCAGAAGATCCTCGACACCGATCGCCTGGTAGTAGGGCGTAAAGGGGATGCCGCGATAGGAAAAGAACGCCATCAGGCTTGCAGAATGCGTCGGCTGGACGAAAAGAGCATAACCCTCTTCTACCTCCTCCACTTCCAGGTATTGCACTTCTTTCTCATACCGCCGGCTCATGAGCTTTCCTCCCAGAAGGATTGCGATTGTTGGCTATGGACGTGCCCGCGAACCGTTCTTGGTCGGCGCCTTGCCCTTGCGGATCGCGCTCTGCATGCGCAGTTCGGCACGCCGTCGTTCCTCGCACGGCTTCATGTAGAACTTGCGCTTACGCAATTCTTTCTGGATGCCGCTGCGCTCCAACAGCTTCTTAAACCGGCGCAGGGCCATGCCGATGGGCTCACGATCATGGACACGCATCCGTAATGGCATAGGTTCTCCTGAAGGGCTAATATTGTCTCTGGATCTTCGGCCTCGAATCGAGGACGTTCCCATCGCCGTCCGCCACGACGAAGTAGCTATGGGGGATCTTGGCGTTAGCGGCGTCGGCGCCGACGAAGACGTTCACCCGGTAGTTCCCGTCCCACAGCGGCCGGACCTGCACCTTCAGCAGGTTCCGTGGCTCGCCGAGGGCGTGAAGCACTTGTTCCCTGACGAGGGCGTTCAGCATCTCCCGCTTGTGGCTCTCAATGGCTTTGGATTGCGCAACAAACTCCGGAGTCGGTTGCTCCGTACCTCTCCGCGCCTTGGATTGAGTGTTTTCAGTAGACACTGTCGACCCCTTGTTGTTTTTCGGTTTCGGTCGAGGGGCGATTGGTCGGACGAACCCACGGCCCACGGACCTCATCGGCGCGGGACGGACCTTACCCGCGAGTTGCGGGTGGGCATTCTTACCAGGGACGACTGCTGGTACGAACTGGAGAAAAGAAGGGAGGTATCCAGGACGGACCCTAACGTATCTATTCTACGCTGTCAGACCCCCGACGACTACCCCGGTATCCCGAAGGGCGTGACTATCCTGGTTTTTCGGGCATCGCCCCGCGACTTTTGACACGATTCCATCAGCTCCGCTTCGCTGCTGAACCTGCTGGACCGCCATCCTGACCCAGCGCGAGTTAAACCAGATCCAGATCGGCGACATCGTACTGGGAACGACGGACGGCCAGAAGCTGGCCTGACGCCGTGGCACGCCCGAATACCGAGCAGGCGCGGATCCCAGCGGCGCTGAAACTGCCCCTTCCCAAACGGTTGAGTCGCGATCGACGATAGTAGTGAAGACCCGGCTCCCTGAGCAGGCAAATGCCTCGGGAAAACTGAGGGTGTTACATCCATGTGCGCAACATAGACTGGCGCACCCGGACAAGGATTCCGGGAGGGACAGGCGTTCGTTCGACATCTCACCGCTGGCGCGATTCCCTACTTTCCTCTGCTCCCACAATCGCTCACGCTCTTGCGGTTGGGTGCTCTCCAGCAGGATGTAATTCTTGGTCGGGTATGTCCTCCACTTCGGATAGGAGACGACAGAGAGAACACCAACCCGTCCCGTGGGGGCCGAAAAAAGCACGACCATCTGCGAGCGTGTAATAACAAGCGACCCGTCTTTGACGTAATTTATGTTGCGGCAGCGGTCGCACTGGTATTCTATCCCCATCACGAGTCGCCCTCGGTGGTCCAGTGTCAATCCAGCAGAAGTCGCCCCGACCCCAAAGTCCCAAGCACATCATCTCCGAAAGGCTGCGGGCCGTCCACGCCGAGATCGTCGCCAAGACCATCGAACTGCGGCGGCGGGGCAAGAAACGCATGTCGAGGTCTGTGATGAGCTAAACCGGCTCGGCTACTGGCCCCGGATGGCAAGCGATGGCGACATCCGCAGCAAGTCGTTAAGTTGTTGCGGTCGTTCGGTAATCAGTCAGCCGGTTCATCGGGTTGAACAGGCCACAGTCCGACCTCGTAGATGATTTCCCGTGGGTTCGGGTCTCCCGAGAGATAGCCGATGTAGTTGTCGATGAGAACACCTGCCCGCAGGTCTTGCTCGACAAGGATCAGCCCGCCAGTGCAGCAGGTCCACAAATCCGTCAGGAGCGGAGCGGCCCACCGAAATTCGACAACGAAAAGCGGAGTATCGGGAAGGTAGAAGCCCTGTCCCTCGAAGTGGACGATTGTGGGCGGTTCCAACAGCAAAATCGCTTTCCCAATGAGCCGGGGAACAACGAGGCGACACAGCCGGGCAAGCAACTTGTTCTCCCAAGCCATCTCGGCGTACTCGTAGTGCGGGGGCATGAAGCTCGACGAACCCACACCCGACGGATTAACGGGAAGGAAACGCCGCAGGATCGAGTCGATTTCGATGGAGTAGATACAAGAACTGTCGCCGAGAACACCGGCGAGGCTCGGTGGAAGGCGATGAAGAAGGTCGTCCCGCTTCCACCGTTGGTTGTTGGCGGTGATCTTTTCAAACAGAACCCGGCGTCTCTCTGCGGCGCCCATTGTGGCATTTCACTCACCGATGGCCTTGACCAGCAACCTCTTGGGCCGGTGGCTGTTGAACTCCTCGGAAAGCAATCACTCCCACGGCCCAAACTCGATTTTTCGCTTAGTGATTGCCATTCCTTCTCCCAAGCCATGATCTGCCGCTTGTGGTGTCCTCCGGGCACTATTCACTCAATGCCTCAACCAACGCCCGCAATTTTTTCAAGCCGCCGACTTGGTTGGCCCAGGATTTGATCTTCAAGATAGTGGACAACGCATCGGCATTGCCGGAGCCGGTCGAAGCGGCAACCTTGGCGACCATCTTCCGGGCCTTGTTCCTGTGAGCCTGTCTGCCAAGCATTTTTCCCTTCACGAGATAGTACAGTTTCTCACTCACCTTGATGCCTTTGGCTCCCAAAGTGGAGTAGACCTCTTTGGCAGTGATCTTCGGGTTCGCCTTCAACAATTGCCGGATTTCTTCACTCTTGTTGACACCGTTGTTCTGCTTCGCCATGACACGCACTCCCGTAAAGGTAAAAGAATTCTCCCATTGCAGTTTGTAGGATTGTTCTTGGTTCAGTCAACAGTCTAGCACTTGAATCGGGTCCGCAGTTCTGTGAACCTTGCTTCTCGCGCTGGCGGGATCGTCCCTCCGAAGTTGAGGAAGACTTTGAAAGCGGCGGAACCCGTCTGATCGAAGAACTGAAAACTCCGTGTGGCAGTGCCGTCCATGTGACCCGGCTTTTCCACGGCAAACACAGCGGCCAATTGCTGCCATCGGATGTGCATGTCGAGCGTGTCTGTCTGCACGTTGAAGAACTCGCCCGCTGTACTGAAACCGCCGAACTGTCCGTCCACTTCAACCGTCGTTGCGCCGTTGGACACCAACACCCGTACCGAGCCAAACGCCTCCAAACTTTGAATCAATTCCTGCCAACGAGCGATGTCCAGTTCCATGACTCGATTTGCTGGAAAGGCTCGGATGACCTCGACCTCCGGAACGCCGAGATCACGGGCCAGTTGCAGAGTCATCCTCCGGGGATTCTTCTCGACGGCAGCCCGAATGCCTCGGTCACTTCATTCGCCTTCATGGTGTAGTCCTTACTTTTTCAGCACTGTGTTCAGGAAGTCGAGCAACGCCTCGGCCAGCTTGTCGTCTGGCTTACCGAGGCCGTCGTTGATCGTGTTGTGATTCTTGTCTCCAGAAAGCTGAGGATGGTCAGAGCATTTGCTGGATGCGAAGGCGTCGAAATTCAAAACGGTCATATTCGGACTGAAGGCCAATGGCGTCCGTCGCCGGTATCTTCATGGGCTCGCCGATGAGTTCGCCGTTACATTTGCAGACGGCCTCAGTTCCCTTCACGGTAATCTCGATCTCGTTCCAGTCGCCGGGCTTGAACTTCTTGAGCTTCTTGAAACCGCCCGTCAAACCGCTCTCGGTCACGGCATCGAGTTGCAGTTGCGGACCCCAAATGTAGATGCCGCTGTTGTTCTTGGGCTTTTCGCCAGTGGTATGAAACACCAGCTTGAATTGAAAGACCTTGATGTACTCCTTGGCGGTGTAGAAAGCCATGACCCGCTTGCCGCTGGCAACGATGACCCCCTCGCCGACTTCGAAGACCTTATCCTTGGTAGCTGTCTTGCCATCGAGTTTCTCGATGATCGGTTTCATCGTGACCGGGACAGGATCGTATTGCCAGCCAGACAGGTCTTTGCCATTGAACAGACTGACGAAGCCTTCTTCGAGTTTGAAATCGTCAGCGGCATCGGCGGCCAGCAAAGGCGGCAACCAGCAGCGCCACAGAGCCCAGCCTGCAATACCATGGGTTCATGTTTGGTTCTCCTTGATATCTTCCTTGTAAATGGCAAAGTCCGCCTTCAAGTAATTCGGCAAGGCAGCCGGATGGTCCTTGGTGCAGGTATTGAGCCAGAAACGTCTGGGGCAATAGCTCCACGCTTTGTCGATGGTCCACTGGAGGAAGTAGCGTCCCAAGCCCTGTCCGATGAACTCCGGCATCAGGCCGAATTGGACCAGTTCAATCTCTCCCTCGATGCGCCGGTCCAACTCGGCAAAGCCAGCCGGGACGCCATCGACCATCAAGACATGCACTTCGAGCCGAGGATCGTTCAAGAGGCCGGCGAGTTCGGTTATCAGGGCGGGCAAACATTTGCAGATAAGTAATCTTGACCTTCATGGGATGGCCTCACCTATTCCCCTTGAAAACACTCCCGCAAGACGTGAAGCAGGTTGACCAGGAATTGCTGCGGCCCATCATCGTCGATCAGCTTGGCGCAGGCTCGTCCCCAAGCCGCATCCTCAACCAGCCGTGGGAAAGGGCCGATGCCGGTGTAGATCGGGTTGACGAGGATGCCTCTGATGGCTCCCGGCGATAACTGCTCAGGCGGTGTCCCAGCCCTTGCCACGACGACATTCGGAGCCGGCACCGGTTTATTGTCGCCGTTGCTCTCCGGCCAGCAAGAATTGGCCATCACTATCTCCCTTCAGCGAACCGATTCATGCCCAATTCGGCGGCAACCTGCTTGACCCGCTTCGCTGCTTCCTTGCGGGTCAGACTTCGAGTCTTTTGCAAAAAGTGAATCGCCTGGTCTTTCTGCCCTGTTCGCACCAGCCCGTACAATTGCATCTCCCATTTGGAATCCACCCCCGGAGCGGCAGGATTCAGCCATTCCACACGAATCTTGCCTTCCGGGATGCCGCAGGTCAGAATCCGTCGCCGGTCGTCGGGGTAATGGGCCTTCTTGTACTGGATGAGTTCATCGATCATGGCGTTGACATCGCTCGACTTGAACTCGTTCCACAGTGCCGGGTTCTCGGCCTCTATCGTCTCCCAAACCTTGCGGTAGCCGTCCCTGGCGTGATCCAGGCCCACACTCTCGTTCCAGGCGATGTTGGCGAAGAAAAGGGCAACGTGCGCGGCCTCGGAGGACGGTAGAGCGCTTGGATTACGCAGGAGCGTCTCGGACATTTCCTTCATGATCTCTGACATCTTGCGCTGTGCAGGCATGCTGATACCCTCCTTTCTTTCACTACGGGCAGTGATCTGCCGATTCACCCTTGATCCCCTCGGCCTTAAACCATGTCGTCAGTCCCTTCACCAGAGCGCTCAACGCATCGGCCAGCGTCTCGGCTTTGTTATCCTCGAACACCGGCCCGCCAGAGTCCAACGCTCGCACGAGGAAGCCGAAACCCTGCTGGTCGCCAATCTCGATGTGTCCATAGCATTTCACAAACTTGGCGACGGCGGGAAACTGCTCGACAATATAGCCCCGGCCTACGAGATTCACCCTCCGCACTTCTTGATGGGGTTCAGGTGCTGCTTATGTTGCCTCTGCTCCTCCTACACTATGCATCTCGACACGTCTTACCTTCGCTCCGTGGATGTTCAACGTCGAAGCGCTTCCCACTTCGACCGGGTGCCCGAACGCCCGCGGAGCAAGGATCTCGAGCCTTGGCTTTACTCTCACGCCCGAAATGTCGCGTAATACGCTGGATCTCCGCTGACTCAGACTCGGCACTGATTGGTTGAGAGTCCGCGTATTACGTCGGAGTTCCTTGGATAGGAGAGTCAAGCTACGGGTCGAGATACACGATCCGCAATCGTTCGGGCACCCAAACAACGCTCTCTTTGAACCGCGGACTTCTTCAGATTGCCAAGGTGATTGCCTACCTATCGTCGGCCGACTCGCCGTCAGATTGCAATATTCTTTTGCCTGGAGTCTACATTGAGGTGACGTGCCACAGGCCGATGAAGGAGAAGGTCTGATTTGATATCGTCTTCGCCATCGCTCGATCTTCCTCCTTGTCACCGCACGGTCGCCAGACCCTTGCTGACTGCTTCGATCTCCACTGCCTGGTTTAACTGTTCCGTAGATCCACAGCTGTCAGCCCTTCACCACACGCCATTCTTTTTCGACCTAACATCTATGCCGAGTGCCGAAAGTGCCCACTCACTCCATCGGCCACTCAGCAGGAACAAGCGCCTTACCGTGTCGCCAGTGTTCCAGGACGGTTTCCGTGAACCACGGCTCGCCTACTTCTGCATGGTCAGTAACGATTACCTGAAATCGGCCCTTCAGTTCAGCCACGCGCTGGTTGATCCAACGGAACAGGCGGATCACCCAATCGCGATCCGAATCCCCGAGAACATCTAGTGACCCCTCGGCGTCCTTGTCGGTGGGGTAGTACACCTGAGTCGGCTGATCGAGGATCAGGAATCGAGGGACTGGACGGTTATGCTCTATGAACCACTTGTGCAGGGCGAAATATACGGTCAAGTGGCACCAGAGCCAGTTTTGACCGCTGCCCATGTGTTGCATCGGCACCGGCCCTCGGTCGGTGTCCGCAACGAGAGTCAACTTCGGCAAATCGAGGCGCAGCGGGAACTGCCCGTACTCTACCTTGAGTTCCTCGCACCAGTGCGTCACTTGCCGGCTGATCCGGCTGAGAGATGACCGCAAAATATCTTCTGACTCGTCCTCCTGTAGCTGCCGGCTGAGTTCCTCGACCCGGCGCTGTGTTTCTTCGACCTGACGGCGAAGCTCGGAGTCGTCCGCCGCCGTCGTGACCCCCTCCAGAAACATTTCGATTCTGCCCACCACGCGCATCCGTTCGAGGTCGCGGTTCTGCTCGGCCCGCAGTTGGGCATCATGTGCCTGGAGTCCCTGAAGGGAGTCCCAGTTTACTCGCAGTTGTTCTCCCAAACGCGTGAGGTCGCTTGACTTGGCGGCGATGAAGTCATGCAGATCGGGACGCTCGTGGCCAACCGCCTGGATGTGGGTTTTCAGATTGTCGATGGCCTTCTGAACCTGGGCCGCTTTGGGAAGTTGTTCGTTCACTTCGGACAGACAGAGCGGGCAGCGGGCCGTTTCACCCCCATCGCTCGAAAATAGGTTCAGCGATTCCAGGCGCAGTCGCTGCTCGGTTGCTGCCTTGGCGAACCCTTCACCCTCGGCAGCGAACTCCTCCGCTTCGGCGATCTCACGCTGGAGGCGGTCGTACTCTCGTTGGAGGCGCGACCTCTCCTGTCGCGGCGCCCGAATCTGGTCGCCGAGGCCTGTCTGCAGCTGGTCCGCCGGGGTGAAGCGTGCCGACCGCAGCATTTCGACCATGCCGTTGACATCCGGCGGCAGGTCGTCAGCCGCCAGCAAACCGACCGCTTGCGCCTCGCGGAGCAGGCCCGCCGCGCGGCTCGCGTCCGCCCCGCGCATCTCTTCCGCCTCCCGAAGCCGTCGCTCCAACTGGCGCAGCCGCCGGCGCTCCTCCCGAAGCTCTTGTTGGAGCTTCAGTTGATCTTCCGGCACGGCCCCCAGGAAGTAAGGCAGGGCGTCCTTGATGGCCTGTTCGACCCAGTTGTCGTGCTGCCCGTGGAACAGGTGGTCTTTGTTGGCGATCTCGTCCTGATACTGGAATGCGAACGCCTTCGCGTGGCGGAGGGTCGCGTGGAGCGGGTCGCGGGTCTGGCCTTCCGGGGGCGTGTGCAAGTTCGGCGCGATGCCGGTCAACCGGGTCAGGTATTCGTTCAGGGCATCGGGGTTGGTGTTGGCGACGAGACGGTCCATCGGCAGAGCCGTGATCGACTTCCCGACCTCGACATAAATGTCGAAGCTGGTGGACTTCGGCGGGATCGGCACAGAGCGGGCAACAAAGATCTGACCTTCCCCCAGTTGGAGTAGCAAGGCGTACCAGCGCACGGCATCGCGGATGACCCTGGCCGGGATTGAACACCCCTTCGCCGCGAGGCAGTAGTCCACGATGTTGATGATCGCGCTCTTGCCGGTCCCACTGCCGCCGGTGATCACGTTCAGCGCCGAGCCGAAACGGCAATCGGCGGACCTCACCCCGGCGACTGTAAAGGAGAATTTCACGAATCTGCATGGTCATGGGCAGACTCCCCAACTCTGGAAGATTGTCGTCGGCGAGCCAGCCGCCGCAAACCACCGGCCCACGAACTTGGCCTTTGACAGACTGTCCTTCATCTCTTCGCTGTGGTCGAGCAGCCCGGCCTTCCCCCGACCGAGCTTGCCGACCACCGTGACAACCCCGTCATCCGAAACCACAAGCTGCCCTCTGCTCCCAAGAACAGGAGGGCTTCGCGAGTGAATGGCGCAAGTTCCTTCGTCCGCTCAGCGAAGTTGATGCGGACTTCGGAGTGTTCCTGCAACCAGACGTGAAGCTTGGTGGACACAGCACCCGGTACCAGTTCCCGTGTGGGGCGGTGCAGCACAACTGGCAGGATCAGGAACGTCAGGGGTAGCGGCATTCCTACTGCCCTTACCGATGCATACCCTTCGACCGCCTCCCGTAGCAGCCAGCCGCAGAAAGCCGGGTTAAAGTTGTAGGCGAGTTCCGTCGGGCGTCCGGCCCAGGTCTTCATGGCTTGCCTCCCTGCTGTTGGCCAGCCACATGAGCGCGAACTGCGTTCGCCTCTTCAGGGTGCCACGCCACTTTGCCCTCGTCCGCGAGCTTGTGGAACGTTCCCCGGCTAATACTTGGTTCGGTGCAGCGTGGGCGGATGAAGAACACGACTTCACGGGCGGCGTCGTTGTCGATCCGCAGAAACAACTCGCGGCCCAGCCTCGCTTTCTCGTCGTCGCCCGCACCGCCCAGTTCCATCAAAAAGTCGTCACAAAACCGCTCCCACTCGCCCTGGAGCCGCTCATCGTATTGAGCGAGTTCGTTGAACCGCAGCAGCGTGTCTCTGGCCCAACGATCACGATGGACGTAGGCCCGATAGAAGTCCAGGATGGCTTTGTGGATACGGCTGGACGGAATCCCGATCTTGCGGAGATGGGCGACGAAGTCGCGCGGATCACCGGCGGGATCAGGGGGCGTCGCCGGCTCGGGCAGCGGAATCTCAATCGGGAGATTGTCTTCGGTGTAACCGTCCTTAAGCCGCTCCATCTCCCGTTCCAGTTCGATACCCTGGATCGGCGGCTGGTTGGCAGTCGTGAGGTGTTGGATCACGCGCCGGAACCACCACCCTTCCAACTGCTCCAGAAACGGCGCCCGGTGGTCAAGGGGAGCCGCGTACCAGACCTCCTGAAGCAGCCGCTGTTCAAGGTCCGTGATCCTGGCCGCAGCGTCGTGAACGTAGACGTTGGCCAGCATCGCATTCCGCTTCTTGGCCGTCAGCTTCAGGAACACGTCGCAGGCGTCCCTTAATTGGGCGCTGGTCGTTGCCTTCGCTGCGGCCACCAACAAGGTGTCGGCCTTGGAAGGGTCGCGGCCCTGACCGGGACGGAGCAGGCCAGCGGCGCTGTCGTTCGGGGCCATTTGCGTAGTGATCAGGCTGAAGATGGTGCCGGGCAGAGGGAAGTTGTTGTCTCGCACCCCCTCGATCCAGATTCGTAGCGTCTTCCAGAGGTCTTCGCTCAGATCTGTCAGGTTGCCAGGTTGTCTGCGGTGCTTGGTCTGGATTAGTTCACGCGGCTGTCCGCCGCTCTCGAAGGTCACGTCGTCAAACTTTTCTATGGACACTCGCACGCTGGGCGTGGCCCGATTGCGTTGCAAGAATAGCAGCAGCGCGTAGCGGCACTGGTATAGGTAGCCCTGCAAGGACTCCGAAGCCGAGAATTTGCTCTGCCCGTTCTTCGCCATCGCCGCTTCCTATCAGCTGAAGGTTCTTCCTCTCGTACGGCGACAAAGGTTGCCCATCCCTTCGTGCGGCTTTTTAGCAGCGGTTGACACGAATTGCGAAAGGGCGATCACTTCCCACGTTGAATTTCCCGTATCGATTGGTCAATCTTCTTTTGCATCTCCCTATCATATGATTGCCTTGCCTTAAACTCGGCAGCGAACTGTACGAAGTTGGCTAGCAGCAAGACCATAACGGCACTGAAGATCGCAATAGATAGAGAAAGCCAATTCGAGCGGAAGCTTTCCCAGAATTGTGGCAAGAGAATCGGCTCAGGCTCTTTCTCCTTAGGAAGATAGTTCAAACAGATGCGCGTTTCTTCTTCGGAGAGAGGACTCGCAGTAATGCGAGTTTCTGCTGAAAGCGGGTTCGCAGTGATGCGCCTTTCTTCTGGCATGATTCGCTCCCTCTTCGAACGATCACCCCGTCATTATCCCGCGCCAGGCGGTCGCTGGCCAGCGGATTTGACAGACGGTCACTTGCCGGGCTTGACGCGGTGGAGAATAAGGAGTTGTCCACCATTCCCAGGCAGGAAGGTGGTCGGCCGTCGCCATACGAAGGTAGCGGGGACAGACGACGGTAGCGAGGACAGACAACGGCATTATTCTTCAATTACCATCATTTTATGGAATTAATGTTGCTGGGAACGACAAGTAATTCGAGTTGCAGTTGGGAGTTATCGGGAGCCCGGATGCTCAGGCTGTGAGAGCTCTCGCCACAGGAGTTGACATCCCAGGCGTTGAGAGTTCCGCGAAGGAAAGTTCTCCATACCGATTCCCACGCCATTGTGACGAGTTTGACGAACTTGGCGGTTCAGCCCCAGGAAAGAGGGACTCCGGACCCACTCTGTCCGTGGTTGTCGACGATAGCGATCGATACTTCGGTCGATGGTAGACTCCAGGTGTGGCGCGTCAAGCACTTCGCGAATTGCTGTGACCTGACCAGATAGGCGGCACCGGGCAATGACATCTCCTCCCCCGTCGGTGCAACGTCGGAACATCGGCATCGATGCCATTTTTTCCTTGCACGTGCAGGACGGCTCTGGTATCCATAGCGTCATCTCGACAATTCCAGCCCAGTGCGACCCCTGGGGGCGGCCATGATAGATTTCCTCGACAGCGTCCTCCTGAGTGTAGCGGGGGGCGTTGCAACCGGTGTCGGCCAGCACTTGTACGATCGACTGAAGAACTACCTCAACGAGTTATTCAAGGATAAACGCGAGCACAGCATCACCAAGGCACTTGAGGAGATCGGTAACCTTGCCGACGGCGATATCCGCAGGCGCGTTCAGGAGTTCGCCCGACTCAAGAAACTGCCGGCGGGCCAGGGCGAGGAATTGACCGCGCTCTTGATCAACCTCGCCCACGGCGCGCGGTTCCATACCACGCACGGGACCGCACGGAGCAGCTTCCTTCGGTGCGAACGGCTTCTCGATCAACTCCTCAACAACGTGTTGCCCAAGCGCCGCAAGGGCGATCCGGTTGCGGTCAATGGTATGCCCGGTTGGCGGCTCATGCGTTTTCTCGGCATGGGCACCTTCGGCGAAGTCTGGCAGGCGGAAAGCGAGGAGTACCCCGAGCCGCGTGCCATCAAGCTCTTTACCAGCCCCGACGGGATGCAATGGATCCGGGCAGAACAACAGACGCTGTTCAAGGTTCGAGCTGAGCTGCCAAAACACCCGAACCTGATCGGCTTTCTCGGCGTCGCTCTGACCGGCAGACCGTTTCCCTACCTGGAGCTTGAGTATGCCAACGGAGGATCGCTGGAAGAGTGGATCCTGCGCCACGAACAAGACCGTCCGGTACTCGACAAGCAAACGGTGATGGCCGGCATCATCCGTGGGCTGGCGGAGGCCCACGCGCACGGCATCGCCCATCGCGACCTGAAACCGGCCAATATCCTGCTGTCCGTCGCGGGCGACACGGTGCCCAAGATCGCCGACTTTGGCTTAGGCCGCGTGGAGAACCGCCGTGCCGACGCCTCAACGCAGACGAGCCAGGGGGCGGTCGTCGGCACTACGCTGTACCTGCCGCCCGAAGCGCTGCAGCCGTTCGCCAAGCGCTCGCCGTTGCAGGACGACGTTTTTGCCATCGGCGTCGTCTGGTATCAGTTGTTAGTCAGCAAGCTGGAACGCCCGCCCTACGATTTCGCCGATCGGCTGCGCAGCGCCTCGTCGATCTACAAACCATCCGCGTTATCGAACGCTGCCTGGCGCATCCTACACGCCGCTACAAGGACGGCAGCGATCTGGAGCAGACGGTCGAGGCGATGGAGTTGATCCCGACCTGGACGGTGCCGTCGGACTGCTTCGACGTCCAGCATCTCGGCCGTGCCTACCTGATGTCCAAGGTGTAACCGCCGTAGCGAACTAGCCCCTTTTTAATGAAGGAGTAGCTCATGGATCAGAGAAATGTGCCGGTGCTCCCGGATCATCAACACCGGTACTTGCGACGGAGGCGTCACAGGCGGGATCCCTTTCCCCACCGGGGGCACACGATGCACCGAATCGACTGGCGATGCTCCGGCAGGCTTATTTGCTGGAACAACTCGTGTCGCACGGTGACACGGGTGAAAAGGCCGCTGCGCTGAACCGTAAGATCACCAAGACCGCTCAACGCGAACTGGGGCTGACCGCCAAGGTCGCGAACGATCTCCGAGTGACCTTGGCCGAGCGGGACTATCTCGCTGCTACCAAAGAAGGGCGCACCGTCCGGTATAACATTACGGAGGCTGGTCGTATTTATTTGGCAAGCCTGGAGCGGCCGGTGCTGTCGGGGCGGACTAAATCAACGGCCGCCTTAGACGAAGCAGCGATCTCGGACGAAATTCGCAACGCGCAGAATGCCTACTTGCTGCTGCAGTTGCTGGACGCGGACGGCGAAACCATGGACAAAGGGGAGGCGAACCGGCTGATCCGCCGCAAGCTCCAAACATCTCTGAGTCTGAAGCCAGCCACCGCTAATCTGCGCCGCGTCAAGTTGGCGGAGCGCGGCTATGTTCGAATTATCCCGAAGGGAAGGAGCGAAGAGTACAAGTTGACGCCGGACGGCCTGGAGTATCTGGCGGCTGGTGCCCAGCATCTCGCTCATGCGGATTTTGTCGTGAAAGGCAAGACGCTCAATGCGTTGGTTGCCGCCGCGCGCGAATTACCGTTCCAGGGGAGCCAGCACACCGCGCGGGCGGCGGTCGTAGGCGAACAGCCGGATAAGGCAACGCTGGAAAACGGGGTGCTCGCCGAATTCGAGGAGTTGCGCCGTGAACGTTACGGGTACTCCGGCCTCGTGCCGATTCACGAAGTGCGCCAGCGCGTCAGCCAGCGCTTCGGGTCGGCCGCCGGCCAACACGAGATACTGGATGAAATCATCCTGGGGCTGTGGCGACAAAAACGCCTGGGCGTGGAGGGGATCAGTGATCTGAGCCTGGCCACGCCGGCGCAACTGAATGATGCCATCCCGAGTGTCAGCGGCCCACTGTTCTACCTGGAGGCGCCCCGTGAGCAACCCGTCACTCTCTAACCCGTTTGCCGACGACCGCCTCACCGGCGCCGCCCTCTACAACCCGGCCCTGGATGTCCTTTCTGTACACCAGACGGCCTCCACCCTCCTTCACCGTCTGATCGAACGCGCCAGGAGCCTGGAGAAGCCCGACGGTCAGGCCAAGGTGGTCATTCTCCGCTCGGTCCCCGGTCTCGGCAAAACCCACGTCTTTGGTCGGGTCCGTCACCAATGTGCCGAGCATGTTCTCTTCGTGTATGTGCCTCAGGTGGAGGAGTACGGATCACCCGTCAAGCATGTACACTGGCATGTCCTCCATGCACTCTTCGACGCTCCGCCGGGGCACCGACCGTGCCTGCATGGGCTACTCGCCCGCCTTTGTCAGCCATCGTTCCGCCGATTCTTTGACTTCTTGCCACATACGGTCAAGCAACAGCACCAGGCCTTGCGCGACCGGCTCGACAACCGGCCGGAAACCGTACTCGAGATCGTCAGGGAGGCCAAGGAGATCGCGCCGTACCTCGCCCTGGCCGATTCCATTGCCAGTCGATTGGCGAACCTACCCACGGAGGTCGTGCGCGCGCTCGCTCTAGGCTGGTCGCCCCGTGCGACCGAGGCCTGGTCGTGGCTGCGCGGCGACTCGCTGGACGAGGCCGTACTCGCCGAGTTGAAGCTACCTGAGGACACGCCGACGCCATCCCGCCTACTCCAGGCGCTGGCCGGCTTGCTGAGACGGCTGGGAATGGTCCTGGTCATTGGTTGCGATCAATCCGAGCAACTCCTGGAGCGACAGAGCGAACTCAAAGAACTGACCACGGCCCTTATGGGCTGGCTGGATACGATCCCCAATGTTGTTTTGTCGCTAACCTTCCTGAAAGACCGGTGGGAATACTTCGCCAAAGGTTATCAGTCGTTCGTCCAGCGCTCGCTTCCTGTCGATCTGGAGACGCTGAATGGGCCGCAGGCCGTGGAGCTCATCCGCCGACGCCTTGCTTGTTGGCCGGGTCGGCGCCGTGACAAAGGCCCGCTTTGGCCCTTCCGCGAAGATGACATTGTGCGTTTCACCGAAAAGGCGCCCGTTTCCCGCGCGGACTCCTGAAGCAATGCCACACCGTGCTGGAGCCCTGGCTCGCAAAGCGCTCGGGCGAGGAACTGGGCATCGGCGATGGTGGGGAAAAGAAGCCGCTTGAAGAACTCTTCCGTCAGGAGTGGGCGACCGCACTGGACGCGGTACGCAAGGAGCATTTGGCCCCGGAAAATCTCCAGGAAGAGCGCCTTTTCCGTGCCGCGGTTGAGGCGATCCAGTTCGTCCGCCTGGCCGGGACACCCATTGGCGGTCTTGAAGTGCTGCAGGTTCAGCCGGGCGCCCTCGCGAACCCGAACAAGTTCAAGTCACTGCAGCTCAAGCTCGGTGCCAAAGACAACCATGCCGCGATTCCCGTTGTCGTAGCTGCCAGCAACCTGACGGGCGGGGTGGCTATGACTGGCTTCCTCAAGGCGCTGGATCAGGCCATCGCCGACCCGGTGGCAGGCGCGGTCCTTGTCCGACCGTCGGCGCAACTCACGCTCGGCCCGAAAACCGATGCTCGTAAGAAATACGAAGCTCTCCTCAGCTGCGGCAAGCTGCGTCCGTTCGCCTTGACCGATCATCGCCCCGCCTTCGAGCAGATGGAGTGCTATTTGCGCTTGCTGGACCGAGCGCAGAGCAAAGACCTTCAACTCGGTGTCGAAACTCTGACGCCGGTACAATGCCAACAGCTCGCGGTCAAGACTCAGGTGCTTTCCGGCCTGCCGCTCTTCGACAAGATTTTCTGCGGCTGGCAGCAAGCGGCGGCCGTTGCGGTTCACGGCGAGACACCCAAACCGGCTGGCGTAGCCGCGTCTGCACCCGCTGGCTCCCCACCAGTCTCCGGTGAGGCTCCGACGGTCATGGTGCCGAAGGCAAAGCCGACTGCACTCGAAGCGCACCGACCGGATGACGCGTCGTGGGCCGACAAACTGCTTCAGGCCGTAACCGCCAAGCTGATCGAGTTCGGTCAGAAGGTCGAACCGCTTGGCGTCGAGATCGGACCGACCTTCGCCCGCCTGCGGCTGAAGCCCCTGGGCCGCACCTTGATCGGCCGGGTTCGCAATCACGCCAATGACCTGCGCGCCGACATCGTGGGCATTACCACCGCGCCCGTCATCGCGGACCAGCCGGGCTATATCAGTGTTGATGTTCAGCGCCCCGATCGACAGCCGGTGCTGCTTACGGATTGCCTGCGCACGGCGAGCGCGGCTCATGAACGGCAACCCGTATTTCCCGTCGGGGTAGATGTCACCGGCCAACCGCACTGGCTCAATCTCGCCGATCCCGCGACCTGCCACATCCTGGCCGCCGGCACAACCGGAAGCGGAAAAAGCGAGTTCCTCAAGGCGATGCTTGCCGGGCTGGCGGCACGTTTGTCCCCCCTGGAACTGCGTTTTGTCCTGGTCGATCCCAAGCATGTCACTTTCAATTTCCCCGGAGAAAGCCCGTACCTGCTCCACCCCGTGGCCCATACCGTGGACGAGGCCATGCCTCTGGTACAGGAGTGCTTCGCCGAGACGGAGCGCCGCTACAAACTCCTGGAGGCACGCGGCCTGGAGCATATCGGCCAACTGCGCGGTGGGGACGCCCTGCCGCGTATTCTGGTCGTCTTCGATGAGTTTGCCGACCTGATGGCTGAACGCGAGAGCCGCAAAGACTTGGAGACGTCCCTCAAGCGCATCGGCGCCCTGGCCCGTGCGGCTGGAATTCATCTGGTGTTGGCGACCCAGCGTCCGGACAAGGATGTGGTCACTCCGCTTCTGAAGGCCAATCTTCCCACCCGCGTCTGCCTGCGTGTTGAAGGCGAGCGCAACTCGAAGATCATTCTGGACGAAGAAGGCGGTGAAAACCTGCTTGGGCAGGGTGATCTCTTGTGGAAACACGGCGGCGGAATGATCCGGTTGCAGGGCGCATTTGTTGGGAAGGCCGAATTGCAAAAGGTGCTCCGACTCGCGCCCTAATAATAGGCTTTTGGACGCCGGCCAACGCTGCCGGAATCGCGGTGGACGTGCAGATCAACGGCAAGGCGGAGTCCAGGCCCAACGTCGGCGCCGTCAGGCTGAGGCAGTAACGATGATCGGATCAGCGCCGATTCTTGCGTGCCCCCAACCGCCGAACTGCAAATGCTAACGGGGTCAAGTATTTTACCCGTTGGACCTGGCCTCTGTTTACCCTCCATCCCTTTCGGCCCGGAAGTGTTGCCGGCATGAGGACCGATTTCCCATGCCCGATTGCGACGCTGTAGGCCTCCCGGGCCAGGCCGCTGTCTACAGATCTGAACTCTTTGCTTGACATTCGGTTTGGTTCGGAAGATGTGGCGGGCTGTGAAGAAAAAGCGGACGTTCACGGTAGTGCCGCTACGCGTGAATGACAAGAACCTCGGTTCCCAGACGGAGCCGCTTGCCTGGGAGGAGTTGCCCGGACACCCGAAGTGAAACGCGAGATCGATTAGAGCGAAGCAGGCAACGCTCCGGCCAAAGAGCATCGGAGAGGAGACGGGGATTAGCTCGTCGCCGGTATCCCAAATCCGCCCCGGTTGACACCGTCCGTCAGGCAACAGAGGCGCTGAAGACCGCTGAGGTCTTGCGCTCGGGCCGGCAAGTAGCTCAAGGCGAAGGCCCGCTGCCGGCAGCGCACCGTCGTATCGTCGGCCTTACTCCCTGGTAGAATAATTGTTTACCGTCCAGGACGGAAATCGCAGAGGCGGCGGGGAAAAGGAAGGGCAGCGGGAGCGGCCCCTGATAGCCGGCGGCCAACTTCGCGCAATACCTGACAGAACGGCGCCACTCACATCGACTTGCCGTCGGCGTCAGACCTGGTTTCGTCCGCGACCACTTCGCTTTTTCGGTTAAGTGGTCATCGTATCCGAGGGTGGAGTTGGCCCCGGCGCGGGTCGGGCGGTCGATTTGGCCGTCATCATTCCGCAGCAGGTGTGTCGGAGCAACAGCGATGGAGCAAACGCCGCGGAATGATGACGATGCCTCGTTGGTCCAACGCATTGCGGAGGGCCGTGACGAGTCTGCGCTGGCCGAGTTGATGGCGAGGCATGGGCCGTGGGTCACCGGGGATCTTCAGCGTCGGTTCAGATACCAGTTGCAGCACCCCG
Source organism: Vulcanimicrobiota bacterium (assembly GCA_963738465.1). Lineage (GTDB taxonomy): Bacteria > Vulcanimicrobiota > Vulcanimicrobiia > Vulcanimicrobiales > Vulcanimicrobiaceae > Vulcanimicrobium. The sequence goes on from CAVTWP010000001.1 coordinate 22,679, forward strand.
AGATCGATGAGGCCGTCAATAGAGCCTCCATCAAGGTCTGGAATAATGCACACCGTTTCGACAAGACGAAATCGTTCGGTCCGTGGTTTCTGACCATCGCCGTTCGAGCCGCGATGGACATTCTCAAGGGCGAAAAGAGGCGGCCGGTCTCTGAGCTGGAATTCGACCCGCCTGGTCCTGACACGGGGTGTGGCGACGACGAGCCGGAACTTTCGCCGAGGGTGGCGTGGTACGTCGAGCAGTTAGAGCAGATCATCGAGTACGAGCTGACGGGGTTCGAGCAGGCTCTGGCCCGGGAGGATCTGGCGGCGGAAGGCCGCGCGGACACGGAACGGCTCATGAAGAAGTACAAAAAGAGCAAGGGCGTGGTGCAATCGACGCGGAGCAAGGTGTGGAAGAAAATCAGGGAGACGATCCTCGAACGGGAAGCCCTGCTGGATCGCACGAAGGTGAACAAATGAATTCGGATGCCGATAAGATCTGGAATCGCGCCATCGGCAAGCTCCGAAGGAAGAAGGGGTTCGGCCCACTGACGCCGGAGGAGGCCAAGGCCGCGTACAACTCCGCCCCATATGTGTCGCTCTCGGCGGCCCGGATCGACGAAATCGTCAAGGCCGCGACGTCTGGCGAGACCGTCCAACCGCACGGCGACGGCCAAGCTGGCTGAGTGGGGCAACTGGTGTCACCTTTTCCCGCTCAGCGCGATGAGGAAGCTGCGATTCTCGCTGCCGGAGGGCTGCTCCGACGTCGATGCCCTGCTGGCGTTCTTCGGCGTCAGCTCCCCGGAAAGTTGGCGATCTGACGTGGGAGGCTGCCGCCAGTCGCGTTCCGCCAGACGCAGGTGTTCGACGCTCGGCGGGAGGCCGTGGCGGCGTGGGTCCGCGAGGTCGAGATCATCGCCAGTCAAGTGCCCCTTGCGGACTTCGACGAAAATCGGTTGCGTTCGTCACTAGATCAGTTGCGGCGGCTGACCCGCAAAGACGTTGGAGAGGCCTTGGACCAAGCCCAAAGGATCTGCTCGCGTGCCGGGGTGGCGGTCGTCCTCGTCCCGGAACTGCCGGGCACGCGGATCAGCGGCTGCGCCCGGTGGCTCAACGACAAGCACGCGCTGGTGGGCCTGACGATCCGGTACAAGACGGATGACCAGTTGTGGTTCACCTTCTTCCATGAAATGGCCCACATCCTTTTGCATCGTGAGCTGCGGACGTTCGTGGTCGATAACGCGGCCGACCACATGGGCGACGACGTGGTCGATCCCGACATGGCGAAGTACGAGGAGGAGGCGGATCGGTTCGCTGCCGACACGCTCATCCCGCCGGCCGCGCTCGCCGAGTTCCTGCGTCTTCACGGCAAGACACTGACGAACGACGAGATCCATGACTTCGCGGAGTCCATTGGGATCGGCCCCGGCATCGTGATCGGTCGCCTCCAGCACGACGGCGTTCTCGAACGCTGGCAGGGCAACAATCTCAAGCAGAAGCTGAAATGGGATTTTGTCACCGAGGGCTAAGGACATGATCGGCAAGATTTTGTTACCAGCACCGGCTACGATCCCGAGAAGGGCAAGCACGTAAAGGACCCGTACCTGGGGCCGAACCCGTCGCTGGGGGCGTGCCGCCCCGACATTCGCAAACAGCTCCAGAAGGGCGACCAGATTTTCGTGGTATCCGGCAAGGTCCGGAACGCGGAACAGTACGTGATCGGCGGCTTCGAGATCGAGGAGAAGATCAGTGCTCTCGAAGCGTACGACCGGTTCCCGGAGCAGCGACTGCGCCTGCTCCCCGACGGCCAGGTTACCGGCAACGTGATCGTGGATGCCGATGGCAAGCAGCACGAGCTGGACCACCACAAGAAGTTCGACCAGCGGATCGAAAACTACATCGTAGGCCGGAACCCGATCGTGCTCGCTGACGCCGGAGGAGATGGCCGAAGGGCGGCGGCGGACGCTGGAGATCCTCCGCGAGGTCTTCGAGAAGAAGGGCAACTCGATCCGCGAGATCATCGGGCGGTGCAGCAATCTGACGGAAAAGCAGATCGTGAAGCTGCGTCGCCTCCTGGACGCGGTGAAGAACACGGCGCGTCAACCCCGGCCGAAAGAAATGCTCCGTGAGCTGACAAGAGCGGCTCGCGTAGCGGGCTAAGGAGTACGGAAATGGTGGCGCAAGGAACTGACAACCGGACGCCTCAACGCCAGCCCACGAGACAGCCATCGCTGTTCGGACCAAACCTGCCTTCGACCCTCGAGGTGGCCGGCCCCGACGTGCCGTGTGACATCGTCGCCATCGAGAAACGCCGCGACGGCGGCACACGCTACTGGTGCCGCGCCCATCGGGCCGATGCCACGGCGAAGGGCGGCACACCGGCGAGCAAGTGCCGCGCGGCGGACACGGTCCCCATCCGGCCCGACGAGGTCCTGACGCTCGACCTGAACAAGTACCTCGGCGGCGTTGCGCTCTGGGGTGCCGTCCCGGCCGTGTACGACACGACGCGGCTCCCGATGGACCGCGGCATTCACGTCCACGCCCGGCTGAGGCCTGAGTCGGAAAAGGAAATGGACTTCACTTACCGAGCCGTCCGGCTCATTGGGAAGGGCCTGCCGGACGATGGTGCCGTGGTCAGCGAGATCGACGCGATCTACTACATGGTCAGCTCGGTCTTCGGTTTCCCGATGTGCTACGTCACCTGCACCCATTGCGGCTGGCCGCACCTGGACAAGGATTGGTTCAGCGTTCATCCGCACCGCCGTCATCTGTGCGCCGGCTGCGGGAAGCACTTCCACGACCAGGTGACCGGGATCGGCAATCCGATCATGGGTATCCGTGAAGCCTGCGGCTTCGGGGAACACAAGGTCGCGCCGGCCGCCAAGACGCTGGACATCAAGCAGTCGGAATACCCCGGCGGCATTCAGATCTGGGGGTCGAATCCGGCGTTTCTGTGGACGAGTTCCAAGCACGAGGAAGAGGGTATCCACGTCCACGCCTTCTTGGAGGGCCAGACCGAACCGGAACTGGATGACACGTTCCGCGAGGTCACCATCGACGGCATCCAACTCGACCCCGTCATGGTCCGCGTCCTGATGGCCCAGAACGTCATGCCGTCGCTGAAGGGCCGGGTACGGTCGATGGACTGCCCGAACTGCGGTCAACCCGGGTTCGATGCCGGTGAGGCGGCCTACGTGCCCTCGCCGATGCACACCTGCTCGGAGTGCGGTCGCCAGTTCCCGACCTCGGGCCGGACGCGGAATACGGTGGCCAATCCGCTCCCGGCCATCCTGGCGGAGCTTGCCAAGCTGGCCCCGCGGTCTCCGCAGCAGCATCGGATTGATCTGCTCCCTGAGACGCTCTGATCGGGTTGCCGCAGGCAATGGTGTCAAGGGAGAAGCGAGGCACCGGGGTTAACTGCCTCTCTTCCTCGGTGCCGTCATTTGGAATCCGGCGGAGTAGAATGGACCTGAACCGCCGTTTCATCAACCGCTGAGGCGAACTTCCGGATAATACCGCTTGCCTTAATGACGGTGTTCCGATCAATCCCGATCTGTTCCCCTTGGGTGAATCTTCTTCCTGTCTACTTCTCCAGCCTATCGTCGGCCAATCCCCGGTTATGGACGACGCAGTCTCTGACGCCGTCCTGCCAACTAGCTTTGTCCCTCTGGCTGACTTTTCTTCCGGCGGTAGACAGAGAGTAGAATAACGCGAAATCGGGACGGTCGGCCTCATGGACCGACTGGACTGCCTGCCATCGGGGGGTAGACTCCCCCCGGATGGTCGGCAGGCTTCTCCCTTTATAGGAGTTATGCTATGTCTACTCTGCCGAACCAGCCGACACCTGCGACCACTCCTCCCGTGCCGAGTGTGCCGAATGAACAAGATACTCTGGCGAAGTCGCGCGAGTTGCAACACGAGAGAGATCGCATGGCAATTCAGTACGATTTCAAGTGGCGCGAAATACTTTGGGACAAAGGATTTTTCGCAGCCATACTCGCCCTCGTCGGCTCCCTGGGCTACCTCGCAGCCAACAAGCACCTCGACGACCGCCGGGCAGAGAGCGCGAAGGCCGTTGAGAACTTCAGGGCAAAGGAAGCCCGCGAACTAGAGGAGTTCAGGACAGCCGAAACACTGCGCCGATCTATTCGGGACAATCAGCTAAAAGAGTTGTTTAGGATCAACAGCGCTATCAGCGAAGTAACGCGCATTTACTTCCCCTACGCGACAGGCAAGAAGCCGGCTGACGAGAAGCAAGTGAAAAAGGAATACGAAGCGGCGCTGGAAAAGGCGCGAGAAGTTATCAACCGGAGTCCATTCTTGTTCGATCTGGACTTCAACAAAGACGTGGATCGCTACTTCGAGATCCATCGAAAGATGAGCCAGTTGCCAATCGAAAAGTGGCCCCAGTACAGGAAATTTGCTGCCGATCTGAGCAACAAATTTGATGAAGTTTGTCGGTCTGTGCTGGCTGACAGGAGGTCCGAACCCAAGTATCGTGAGCGGATGCGCCTGGAGGATGAAGCCATCGAATCAGTTAAGACGGATGACCCCGAAGAGTACATCGCGGCTCACTACAAGGTGTGGAATGATTGGGAAGACTGGAAGGAAAAACAGAAGGCAGGGAAGTAAGTCATCCGCACCGCTGCACGAAATGGCTAACTGGTAGGGCCGTCGGTTCGAGAAGGTGGTACGGGAACCCGGACGATCTCGCAGTGAGTGCTCTCGCCACACGGGTTAGCGTTTCAGTCCGAGATCGCACCCATCTTGATGTCCTCGATTCCGGAAATACTACTGTGCGCGACATGCACTCGGACAGAGCGGGCCGGACAAAGAACATCGTGAAGCGCGGTGTCTGTTACCCGCTAACAGCGTAGCGTGATGCCCTTGTTGCATCACCGGAGGGTAGGAGATTTCGGCCCCACTCGTGCAGGAACGGCCGCAGAGGCTTCTCTCGATCGGGCCTGAGTTTCTGGGGAAGACGCTTCCCACACGCGCCCGGCTACACACCGTTGGACGCGGAATTGCTGGCGAAGAGAAGATCGGCCATCAGGGTGTCCTTCGACATCCCCATCGCGCGCCTCCAGGCTCAGCAGCGCATCCAGACGCTGTCACACCTTCCGGACCACGGGCATTACGAATTATCCGGAGCACCAGGGCACACTGGAAAAGGCCCAGCAAATCGCGGCCCATTCGTCGCCCCGGACGACCAAGCTTTACGACCGTACCAACGACCAGGTGGACCTCGGCGAGATCGAGAAGATTTAGATTTAAGGCCCAAAGCGAGAAACTCGGCGGGGATCAGCCTGAGGCAGCGTTTCCGCAGGCGAAGCATCGCCCGATGTCTAGTTATCGCAGAGCGCGGGAGATAGTGCTGTCTTGCATACCGTTCTTCTTGTTTCCTCAAACCCAGGAATTCCTAACTTTACTTTCTTCCCATCCTCCGCCAAGCAACTGGCCGATGGTCACTTTTCTCCCATCGCCTTCCTCCCATGCTGCTCCTCCTCTAACGAGTCAGCAAATTCCCGGAGTTGCCGGGCCAGCAGAGGAAACTGCCGCGGATCCCAACGCTGGCGGAAGGATTCCAGCGACTTCTAATAACTGCCCCAGCAATCTTCCAGCCGGTAACTCACGAGATCTGTGTCCCTGCCGCATCCTTCTGTTCCGCAGGGCGCCCGAGGATCTGCTCGGCAACCGCTCCCGTGATGCATTCACCGCTCTGGGCACGCTGGACAGCTTCTGCGATAGCCTCTTCGGGCGTGGAAGGAGCCGCCAACAAATAGGCGGCGATCGGCTCGATCGGCAAATCGGACATTGTGTCCGTTTTGAGGCTGAAGTGTTCTGCCACCGCTAGAAACCCCGTACTGGCCGTTTCATCCGAACTCCGCTCGCAGCCAGGGAAGCGGTAGGTGGGGCGGTAGGGGCGAATGTCGTACCGGGAGCAGAAGGCTTGAATCACCGACTTCTGGACACGGATGTTATGCCTCTATCGAGCGACAAGGCGCGATGATGCGCTGGAAGAAATGCTCCACTTCGCGCACGGCCTCGTGGTCCTCAAACAGCATGTGATTGTTCGCCAGGATTCTCGCACGGCGGTCTGCTCGACGCTGGGCGTCGGTGTCCAACGCGACGCTCAGCTGCACGTAATGCTCGGGGTTTTCGGCTACGCCATCCAGGACGTTCATCTCCCGGTATAGTGCATAGGGGATGCGGCCGCGAAGCAGGGCGGATGGCAGCGTCACGATGGCGGCGCCCTACGCAGACCCTCATAGCTGGTGTTCCCCCCACCGAAGTGAATCGGATCGAGCATCACGTCGGACACCGCAACAGGTTCAGAAATCCTTCGCCCGCTTGGCTGTTGCCCCGAAGACAGAGTGCTGACCCGGAAGGATCGGCCTGCTGTCGCAAGCGTAGCCGCAGAATTGGGAGGTAACAGCTTGAGGCGAACCCCCGCTGACGTGGGCGCATCTGAAAAGAGAGTTAAAATCGGCAGTCTGTCTCGCGGCGATGTCATCGCTTCGACGAAGATCTACAACTATAGAGGTTGGAAAAGATCCCCTTGGGCTATCGTCCTGGGAGCGCCTCCCCGTGAAGATTTCGGTGATCATTGCCAGCCGCCTGCAGCCCCGGCCCGACGCCGGACCCCAGTCCCTCTGGCTGGACCGCGCCCTCCGCTCCATCAAACGCCAGACTGTCACCGGCGTCCAACTGGAGGTCGTCGTCGGCCTTGACCCCGGGGCCGTCCTCCCTCTGCGCTTCGCCGACCTGAAAGCCGCCCGCGCCACCCAGCCGCGCCAGGCCGCCGCTCTCAACGCCGCTGTGGCCGCCACCAGCGGAGAGGTGCTGGCCTTTTTGGAAGATGACGACTACTGGGAGCCACGCCGACTGGAATACGGACTGCCTCAGCTGGACCGCTTTGATCTGATTACCTGCAACCAACGCGAGGTGGACGAGGACGGCTCCTTCGTCGGCATCAACGATTACCCCACGCCCAGCGGCTGGCTCTTGCGCAAAGCCACTTGGGAGGCGGTCGGCCCCTTCGATGAGAGCTACACCTTTGTGGACAGTGAGTGGTTGGGGCGGGCCAACGCAAGGGGTCTGCGGCGGCTGCATCTGATTGAGGCGGGGCCGCACGCTCCCCGGCAAGGGCTGAGCATGGTGCAGCGCTTCTCGGCGGTAGCCATGACGCGAGAACGGGAGCCGTTGGTGCTGCGGACGGTCAACCCGCGGGGGGTGGTGGGCACCGCCCAGGCGCAGGAGCAGGCACGGCGGCGGCATGAGAACGATACGCAGCGGATGGTGGCCAAGTACGGCTGCATCCCCTGGTGAACACCCTCCGTATTGGCGCACGTGCCGCCGCTCTAGCGGGGAGTGCCCGCAGGGGATTCCGCAGGCGGCCGCTGGGCTCCGCGTCTCTGGAGCAGCAGGTCGAGGTTGCGCCTGGCTTCGGCATGGTCGGGAGCCAGCGTCAGGACATCCCGCAACGCCTGCTCGGCCGCGTCCAAGTCTTCGCTCTCCTGCAAGAACACATGACTGAGGATGACCGCGCGGACCGAATGCCTGGGGCCAACGCCGGATAGACTCTCCCAAGAGCGACCGCGCCGCGGCGAACTCCTGACGGGCCAGACAGGCACGCGCCCGCAGCACAACGGCCTCCGTGGCTCCGCTCCGCGCCTCTCCCGCCCGCCCGGCCGCCTCCTCCAGCGCCTTCCAGCGTGACGCCGCAGGCACAACTCGCCTAGGCCCAGCCAGGCAGGCAGAAAGTCCGGCTTCTCGGCGACGACCTGACGCCACAACGCCTCCGCCTCGTCCAGGCGGCCCCGCTGATGGTGCAGCACAGCCAGGTTGTGACGGGCCTTGTAGCCTTTTAGCCCCGCGTCCACACTGCCAAAATGCACTGCCGGCTGGCTGTCCAGCAGTTGCACCAGGCATGCCTCGGCGCCAGCCAGATCCCCTTCGTCTTTACGCAGGATGCTCTCGACGAACAATAGCTCCGTGTCATCCGGGTAGACTTGCCGTCCTTCCCGGCAGGCAGCCAACGCTTCGGAGTTCTGCCCCAGGGCGCGGTGGCAGCCGACGATCAGCGCGTACAGTTTGCGGACGATGGAGTCCTCGGGGTGCGACCGTTCCAGGCTGCGCGCGAGCAGCGGCAGGGCCTCGGCGTGCCGGCCCAGCTCCTGGTAGACCGAGCCGAGGTTGAACAGCGTGAACGGGTCGTCGGGCTGCTCGGCGTCCTCCAGCTGCAGCAGCCGCAGGTCGCGCTCGCAGCTTGCGGCGGCGCAGGGCCGGGTCCTGGTAGCCGGCGTGCTGGATGACGACGTCGGTCCAGCGCACCTCGCCGCCCCGGCGCGCGGATGGCCGGCAGGATCTGCTCGTGGACGCGGTATTGCCAGCGGATGTCCGGGTGGTTGCGGAAGAGCCGGACGTGGTCGACGACCGTGGCGGCGCCGCTGTCGGCGGGTCGGGCAGGCACAGGCACTTCATCGACGTAGGCGGCGTTCTCGTCGCGGCCAGACCCGCGAACAGTGTCCGCAGCTTGTGCGCGGTTGTCCGCGTCGAGGCGGTCGTCGGCGTCCAGCCAGAAGATCCAGTCGCCGGTGGCGTGGCGCAGGCACTCGTTGCGGGCGGCGGCGAAGCTGTCGCACCAGGGGAAGTCGAAGACGCGGGCGCCGAAGCGGGCGGCGACGTCCTTGGTGCGCGTCGGTCGAGCCGGTATCGACGACGACGATCTCGTCCACGAGGTCGGCGGCCGAGTCCAGGCAGGCGGGCAGGTTGTCCTCCTCGTTCTTGACGATCATGCACAGCGAGACGCGGGGGCGGGGGCCGGCGGGGACGGTGTCCAGCTTGGGTGGGGCGTGCCTGCCGTCGGCGGCATGGGCCGCAGACAGCCGGCGGCCAGTTCGGCTCCCCACTTGGTCTGGAAGGCGCGAGGTTGTGGTGGAAGAGCTGCTCTGTGTCGATGCCCAGGTCGGCGAAGGTGCGGCCGCCAACGTGGTGGACGAACACATCCAGGGCCACTAGGAGCCGGAAGCCCGTACGGCGGGCGCGAATGCACAGATCGTCGTCGTGGAGCGGTCCCAGCCCGAAGCTCTCATCGAAGCCACCGAGGCGGTCGAGGGTCTCGCGGCGTGCCAAGAGGCAAAAGCCGTCCAGGCGTTCGGTCTCCAGGCCCCTGCCGGCCTGGCCACGCCGCCGCCCAGTCGCGAAGGCGGGCAGGTCGTTGAGGCTTGGGTAATCGGCGGGAACGTGCTGGGGAGGGTGGGCATAGTTGGTGACGGCGCCGACCAGGCCGACGCGGGGCCAGTCGTACAGCGACCAGGTGATCAGTCCCTCCAACCAACCTTGGGTCACTACGGTGTCGTTGTGCAGGAAGACGACGTAACGGCCCTGGACCTTCTCGAGCGCTTGGTTCCAGCCGGCGGCGGAGCCGATGTTGGTCTCGTTGCGCAGGATCGCAACGCGCTCGGGACCGGGGCGGGAGCGGACTTCTTGCAGATAGGCTGCCGTTCCGTCGGTCGAGCCGTTATCGACGAGGATGAGTTCGTAGGGAGGTCGAGTGTGTTCCAGGACGCTCTCCAGGCACAGCCGTGTGTATTCCACCGCGCCGCGCAGAGGACGATGAGGGAGGCCGGCTCATCGCCGACAGGTGCAGCGTCGAGGAACCAGCGTTCGGGCGGCACCAGCTGCGGAGCGACGTGGGCCAGCAGGCGTCGTTCGCGGGCCAGACGGCGGGCGCCGGCCAGATCGCCGCACTCCTCGAGCGCCTGGTACAGGGCTCGGGCGGCCTGAACGTCGAAGGGATCGCCGATGACGGCCCGGTGTAAATGCTCGGCGGCAGCGGCGGGCTGCCGGGCGTGTCCTAGGGTGCAGCCCAGCCGAGCTTGCGTGACCGAGTTGTCCGACCAGGCACGGGCGGCTTCCTGGTAATGCGTCAGTTCACCAGTGAGAACGGCCAACAGCTCGTGCAGGCGCCAGCGTAGCAGGCGGCGTTTGGCCTGGGCCTCGGCGACGGGCTGGCCGGCATGGGACCAGGCGGCGCACTGCCAGGCGATGTGGAAGGTGTCCAGCCGGGGCGGGAAGTGTCCGGCATCGGGCACGGCGCGTGCAGCCCCTGGCCGCCTTCCACAAGCGACAGCAGATGCCGCGCTCCCTTGGTGGCTAGCTCGGTGCGGCCGGCGCCGACGAGGGACTCCAGGAGGTTGAGTCCGGCCACGGCGTGGTGGGGATCGCAGACCAGCGCGCGGCGGAAGTGGACTGCCGCCTTCTCGCACACGTCGGGTTCGCCAGGCTTGTCGGACGCCGCCAGGCCAACTGCTAGTCCGAGCGCGAGTTGTGCAGTTCCGCGGCATCCGGCTGCCCTGCCAGGGTCTCGGTCAGGTCGCGGAGTAGGTGCAGGTCGCCGCCGTCGCGGCAGGTCACCGCCTGCCAGACGCGGCCGGGCAAGCTCACTCCGATCCGGCGTTCCAGGCGCCGGCGGGCGCGGGCGCACACATCGTCCCATTCCGTCTCGATCGAGGTCAGCGCCTGCTGCCAGAGAGCATCAAACCCATACAGATGCACGCGGTCTTGAGCCGCCAAAGCGATGGCGCGGCGTTCGTCTTCATGGCTCAAGTAGTGTTCCAACAGCACTTCGAGGTTATCGGCGTCATAGGCGACGTACTCGCGGCCCGGCTCGAGGTACAAGGGCACGGTGCGGTTGTCCGCCTCCTGGAAGAGCAGGGCACCGGCGGCGGCCGCCTCGAAGACCCGATGGTTGCACTCCCCGTGCGTGCTCTGGTTGAAGACGATGCGGGCCTGGCTCAGCAGTGTCTGGTACTCCGACTCCGGGATGCCCGTTCGGATGGCCACCTTCCAGCGGTCGGCCAGCCGAGCCAGCCGCCCTAGCCAGGCCAAACGCGGGCGATGGCGGATAGGGTCGGCCGCCCCGGCAAACACGATATCGAGCGGCCGTTCGCTCTCCGGCCGCGGTCGGTCTGTCCGAATGGGGATCGAGTCCGCACAGGTTGGCCGGGCGGACATGGTCCAGGCCAGCCCGACGCAGGGCCTCGACGCCCGGCGTATCGGCCAGCACCCGGTCGCAGCTCGTTAGCAGGTGGAGGAAGGAGTGCCAATGGCAATCCCAGTCTCCGGCCAGTCCGACCAGCGGCACCGGAGCAGACCATACGCGCTTGGCGATGGTGCCGAAGGGCAGGTGCAGAACGAGGAAGTCGGGGACGCCAGTCGGCTGGCAGGCGCCGGCAGACCTGCTCCCAAGTGTCGTCCGCATCGATACGCAGGTCCAGGTCACCGATGGTGTTGAAGGCGCGGCAGAACCCTTCTTGACGCGGCTTGGTCCAGTAGCGCCAGGCTTCGCAAGCCGAGAGGGGACCGACCAGATAGCGGCGCGCAGCAGGCGGCATGACGAGGTCTCCGAGCTGGCCAGCCAACGAGCCTGGAGCCGATTCTAGCCGGCCTCTCCCGGAGGGGCGAAATAAAAAAGAAAAAAAGAAGAAAAATGGATTTTTCTCTTGCAAACCGAAATTCCGTTCGATACACTCGCGTTTTGAATTTATTAAGGTGGCCCATCTCCCGACGGCGTGCCAACTCGATGATCGCTCACGCTGTCCTGGCCCCCGCGCCCTCGCCCCCACATTGTTCTCTGGACACGAGAACGGCATGTTTGACGCTTCTGACCTCTGATCGAAAGGTGTTCACCGTCCGTCTATCGCTGCATGGATCGGCACCAGGAAGGAAGCACCCATGTCCACCCGCACCTCGTCCGCGCTGGCGCGTTGGGTGTCCGCCGTGGCGCCGCTGGCTGCGTCACACCTGGCTCAGCCGCCTGCCGCTGCTGGAACGCGGCCGCGCCTGGTTTGAACGGCCGCGCACGTCCCGAGCAGGCGCGGCATTGGCAGCCGCCGCAACGGCAACCCGCGCTGGAGTCCCTGAGAGGCGCTGGTCACCGAACGACCCGCTGGGCATCATCCAGGTGCCGCTGCTATGGGGCGGCATGGCTCTGCTGCCAGGGCCCGTCGTCAGCCCGCTGCGTGTGCTGGTCCACGGCTGGCCCGACGGCGTCGCTCCTTCGGCACCGTTGGATGGGCAGGGACAGGTTCAGACGGCACCGTCGGCGGCTGAGAAGCCGCTGTCCGACGAGGACATCGAGGCCCTGTTTGCCCCTGGAGCCGGGCGGTACGGCAAGCCGAGAACAGCGATGCAACCGGCGACAACGGCCGGCCGGCAAGCGGGGAGGCGAGTTCGGCCAAGACGATGGCGAACTCCAATCGCATCTTTCTGACCGGAGTGGGCGCAGGAGAGGGTAATTCCGACGACGGTCTAAGCGGCCCCGATGGGCTAGTGGGCGGCTCAAGCCGCCCGGGCAGCAGCAGATGCCGCCGCCCCGCGACCCACCCAACCCCGGCGCGGAGAATGCCGGCGGTGGCAGTGGCCCCGGCGGCGTCTGCACGCCTAACCAAGGCGGTTCTGGCCCTCCCCCGGCGGCACCCTCAATCTCCACCTGCCCAACATGAACCTCCAGCCCCCGTCGTCTGCCGGCGGCAACGCCGCCGCGGTGGCACCGACGGCCGATGGCCTGGCGTCTCTCCAAGGACAGGCCGCGACGGTTGCGGCGACACCGGACGCGGCGGCTGCTCCCAACGCGCCAACGGCGTCCACGTCCGACCGCTCGTCCACAACCAGCAGGCACTGCGCTCACCGATCCCGCCAGTCCGAGTTCGCCATCGTTGAGCACGATCCTGCAAGGCTACGGTCTGACGCAGTGCCTATGAACCTAATGTCGGTCAGACCGATCCGCAAGTCCAGTTCCTCTCGCACGGACCGGGCTTCGACTTGTTCCTGACACCCACCAGCGCCGTCTTCTCCGTGCCCGTGCCCAGTGCTACGGCAAGCGGGCAGGGCCAGTCGGTCCTGCCCGAACGCGATGCCTTCGCCATGCAACTGACCGGCGCCAACGCCAACCCGCAACTTATTGCCCAAAACCTGTTGCTCAGCACCAGCAACTACTTCAGCGGCAACGACTCGACGCAGTGGCACGCAGACGTGCCCAACTATGGCGCCGTCGAGTACGACAACGTCTATCCGGGCATCAACCTGGTCTACGGCAGCGTCAACACCCGCCAGTTCGAGTATCAGTTCGTGGTCCAGCCCGACGCTCGGTCTCGTCGAATCCAGCAGACCTGGCAGGGTGTGTCGTCGGTCAGCCTCGACAAGCAACGGCAACCTGGACCTGCAGACACCGGGTGGCGACGGTCGTGCAGCAGGCGCCGCAGGTCTATCAGTTGGACGCCAGCGGCACCAAGCTGGCCGTGGCCGTCACGCAGACGGTCAGCGGCCTCGACCAGACCGGCTTCCAGGTCGGGCACCTACGACCCCAGCAAGCCGCTCATCATCGACCCAGCGTTGGTCTACTAGCAGCTATCTGGGCGGCTGCGGCGACGACTATGGCTACGGCATCGCCGTGGACGGCGCCGGCAACGCCTACGTCACCGGCAGCACCGCCTCGACCAACTTCCCCACCACCGTACGGCCTGCAGCCAGCAACGGCGGCTCCGCCGACGCCTTCGTCACCAAGCTCAACGCCACCGGCAGCGCCTGCTCTACTCCACCTACCTGGGCGGCACGCGGCAACGACACCGGCTATGGCATCGCCGTGGACGCGGCCGGCAACGCCTACGTCACCGGCCAGACCGGCCTCGGCCAACTTCCCGACCACCTCGGGCGCCTTCAGCAGACCACGGTGTATCGGCGGCGCCTTCGTCAGCAAGCTCAACGCCAGCGGCGATGGCCTGCTGTCCTCCACGCTACTTCGGCACGGCACTAAGGGCACGTCGATAGCGGCCAGCCATCGCCGTGGACGCGCAGCGGCGACGCCTTCGTCACCGGCTCGTGAGCAGCGGCGGCAGCTTCACCTGACCACGCGGCGCCTTCCAGACCAGTGCCGGGGCGACACAGGCGACGCCTTCGTGACCGAGTTCAACACCGGACCGGTCCGACGCCTGGTGTACTCCACCTACCTGGGCGGCAGTGGCAACGACACCGGCCACCGGCGTCGCCGTGGACCGCGCGGGCAACGCCTACGTCACCGGCTACACCAGCTCCACCAACTTCCCGACCACCAGCGGCGCCTACCAGACGACCGACGCCCAACACCACGCAGACCGCCTTCGTGACCAAGGTCAACCCCAGCGGCAGCAGCCTGGTGTACTCGACCTACCTGGGCGGCAGCACGGCAGCGACAGGGCAACGCCATCGCCGTCGACGGGCGCGGCAACGCCTACGTCACCGGCTGGACGCACTCGACCAACTTCCCCACCACCACCGGTGCCTTCCAGACGGCGTGCGCGGCGGAGGCGGCCAGACGCCTTCGTCACCGAGCTGAACACCGGCGGGCAGCACGCTGGTCTACTCCACCTACCTGGGCGGCTCGGGCGAAGGCAGCGACAGTGGGCAACGGCATCGCCGTGGACGCGGTCGGGCGACGCCTTCGTGGCCGGCGCGACCGCCTCACCAACTTCCCGACCACGACCGGGGCCTTCCAGAGCAGCCTACGGCGGCGGCACCAACGACGCCTTCCTGACCGAGGTGAACCCGACGGGACGGCGCTGACGTACTCGTCGTACCTGGGCGGCTCGCGGCGACGACGAGGGCAAGGCGGTGGCGGTGGACGCGCAGGGCGACGCCTACATGACCGGCTTCACCAACTCGACCAACTTCCCGACCGCAGACCCGTACCAGAGCGACCAACGGCGGCAGGCACCGACGCCTTCGTGACCAAGCTGGTGCCGGTGCCGCCCGCGCCGGCTTTCACCGGCATCACGCCGGACACCGGCTCATCCTCCTCCGACCAGATGACCACCAGCCAGAACATCCACATCCTGGGCACGTCGTCGCCCAATGCCACGGTGACGTTGACCCGTCGGGGCGTGGGCGTGATCGGCAGCGTGACGGCCAACGCCTCGGGTTCGTGGAACTTACGACTACTCGGGCACGACCTTGCCCGAAGGGGTGACCGCCTTCACGGCCACAGCCACGGTGGGCGGATTCACCAGCCTGCCGGCCCAGGACTTCCTGGTGACGGTGGACCTGACCGCGCCCACGGTGACGGCCAGCATCGCGGCCAGTACGAGCAGCCTGGGCCCGCAGGTGCGGGTGACGGCCAGCGACCTCAACGGCCTGCCCAACGGCACCACGGTGACCTTGGACGTGGATCTCGACAATGACGGCGACTTCACCGATGCGGGCGAGACCGGCTACGCCAGCGGCACGCTGACCGATGGCGTGGCGCTGATCAATCTCATCAATGGCAGCCACCCGCTGTCGGCCGGCAGCACCTACCAGGTGCGTGCCCGCGTCACGGACCGGGCCGGCAACCAGGGCACCAGCAGCAGCGCAGACCTTCCAGGTCACCTCGGTCACCAGCACCGGCACCGTCACCGCCCAGGCTCTCACCAGCGACCCGCTGCACAGGGCTGGCCCAACAGCAACTGGGCGACGTAACTCTGTCGCAAGCGGCTGGACCTGGACCAGAGTCCGGGCACCGGCCAGAGCGGCAACGCCGCCCTGGTCTACAACTCGGACAGCACGCATGTCTAGCCGATCGTGCAGGCCACCATGCCCACCGCCAACAACCAGTCGCTGCCGGCAACCATCACGGCCCAGTTGACCTGCAACGGTGTGACCGGCACCGTCGGCACCTACACGCACCACCGGCTTCAGCGCCGGCGACATTCTCACCGTAGCCCAGCAGTCGGCCACCCTGGTCTCCAGCAGCGGCCGCTACGCCTGGAGCGATCAGGTGACCTTGGACTACAGCACGCCGCAGACGTTGACCGTCACCGGCGTCGCCTACGAGGTCACGCAGGACAGCAGCCCCTTCGGCTCCGGCTGGACCTTGGCGCCGGTCGATCAACTGATCAGCATCGCGGCGGATGGCAACGGGCCGGCCGGCGAGCTGCGCGCCTACGGCAGAGGCGGCTACAGCTTCTACCAGCAGCGGCAGCGGCGGCAGCTTCACCAGCCCGGCCGGCGACAACGGCACGCTGTCGCAGTCCGGCGGCACCTTCACCTACACAGACGCCCGACGGCCAGAAGACGGTGTTTAACAGCTCCGGCCAGGAGACCAGTTGGACCAGCGCCGACGGTCAGGAGAGCCTACAGTTCCGCTACAGTGGCAGCCAGTTGACGGGCATGACGGCCATCGATGGGGCAGCTGACCACTTTCAGCTACAGCGGCGGCCTGCTGTCCACCATGCAGACGGTCAACGGCCGGACGACGACGCTGGCCTACAGCGGCACCAACCTGACGCAGATCACCAACCCCGACGGCGGATTGCACACCTTCAGCTACGACGGCAACCATCACCTGACGGGCGAGACGTTCGCCAATTTGCAGAACGAGTGGGCGTACACCTCGGCGGGCGTGGTGGGCACCTATACCTGGGGCAGCACGGCGAAGGGCGGTGGCAGTCCCAGCAACACCACCTACAGTCCGGCGGTGGTGCAGGGTCTAGCAGCGCTGGTGGCCGGCACGGTGCTAGCGAGCGTAACCGATCCGGACAGTCACACGACGCGTTGGCAGCTGGACAGCCAGGGCCGGCCGCTCCAGACGCAGGCAGCCGATGGCGGCGTGACGACGGACGCTTACCAGAACGGCTATTTGACCAGCCAGACGGACCCGCTGGGCCGAACGACCACGTTACGCCTTGGACTCCTCGTTCTACCTGACGCGGAGACATTGCCGGACGGCAGCACCGTCGACCATGCAGTATCAGAGCAGCTTCCACGCTCTGACCACCATGATCGACGAGCGGGGCAACACCACGACCTCGGCCTATGACAGTCCAGGGGCACTTGACTTCGCAGACGGATCCCCTGGGCAACAAGACGACCTACAGCTAATTGAGCAACGGCTTGTTACAAGCGGCGACCGACCCCAACAACCACACGACCACCTATGCCTACGATAGCGATCGGCGGCTGACCTAGACCACCGATGCGCTGGAACAAGATCGACCACCTCCACTTACGACGCCAACGGCAACCCGCTGACCACGGTCGACGCACGCGGCAACACCACCACGACGACTTACGATGTCATGGGCCGGCTGACGCAGACCACCGATGCCTTGGGCGATCACGACCACCACCTACAACGCGGCCGGGCTGGAGCTGACACCGACCAACGCCAGACGGCGCCGTGACCAGCCTGGCCTACGACGGCTTCAACCGCGGGCTGGTGGCGACGAATTGGACGAGGCGTCGGGTTCGCCGGTGGCGGTCAGCGACCCTGGACAGCTTCGACAACGCCGGCCATGTCGAGCAGCGCAGCGCAACGCGGACGGCTGGTGGAGCAACTCCACCTACGATCCGGTGGGTCGTGTGGTGCAGACGGTCAATGCTCAGGGCGGCGTGACGAGCAACGTCTACGACCTGGCCGGTCAGTTGATCGCTTCGCAGCGATGCCCTGGGCAACTATACCAAGCAGGCCTACAACGCACGCGGCTGGGTGACGACGTCCACCGATGCCTTGGGCGAGGTCACGACCATCGGCCTACGACCTGGCCGGCAACCGCACGACGGTGACCGACCCGGCCGGTCACACGACCACGACCGCCTATGACGCCGACAACCGGGCGACGGTGGTGACCGATGCCTTGGGCCACAGCACCACGACCGTCTACGATGCGGCGGGCAACGTCAGCACGGTGACGGATGCCAACGGCCATGTCACGTCCTACGTCTATGATGCAGTCAACTGGCGCGTCAATGAGACCGATGCGGTGGGCACGTCGGTGCAGCGGACGTTGACGTACGCTATGATCCGGTGGGCAACCAGACGGCGGTGACGGACGGTCTGGGCCACACGACCACCACCACCTACGATAAGGTCAACCGAGCGGTCACCGTAGAGGACGCGCTGGGCAACGTGACCACCAGACGTCTACGACGCGGTCGGCAACACGACAGTGGCCAGTACGACGCGCCTCAACAAGACGACGACATTGCGTACAACTTGCTCAATCAGCGCGTGGCGAGCATCGATCCCTTGAGTGCACACGACCAGCTACGTGGTCGATGGTCTGGGTCAGGGCGTGGGCACCATCGATCCCTTGGGGCACGTCAACCAGACGGTTTTCAACGCGGTGGGCCAGCCGATGACGACGCTGGACGCGGGCGGGAACGTGGTACGCAGACGCAGTACGACACGGCCGGCCACACGGCGTCGTCATCGACGCCGACGGCAATCAGACCCGCTACGTGAATGATGCGCTGGGCCGTGTGATCAAGAGCACGGATCCGCTGGGCGAACGTGACGACGACGATGTACAACAGCGCCGGGCGGGTTAGCTCGGTGACGGACGCCGACGGCCGCACCATCACCTACAGCTACGATGCGGTCAACCGCGAGACCGGCGCGACTGGAAGTCCAGCACCAATGTCGTGGTCAACACGCTGACCTTCAGCTATCGATAATAACGGCAACCAGTTGACGGCGGCCAACAATGCCGGCACGTACACGATGGGCTACGACGCCCTGAATCGGGTCACGTCGCAGACGGACCCGTTCGGGCTGACGCTTGACCTACAGCTACGACGCGGCGAATCGGCTGACGCAGCGTCAGGACAGCACGGGCGGTGTGCTGACCTCGGTGTACGACAACGCCGACCGGCTGACCAGCCGGCAGTTCAGGCACGGTGGGCACGGTGACGCAGACGTTGCGGATCGACCCCGGCTACAACAACCGCGACGAGCTGACGAGTCTGAGCCGCTACGCCGACATGGCGGGCACGCAGGTGTTGGGCACGACGATGTACAGCTATCGACAACTCCGGCCGAGTGACCAGCATCGTCAACAAGAACGCCTCAGCCGCCACGCTGTCCGTATTACAACTACGCTTACGACAACGCCGACCGGGTGAGTTCGGAGACGTGGTCAGCCAGGTGGGCACGTTCGTCTACAGCGGCAGCCACAACTACAGCTACGACGCCAGCAATCAGTTGACCAGCGACGGCACGACCACCTATAGTTACGATGCCAACGGCAACCGGACCATGGCGGGCTACCAGACGGGGACGGGCAATCGGTTGACGACCGACGGGACGTGGACGTACACCTACGACAACGCCGGGCAACGAGATCACCAAGGCCAACGCCTCGGGCACGACCTGGACCTATAGCTACGATAACCTGAATCATCTGAGCAGCGCCACGGAGGTGATCAACGCTGTGACGACGCTGGTGGCCACCTACACCTACGACGTGTTGGGCAATCTGCTCCAGGAGCAGCACTGGACGAATGCGACGGGCACGGTGACGGTGCGGCATGCCTACGACGGTAAGGATGTCTGGGCCGACCTGGACAGCAGCAACAACGTCCTGGCGCTATGTCTACGGCGAGCGGCGGACCAGATGTGGCGCGGATGGTGCCGACGGGTCAGCCGAACGCGGGGGTGGCATGGTACTTGACGGATCGGCTGGGTTCGGTGACGGACCTGATGGACGGCACGCAGGCGCTGCGCGACCACCTGGACTACAGCGGCTTCGGCGTGGTCACGGAGAGCAACGCCAGCTTCGGCGACGCCTACAAGTACGACGGCGGACGCACGGATAGCGCCACGGGACTGATGCTCTTCGGTTGGCGGTGGTATAATCCAACGACGGGAGAATGGACGAGCCAGGATCCATCGGGGCTGGGACCGGATAGTAATCCGTATCGGTATGTCGGGAATAATCCGACGAATGCGATTGACCCAACTGGTTTGTTGCCGAATGTCGAGTCAATTCGTATTAATTTTATTGGATTTGATTCAGACCAAAGAAGAAAACTTATTGTCAATACTGGGGAAGCAATTACTAAACTTGAAAAAGCCTTGTCAATGTTGACAGATCACTGGGATGACTTAGAGGAGTTGGCAATTATTCCAGGAACCAATGTACCCGGTAGGAAAAAGAAGTTTGATGAGACATATGACATACTCAGGCAGCCTGTTCTCGTGCCTACTGACCAATATCCAACGATTTACGGTATGGAGGAACATCTACATGACGTTCGGATAGTCAACCTACGGTCGTATTACATTGGTAAAATCAAAAGTATTTTTTCTCAGATAAACAATGGAGAACCTATTACCTTCAAGCAAAGATATTTGATTACAGAGAAAGGAAGAGAGGCTGCCATTATTTATTTTTTCAGTCCGCACGGAGAGACAATTCGGATTTATCCCCCGTTTTGGAACGAAGGTCAAGACAGTCAAATTGACATTATAGTCCGTGAACTCGGTCGAAGAGAAGGGTTTCATCAAACAGAAACCAAAAATCCGATGTTTGATGCTTCGTTTTGGCAACATGCCATCGCCTATCTTGCCAGGAAATATGATGAACGTTAGAGCCACTAACAAAATTACGAACGGCCGGCATCAGCCAGCTGACCCCGGCCGTTCGCCCATAAAGTCAGTGGTCCTGAGGTAAAGGAAAATAAATAAGAGGAACGATAGTTCAGGAGAACGGCAGTGACACAACAATTGTGGCGCATGGCTTTATTTTGGTGCGGCATAATAGTTGCAACTGGAGGAGTTGTGTTGTTTAATGGCCCTGTGGTAGTATGGGACGGCGGTTTGTCTCAAGTTGAAAAAGAAAAGGAAAAAGTAAAGGGGACAGCGTAGAATGTGTCGTTAGTAGCTGCTGGGGCCAGAGGATAGGGGAGGTTATCCTTCACTCGCTAACTCGAACGTTGCGCTCTTCCAATTCGGGCTGAACCATTACAGGATCTTCGTAAACTGCGAAATGGATTAATGATGGCGGACTGACAGATGATCGATGGATGCCCGACGAACAAGATCATGTTCTATTACCTGTAGTGCATCGAGAGGGACTTCATGGGACATTATTTCATTCAGCATTGTATCACCTTCGCGCTTTTTTTCACCTGTTTGTGGACTCCTCTGGGACACGGCAAGACCATTGATAGGAGTCCTTGCCCAACGATCCTTTTGACCAGGTCTGAACAGTTCATTGCCCTAGACGCCTGGAACAGCGTGGCATTGTACGCCTTTGACGACGCCGAGCCGATTCGGAGATTTCCCGCCGGTGGCTTTATCAACCGGATCGAGGCGACAGCAGACGAACAACGGCTCTTGGTCGCCTGTGATAATGGCGAAATCGGCGTGTGGAACATCGGTTCGGGGACCAAACTCTGGTGGCTCAAGTCATCTCAGAGCGGTCTTGGGTATATCTATGGAACCAGCTTTTCATGGGATGGCCAATATTTGGTCGCTTGCAATGTGCAAGACTTTGCTGTGGTCTTCGACGCACGGACCGGCCAAAGGATCGCCGTGGTAAGTTTCCCACCTATGCAGACTAACATTATGTCAGCGGCACTTTCCCCGGACGGTGGCAAGGCAGCTTTCGTAACGCTTGGCGAACGCCTTTTCACATTTGACACACCTACGGGACGAATGAAAGACACTACCCTGACAGGTGCATCGCCGATCCGGTATTCGGCAGATGGTAAATATCTCGCACTGCGGAGTGATAATTCTGGAGTTTACGAACAGCTACGAGTGGTTGCCGTCAAAGACCTCACCACGAAGGACATGGGCGAGTTCAGTCATATCGGCCACATCAAGCCAACAGAAGATGGTGGCTTCCTTGCGTGCGCACGAGTGGGGAGCAGGTTCGATGAGAACGCCGTCACCGTTGGTGCGGAATGCCGCCCAGGCAGGCGAGCTAAAGGAGGTCTGGAAGCTGGCCGCTGCGGATGCCGAAAACCGAACTGATTTCGACCTGAAGCGGATGATTGGAGTTTCCACGGATTTCCGGCTTGTGACTCGACTGATCGACCTGCGGACGGGAAAGGCACGTCTGACCATCGATAACAGCGCCAACTACCGGGAAAGGATTGTCGCCGACACATGGCCAGGGTTTGGCCCTTGGATCGTGATGGTTGGCGGCATCGCGGTGCTAATGGTGCTGGGAGGGCTCATTACCTTTTTTTTCATGAAATACAGAAGGAGAAAATCCGTTACGCTTTAGGCTTCTGCTTTGCTCTGCTGCTCTTGCGTTGAATTGCGCCACAACTGAGGAACTGGCTATGACAGTTCACCTTCCCCTGACGATGATCGTCAAAAAAGAAGCCGCCACTCTTGACCGTTGCTTCGCATCAGTGGAAGACATCGTGGACGAAATCATCGTCGTGGACACCCGCTCGACAGACGCCACCGAGGACATCGCCCGCCAACACGCCGCTCGCGTCTTCGACCTGTCTTGGCCCGACAGCTTCGCCGCCGCACGCAACGAATCCCTCCGCCACGCCAACGGACAATGGCTGCTCTGGCTCGACGGCGACGAATACTTCGAGGACGCCAACCGCGACAAGCTCCGCCCCTCTGCGCCGACTTGCCCGACGATCACAGCGCCTACGTCATGCAGCCATCAGCGAGCGCAACGCGGACGGCTGGTCGAGCAACGCCAGTTACGATCCGGTGGGACGGCTAGTGCAGACGGTCAATGCCCAGGGCGGCGTCATGAGCAACGTCTACGACCGGGCCGGACAGTTGATCGCCTCCAGCGATGCCCTGGGCAACTATACCAAGCAGGCGTACAACGCACGCGGCTGGCTCACGCAGTCCACCGATGCCTTGGGCGAGGTCACAACGTATGCCTACGACCTGGCGGGCAACCGGACGGCGGTGACCGATCCGGCCGGTCACACGACCACGACCGCCTATGACAGCGACAACCGGGCGACGCTGGTGACCGATGCCTTGGGTCACAGCACCACGACCGTCTACGATGCGGCGGGCAACGTCAGCACGGTGACCGATGCCAACGGCCATGTCACTTCCTACGTCTACAATGCGGTCAATGAGCGTGTCAATGAGACCGACGCGGTGGGTACGTCGGTGCAGCGGACGTTGACGTTCGCCTACGATCCGGTCGGCAACCAGACGGCGGTGACGGACGGTCTGGGTCACACGACCACCACCACCTTCGACCCGCTCAACCGAGCGACCACCGTGCAGGATGCGCTGGGCAACGTGACCACCACTGTCTACGACGCGGTTGGCAACCAGGTGGCCAGCACCGACCCGCTCAACAAGACGACAACGTCTGGTGTACAACCTGCTCGACCAGGGCGTGGCGAGCATCGATCCCTTAAGTCACACGACGACGCAGGTGGTCGATGGTCTGGGTCAGGGCGTGGGCCGCATCGATCCCTTGGGGCACGCCAACCAGACGGTTTTCAACGCGGTGAGCCAGCCGATGACGACGCTGGACGCGGTCGGGAACGTGGTCCAGACGCAGTATGACACCGCCGGCCACACGGCAGCCGTCCTCGACCCGGACGGCAATCCGACTTCGTATGTGGATGACGCCCTGGGCCGTGTGATTAAGAGCACGGATGCGCTGGGGAACGTAACGACGACGGTGTACAACAGCGCCGGGCTGGTCAGCTCGGTGACGGATGCCGATGGCCGCACCATCACCTACAGCTATGATGCGGTCAACCGCGAGACCGGCGAGACCTGGAAGTCCAGCAGCAACGTCGTGGTCAATACGCTGACCTTCAGCTATGACAACGTCGGCAACGCGTTGACGGCGACGAACAATGCCGGCACGTACACGCTGGGCTATGATGCCTTGAATCGGGTCACGTCGCAGACGGACCCGTGGGGCTTGAGCTTGACCTACAGCTACGACGCGGCGAACCGGCTGACGCAGCGACAGGACAGCACGGGCGGCGTCTTGACCTCGGTGTACGACAACGCCGACCGGCTGACCAGCCGGCAACTCAGCGCCACGGTGGGCACGGTGACGCAGAGCTTGCGTATCGATCCCGGCTACAACAACCGCAACGATATGACGAGTCTGAGCCGCTATGCGGACATCGCGGGCACGCAGTTGTTGGGCACAACGGTGTACAGCTTCGATAACGCCGATCGGGTGACGAGCATCGTCAACAAGAACGCCGCGCTGCCACGCTGTCGTACTACAATTACGCTTACGACAACGCGAATCGGGTGACCTCGGAGACGTGGAATGGTCAGGTGGGCACTTCGTCTACAGCGGCACCCACAACTACAGCTATGACTCCAGCAATCAGTTGCTCAGCGATGGCACGACCACGTATAGTTACGATGCCAACGGCAACCGGACCATGTCGGGTTATCAGACGGGGACGGGCAATCGGTTGACGACCGATGGGACGTGGACGTACACTTACGACAACGCCGGCAACGAGATCACCAAGGCCAACGCCTCGGGCACCACCTGGACCTATAGCTACGATAACTAGGACATCTGATCAGTGCCACGGAGACGATCAACGGTGTGACGACGCTGGTGGCCAGCTACTCCTACGACGTGTTGGGCAATCTCCTCCAGGAGCAGCACTGGACGAATGCGACGGGCACGGTGACGGTGCGGCATGCCTATGATGGCAAGAATGTCTGGGCCGACCTCGATAGGAGCAACAACGTGCAGGCGCGCTACGTCTACGGGAACGGGATGGGCCAGGTATGGGCGCGGATGATACCGACCACGATGACAAATGGGGGGGTGGCATGGTATCTGACAGATCAGCCAGGGTTCGGTGACGGATCTGATGGACGGCACGCAGGTGTTGAAGGACCACCTGGATTATAGTGGCTTCGGCGTAGTCACGGAGAGCAACGCCAGTTTCGGTGATGCCTACAAATACAACGGCGGACGCACGGATACCGCCACGGGACTGATCCTATTCGGTTGGCGGTGGTATAATCCAGCGACGGGAGAATGGACGAGCCAGGATCCATCGGGGCTGGGACCGGATAGCAATCCGTATCGATATACGAGCAATAATCCGACGAATGCAATCGATCCAGATGGTCAGGAAACGAAAAACGTTTACAATCTAAGAGCCACTAACAAAATGAGTCATTTATAAGAACCGGAAGCATATAAGAGCGAGGGCGAGATTGAAAAAGGCAAATTGTATTTCCTGGGTTTTCTCCGTCACCAAGCGCAGCTTGCGGAAGCCGTGCAGCCAGGAGATCGTCCGCTCCGCCACCCAGCGAAACACACCCAAGCCGCTACCGTGTTTCGTCTTCCGCTTGGCGAACTTCGGCTCCATCCCGCGCTTCCGCAATTCCTTGCGATGCGGCTCCGAGTCATACGCCCGATCCGCGTACACCTTCTCCGGACGACGCTGCGGCTCACTGTCCTCGTCCTGCGGCCCGCAACTGTCCAGCAGCGGCAGCAGTTCCTTGACCTCCGGAACGTTGGCGGGCGTGATGTCGCCGGCCAAAGGGACGCCATTGGCATCAACGAGAATGTGCTGCTTGACGCCGGGGCGTCCGCGGTCTGTGGGGTTTTTGCCGCTGCCCTCCACGCCCTCGAAGGCACGGGCGAAGGTGCTATCGATGGCCGCCCGCGTCCAATTGATGAGGTGGGCATCGTCCAGACGTGCGAGCAGGACTTGGTGGAGGCTCGGCCAGACACCGGCCTCGTTCCAGTCGCAAAGGCGACGCCAGCAGGTCATGCCGCAGCCACAGCCCATCTCGGCGGGCAAGTCTTCCCAGCGGATGCCGGTCTTGAGGACGAAGAGGATGCCGGTCAGTGTCTTGCGGTCCTCGATCCGTTTACGTCCCGGATAGCGGAAGCGTCGCGGCTTGTGTGGCGGAATCAAGGGTTGCAGCATGTTCCAGAGTTCATCGGAAACCAGTGGCTTGGCCATAGCAGTACCTCCAGGGGCAAGAGAGCGATCCAAGAGAGATACTGCGAAGGACGTGCCATTGGCCTCATTTTGTTAGTGGCTCTAAGCACAGCTTCGTGGGATATGGGGAAAATCAGTGATACTTTTCCTGCTCAACTGATCATAGGTGGAGGAGTAGAGGAAAAAAATGCAGAATTAATCAAATCGCGCGTTCTTCAAGCATGTACAGAATTGAATACGGCCTATTCAACACTATCAGATTATGATGTGGAGTTTTTGGCTAATCCTGCTTTTGATAGTCAGCTGAAGACTGTCAAGAAAGAAGTCGATTGGTATCTAAACGCATTGAAAAAATCTTGGATGTTTGTCCGGAACCCAAAAAACACTGTAACTGTCGATGTATGGAGTTACTCGCCCTATCAAATATGGCTTAGAGACCTAATGACGACAGGCTATACTGTGGGTTATGTTATGCCCTGGACAACTAAAGGCACGTTTAATCTGACGCCATATTTTTGGGGAGAGTCGGCCTCTGATCAAGTTTTTGCTATTGTGCATGAATTATTTGCTCGATCCATCGTAGGTATTACAAGTAACGATTATCAGTCAAAAACTGTGAACAACCCATTTACTTTTGACTTTCTGGTTACAATGCTATCGAACCCAGTCTATGTCAATTCTTTAAAAGCTTCTTATGAAGAAAAGCGTGCGTGGAAAGGCAAATACATGGATCCTATTTTCGATTATGATCCTCTTAGACTCCTCAAGACAATCATGGGTTCTAACGATAATTTGCCACCTTACCTTGGACTGGATAATTTCTAAGCAGGTCGTCAAAAGTTTTTTGACACGCGGTTTGCTCATGGTTCCCTTTATCGCCTGGGGGAACTGCCATGAGCCGGTTAAAGATAACCAATGAGCAGCGGCACCATCTTCGACGCCAGTTGCAACAAGCCCAAGACCTCCGCCTCTATCGCCGCACCCTGGCCGTCTTGGAATTCGATGAAGGCCGCTCCGCTGCCGACATCGCCCGTATGCTCGGCGTGACCCGCCAGAGCGTGTACACTGGGCTGGTGACCTACCGGGGCCCTGGCTCCGCTGCCGCTCTGGCAGACGAGGAGGTGAGGGGCGACCGCCATGCTGGGAGGACGACGAGGACAGACTGCTCGAGCGTTGTTGGGTTGCTCGCCGCAAGAACTCGGCTATCCTCAGGTGAGCTGGACCGTGCCTTTGCTCCAGGGGGTGTTGCAACGCCGTACCGGCCTCTGCTTCGCCGACAGCACCATTCGCCGCGCCCTGCGGCGGCTGGACTATGTGTGGAAGCGACCGCGGTACGTCCTGGAACCAGATCTCCAGCGCGAGAAAAAACGACAGATTCGGCGGCAAATCCGCTCTCTGCCGCCTCGCAGTGTGGTGCTGGCACAGGATGAAACCGACCTGCTGCTCTTTCCGCCGTTGCGGGCGGCTTGGTGCCAACGCGGAGAAGTGGCCGCCGTCTGGCTGAGCGGCCGCAATGCGCGGCGGGTGATCTTTGGGGCGATGAACCTGCGTAGCGGGGTGCGGCTGTTCGTGCCACGGCCGACGGGACGCAGCGGTGACTTTCAGGCGTTCTTGGCCGAGTTGCGGTCGATGTATCGGGGTTGGCATGTGGTGCTGTTGCTGGACGAGGATCCAGCCACACGGCCCAGGCGTCGTTGTGTGCGGTGGCGGGGATGACGTTGTTGTGGCTGCCGAAGCGTTCGCCGGAATTGAACCCGCTGGATACGCTGTGGGGGCAGGGCAAAGATGTTATCAGCGCCAACAAACAATATGCGAGCATTGAGGAACAGGTGGACCTTTTCCTTCGTTATGTATCCAGTCTGTCGGATCGTGAAGCACTGCATACGTCGGGAGTTCTCTCCGCGGATTTCTGGCTCAGGGATGTTTTGTCAAAAAACTTTTGACGACCTGCTTAGAGGCTGTTTCAAAACGCCGTTTTGGCAGTCTGGTTCCCCTGAAATCTCTGCCATTTTGGCGTTTTGAAACAGCCTCTAGTAGTATTAATTGAGAAGGACGTAGAAAACCAGAACACGATCAATCGTAATGTGCCCACTTTCTTCAGTCTTATGGTTGGGCATGGATCGGCTTTCGATATGCGTGTTTCCTCAGTTTGAATAGTTTATCAACATCCACTGAATCGAAGTATTGAGGTCATATGAATAGTATAGGTCACTTTCTTTTCCGGTGGAAAAAAGTGATGATGTGTTTGGGATGTTGCTTATTATTAGCGGTAATACTGATCTTACCGGCGTTTCTGGTAACGGATGGGAATCCGAAAAGCGAGACGTGCTATAATATGACTCTAATCGCTGAAGCATTGATAGAAATGCACAAACAAGGTGAAGACCTGACGAAATATTCCACGATATCTGATTTTGTTTCAGCTGCGGAAGAAAAAAACGTTCTTTTCCCTACAGGCTCAAATCGATTTACGAGAGATGCTTGGCGGCAATCGCTTCACTGGATAACCCTGCCTGAACATGAGCATCTCGTTGTGATCATTCGATCGGATGGCCCGAATGGAATACCAGAAAACGGTTCCGGGGATGACATATCAGTGATAGTTACTCTCCCACAACGGGATCAAGCGGATTTTCGTTTCATACCGCCAAGCAGGTAAAAATTAGAGGAAAGTAAAGAAGAAGATAAGATAGGCAATGTCATACATGATTCTTGGCCGGTCTTATGACCGAAAAGTGACAGCACTTTACGTTTCTGCTTCGCTCTTGTGAAATTCGCTGCATCTGAGGAAGCAGCCATGTGTGTTCGTATCTCGCTGACGATGATTGACAAGAACGAAGCCGCCACGCTGGACCGTTGCCTCCCCTCAGTGCAAGACCTCGTGGACGAAATCATCGTCGTGGATACCGACTCGACCGACGCCACCCAGGACATCGCTCGCCAGCACGGCGCTCGCCTCTTCGACAGGCCCTGGCCCGACAGCTTCGCCGCCGCACGCAACGAATCCCTCCGCCACGCCAACGGACAATGGCTGCTCTTGCTCGACGCCGACGAATACTTCGAGGACGCCAACCGCGACAAGCTCCGCCCTTCTCGCCGACCTGCCCAATGATAACAGCGCCTACGTCATGCAGCATCAGTGGCGCAACGCGGACGGCTGGTCGAGCAACGCCAGTTACGATCCGGTGGGACGGCTAGTGCAGACGGTCAATGCCCAGGGCGGCGTCATGAGCAACGTCTACGACCTGGCCGGTCAGTTGATCGCTTCCAGCGATGCCCTGGGCAACTATACCAAGCAGGCCTACAACGCACGCGGCTGGCTCACGCAGTCCACCGATGCCTTGGGCGAGGTCACAACCTATGCCTACGACCTGGCGGGCAACCGCACGACGGTGACCGACCCGGCCGGTCACACGACCACGACCGCCTATGACGCCGACAACCGGGCGACGCTGGTGACCGATGCCTTGGGTCACAGCACCACGACCGTCTACGATGCGGCCGGCAACGTCAGCACGGTGACGGATGCCAACGGTCATGTCACTTCCTACGTCTACAATGCGGTCAACGAACGGGTCAATGAGACCGACGCGGTGGGCACGTCGGTGCAGCGAACGTTGACGTTCGCCTACGATCCAGTCGGCAACCAGACGGCGGTGACGGACGGTCTGGGCCACACCACCACTACCACCTTCGACCAGCTAACCGAGCGACCGCCGTGCGGACGCGCTGGGCAACGTGACCACGGCCGTCTACGACGCGGTCGGCGACCAGGTGGCCAGTACGGACGCGCTCAACAAGACGACAACGTCGGTGTACAACCTGCTCGACCAGGGCGTGGCGAGCATCGATCCCTTGAGTCACACGACGACGCAGTGGTCGATGGTCTGGGTCAGGGCGTGGGCCGTGCCGCGACGTATGCATCGCCGCCGTGGCCGGCGTCGTGAAGAATGTTCAGTTCGCTCGTCGTCCATCCCCGCGATAGCCGCCAGGCCGTTTCGAGCGGGCTGCTAACATCGTAGCGACCGTGAATGAGTACCCCGGGAATGCCGTTTAGAAGTGCAGCGTCTCGAATCAGCCGTTCATCCTCGACGAACGCAGCATGCTTCCAGTAGTGCGTAACGAGTCGGGAAAACCCCAGGCGAAATTCCGGATCGAGGAACCGCGTGTCAGGCGCGTGGCCCGGCGTAAGAGAGACGTGAGCATCTTCCCATCGACACCACTCCGACGCTGCACGCTCGCGCACGACGGAGTCGGAGTCGAACAGCAGCGCGCCGTAGGCGTCCACCAGCGGCAAGTCGCGCATCTCAGGAGGGACGGCGGCGGCAAACAGGGCCCATTCCTGCGGAAAGATCCGTCCGACATCATAGGTCAGCCACTGTACTTCGCGACGTGACGTCGTCGTCACCAGGGCAAGTATCAACGCGTCGACGTGGTCGGGATGCGCTTGCGCGTATGCGAGGCCGAGCGTGCAGCCCCAAGAAACACCTAAGATCGTCCAGCTTCGGACTCCTAGCTGTTCGCGCAAGAGCTCGATGTCGGCGACGAGATCGCCGGTGGTATTGGAGCTGAGGTCGGCGTCGGGCAGGCTGGCCAGCGGGCGACTGCGTCCGCAGCCGCGTTGATCGAAGAGCACGACGCGGTATCTCTTGGGGTCAAAGAATCGCCGATGGTTTGCTGAGCAGCCGGAACCGGGCCCGCCGTGGAGGAAGAGCGCGGGCGTCCCATCCGGATTACCGCAGCACTCCCAATAGACCCGATGCCCAACGCCTACGTCGAGCATGCCGCTGTCGAACGGTTCGATTGGCGGGAATCTCGGATCCATCATGTCTCCAGCGTGACCTGCTGCCACCGTCTGCGCTCAATCTCTCCTCGCAGTCCTTCATCTTGACCGACCCTCCGCGAGGCTCCTCAAAACAGGCTTCCTGGGAACCGGTCAAGCAAGTAGGCGCGTCCAGCCCACCGGACGTGACTCCTCTCGCCCACGATATCGACGGGGACCACGTCGCACCGCAGCGCTTTGCAATCCGGCCGAGCGTTCCCGACAGGAGATCGGCGTGACCGTCCAATGCGCCCCGGACCACAGCGGCGTACCGATCCGATGACGCCCGCGGCGGCTCTGTGGACGCGCATCCTGGCCGAGCCGGCCGACGCCGACCTCAAGTCCCAGTACGTCGCCGCGCTCGCCGCCGAGGGCAACCCGCGGGCGCAGCTCTACAGCCTGTGGCCCGAATACGAGCAGTTGCGCGCGCGCTTCTTCGTCGACAAGGCCGCCGAGGTCAAAGCCGAGATCGACCGGCTGACGCAACTCGTGCGCGACGACTACGTCCCGATCGCCAACAGATGGGGCGCCGAGATCCGCCTTCCCGGCGGGTGGCCGGTCGAGATCGCGATCTCGGCTGAGGCGTTCGCGCGCAACGCGGCGGAAATCGTGGCTACGATCCCGCTGCGGCATCTCGATCTCACGTCTGTCAGCGATCGTCCCGCGGTGTTCGACGTGCCGCAGCTCGATCAGATCGCGTCGATCGACGGCAGCAAACAGGTGTGGAGGGACGGGGCGATCGGCGCGCTCGCGGGCTCGTCGCATCTCGGCGCGCTGCGTTGGCTGAACCTGTCCCGCGCCGACATTAGCGAGGCGCAGGTCGACATGCTCGCGGCGTCGCCCGCCCTGCGCGGGGTCTGCATGCTCGACCTCACCGACAACCCCACGCGCGACCCGGTCGACGCCGCGGCGGGATACGGCGTCTATTGGGAGACGAACCGCATCATCACCGACT
Organism: Vulcanimicrobiota bacterium; assembly: GCA_963738465.1. Taxonomy (GTDB): domain Bacteria; phylum Vulcanimicrobiota; class Vulcanimicrobiia; order Vulcanimicrobiales; family Vulcanimicrobiaceae; genus Vulcanimicrobium. Next base: position 54,129 of record CAVTWP010000001.1, read on the forward strand.
CGATCTTCCTCCCCGCCTTCGGTACCGAGCTCGAAAAGAAGTACGGGAAGATCGCCTGGCTGCACGGCTTGGATAACTATCTCGAGGCATACCCGCCGAGCCGCTACAGCTTCTGAGCCGCTACATCGGCGGGACGAGACCGTCCTTGCCGACGTCGATGCGCACCGCCGTAAGACTGCCGTCGGGGGCGCGCTGCACGATGACGTAGACGTTCGCGCCGGGCGCCAAGGCCTTCGCATCGGCCGGTTCGTACGCGACGATCGGGGTGTCGGCCGAGACGACGATCTTCTTCTGACCGCCCTTGTACTTGACCGTGAGTGTGTGCTCGCCGGTCCGTTCGACCTGCTCGGCGGTCGTGTCGACCGTGCCGTTGGTCATCGAGCTGTGCTCGCCGAGATCGTAGGGGCGGCTGCCCTCGCCGGTGCCGCGCATGTCCTCGGTGAAGATGTGCACCTCCTGCGCCATCAGCGTTCCGTCGGGCTCGGTCGTCGCGACGCTGCCGACGAAAGCGCCCGGCGCGATCTTCGAGAAGTCCGACTTCACCACCCAAACGACCCGCACACCATCGCCCAGCGTGATCCGGCGGTTGTGACCCGACGCCGCCACGGTCAGCACGTTCCCGGCGACGCTCACGATCGTGCCGCGAATCCTCGTCGTCGCGTCCTGCCCGAACGCCGGCGCCGCGGCGAGCGCGAGGAGCAGCGACAGGGCGACGCTGCGCTTCACGAACGCGCCGCCGGCGTTCTCGCCAGTTCGGCTTCGATCGTCTCGACCAGGGCCGGGTCGTCGGGCACGACGTCGGGCGCGAAGCGAGCGACGACGTCGCCGTTGCGGCCGACCACGAACTTCTCGAAGTTCCACAGGATCTCGTCCGGGCCGCGGGAGTTGAAGTAGCCCTTCGAGATCAGGCGCTCCTCGAGCTTGGTGTCGGGTTTCTGTCGCGCCCGCGGCTGCGCGGCGACGAGCTCGTCGTAGAGCGGGTGCCGCCCCTCGCCCTTGACGACGATCTTCTCGAACAGCGGAAACGTCACCGCGAAGCGCGTCTCGCAGAACTGCGCGATCTCGCCGTTCGAACCGGGCTCTTGCGCACCGAACTCGTTGGCGGGGAAACCGAGCACCGCGAAGCCCCGGTCGCGATAGCGTTCGTACAGCGCTTGCAAGCCCGCGTACTGCGGCGTCAGCCCGCACTCCGACGCGACGTTGACGACCAGGAGAACGTTCCCCTCGAACTCGGCCAAACGCGTCTCTGAACCGTCGATCCGCCGCAGCGGGATCGCTTGCAAGGCATCGTTCATACCGCGTCCTTCGCCGAGCGGTGCGGCGGTCTCCCGGTCGGAAACCTGGCGCCAGCGGTAATCAGCGATTCGGGTACGTCGCGATCTCGATCAGGCTGCCGTCGGGATCTCGGCAGTAAACCGAGGTCATCGGCCCGAGCGCGCCCTGTTTGCGGACCGGTCCCTCGGCAATTTCGACGCCGCAAGCGCGCAGATGCGCGATCACCTCGTCGGGAGCGGCGGTCGTGATGAAGCACAGATCGTCGCTCCCGCGCGCGGCGTGGGCCGCAGTCGGCCATGACGCTGGGTCGGTGCCGGCCGGCCGCAGGTTGAGCTTCTGGTTGCCGAACGACAGCGCCGTCCGACGCGGCCGATCGCCACTGCCGGCAGGCGCGAAGTCGCTGCGCTCCATCCCCAGCACGCGCTCGTACCAGGCCGCCGACGCTTCGACGTCGCGCACGTTGAGCACGACGTGGTCGATTCGCTCGATTCTCACCGACGCTTCCATCGGCGCTCACCGCCCTGCAACCCTGCCGCCGACATGCCGGAACGCCGGCCCCGCGTCACGAAGCCACGTCAGAACGATCTCGGCATGCCCAGCACGTGCTGGCCGATGTACGATAAGATCAGATTGTTCGCGACCGGGGCGGTGATGTACAGACGCGTCTCGCGGAACTTGCGCTCGATGTCGTACTCTTCGGCGAAGCCGTAGCCGCCGAACGCGTCGAGCGCAGCGTTGGCAGCCTGCCACGACGCTTCGGACGCCAGCAGCTTGGCGGTGTTGGCTTCGGCGCCGCACGATCGCCCGGCGTCGAACAAGGCCGCGGCTTGGCGGCGCGTCAGATCGGCGGCGACGACCGCCGCGTGCGCCCGGGCGATCGGAAACTGCACGCCTTGGTTCCGGCCGATCGGGCGCCCGAACACGACCCGTTCGCCCGCGTACTTGGCCGCCCGCTCGACGAAAAACGTACCGTCACCGATGCACTCCGCGGCGATGAGGATCCGCTCGGCGTTCATGCCGTCGAGGATGTAGCGGAAACCGCGCCCCTCTTCGCCGATCAGGTTCGCCGCCGGGACCTCGAGGTCGTGAAAGAAGACTTCGTTGGTCTCGTGGTTCATCATCGTGCGGATCGGGCGCACCTCGATCGCACCGGTCGCCGCGTCGCGCAGGTCGACCAGCAGCGTCGACAGCCCGAACGTCTTGGCTTTCGGGTCGTCCGACGGCGGTGAGGTGCGCGCCAGCAGCAGCATGAGGTCGCTGTGCTGGACGCGCGAGGTCCAGACTTTCTGCCCGTTCACCACGTAGCGGTCGCCGCGCCGCACGGCCGTGGTTGCGATCTTCGTCGTGTCGCTGCCCGCGTTCGGCTCGGTCACGGCGAACGCTTGCAGTCGCAGCTCACCGCGCGCGATCGGCGGCAGGAAGCGGCGCTTCTGCTCGTCGCTGCCGTGGCGCAGCACCGTCCCCATGATGTACATCTGCGCGTGGCACGCCGCGGCGTTGCCGCCCGAGCGGTTGACCTCCTCGAGGATGATGCCGGCGTCGGCGACCCCGAGCCCTGCGCCGTCGTACTCCGCCGGAATCAGCGCGGCCAGATAGCCGGCTTCGGTGAGCGCGCGGATGAAGGCGTCCGGATATGCGCGCTGGACGTCCACCTCGCGCCAGTACGCGTCGTCGAACGACGCGCACAGCGCGCGCACCGCGGCGCGCAGCATCTGCTGGTCGGGCGTGAGCTCGAGCCCGACGGCCACGCTCTCGGGGATCACCGGGCGAGGGTTCGCGGCCCCGTGCCGGAGCGCTTCCTCCTTACACGACACGTCCGGGCGCAGCAAGACCGGCGACCCCGAGGTACCAGACGGCCTGCGCGCTGATGATCCCGACACCTGACGATGAGCCACCGTCGGGTGGTGGGGAGCGCCAGGATGCATGCGACAGCGGCGAAACGTCCGGAAGTGCGGAGATCGGAGAGCCAGCGGTGAAGGCGGATCGGCGGGTCGAACGGACGCGAACCGAGCTGCAGCGGGCGTTCAGCCGGCTCGTGCTCGCGCGCGGCTACGCCGCGGTGACGGTGCGCGCGGTGATCGAAGCTGCCGGCGTCGGGCGGTCGACCTTCTACGAGCACTTCGAGAGCAAGGAGGATTTGCTGCGGCAGAGTATGCGGCCGCTGCTGGCCGTGCTGGCCGGCGCGATCGACGACCGTGCGAAGCTCGCCGACGTCGAGCTGATCGTCGCGCACTTCCGCGACAACCGCCGGGTCGTACGCGCGATGTCGGCCGGCCCGGCGCACGGCCTGCTGATCGCATTCCTGGCCGAGCTGATCGAGGAGCAGCTCGATGCGTCGAGCGTCCGTGGCCCGGCGCCGCCGGTCCCGGCGCGACTGATCGCCGCGCAGCTGGCCGGCGCGCAGCTCGCGCTGCTCGACGCCTGGCTCGCCGCGCCGCAGTCGGTCTCCGCCGGTGCGGTCGCGCAGGCGATCGTGCGGGGGACGCGCGCCGCGGCCGGCGCGCTGCTAAGCCGGCGCGCCGGCGCGGATTTACCCGCCGTGCGTGCGCCCTAGAACAGATTCCAGAGGTACTGGTTGTAGACTTCGTGGTGGTATTGCACTTCTTGCGCCTTGACGAAGGTCCCGAGCAGGCGCGGGCAGCGGTCGGCGCTGGCCTGCTTGAGGTCAGCGTAGCGGCGCTTGACGTCGTCGCCGAGCAGGTGCGTCGTCCAGCGCGACGCGCGGAAATCGTCGATCGCGTCGTAGATGTTGTCGGGTAAGTACCGCTCGGCCTGACGCAGGTTTTCGACGTCGCTGATGCTGCCTTCGAGCCCGGTCTTGAACACGCCGAGCATCACCAGGTACGGATTCGCGTCCGGCGCGACCGATCGGACCTCGACGCGCGCGCTGCGCTCGTTGCCGATCGGGATGCGGATCATCGAGCCGCGGTCGACTGCCGAGGCCTTGATCTGGTTGGGCGCTTCGAAGTGCGGGTCGAGGCGGCGGTACGCGTTGACGCTGCTGTTGAGCAAGAGGCACAGGTCGCGGCCCTGGCTGAGGATGCGGTCGACGAACTGCCAGGCCAGCGTGCTGACCCGCTCCTTGCCGTCCGGATCCCAGAACAGGTTCTTCCCGTTCTTCGAGACCGAGACGTTGGTGTGCATGCCGCTGCCGTTGACGCCGACGACCGGCTTGGGCAGAAAGCTCGCCGTCATCCCCGACAGCGTCGCCACCTGCCGGCAGACCAGCTTGTAGAGCTGGATCGTGTCGGCAGCCGCGACGGCCTCGCCGTAGTTGTAGTTGATCTCGAACTGCGAGGGCGCGACTTCGGGATGGTCCTTCTCGTTCTCGAAGCCCATCGCGCGCTGTACCTCGGCAACCGAGTCGATGAAGGTGCGCAGCGGATCGCCGGGCAGCGAATGGTAGTAGCCGCCGGTGTTGGCGTAGGTGAAGCTGCCCGTCTCGTGATAGCGCCGTTCGGCGTCGAGACCCTCGAAGACGAAGCCCTCGATCTCGTTGGCGGCGTTGAGCGTGTGGCCGTCGCGCTCGAAGCACTCGTTGGAGAACTTCTTGAGGATGCCGCGCATGTCGCCGGCGAACGGCGAACCGTCGCGGTCGAGCACGTCGCCGAAGACGAGCACTTTGCCGCCGCCGAAGACGTCCGCCGGGCCCCAATAGAATGCGTGCCAGTCGAGTGCCAGGCGGAGATCGCTTTCGTGCTGCGGCGTGAAACCGCGGATCGACGATCCGTCGAACGTCAAGTTGTCGGCCGACTTGAGCAAGAACTTCTTGTCGTAGTCGAGCATGTGCAGGCGACCCTCGAGGTCGGTGAACAGCACGGTCACCGCCTTGATGCGCTTCTCGTCGGTCAGATATTTGAGCCGCTCTTCTTGCACTTTGCCGAGCGGTACGCGGTCTCTGCGCTGGCTCTTTGCGGCGAGGTTCAGCTCCTCGAGCTTGGCGTACGGGAGCGTGAGGAAATCGCGCAGTTCGTTCGGCATCTTGGCGCGAGGGTTTGCACTTCGGGAACCAACTCCTCGCCCGGCCCCGAGACGTTAGCCGGATGGAGTGTCGGCCGCCGATTTCGTTACGCGGTTGTCGAGTGCGCCGGCGTCCTCGGGCGCCGTATTTTGAGGGGGATGACGCTGCCTAGGAGCCTGTCGGATTCGTCCGACGGGCGAACACGCTAGGAGGCTGGTTTGGTTTTCCTTTTGGCCGACGCGAACCCGTACATCCCTGCGCCCAGCTTCGTCAACTCCGGCGACACCGCGTGGCAGCTGACGGCGGCGACGCTCGTCGGGTTGCAGAGCATCCCGGGTCTGGCGATCTTGTACGCCGGCCTGGTCAAGAAAAAGTGGGCGCTCAACTCGGCCGTGATGTGCTTCTACGCGTTCTCGATCGTGCTGCTCTGTTGGGTGCTCTGGGGCTACAACATGAGCTTCGGCAGCCCGGCGTCGCTGGGGCCCGGGATCTTCTCGCAGCTCGTCGGCATCCCGCATCCGGCGATCAGCGCCGCCGCCGAGACCGGTCAGGCCAACATCCCGCTGGCCGGCACGGGATTCCCGCCGCTGCGCTTCGCCGGTTCCGCGATGATCTATTTCCAATTCGTGTTCGCCGCGATCACGCCGATCCTCATCGCGGGCTCCGTGCTCGGGCGCATGAACTTCAAAGCGTGGATGCTGTTCGTGCCGTTGTGGAGTTCGCTGGTCTACACCGTCGGCGCGTTCATGCTGTGGGGCGGCGGCTGGCTGGCGGCGATGGGCGCGGTCGACTACTCCGGCGGATACGTCATCCACTTGGCCGCCGGCGTGTCGGGCTTCGTCGCCGCGGCGATGGTCGGGCCGCGGCTGCTCGCCGATCGCACGAGCTTCGATCCGAACAACCTGATCGTCGCGCTGGCCGGCGCCGGGCTGCTGTGGCTGGGCTGGAACGGCTTCAACGGCGGCGATCCGTATTTCGCCAACGCCGACGCGGCAGCCGCCGTGTTGAACACGAACATCGCGACCGCCGTCGCGCTCTTGGTCTGGCTGGTGCTCGACATGTTCGCGCTGGGCAAACCGTCGGCCGTGTCGATGATCAACGGGATGATCGTCGGACTCGTCGCGATCACGCCCTGCGCCGGTTACGTCGACGGTTTCGGCGCGATCTCCACCGGCCTGTTGGCCTCGGTCGTGGTCTGGTTCAGCCTCAACAAGTTCGGGAAGCTGGCGATCCTCAAGCGCGTCGACGACACGTTCGGCGTGCTGCACACGCACGGCGTGGCGGGGCTGATGGGGGGCCTGTGCGTCGGGCTGTTCGCCAATCCCAACATGCTCGAATACCTGAGCAGCGACAAGAAGACGCCGGCGGTCGCGGTGCAAGGGTTGTTCGGGCCGGGCGGCAGCCCGCGCCAGCTGTGGATTCAGTTGCTGGCCGCGCTGGTGATCATCGCGTGGAATGCGGTCGGCACCGCGATCGTGCTCAAGATCGTGTCGTTCGTCTTTCCGCTGCGGGCCAGCGACGGTGAGGTCGAAGGCGGCGATCTCGCGATCCACGGCATCGATCCCGTCCCCGTCTACCTGCCGGTCAGTACCAACGGATCGGCTCACCCACCACCCACGCCGGTAGCCTGACCGCTCTTCGAGGCGGCTCGCGCTTTTTGACGCGCTGGGGCATCGAGGACTCCGGCCGTGGGACGGCGATACTCCGCCCGGATGGCCTCTCTCTCGCCCGAACGGTTGAACGAGTTGCGCTTGCGCGCGAACGACGTGCGCCAAGGAATCATTCGGTCACTGCTCGCCGCGGGCTCGGGCCATTCGGGCGGCTCGCTCGACATGGCCGACGTCTTCGCGGCGCTGTACTTCGAGCTGATGCGCCACGACCCGCGCAATCCCGACTGGCCGCAACGCGATCGCCTGTTGCTGTCGTGCGGCCACATCGCGCCGGTGCGCTACAGCGCGATGGCCTACGCCGGCTACTTTCCGGTCGAGGAGCTGCTCACGCTGCGCCGCTTCGGAACCCGACTGCAGGGACATCCCGAACGAGTGAGCTTGCCGGGGCTCGAAACGACCTCCGGACCGCTGGGGGAAGGCCTGGCGCAGGGCACGGGCATGGCGCTCGGGGCGAAGATGGATCGCGCCGACTGGCGGGTCTACGTGGTGACGTCGGATGGCGAGCACCAGTGCGGCCTGCACTGGGAGGCGACCATGACGGCGGCCAAGTTCAAGCTCGATAATCTGACCTGCATCGTCGACCGCAACTTCATCCAGATCGACGGCGGCACCGAGCAGGTCATGCCGCTCGAACCGCTCGCCGACAAGTACCGCGCTTTCAACTGGGAAGTGTTCGAGTGCGACGGCAACGACATCGGCGCGTTCATCGAGACGGTCGGGCGCGCCAAGCAGATCGAACGCAAGCCGCAGGTCATCATCGCGCACACCGTGCTCGGCAAGGGCGTCTCCTACATGGAGGGCGACTACCTCTGGCACGGCAAGCCGCCCAAACCGGACGAAGCCGAGATCGCGCTGCGCGAGCTGCGCGTCGGCGCGCGAGCTGATCGGAGCGCAAGGTGGCTAGCGCCAACGTCGGCGGCGCGTCCGAGGCCATGCGCCTCGTCGACTATGCCGATCAGGCGGCGATCAAGCAGGTCCCGACGCGCAACGGGTTCGGCGAGGGACTCGTCGAGGCCGGTCACCGCGACGAGAACGTGATCGCGATCTGCGCCGACCTCTCCGAGTCGACGCGCATGGAGGCTTTCAAGAAGACGTTTCCGGCCCGCTACATCGAGATCGGCGTCGCCGAGCAGATGCTCGTCGCGATGGCGGCGGGGCTCGCCGCGACCGGTAAAATACCGTTCATCGCCAGCTACGCGATGTTCAACCCGGGCCGTTCGTGGGAGCAAGTCCGCACCACCTTGGCCCTCAACGAAGCCAACGTGAAGATCGCCGGCGCGCACGCCGGCGTCTCGGTCGGCCCCGACGGCGCGACCCACCAGGCGATCGAGGACATCGCGATCATGCGCGTGATCCCGAAGATGCTCGTGGTCGTCCCGTGCGACTCGGTACAGACGAAGAAAGCGACTTTGGCGGTTGCCGCGCGCACCGGCGCGACGTACCTGCGCTTCGCCCGCGCCGAGTCGGCGGTGATCACGACCGACGATACGCCGTTCGAGCTCGGCCGCGCCCAGACGTTTCGCGACGGCGAGGACGTCGCGATCGTCGCCTGCGGGATCCTGGTCTACAACGCCCTGGTCGCCGCCGACCGGCTGGCCGCGCGAGGACGGCATCGAGTGCCGCGTCGTCAACAACCACACGATCAAGCCGATGGACGGAGACGGCGTCGTGGCGGCGGCGCAAGACTGCGGTGCCGTGGTCACCGTCGAGGAGCATCAGGTGCACGGCGGGATGGGTTCGCGCGTGGCAGAGATTCTCGCCGCGCATCACCCGGTCCCGATCGAGTTCATCGGCGTCCAAGACCGGTTCGGGCAATCCGGCAACCCGCAAGACCTGGTCGAGGAGTACGGGATGGGCGTTTCGGCGATCTGCGCCGCGGTCAAGCGCGCTCTCGTGCGCAAGCGGTCGCGCGCGTGACCCGCGGCGCGCCGGCCGACGCGGTCCGCGACGACCGGCTCGAGCTGACCGTCCGGGGGATCGTCCTGGGCGCGCTGATCACGCTCGTGTTCACCGCGGCCAACGTCTACGTCGGGCTCAAGGCGGGGCTCACGTTCGCGTCGTCGATCCCGGCAGCGGTCATCTCGATGGCGGTGCTCCGCACCTTGTTCCGCAACGCGACGATCTGGGAGAACAACATCGTCCAGACGATCGCGTCGGCGGCCGGAACGCTCTCGTCGATCGTGTTCGTTCTTCCCGGTCTCGTGATGATCGGCTGGTGGACGAACTTTCCGTTCTGGGCCTCGTTCGGAATCTGCGTCGTAGGCGGCATCCTCGGGGTGATGTACAGCGTTCCGCTGCGTCGCGCGATGGTGACCGGCAGCGACCTGCCGTATCCTGAAGGCGTCGCGGCGGCCGAGGTGCTCGAAGTCGGCGCCGGCGCGTCCGGCGGCGGCGTGGCGAATGCGGCGGCCCAGGCCGAAAACCGCGCCGGGCTCACCGCGGTGGTCATCAGCGCGATCCTCAGCGCGACGTACGCGGCGATCGTCGCGTTCGGCATCTTCGCGAGCGATCTCATCCGCTATTTCCGCGCCGGGGTTTCGACGGTGACCGGTTTCGACGTCGGCTTCTCGCTCGCGCTGGTCGGGATCGGGCACCTCGTCGGGCTGACCGTCGGCATCGCGATGCTCTCGGGGATCGTGATCGCATGGGCCGTTCTGGTTCCGGTGCTTTCGTCGATGCACGCGCCCGTAGTGGATACCGCGGCGCTGGCGAACGACGTCTTCCGCCATCAAGTGCGCTTCATGGGTGCGGGCGCGATCGGGGTGGCGGCGCTCTGGTCGCTGGGCCGGCTCGCGCGGCCGGTCGTCGGCGGTGTCCTATCGTCGCTGGCTGCATCGCGCGCCCGCGCCGCCGACGGCGACCGTTCGCTGCCGATCACCGAGCGCGACATCCCGTTCAACCTCGTGGTCTGGATCAGCATCGTGTGCCTCGTTCCGCTGGCGGTGCTCCTCTTCACGTTCACCGCGGGAACGCCGATCGCGGCCGCGACGGTGCCGCTAGTGATCGGTGCTCTGGCCTACATCGTGATCGCCGGGATCTTCGTCGCCGCGGTCTGTGGTTACATGGCTGGTCTCATCGGGTCGTCGAACTCACCGGTCTCGGGGCTCGGCATCCTCACGGTGCTCGGCGCGTCGCTGTTGTTGATCGCGCTGGCGCGTCCGGGCGATCCGACCGCCGCCAAGGCGCTAGTCGCCTTCGCGCTGTTCGTGACGGCGATCGTCATCAATGTCGCGACGATCTCGAACGACAACCTGCAAGATCTCAAGACCGGCCAGCTCGTCGGCGCGACGCCGTGGCGCCAGCAGGTCGCGCTCGTCATCGGTGTCGTGTTCGGCGCGCTCGTGATCCCGCCGGTTCTCGACCTGCTCAACCACGCCTACGGCTTCACCGGTTCGCCGATTCACGGCGTGACGGCGCAGCCGCTGGCTGCGCCGCAGGCGACGCTGATCTCGGCGCTCGCGAACGGCGTGATCGCCGGCCAGCTCGACTGGGGATTGATCGGCTACGGTGCGCTGATCGGCCTGGCGATCGTCGCGATCGACGAGATCCTGCGCCGCACGGTGCGCCGTCAGTTCCCGCCGCTCGCCGTCGCGCTCGGGATTTATCTGCCGATGGCGGTGACGCTCATGGTCGTGGTCGGCGCGTTCGCCGGCTCGATCTACAACAACTGGGTCGCCCGCAAGCCCAACGCCGACGCCGCCAAGCGGCTCGGCATTCTGGTCGCGTCGGGACTGATCGTCGGCGAGAGCCTCTTCGGCGTCGTGCTGTCGGGGATCATCGTCGTCACCAACAAGCCAGCTCCGCTGGCGCTCGTCGGCGACGCGTTCGCACCGATCGCCGAAGTGCTCGGCACAATCGTCTTCATCGCCGTGCTCGTCGGCGTCTATCGCTGGATCGGCCTCGTCGGCCGCCGCGTAGCCTAACGGCGCGCCTAGCGCTCCTGCTCGGTTGGGCGGATTAGGAGCTCGTTGATCGCGATGTGGCGTGGGCGCGTGACGATGTAGGCGATGGCGTCGGCGATGTCGTCGGCCTGCAGCGGTTCGGTCACCGGCAAGCCGGTGCGCAGTTGCTCGAGGATCTCGGGGCGGTTGTGCGACGCGAGTTCCGTCGCGACCATTCCGGGCTCGACCAACGAGACGCGCAGGTGCCGTTTGGTGACCTCTTGGCGAAGTGACTCGCTGAACGCGCCGACGGCGAACTTGCTCGCATTGTAGACGCCCGCGCCCGACCGCGCGACGCGCCCGGCGACCGAGCTGATGTTGACGACGTCGGCGACTCGACGCGGCGGCTCCCCTGCGGCCTGCAGGAGATGCGGCAGCGCCGCGTCGGTCAACAGCATGAGCGCGCGCACGTTGAGATCGAGCATACGCTGCCACTCGCCGACGTCGGCCCCGGCGATCGGACCGAGCAGCATCACGCCGGCGTTGTTCACCAGCGTGTCGAGCCGCCCGAAGTGTGCGACGGTCTGCTTCACGGCGTCACGCGCCTGCGCTTCAACGGTGACATCGCTTTCGAGGACGAGCGCCTCGCCGCCGTTGGCCGCGCCGATGTGCGCGGCGAGCGCGTCGAGCCGGTCGCGGCGGCGTGCCACGAGCGCGACCTTCGCCCCCTGCGCGGCGAGCGCGCGCGCCGTCGCTTCTCCGATCCCCGAGCTGGCGCCCGTGACGAGCGCGACGGTCGATTCCAATGCCTCGGCCATTCCTCACCCATACCCACGCGAGTCGCCGCGCGTCGCGTCGGCGCGCTATTGCGCCGTCAACCCGCCGTCGATCACCAGCTCGCTGCCGGTCACGAACGCCGACTCGTCGGAGAGCAGGTAGACGATCGCATCGGCGATCTCGGCCGCCTGCGCGACGCGGCCGAGCGGCACTTGAGCGGTCAGGGCGGCGTGCATCTTCTCGGGATCGCGTCCCAGCGCGACGATCGAGCGGTACATCGGCGTGTCGACGAATGTCGGGTGAACCGAGTTGCAGCGAATGCCGTAGTGCTCGCGCGCGCAGTGCAGCGCGACCGACTTGGTCAGCAGCCGGACGGCGCCTTTCGAGGCATTGTAGGCGACGACGTTGTGGCCGCCGACGATGCCGCTGACCGACGACAGGTTGACGATCGAGCCGCCGCGATCTTTCATCGCGCGCACGCCGTGGCGGCAGCCCAGGAACACGCCGTCGGCGTTGACGGCCATCGTCCGCCGCCAGTCCTCGAGCGAGAGCTGCTCGACGTCGCCGATGATGAAGATCCCGGCGCCGTTCACCAGCCCGTCGAGGCGACGAAACCGCGCGCGAACGTCGTCGACGGCCTGCGCCCAACTCGCGTCGCTCGTGACGTCGAGCCGCACGAAGTGGAGGCCGCGATGCTCGCGAGCCGCCCGCTCGCCGGCGGCGACGTCGACGTCGCCGATCGCGACGTGCGCACCGCATGCCAGTGCCCGCTCCGCGGTCGCGAGCCCGATCCCGCTCGCGCCGCCGGTGATCAGCACGGTCTTGCCCGCCAGCCGCCCCTCGGTCATCGTTGTGCCTGCCTCCGAAGTGGGAAACCCTTAGCCATGGGATTTCTCTGGGGCATCGTCAAGACCGTCACGCTGGTCATGGCGGCGATCATCGCGCTCCTGTTCGTCCTCGACGCGCTGCTGCTCCGCAACCTCTTCCGGCGCGGCGACAGCTAGCTCGCGGCATCGATTCGCCCGACGGACGATCAGGAGACAGGAGCCTAGCTGGTCGACGTCTGGCCGCCGAAACGGTCGCGCAGCGCAGCACGAAAGCGGTCGATGCGCGGGTCGGGCAGCGGTGAGTCCTCTTCCGATCGCGGCATGCGGGCGAGAATCGCCAGGCCGCGCGCGCGCTGACCGGCGGCCAGCAATGCGAACGCGGTGTCGTCGTCGCGCGGATGCAGCCGGATGGCTTCGCGCAGCGCGGCGCCGGCGTCGGCGTACCGGCCGGCGCGGGCAAACGCCTCGGCGAGCAGCGCCGGCGCCTGGTCGGCTTCCGGCCCGCGCCGCATGCGTTCGAAGGTCGCGATCGCGCGCGGCAGATCGCCGGCCAGCTCGTAGGCCAGACCCAACCGCTCGAGCGCGCCGCCGCGCCGCGGATCGAGGTCGAGCGCACGGCGCGAATAGGTGATCGCGTCGCCGTAGCGGTGGTCGTAGTACGACGCTTCGGCCAGCCACGCACTGGTCGCGGTCGAGATCGGGTCGAGCTCGGCCGCACGGTGCAGCTCGAATGACGCGTCCGCCAGCCGGCCGCGCTGGAAGAGGGTCGTTCCGTACCAATGGTGCGCGACCGCGTAGTCGGGATCGAGCGCGATCGCGCGACGGAACTCGGCCAACGCCCCGTCGATGTCGTGATCGGCAGCAGCGTGCAGCATCGCGAGCGACGTGTGCGCGGCCACCGAACTTGCGTCGAGCGCGAGCGCGGCGCGCACTTCGCGACGAGCGCGTGCGTAGTAGAGCGTGCGGTTGACATGGTGCTTGCCGTAGTCCGCGATCATCAGGTCGGCGTCGGCCTCGGCGGCGTAGCCTAGCGGGTTGCGCGGATCGCTCGCCACGACCGCCGCGAACAGCCGTGCGCTCTTGGCGAGTGCGGGCAGGGTGCGCAGGTCCCAGTAATACCGGCCGAGCCGGTAGAGCTCGGCACCGCGCGGGCTCAAGGGTGGCGGCGTTCGCCCGCGCGCCGCCGGAACCGCCCCGATCGTGAGCAGGAGCAGCGCGGCGACGGCGGCCGACAGCCGGCGCGCCGTCCAGGGCGCACGAGCGCCGAGCGCGGAGGCCACGCGCGACGGCGGGCGCGCCGGCAGCGGTGCCGGTTCGACCGGCGCCGTGAACCGGTAGCCGCGGCGCGGCACGGTCGCGATCGTGCCGTCGAGGCCGTGCTCCCGAAGCACCTTGCGCAGCGTGTAGACGCTCTGCGCCACGTTGCTCTCGCCGACGTCGGCCGAGCCCCACACGCGGTCGAGCAGCTCGTCCTTGGTGACGACCGTGCCCGCGCGCTCGACCAGCGCGGCGAGCGTCGCGACCGCGCGCGGGCCGACCGCCAGCGGCGCACCGTCCGCCAGGCTCAGGACCCCACGCTCCGCATCGAGCAGAAAAGGTCCGAACGCATAGCGTTTGACGACTTTCTGAAGATTTCGGGACGCGGTATCTGCCACGCTGGCGTCAGCGATGCGCTCCTCCACGCCGATCCTCTTCGCCGCCGTCGTCGGGCTCTGCTGCGCGGCGCCGGCAGGCGCCGCCACGACGGCGTCCGACGTGATCCCGATCGCCCGCGCGCCGCATCCGCCGTCGCTCGACCCCGCGCTGAGCGACCCCGTCTGGCAGGCCGGCCGGGTGACACTGCGCCCCGAGTTCGCCGACCTCACCACGCGGCGGCCGGCGCCGGTGGCGACCACCGTGTACCTCCTCTACGACGACAGCGCGCTCTACGTGGCCTTTCGCGCCGAGCAGCCGGGCCTCACGATCGTCGCCGGCCAGACGACCCACGGCGTCGGGTTCGGGATCGACGACTTCGCCGGGATCGGGATCGACCCGGGTACGAGCGGTGCGCAGGTCTACTACTTCGAGACGACCCCGCGCGGTACGCGGTACCAACAAGCCAACGAGAACTCCCGCTACGCGCCGCTGTGGACAGCCGCCGGCCGGGTCGAACCCGGTGCGTGGAACGCGGTGATGGCGATCCCCCTGGCCGCGCTGCGGCTGCACAACGGCCCGCAGCACTGGCGAATCAACTTCATCCGCGGCCTCGCCGCGACCGGCGATCACCTCACCTGGGCGTTCGACGGCCTCATGAACGATGGCCCGATCGGCACCGGCTGGCCGAACTTTCTCGACGTGCGCTTCTGGCCCGTGCTCCAGCCCTTCAACTTGACGAAGGCCGGCGGCTCCGCGCACGCACCGCGAGCCGACGTCTTCGCGCTGGGCAGCGTCGGGCGCGACCGCGATCAGTTCGAGCAGGCCGATCAGCAGTTCCGCACCGAGCACGTGCGGTCGTTCGGAATCGACGCCGCGGTGCCGCTCACCGATACGATCACGTTCGTCGGCACGCTGAACCCCGACTTCTCCAACGTCGAGATCGACCAGCAGACGATCGCGCCGCAAGAGTTCCGGCGGCAGCTCGTCGAGTACCGCCCGTTCTTCGCCCAGGGCGCGGCGTTTCTCAACCCCAACCCGTATCCGGTCGGCGGGCTCGCGCCTCCGGACCTCATCTTCTACTCACCGGGCATCGGGCCGTTCGATCGCGGCTTCAAGATCGAGGGGACGCACGGCAACGACAGCTTCGGCGTGCTCAGCGTGCGCGGTTACGATTTGACGAGCGCCGACCTCTTCGACGACGTCGCGTACGGCTTCCACCACGCCCTGCCGGACCGGACGTTTCAGTACTGGGCCGACGGCGTGCTGGCGCACCACAGCGCGGCCGGCAGCGACGAAACCAACGAGTTCGGGTTCGCCGGGCGCAACCTGCGCAACGGCTTCGTGTACACCGCCGACACGGCGATCGAACAGGGCAGCGCCAACGGCGGCGTCGAGCACAACACGAGCGGGTTCCTCGACGTGCACAAGCCGAACTACGAGGTCAACGTCGGCTACGTCGACGTCAGCCCGCACTACGCTCCGCTCGACGGGTTCACCGCCAACGACGACATTCGCGGCCCCGACGCGGCGGTCAACCTGCTCGGCAACGGGACGCGCGTGAAGAACTGGATCTTCGGCTTCTTCGGCGATCGCTACTTGGACGGCTCGGGTGCCGTCCATCAGGCCGATGCCGCCTTCGCGCTCAACGCGGTATTCAAGAACGGCTTCAGCCTCGACGGCGTCGGGCCGGTGATCGGCGAGCTGCGCAGCTACGCTGTCCCGAGCGGACCGCGCTGCGGCGGACCGATCGTCGGGCGCAGCGCGTTCGGCGGCGCGCCGTGCTATCTCGACGGGCAGACGTCGCGCTTCGATCTGTTCACGGCGGCGTTCGGATATCATGACGGGACGCCGGCGCCGGTCGACTGGAGCTACTCGTACGGACCGTTCGGCGCCGACGAGCTGCACCAGTTCACCTCGACGACGTCGCGCCCGCTGGGCGGCCGTTTCTCGCTCACGCTCGAGTACGACGGAACCTGGGAGCGGTCGTTCGCGACCGGCGCGCTCGACTCGCAGTTCCTGCGCCGCGTCGGGATCGGCGCGTCGCTCGGGCCGAACGCGAACGTCTCGCTCGCCTTGCGTTCGATCAGCGGGACGGGCGGCTTCGCGCTGCCCGGAACGAACGTCGCGGCGACCTTCCACCGCCATTGGGCCAACGGTGACGACCTCTACCTCGATTTCGGCACGCCGGCGGCGACCCGAACGCTCGACCGCTTCATCGCCAAGTACGTCTTGCACGTCGGGCCGCTGCCCGGCACCTAAGACGTCCCCTTCGGTCGAAACGTGCAGGTCGGCCGCAGGCCGAACGCGAGTGTGGTTCGGCCCAACAGGCCCAACACACACTACGCGTGGTTGCAAGCGCGTAAGACGAGCAGCAGAGCGATCGTCGCGAGCATCGAGACGGCCAGCGAACCGACGCAGCCGAGCCGATTGCTGAAAAAGACGAACATGCGGGCGACGTTCCTCGGAGAGGACGTTCGCAAACCCGCGACGGACCTGCCGACGATGCCGCTCCGAACCGGTGGCCGGGCAATCGTCGACGTCCTGCTGGCCAATGACGTCGACACCGTGTACTGCGTGCCCGGCGAAAGCTACATCGCGGTGCTCGACGCGCTGTACGACGCGCCGAGCATTCGCGTGATCGCGTGCCGGCACGAAGCGGCGGCGGCGAACATGGCCGAGGCCTACGGCAAGCTCACCGGCCGGCCCGGCATCTGCATGGTCACCCGCGCGCCGGGCGCGACGCACGCGAGCATCGGGGTGCACACCGCGCGCCAGGACTCGACGCCGATGATCCTGTTCGTCGGACAGGTCGCGCGCGGGATGCAAGGTCGCGAAGCCTTCCAGGAGATCGACTACGCGCAGGTGTTCGGCGGGCTGGCCAAGTGGGCGCGGCAGATCGACGACGCGGACCGCATCCCGGAACTGGTCACGCGCGCTTTTCGCGTGGCGATGTCGGGGCGGTCCGGTCCGGTCGTCCTTGCGTTGCCCGAAGACGTGCTGACGGCGCAGACCGATGCGCCTGCCGGCGGACCGGCGACGCGCAGCGCGGCGCATCCGAGTTCCGAACAACTCGCGCAGATGCGTTCGCTGCTCGCCGTCGCCCAACGGCCGCTCGTCGTGCTCGGCGGCAGCGGTTGGGACGAAGCGGCCTGCGCCGCGCTGCGCCGCTTCGCCGCGCGCAACGCGCTGCCGGTCGCGTGCACGTTTCGCCGCCAAGCGCTGTTCGACAACCGCGATCCGCACTACGCCGGCGATCTGGGGCTGGGGCCCAATCCCGCGCTCGCCGGGCGGGTGCGCGACGCCGACCTGATCCTGGCGGTCGGAACGCGGCTCGAGCGAGATCCCGACCAGCGGATATACGCTGATCGAGGCGCCGCGGCCCAAGCAGCGGCTGATCCACGTTCACGCCGATCCCGACGAGCTCGGCCGCGTGTTCGAGCCCGCGCTGGCGATCAACGCCGGGCCGGCGGAGTTCGCGCACGCGCTCGAGGGCCTCGCGCCGGTCGAATCGCCGCGCTGGAGCGAATGGACGACCGATGCGCGCCGCGACTACGAGCGCACCTTGGAGCCCGGCGCGAACGGCCGCCGCGTCGATCTCGCCCAGGTCGTACGGTACCTCAACGAGCGGCTGCCCGAGGACGCGATCGTGTGCAACGGCGCGGGCAACTTCAACACCTGGCTGCACCGCTTCTTTCAGTTACAAACGCTTCGGCACGCAGCTCGGACCGGCCAGCGGCGCGATGGGTTACGGCTTCCCGGCGGCGATCGCGGCAAAGCTGCGCCATCCCGACCGAACGGTGATCGCCTTCACCGGCGACGGCGATTTTCTCATGAGCGGCCACGAGCTGGCGACCGCGATGCAGTACGGGGTCAACCTGATCGTCCTGGTGATCAACAACGCGATGTACGGCACGATCCGCATGCACCAGGAGCGCAACTATCCCGGCCGGGTCATCGCCACCGACCTGCGCAACCCCGACTTCGTCGCCTATGCGCGCGCGTACGGCGCGCACGCCGCGCTGGTCGAACGCACCGAGCAGTTCGCGGCGGCGTTCGACGCCGCGCTCGCCGCCGGCGCGCCCGCGTTGCTCGAGCTGCGCACCGACCCCGATGCGATCAACACGCGCACGACGCTTACCGCGATCCGCGAGCAGGCGGAGCGAGCACAGCGCGCGGCCGGTCCGGCGAGCGGCTGAACGTGCCGCGACGCGCCGAGGATCTGCGCAGCCACCGCTGGCTCGGCACGCCGACGCTGCGCGCATTCGGACATCGCTCGCGGCTGCTGCAGATCGGCTACGACCGGGCCGACTTCGCCGGCAAACCGGTGGTCGGGATCGTCAACACCTGGTCGGACCTCAACCCGTGTCACGTGCACCTGCGCACGCGCGCCGACGAGGTGAAGCGCGGCGTGTGGGAAGCGGGCGGGTTTCCGCTCGAGCTTCCCGCGATGAGCTTGTCCGAGAACATGATGAAACCGACGACGATGCTCTATCGCAACTTCTTGGCGATGGAGACCGAGGAGCTGATCCGCAGCCAGCCGATCGACGGCGCCGTGCTGCTGGGCGGCTGTGACAAGACGACGCCGGCGCTGCTGATGGGCGCGATCTCGGCCGGCGTGCCGGCGATCTTCATGCCGGCCGGACCGATGCTGCGCGGGAACTGGCGCGGCGACGTGCTCGGTTCTGGAACCGATGTCTGGAAATACTGGGACGACAAGCGTGCCGGCCTGATCAGCGAAGAGGATTGGCACGAGATCGAAGGCGGGATCGCGCGCTCGTTCGGCACCTGCATGACGATGGGCACCGCCGCGACGATGATGGCGCTCGCCGAGGCGCTCGGGTTCACGCTGCCGGGGGCCTCGTCGATCCCGGCCGCCGACTCGGCGCACGCGCGCATGGCGACTGCGACCGGACGGCGGATCGTCGAGATGATCTGGGAGAACCTGACGCCGGAGCGGATCGTGAGCGAAGCGTCGGTCGACAACGCGATCGTCGCGCACGCCGCGCTGGGCGGCTCGACCAACGCGCTCATCCATCTGGTCGCGATCGCTCGGCGGGCCGGGATCCCGCTGGACATCGAGCGCTTCGACGAGATCTCGCGGCGGGTGCCGGTGATCGCCAACGTGCGTCCGTCGGGCGCGCTGCTGATGGAAGACTTCTTCTACGCCGGCGGGTCGCGCGCGTTCTTGCAACGCCTCGCGGCGCATCTCGATCTTT
Source organism: Vulcanimicrobiota bacterium (assembly GCA_963738465.1). Classification (GTDB taxonomy): domain Bacteria; phylum Vulcanimicrobiota; class Vulcanimicrobiia; order Vulcanimicrobiales; family Vulcanimicrobiaceae; genus Vulcanimicrobium. The sequence continues at coordinate 73,371 of CAVTWP010000001.1, forward strand.
CGTGCGTCACCGTCTCGGGCCGCACGCTGGGCGACGACATCGCCGGCGCGCAGGTGTGGAACGACGACACGATTCGCCCGCTCGACCGGCCGGTCTCACCGCCCGGCGGCACGGTGGTGCTGCGCGGCAACATCGCGCCCGACGGCGCGGTGATGAAAGCGTCGGCCGCCGAACCGCGGCTGCTGCGCCATCGGGGCCCGGTGCTGGCGTTCGAGAGCTACGACGAGCTGGCAGCGGCGGTCGACCGCGAGGACCTCGACGTCACGCCCGACCACGTCCTCGTGCTCAAGAACGCCGGCCCGCAGGGCGGTCCCGGCATGCCCGAATGGGGGATGCTGCCGATCCCCCTCAAGCTCGTACGCGCCGGCGTGCGCGACATGGTGCGCATCTCCGACGCGCGGATGAGCGGAACGTCGTATGGCGCGTGCATCCTGCACGTCGCTCCCGAAGCTTACGTCGGCGGTCCGTTCGCGTGCGTGCAAACGGGTGATGTCATCGAGCTCGACGTCGCGGCGCGCCGCCTTCATCTCGACATCGGCGACGACGTCCTCGCGGCGCGCCGCGCGGCGCAGCCCCGGCGCGCAGCAAAGGCCGCGCGCGGCTACGGCGCGATCTTCGCCCAGCACGTCACGCAGGCCAACGAAGGCTGCGACTTCGACATCCTCGGCCCCGGCCCACCGCTGAGCGAACCCGAAATCCACTAGCGCCGGGGGGCGTGCGCGCTCTCACACGTCGAGCTGCCGCGCAGGCCCCCCGGCGCGCGGAGGCGCACCCGGCAGCGCATGCGACTCGCGCCGTTACCGCCGGCCGTTCTGTGCGCGTCGGCGTTCCTGTTGTCCGGCTGCGGCGGCGGCGGGGGAAGCTCACCGGCGCCGGCCGCGCCGGCCGGCGCGATCCCGACCGCCGTGCCGACGAACGCGCCGACGACACCGCCCGCCGGGAGCGTCCGCGAACCGACCGTCGGCGGCTGCCGGGTGTTCCCGTCCGACAACGCCTGGAACACCGACGTCTCGGCGTATCCGGTCGACCCGAACTCGGCGACGTACCTGGCGAGCATGAACGCGTCGACGACGTTCCTACACCCGGACTTCGGCAGCAACCCGACCTACGGAATCCCGTATGTTACGGTCCCGGCATCGCAGCCGTTCGTTCCGATCGCGTTCACCGCGTACGGCAGCGAAAGCGATCCCGGCCCGTATCCGATTCCGGCCAACGCACCGGTGGAGGGCGGGCCCGGCGCGACGGGCGACCGCCACGTGCTCGTCGTCGACAGCGGTAACTGCAAAGACTACGAGATGTACGATGCGCACTACGTCGGCCCGGGCTGGGACGCGGGCTCGGGCGCGGTCTTCAACTTGTCGTCGGACGCGCTGCGGCCGGACTACTGGACCTCGGCCGACGCCGCCGGTCTGCCGGTCCTGGCCGGACTCGTGCGTTACGACGAAGCGGCCCAGAACGGCGCGATCTATCATGCGCTGCGCTTTACCGTCCACGCCACGCAGGCCGGCTTCATTCACCCGGCGACCCACTACGCGAGCTCGTCGACCAATCCGGCGCTGCCGCCGATGGGACTGCGCGTGCGCCTGAAGGCGAGCTTCAACGTCTCAGGATTCACCGGCGCCAGCCGCGCGGTGCTGGTCGCGTTGCAGCACTACGGGATGTTCGTCGCCGACAACGGCTCGGATTGGTTCATCACCGGGGCGACCGACACGCGCTGGAACGATACCGAGCTCGACCAGCTCAAGACCGTTCCCGCCGCGGCCTTCGAGGTCGTCGGGTCGGGCACCATCATCCACTGATCGCCCGGCTCGCTTGCCCGCCCGCGCGGGGTCAACGCCGGGACGCCTTTGGCCGATACCCCTTCCAAATGGTCGAACCCACGACGCAGCTCGACGAGACGGTCGAACGCTGCGCGCTTTGGCTTGAGGACCTGGCCCGCACCCGCGACCTGACGCCAGCGCTGCCCGGAGTCGACGAGGCTGCCGCTCCGTACGCCGCCGTGTTGCGCCGCTTCGTCGCGGGCATCTCCGACGAAATGCTCGAGTTCCGCGCGCTCGTCGAAGGCGCGGCCCACGTCGCCGCGCTCAATGCCGACCAGCTCGGCCGGATCGTCGCGAGCACGGCCGAACAGAGCAGCGTTGTCGAACGCACCGCTTCGGCGATCGCCGAGATCGACCAGGGCGCCGCGCATGTCACTGCCACCACCGAAAGCCTGCGCCTCCTGACCCGCACGTTGGGCGAGTCCACGTCGCGCTACGACGACGGGATCGAAGCGGTCGTCATGGGACTCTCGAAGCTCGTGGCGACGGTCGAAGGGTCGGCCGCGTTCGCGGCCGCGATGGAGTCCGGCGCAAGGGACATCTTGGCCTTCCTCGATCAGTTGCGCCGTATCGCGCGCCAGGCGCGTTTGTTGGGGATCAACGCCGCGATCGAAGCCGCCCACCTCGGCGACGACGGGCACGGTTTCGTGATCGTCGCCGAGGAAGTCAAGAAGCTCGCCGCGTCGACCGCCGATTCGGCCGCCAACGTCGCGGCAATCGAAAAGGAACTGCACGTCGCGAGCCGTCACGTCGAAGCGGCGACCGGCGAATCGGCCGAGATCCTTCGTAGCCTCGCCGCCGACCTGGGCGCCGCCCGCGAACGGTCGGCGCAGACGCGCCGCCAGGTGGAAGAGCTCGACGGCGCGATCGGCGACGTCGCCACGATCGTGGGCCAGCAGAGCGCCAGCCTATCGGCGATCGCGCAAGGCGTCGCGCAGATGGCGCATCACGCACAAGAGGTCGCGGCTGCCGCGCAGCGCGCCGGCCGGCTCGCGATCGGCCATGCGCTCGAGCGCCTCGAGTCGTCCATCGGCGTCTACCGCCTCGGATCCAAGCAGGTTACGACCGGTACCGTCGACCTCGCCGGCTTGCCCGAGCCGCTGCGAGCCGCCGCCGACGTGCTGCGCGCGCGGGTCGACGACGATCAGCGCGAAATCCTCACGCTCATCACGGCGATTGCGATCTCGATCGCGCGCAACAGCTACGAGTGGCGGGCGATCGCCCAAGCGCTCGGCGCGCTGCACGCGGAGCTCGGGACCACGATGAACGCGATCGACGAGACGGCCGCCGGTGCGACGGTCGCCGCCGACGCCTCGCAGCAGATGCGCACTTCGCTGGCCGCACTGCGGGCCGGATTCGCCGCTGCCGTCGACGAACTGCAGCGCACGCTCGACCGCGTGGTGCGGGTCCGCGACGACGTCCGGCGGGCCGAAACCTTCGTCGCGGCCACGACGACCGCCGCCCAACGCGCCGCCGCGATCCTCGATCTGATCGACACCATCTCCAGCGAGACGACGCTGCTGTCGTTCAACGCCGCGATCGAAGCGGCGCATGCGGGTGCGGCCGGGAGCGGCTTCGGCATCATCGCCGACGAGATACGGTCGCTCGCCGAGACGACGTCGCGCGCCACGCACGACATCGGCCAGGTGATCAGCGGCGTCTCCGAAGCCAGCCGCTCGATGACCGAGAAGTCGTCGCACGCGGTCGAGCAGACCGTCGAGGTGCACGACGAGACGACCCGGATACAGTCGTCGGTCGGGGGCCTGCGCGCCGAGCTGGACCGCACCTTCGATCGCACCGCCGAAGTCGCCGGCATCGTCGAGCAGCAGCTGGCCGCCCTGGCCGACGTCCGGCGCGCCGCCGAGATCGCGGTGCAGCGGGCCGAGAGTGACTCCGGTGCCGCCACCGACGGCCGGCGCATCGAACTCGCCCAGCTCGGCATGCACGCGCACGCGCTCGCCGCGCGGCGTCCGCTCGGGACCGTCGCGGAGCACATCCGCCGACTCGGCTTCGAGATGGCGGCGAAGATGGACGGCGTCTTCGACGCGGCGCTCGCAGGCGGGACCGTTACGCTGACCGACTGCTTCGACACGAACTACACGGAGATCAAGGGCCCGGCGATCGCACGCCTAGGGCGCTTGTTCGACGTCGCGCGGGTCCCCGAGAGCGGCTTCGCCCCACCCAAGTTCGAGACGCGCTACGACCGGGCCGTCGAAGACGGCTTCAACGCGCTCATCGACGAGTACGTGCCGCGGCACCGCTCGATCAAGGCGATGTTCGCGGTCGATCTCAACGGCTTCTGCTTCGGTCACTACCGCGAGTGCCGCCAGGGCTGGACCGGCGACTACGTGACCGACCTCAACAACAACCGGATCAAACGCTTCTTCGACGACGATCTGAGCCTGCGCTGCGCGCGCATCGGCCTGGGCGCCGCGTCCGACGACTTGCCCAGGCGCACGCCCTACGCGCGCTTCGAGGAGCTGCGCTGCAACCTGCGCCGCGACGCCGAGCGCCCCTGGGCGATCTATACCTACGCTCGCGACACCGGCATCGTCTACAACGACCTCTCGATCGCCCTCTACGCCCAAGACCGCCGCATCGGCACGATCCGCATCGCCTACGACGCCGACGTCGTCTGACTTCATCGCACGCGAAGCTGCGTGCGGTTCATCTCTTTTCCTCCGACCTCCCATAGCGACGCCTCGCTGAAAGTGCCAATTCCGCCAAGAGATCCTCAGCGGAATTGAACAGCGCGATGCGGCCTGCGCGAACGTCGGCATCCGCTTCGCGCTCCATCGCCTGCCAAGGCTCGGTCCAAAAACACACTTGGGAAGCGTCGAATACGCGCTGCGGAATGCGCTCCACAAGATTCCTCTTGCACCGTGCCATGCTAAGGCTTCTATACTGGTTTGGCGCCATTGCCGCAATACTGCAATCTCGGCGCGAGGGCTTCCGCGAGCCGGCGCGGTATCACTTGGCCCGTCCATTCTTTGGAGGCCGTCGTCATGAGCGATCCGCTCTCGCGGGGTGAGTTCTTCCAGGTTTCGGCGGCGGCCGGGGCCGCGCAGGCGGTTGGCACGACCGGTACCGCCGCCGCGAGCGCGGCGACAGGCGGCGCGGTCGCGGCGCCGAGCGGGGCGATGGTGCCGTTGAAGATGCGCTGGTACGGCGGTGGGGTGTACGAGCTGGCGCCGCCCGACGACCACGTGATCGTGCTGGTCGACGCGTGGATCTGGAACAACACCGGGTTCAAGGCGTTCGGGATCGACAAGCCGCCCGAGCTGTCGAGCGCGGCGGCCTACACCGCCTACCTCAAGGCGCGCAATCCCGGTGCCGTGATCGTCGCTCTCAGCCACGATCACGGCGACCATATGGGCGACTACTTCGAGCTGCTGGGCGCGCTGAGCGCGGGCGGGCTCGACGTGAAGACGGTCGGCCAGAGCGACATGATGCGCGTCGGCCTCGTCCCGAAGTTCAAAGCCGCCAACCTGGACGAGACGCAGATCGTCCTCAACAGTGGCGCGGGAATCAACCTGGGTGGGACGGCGAGCTACAAGGGTGTGCGGATCGAGGCGGTGCCGGCCGTCCACTCGACGACCATCGGTTTCCCGGCGATCGGCTTCATCATCGACGTCGGGGGGGTGCGCGTTTACGCGTCGGGCGACACCGACCTCTACGGCGACATGTCGCTGGTCGGCACGCGCTACCGGCCGGACCTCGCGATCGTCTGCTCGGGCAACGGCGCCTACACGATGGGACCCGAAGACGCCGCCGCTGCGTGCAAGCTGGTCGGCGCGTCACACGCGATCCCGGTCCACTACGCGCACAATCCGCTGGTCGTGGGAACGGAGTGCGGCGATCTGTTCCGCGCGGCCGCCGCGCGCGTCGCGCCGGGGATGGCGGTCACCGTGATGCATCCGGGCGAGGCGACGACGCTGCGCGTCGCCGCCCTTCAGCGGTAGGCGGCCTGAATCGCGGCGTACGCGGCGTTCGGCTGACGGATGTCGAGCCGAGCGATCGGCATCTCGCGAAGACCGGTGCGATCCTCAAAGGTGGGCCGGTCTTCTTTGTAGATGATGCCGAGCGGAATGTCGCCCTCGCGGGTCAGCGCCTCGAACGCGGCCAGCCGATCGTTGGGCGCGTAGCCGTCGCGCACGGCGAGGTCTTCGACGTTGTCCTTGAACCACGCGTAGGTGTTGATCTTGTTGTAGGTGACGCAGGGCGACATCACCTCGACGATCGCGAAGCCGCGGTGCTCGACCGCCGCCTTGATCATCGCGACCATCTGCTTGGGCTGCGCCGAGAACCCGCGCGCGATGAACGTCGCACCCGCGGCCAGCGCCAGCGCGAGGCCGTTGAGCGGTGTATCAGGGTTGCCGTCGGGGCTGACCGAGGCCACGTAACCCGTCGCGCTGGTCGGTGAGCTCTGGCCCTTGGTGAGCCCGTACGTCTGATTGTCCATCACGATGTAGGTCAGGTCGGTGTTGCGACGCACGGCGTGCACGAAGTGGCCCGCGCCGATGGCGTAGCCGTCGCCGTCGCCGCCGGCGGCGATCACGGTGAGGTCGCGGTTGGCCAGCTTGATCGCCGTCGCGACCGGCAGCGCGCGCCCGTGCACGCCGTGGAACGCGTAGCTGTGCAGGTAGCCCGAGATCTTCCCCGAGCAACCGATCCCCGACACGAACGCGACGTCCTTGGGCTGCTTGCCGAGTTCCGCCATGGCCTGCTTGAGCGCCGACAGCACGCCGAAGTCGCCGCAGCCGGGGCACCACCACGACGGGGTGGCGGTCGCGAAATCTTTGGGGGTGAGCATGGCCGCCACGATCAGATGACCTCCACCGGAGCATGTACCGCCGCGATGCGCCGGATCGGTTCGATGATCTCGATCGGGCGGAACGGCCGGCCGTCGTACTTGCGCACGCTTTGCAGCGCGTCGACCGGCCCGACCACCGCACGGATCAGCCGTTCGAGCTGTCCGGTATAGTTGTTCTCGACCACGAACACGTGCTGCGCACCGCCGAAGAACAACCGGATATCGTCTTCGGGGAACGGCCACAGCGTGCGCAGCTGCAGGAAGCGGGTCAGGATGCCGGCCCGCGCGAGCCGGTCGACCGCCTCGGCGATCGGGCCGGTGTTGGCGCCGTAGCCGACGATCCCGATGTCGGCGTCGGCGACCCCGTGGAGAACGGCGCGCGGCAAATCGTCACGCATCGCGACGAGCTTGCCCATCCGCTTCTCCATCATTCGCGCGCGATTGCGCGCGTTCTCGGTGATCACGCCCCCGTCGTTGTGCTCGGATCCCGGCGCCAAATGCATCCCGCCCGCGACGCCCGGGATCACGCGCGGCGACACGCCGTCCTCGGTGAACGCGAAGCGCTGGTACTCGCCGAACGTCACCGCACCGTCGTCGATCAGCTTGCCGCGATCGATCTGCACGGCGCCGACGTCGAACGGCGACAGCGTCGCCTTACTCTGGCACAGCGCCTGTTCGGTGAGGAGGAACACCGGGAGCTGATACTTCTCGGCTAGGTTGAACGCGGCGACGGTCAGATCGAACGACTCGGCGACTGTTCCCGGCGCGAGGATGACGCGCGGAATCTCACCGTGCCCCGAGTAGATCAAGTGGTTGAGATTGCTCTGTTCGGTCTTGGTCGGCATCCCGGTCGACGGACCGGCGCGCGCGCACTCGATGACGACGACGGGAATCTCGAGCACGCCGGCCAGGCCGATCGCCTCGGTCATGAGCGCTTGACCGGGTCCCGACGTCGCGGTCATCGCGCGCACGCCGGCGAAGGCGGCGCCCAGCGTCATCGTGATTGCGGCCAGCTCGTCTTCGGCTTGCACCACCACGCCGCCGAACGCCGGCAGCTGCTTCGACATCCACTCGAGAATATCGGTCGCCGGCGTGATCGGGTAACCGGCCATGAAACGGCAGCCGGCGACCAGCGCTCCGTAGGCGATCGCGTCATTACCCATCATGATGAGCCGGTCGCCGTCGGTGCCTTTGGCGAGGCCGTACCCGCTGGGCGTGCCGGCGAAGTGCTCGCGCACGTAGTTCTCGCCGGCCTCGATCGCGCGCATGTTGAGGTCGACGACCTTCTCACCTTTGCGCTGGTAGACGCCGCGCACGTCGTGACGCACGATCTCGGGATCCATTCCGACCAGCGCGCCGAGCACTCCCAGCGAGATCGTGTTGCGGATCAGCTCGAGACCCATCTCCTTGGCGATCTTCGCCAGCGGAATCTCGTACCACGTCACATCGTCACGCCGGACGTCGCCCGGAATCGTCTCGTCAGTGTTGTCGAACACGACGAACCCGCCGGGGCGCATCTCGTCGATGTGCGCTTCGACCGCTTCGAGATCGAACGCGACGAGGCCGTCGACGGCGTCGGCCATTCCGTAATCGCGATTCTCGCTTGCCCGGATCACGTAGTTCGTGTGGCCGCCGCGAATGCGCGACGGGAAGTCCTTGTACGTGTAGACTTCGAGTCCCATGCGCTTGAACACGCCGGCGATCAAATCGCCGGTCGTCAAGCTGCCGTCGCCGGCTTGGCCGCCGAACATCACTTCGACGCTGTTGAGGATCACCTACGACACCTCGCGGAAGGCGCCGTCTCGGCGCCGTTCCCTCAGAAGTTCGCGCGGTGAAGCGCCGGCCCTGTCCATTGGGCCGGCGCTCCTGGTCAACGGTGCGACTAAAGTCGGAAGCATCGAGCGCTCGGCCGAAACGCTAGAGCAACCGAACGTCACATGCGATAGCGCAGCCGAATCTGCAACGTGCGCGCAAGCGGGTAGCTCTGCGGGATGTAGCCGGCCGTGCCGTACGACCACGGCACCGACTGCGTCACGCCGTCGTTGGTCGGAACGCCGTTGCCGAGGGTGTACGCCGTGACGCCGGGCGGAATCGTCCCGTCGCACGCGACGTTCACCCCACCCGCCAGTACTTTGCCGTACGCGCACTGGTAGTTCGAATTGCCGCCCTTGTAGCCGGGCGGACCGATGAGATACGGGTTGACTTGATACGCGGTCGCCGTCGACGTGCCGAACACGTTGGCGATATCCAGAATCAGCGTCAGGCGCGGCGTCAGGTCGCCTTCGACGTGCAGGTTCACCAGCGTCTGCGGCGGCGTGCGCAGCGTATTGGGATCGTTCCCTTCGGGCGTGCCGAGATTGCCGATGTACGGGTTGGTCGCCGCGTCGAACGGCTGCGACGGGTCGGCCAAAAAGTAATAGTTCGCGCCCGGGTTGACGAAGTTGTCGTTGCCGACTTGGATCGGCTTGCCGCTGTTCCGGTCGAAGATCCACGCCGTCTTGCCGTTGCCGTACGGGTACCCGCTCTCGTACGAAAGTGACGGCGTGAAGCGTAACCGATGGTGCAGCGTCGGCCACTCGTACGCCAGCACGGCGGTGAAGTCGGGCTGATACGCGTTCGGAAACAGGTGGCCGGCGGCAATCGCCGGTGCGTTGAGATCGTTGTAAGCGAACTGCGAAGCGCTCGACGAGAACGCGCGATCGAGATTCGCGTTGAGCGTGAAGCCGCCGTTCTTCAACCAGAGCTCGAAGCCGCTCGCGCGCAGCTGACCGATGTTGGTGGGGACGCCGAGTCCGTTGGGGTTGAGGCCCGCAGCGGCCGATGACCGGAAGTTGAACGGCAGCACGTCGACGACGTTCTGCTCGAGCTTGCGGTAGTACGTCAGCCGGAACTGCGTGCGTCCGCCGCCCTCGATGGAGTAGGTGAAATCGTTGGCGATCTCCGGCGCCAGCGGCACGAACGGGGCTGGGACGCCGTTGGTGTCGACATTGGTCGAATCGGTGCGATCGGCTTCGAGCGCCGCCGGCGCAACTGTCGTATGATCGTAGTTCACCCGCAGAGCGTAGGCGCTGCCGATACGGTACGAAGCGCCGACGTGCGGATCGAGCGCGCCGACGTCGTAGGCGAACCCGTCGCTCGGCTTGAAATGGGCGTGCATCGCGCGCGCGGCGCCCATCAGCTCGAGCCGGTTCGAAACGCTCCACGTGTCGGCCAGGTAGACCAGCGACGAGTCGATCGTCGGCCGCGAGGTGATGAACTCGTCGGCGGTCGGCACGATTTGGTCGAGGAACGACGTCGAGACGCGGTACTCCGCGCCGAAGCGCAAATGATTCGGACCGTACACGCCGTCGGCGTCATAGGTCAGCCCGGTCTGCCGGCCGCCTTGCGTCTGGGCCAGCGAGATCGAACCGTCGGGGAAACCGTTCTCGTCCCAGAACGGTCCGCCGGCCTGCGACGAGTACTGCGACTGGTAGAGCTGCACGCGCGACAGGACGTGCGCGCCGGTATGCAGCCAGGCCGCCTTGATGATGTCGTACGCGCCGCGGATCCCGGAGGCGAAGCCGACCCCGCCGCTCTGGTCGGCGATGCCGGGATACGGCACGACGTTTCCGTTCATGTCGGTGCCGTTGAACCGGCCGACCGTCTCGCCGGGATAGGGCGAGCCGTACTGATCGTACGTGGCCTGACCGACCAGCCCGAGGATCGAGAAATCGTCCTTGGCACCGGCCCGGTAGTGGACGTTGCTCTCGACCGAAAACTGTGCGCGGTTCGCCAGCGCGAGGCCGTACGTCGCCGCCTCGCTCGGGTAGAACGAGTGGCCGTCGCCGTAGCGGAAGGTCTCGCTGCCCGCCGAGCTCGCGAACGCGTAGCGCCAGCGCAGATCGGGTGACGCGCCCAGCACTTGGACGTTCGCGAAGCCGAAGGGCGTACCGAAACCCTGGCCGAGCTCGATCGTCGTGCGCCCCGGATAGGTGCCGACGGCCGGAATCTCGTTGACGACGCCGGCCAGCGCGTTGTCGCTCTCGCCCTGGTAGCCCGCCAGCGTCACGGTCGTCGAGGCGATCCCCGTGGTGGGAAGCTGCGCGCCGATCACGTTGCCGCCCGGCTCGGCGATCAGCCCTTGCGGGATCGGGACCGAGTCGTAATCGAACACCGCGTCGCTGATCTTGCCGCCGCGCACGATCGCGTTCGCGAACGGATCGAGATCGATCCCGGGAACGTTCGCGATCGCTCCTTGCACGGTCCCCGCGGTGTAGTTGGCCAGGCCGGCCGACGACGTCGTCGGCGAATGCGCTTGCGCGGCGCTCCCCGTCACCGTGAAGCTGTCGGCGGGCGTCCCGACGTTGAACGCATTGGTGACGGCGCGAACCTGTCCGATGCTGCGCAGCGCGCTCGCCAGCCGAAACCCGATCGTCGTCGTCTGTCCGGGCAAGACGAGGTTGCCGGCCCGTACCGCTCGCTGGTACTGAACGTGGTCGACCGCGACGGCGTAGGAGTCGGGCGTGACGCCGAGCACCGCGAAGCGGCCGCGCGCATCGGTCCTCGTCTCGTACCGCCCCGAGGGCGAGCTGGCGACGACGAGGGCTCCTTCGACCGGGGCTCCGATAGTATCGAGAACCGTCCCGGCGATCGTCCCCGTCGTCGCTTCGGCGGCGCGGACCGGTGCGCTCGAAGCGGCGGCGACGACGACAAAAAGCATGAGCGCGATACGCGCGCGATGCGACATCCGCATCCATCCCTCCCGGGACGCGCTGCGTCCCGACGTGTGCTCGTGTCTAAGCGGACGCGAGCCGGCGCGGAGGTGCGCGGCCGCCGATGCGGCGCGCGTGCGCGGATGGGCGGCGACCCGCCCGGACGCCGTCGCGGCGGTCGTGGAGCGGGGCCGCGCCGTCGCGCAACGGCGGCAGCGCGATCCAGGCGAACGCGATTCGGACCAGCGAAGCCAGGGCGGCGGCGATCGCGCGCGTCAGCCAGGCCGAACCGAGCGTCACCACGACGGCGATCAGCGCGTGAACGGCGAGACCGAAGGCGACGGGACCGCCGAGCCAGGTGAGTCCGCGCTCCGGTGCGCCGCCGACGAGCAGTTGTTCCACCGTCTCGATGGCGAAGACCACGCCCAGCTGCAAGACGAACACGTAGGGGACGTCGCGCAGCGGCGGGCGCGCGCTGAAACGGTCGGCGAACGCGCTGAGCCAAACGCGCTCACGGTCGCCGCCGTGGAATGCCGCAAGGCAGCGCAGCAGCGCGATCTCGATCGTCACGACGACACCGCACAGCAGCGCCGGCAGCGCGCCGAGGTGGTTGGTATCGTGATAGCCTGCGCCGACGGCCCCGGTGTTCGCGATCGTTTCGACCAGCGGGTCGCCGAGCCCGCCGGCGACCAGCGCTGCCGCGAGCACGAACGGCAGACGGGTCGCCAGCGAGCGCCGCGACATCATCGGTTCGCGCGCAGTCGGCGATGCGCGCGGCGCGCGTCCTGCCAGGCTCCGCGCCAGGCCTCGCGCGCCGCGCCCTCGGCCCGTCCGGTTGCCGCGGCCAGCTCGCCGGCGACGAAGGCCTGCGCGCCGTCGGCACCGAGCGAGCGCAGCCGCTCGCCCGCCATCACCGCGTCGTGCTGCTCGCCCAGCACCGTCTGCAGCGTCTCGGCGGCGCAAGCCAGGCCTTCGGTTCGGGGGCCGGCGACCGGCGCGAGCGCCTCCGCCGCATAGCGCACGCGCTTGGCGGCGATGCGAATCCCGTGCAGCTCGCGATCGGACGGCGGCCGCGACCGCCGGCGCACGCGACGGCGCAGCGTTCGCCACGCGTCGCCCAGGATCGCTGCGGACGCGCGCGCCGCCGGCCGCTCGGCGTGCGCGGTGAACGGCGGCCGCTTGGCGGCGTCGACGAGGGCGCACAGCAACGGCACGTAGCGCGCGTCGTGCAGCATCGCGCGCACGACGTCGTAGGCGCGGTCGCGCGCGCCGCGCAGCGTCGCGAGCACGTCGTCGGCGACGCGGCGGTCAGCGTCGGGCAGGCTCACGGCGGCGCGCCGCACGTTCGCGAGCGCGACGTCCGCGTCGCGCGCCGCCGACAGCACGTCTTGCGGCCAGCGCAGCCGCTCGCGCAGCTCGCAGGCCCAGCTCGTGTCGAGCAGCGTCAGGAAACTGCGCAGATCGCTGCGCAACCGCCGAATTCCGACCCGCGCGTGGTGCACGGCTCCCTCGTCGGCGCCCAGCCGCAGCTTCGCGTCGTAGCGCACGAAGCGTTCGACCGACGCCGCGAACGCCGCGCGCGCGACGTCGCCGATGCGCGCGTTGCGGCGCGGTGCGTGCAGGTCGAGCTCGGCCGAACCGGCGTCGCTGCCGAGCGCGCGCACGTTCTTCGGGACGGGGTCGACCTTGCCGGCACCTTCGTCGCGCAACAGCTTCCGGAACACCGGCAGCAGTTCGTCGGCCGCGCCTTTCGCGAGCTCGATCTCGAGCTGGCGGAAGCGGCGCACGACGTGCGTTCCGTCGATCACGCGAACGTCGTCTTCGACGACCTCGGCCACGTCGTCGCCACCGTCGGTAAGGACGTGGCGGCTCGTGCGCAGGGTGCGCAGCTCGATCACCGGCACGGGCGACACGCCGCGCAGGTAGGCTGTCGCGAGATCGAGCGCCCCGGGCGGGACGCGCGCGTCGTCGCCGGCGAACACGTGCTCCTCGCGGACCACCGCGGCCGACTGCTGGGGAACGGGAAGCTTCAGCGTCCAGCCTTCACCGCGCCGAAAGCGCAGGCTGCAGCCCCAGCGCGTCAGCCGCAGGTCGGGCGTATCGTAGTACACGGTGTGCAACCGCCGGAACCGCACCGGCGACGCGACGAAACCATCGAGCTGCGGGTCCATCCGCGCCAGCGAGAATCTCCGCGGCGCCTCGAGCTTGAGCTCGCGTTCGAGCGTGCCGTTCATCGCCCGCCGCCGGCCGGTTCGAGCTCGGGCGCGATGCTGACGATCACGCCCAATCCTTCCCGCTCGGACGCCGCGCGCCCCTGCGTCTAAAGGCGTTGCTCGAGCGACCGGATCGCCTCGGGCGGACCGGCGGCGACCAGCTCGTCGCCGGCTTGGAGCAGCGTCTCGGCCGCCGGCCGGAAGCGCATCGCCGCGTCGCGCTTGAGCGCCAGCACGAACGCTTCGTCACCGTCCGGGAACAGCGCCGCCAGCGGCCGGCCGATCCACGGCGAGCCGGGACGGATGGTGAGGTCTTCGAGCAACAGCTGACCGTTGTTGGCCGACAGCACCGTGTCGACGAACTCGACCGCCGTCGGCCGCGTGGCCAGGCTCGCCATTCGGCGGCCGCCGATCGTGTACGGGGAGATGACGCGGTTCGCGCCGGCCAGCCGGATCTTGCGATCCGCGTCGGCGGCGTTGGCCCGCGCCACGATGAACAGGTCGGGCCTGAGCACGCGCGCCGACAGCGTCACGTAGATGTTGTCGGCGTCGTCGTCGACGGCGGTCACCAGGCCGCGCGCGCGTTCGATGCCCGCCGCCTCGAGCGTCGCGACGTCGGCGGCGTTGCCGTTCATCACCGTGTATCCCTCGGCGGCCGCGCGCTGCAGCGAGTCCGGGTTGATGTCGATCACGACGAAGGGGATCCGTTCGGCGGTGAAGTCGCGCGCGATCTCGCGGCCGACGCGGCCGAAGCCGCACAGGATGAAGTGGTCCTGCATCTTAGCGACGCGCCGCCGCATCCGGCGCAGCCAGACGTCGGCGCCGAGCTGTCCTTCGATCACGTAACCGAACAGCTGCAGCACGGTGTAGGTCAACGCACCGAAGCCGAAGATCACCACGCCGATCGTCCACCACTTGCCGGCGACGTCCATCGCTCGCGGCTCGCCGCCGCCGATCGTCGTGATGGTGGTGATCGTCATGTAGAACGCGTCGAAGACCGACCAGCCTTCGAGCAGGGCATAACCCGTCGTCGCGACCGCCACCACGGCGACGAGCAGCGAGCCCGCGATTACCAAACGCCGCGAGAGAACGGTGCGCTGGAGCATCATACACGGAGGCCGACCGCTTTCGCGGCGGTCAGCGGTTGTTCCGCCGTAGCGCGATGCGCCCGCGGTCGTAGTCGAACCACCATTCGAACGCGGCCATCTGATTCGTACCGATGATGCCGTCGAGCGGGACGTCGATGGCGTCCGGCCGCGGGTTGGGGAGCTCGGCACCGACGATTAACCGACGGAACACACCCGGGCCGAGGGTGAACGACGACACCTGCAGTGCCGCCACGACGATCGAGCCCTCGAGATAGACCTCCGTCGCCGTGCGGCGGTTCCCGCCGAACGACGACGGCGTCCAGTGCGCATCGATCTCCGGCGCGTACCGACGCTCGAACGGCGCGAACACGAACAGACTCGGCGAGCCCGTGTCGAGCGCGAAGCGATCGCCGGACGCCGGCCCGAAGGCGGCGCGCAGCAGCGGTATCCCTTCGTCGAACGAAGCCGGGAGGAGCGTGTTGCGCGGATCGGTGAAGGCGCTTTGCGCGGCCTGCGGCGTCATCACCTCGACGCGCCGGCCGGCATAGTCGACGTGCACGACGTGACCGAGAAAGAAGTCGTAGCCCAGCAGTCCGTCGATCCCGGCGAAGCCGACCGGGACGGCGAGCGCCGACACGTCGCTCAGCGCCAGCCCTCCGACGTTCATCGCGGAGACGTCCGTGTGCTCCAGCACGATCCCCGACGGCTGGCGTGCCGCAGTCCTGCGGTCCACGATGATGCTCGCCGTGCCGGTGTCGAGCACGAAGGTCGCTCGCCGCTCGCCCAGACCGACGTCGACGAAGATACGGTCGCCGCGAAAGACGGCCGGCAGCCGGACAACGCCGCCCGGTACCGCCGGCACGGGAACGAACAGCCGCTGCGCCTGCGGGATCGCGACGTCGCGCTCGCCGAGCGGCTGCGGTGTGACGACGTCGACGGTCACGTCGAGATCGTCGGCGGCGTCGCCGTCGGAGACGTGCCAGCGATTCGGGCGCCGGACGCCGTCCACGACCTCGAACGAGGTGAACGCGGTCACGATGGTGCGCTTGCCTTCGCGGGTGATCTCGTGCGTGATGAGCCCGCTGGCGTCGTCGATGTAGAACCAGTGCGGTTTGTCGCGCGGCGGCCGGTCGACGACGACCCAGGCGGCGCCGAAACGCGCCGACCGGCCGGCCACCGCGCAGTCGGCACGGTCGAACGGGAAGATGCTCTGCGGAAGCCGGTCGATCGCATCGCCCTGATCGTCGGACCAGACGGCGTGCGTCACGCCGTTCGCGTCGGCGCGCCAGCGCGTGCCGCCGCTGCGCCCGGCGGCGTACTCGGCAGTGCCGAGCGCGACGACGGCTTTGAAGTCCGCGCCGCGCACCGCGACGCGAACGGGAAGCCGGCGCTCACCGTTGCGATACGTCCAGCGCTCGCGGCGCTGCGCGGAGGCTTCGTGCTCCGTACCCGTCGCGGCGACGTAGGCGTCGAGCACCGTCGCGAGCGACGCAGCCGCCGGACGCACATCGGGCGGCCGCCACTCCGCCGCCGCGACGCGCGGAATGACGGCGACGCCGGCCAGCGCGACGCTGGCCGCCACGATGCGCATCACGGCGCGAGCGCGCTCTCGACCGCCGCGCGCAGCGGATCGGCCGCGTCTTTCCACGCCTCGACGAACCGGCGCAGGATCGCGCCGGTGAGGCCCCATACGCGGCGTGTCTCGAAGTCGAGGATGTACGTCTCCACGCTCTGCTCGCCGACGATCACCGTTCCGGCCTGCAGGCTCTCGACGACGAACGCCAGCGGGATGGTGAAGACGGCCGCGGTCTCGGTTCCGTCGATCGTCAGCGGCCCCGGCGCAACGGCAGCCACGAACGGCGTCACGTCGAAGTTGTTGGCGCGGCGTTGACTCACGATCGGCAGCCGCCCGACGATCGTCACCCGCTCGGCCGCCACGCCGACCTCTTCGCGCATCTCCCGCAGCGCCGTTCGGCGCAGGTCGCCGCCGTCGGAGGGGTCGACCGATCCGCCCGGCAGCGCGATCTGACCAGGATGGTCGCGCAGGTGCGACGCGCGCTCGATGAAGATCACCCCGTGCGGCGGCGCGGTGAGGATCGCCACGACGACGGCCGCGGTTCGGCGCTCCCCTCCGGCCAAGGCTACTTCGGCTGCCTCATCGGCCCGCGGCTTCGACGCGCGGAACGCCGACCTCCCGCGGGGATTTCGCCCCGGTCCCCGCCAAGCAGGACTGCGGCGTGATCGACTTCTTCCTTCACCGGCCGGTATTCGCATCCGTCTGTGCGCTCTTCATCGTACTGGCCGGCCTGATCTCGATCCCGACCCTGCCGGTGGCGCAGTTTCCGCAGGTCGCACCGCCGGTCGTCACGGTGAGCACGCAGTACATCGGCGCGAACGCCCAGGCCGCCGAAGCCTCGGTGACGACGCCGCTCGAAGAGGCGATCAACGGCGTCAACGGGCTGCGCTACATCAGCTCGACGACCACCAGCGACGGCACGAGCACGATCACCTGCACGTTCTTCCTCGACCGCGACATCGATCTGGCCGCCAACGACGTGCAGAACCAGGTCAACAACACGATGGGCCGCCTGCCCGCGGCCGTCGTTGCGACCGGCGTCACGGTCTCCAAGAACAGCGGCACGTTCGTGATCGCCTTCGGGTTGGCGTCGAACGAAGGCCGCTACGACCGCATCTTCATCAGCAACTACGCCGCCAACAACATCGTCGACGTCCTCAAACGGATCCGCGGCGTCAACGACGTGCGCATCTTCGGCGAGCGCCGTTACGCCATGCGGCTGTGGCTCGATCCTACCCGGCTCAACCTCAACCACATCACCGCCGGCGACGTGGTCAGCGCCCTGGGCGCACAGAACGTCACCGTCGCGGCGGGCGCCATCGGCACCGCACCCGTCCGAGCCGACCAACCCTATCAGATCACGATCCGCACGCTGGGACGGCTGCGCACGCCCGACCAGTTCGGCCAGCTGATCCTGCGCTCCAACCCCGACGCCGGCTTCGTCCGGCTGCGCGACGTCGGCCGCGTCGAGCTCGGTGCGGAAAGCTACGCGCAGGACTTGCGGCTGAGCGGCCGCGACGCGATCGGGATCGCGGTGCTCACCTTGCCCAGCGCGAACGCGCTCCAAGTAGCACGTGACGTGCGCGCCACGATGGACCGGCTGCAAACGCACTTCCCGCCGGGGATCACCTACCAAGTCGGCTTCGACGCGACGCCGTTCGTCAGCGAATCGATCCGCGAGGTTCTCAAGACGCTGGCGATCTCGATCCTGCTGGTGATCGCGGTCGTATTCCTGTTCCTGCAGAGCTGGCGCACGACGCTGATTCCGGCCATCACCATCCCGGTCTCGTTGATCGGCACCTTCGCGCTGATGAAGGTGCTGGGATTTTCGATCAACACGCTCACGCTGTTCGGCTTGACGCTGGCGACCGGGCTGGTCGTCGACGACGCGATCGTCGTCATCGAGAACATCGCCCGCTTCATCAACGAGAAGCGCATGGAGTCGTTCGCCGGCGCGGCGGCCGCGATGAAAGAGATCACCAGCGCCGTGGTGGCGAGCTCGCTCGTGCTGCTGGCGGTTTTCATCCCGGTGGCAGCGTTTGCGGGGACGACCGGTCAGCTCTACAAGCAGTTCGCGCTGAGCATCGCTTGCGCGATCAGCATCTCGCTGTTCAACGCCCTCACGCTGACGCCCGTGCTCTCGGCGCTGCTGCTCGGTCGGCACGAAACCCACCGCACCGGATTCTACGGCGCGATCAACCGCGCCATCGATGCCACCCGCAGCGGATACCACGCCGCGCTGCCGACACTGCTGCGCTTTCGCACGCTCGTGCTCGGTCTGTTCGCGCTGGGCCTCGTCGCGACGTACTTCGCGTACCAGTCGATCCCGACCGGATTTCTGCCCGACGAGGATTTGGGCTACTTCTACGTGACGGTCCAGCTGCCCGAAGGGTCGTCGCTCGCGCAAACCGAGGCCGTGACGCGACGGATCGAGAGCATCCTCGATCGGTTTCCCGAGGTCGCGGTCGTGTTCGAGCCCAACGGGACGCTGTTCGGCGTGAACGCCCCGAACCGCGCCCTGATGTTCGTCTCGCTCAAGCCGTGGGACGAGCGCAAAACGCCCAGCACGTCGGCCGACGGCATCATGCGGCGGCTGCGCCCGGAGCTCAACGGGATCGCCGACGCGACCGTGCTGGCTTTCAACCCACCGGCGATTCGCGGGATCGGCAATCTGGCCGGCTTTCAGTTCGAGCTGCAGGACCAAGACAACGTCGGCATTCCCGCGCTCACCGCCGCGGCGCGCGGCTTGATCGCCGCCGCCCGGCGTGACCCGACGCTGCGCAACGTCTCGACCACCTTCCGCGACGACAGCCCGCAACTGGTCGTCGACGTCGACCGCGAGAAAGCCGCGGCGCTGGGCATCCCGATCTCCGACGTCTTCACCGCGCTGCAGGTCTACCTGGGATCGGAATACGTCAACGACTTCGACTTCCTCAACCGCTCGTATCGGGTGTTCGTTCAGGCCGACACGCAGTACCGCGACCGCCTCGCCGCGCTCGACCGCATCTACCTGCGCACGACCAACTCGAGCGCTCCCCAGCTGGCGGCGACCGTGCCGCTCTCGACCTTGGTGCGCACGCACATCGAGCACGTGGCGCCGATCCTCACCCACTACGACCTGATGCGATCGATCGAGATCAACGGCGTCCCTGCCGCCGGCTACGGTTCAGGTCAAGCCCTCGCGGCGATGACCGGCGCTGCCCGATCGCTGCCGCCCGGCCTGACCTACGAGTGGACCGGCATCTCGCTCGAGCAGATCGAGTTCGGCAGTCAGGCCATCATCATCTTCGGGCTCGGGCTGCTGTGCGTGTTCCTCGTGCTGGCGGCGAACTACGAGAACTATAGCGATCCGATCATCATCCTCGTGTCGGTGCCGCTCGCGATCCTGGGCGCGATTCTCGCGCTCGATCTGCGCTCGCTGCCGAGCGACCTCTACGCGCAGGTCGGCTACCTGATGCTCATCGCGCTCGCCAGCAAGAACGCGATCTTGATCGTCGAGTTCGCCAATCAGCGCCGGCGCGCAGGCCTCGACGCCGCCGCCGCCGTGCGCGAAGCGGCACAAACGCGCCTGCGCCCGATCCTGATGACGTCGCTGGCATTCATCCTCGCGACGGTCCCGCTCGTTCTGGCGTCGGGCGCGGGCTCGGCCAGCCGCCGTTCGCTGGGCACCGCGGTCTTCGGCGGGATGATTCTCTCGACCGTGCTCAACCTGTTCGTCGTGCCGGTCGTCTACGTCGCGTTCGCGCATCTTCGCGAACGCATGGCCGGCCGGCGCCGCGTCCCGGCGACGAACGGTCACGCACCCGACGGCTCCGTGGCCGGTTCGGTGGTCCGGACAGCCGAGGGGGAGATCGTCCTGCACTTCTCCGACGGCAGCGAACCCGTCCGCCTGACGCTGCCCGACTGAGGCGGCGGGCAGCGCCCGGACCGTTGTTCGCGCGCGATCACGCCGCGGCCGCGGTCAATGCCGGTTGCGCCACGCGCGGTGCCACTGCTTGACGAGATCGCGCGCTTCGTCGGGACCGTAGCGGCTGCGGCAGGCGACCTCGTGGCCCTGCTCCTCGCCGTACTCGGTCAAGAAGCGCTGCAGCTGATCGAGCTCCTCGTCGGCGAACGCGAAGATCGAGGTGATGTCGTCGGTCCGCATCGCGATGCCGTCCATCGGCACGGGGCACGCCAGCAAACGATCGTTGCGCTTGCCGTCCTTCTCGATCTCGAAACCGCCGACCAGCCGTACGCGCACGGTCGCCAGCGGGACGGCAGGTTCTTCGAGGATGACGATCACGTCGGCCGGATCGCCGTCGTCGCACAGCGTCTGCGGAATGAACCCGTAGTCGTACGGCCACGACAGCCCGCGGGGCAGCATGAACCGCACGCTGAGCGCGCGCGTCTCGGTCTCGAAGGCATACTTGTAGCGCGAGCCGCGCGGCGTCTCGATCACGGCGCGCACGCACACGCCTTTGCGCTCCCAAGGGATCCCGCTCAGATCGCTCACCGGGCTTCAGTTCCCGCGAACGTTCCGAATCCCCGGCCCGAGGAGTACCTGCAGCTCCAGAGCGTTGCCGGCGGCCCCGTTCCCACGCGCACCGCGACCGGATCGGCAGGAATCTGCGCCGTTCGCATTCGAGTGCCGCCGAAGGCCCGCGGGTCGGGCACTTCCTAGCCTTGTTTCTGCGGGGGAGAGCTATGCATATCCGTCCATCTTTCGTGCGCCGGGGAATTGCCGTCCTCGCCGCGGCGGGACTGTGCGCGAGCATTCCGGCGTACGCCGCGACGCCGGCGCAAAAGGCCGCCGTGGCGGCGATGGTCGCGCACTTCAAATCGGTCCATGAAACCGACATCGAGCAGCCGTCGTGCTACGTCATCCAGGCTTGGGCACAGTGCTCGTTCGGGACCGGCGGCGGAAACGCCGAAGCGACGGCCTGGATGCACCAGACGAACGGCGGTTGGAAGTTCCTGGGCACCGACGGCGGCGTGACCTACGCCTCGATGATGGTCAAGCGCTACGGTATCCCGCTCGCGATCGCCAAGCAATTCCAGGCCAAGCTCTGCCCCAACCCCTGTCCCGGCTCGTAATCGACGGGGTCAGCGCTGCGGGGATCTGACGTACTTATCGTAGGCGCTGATCCAGTTGGTCCTGATGGCGTGCTCGGCGAATCATCGCGCGGCTATGACGCGCGCGGCACCGTCACGACGAATCGCGCACCGCCGAGCGGACAATCACCGAGTTCGATGCGGCCGCCGGCGCGTTCCACGATGAGGCGCGCGAGCGCGAGTCCGATGCCGTTGCCGGCCGACGAGGTCGGTCCTCGCTGGCCCAAGGCGAAGACGCGCTCGCGATCCTCCGGCGCGATGCCCGGACCGTCATCTTCCACCGTGATGCTGACGCAGCGCTGGTCGTCTGCCGCGACGCGCAGCCGGACCCGGCCGCATTGCCGCCCGTGCTTGACGGCGTTGTCGACGAGGTTCACGAGGACCAGCGTCAGCCGGTCCGTGTCGATCCCGACGCGCGCCGCCGGAACGGGGCCGACGGCGATCGTCATCCCGCGCGCGGCGGCACCGGCGAGACATGCGCCTCGGGCACTTTCGACCGCCCCGATGAGCGAGCCGGTCGCCGCGCCGACACCGTCCGCTCGGAGGTCGAGCAGCGAGATCTCGAACATCCCCTCGACCAGCCGGCTCATGCGCAGCGACTCGTCGTACGCGACGCGCACGAAGCGCTCGCGCGTCGGACCGTCCACGTCGCGATCGAGCAGCGTTTCGAGGTAGCCGCGGATCGAGGACAGCGGCGTCCGCAGCTCGTGACCGAGCGACGAGAAGAACGCGTAGCGCTCGCGCTCCCGTGCGCCGCGCGCGAGCGCCCGTTCGAGGACGGCGCCGATACGCTCGCCGTCGGCGGCCGGATCGTAGCTCGTCCAGCCGCTGCGCACATCTTGGCGCGTGGCCGCTTCCATCGTCGCCGCGATCCGGGCCAGCGCCGAGCGAATGTCGACCGGCGTCGTGCCGAGGCTGCCGTCGCGCGTCGGCGCCACCAGCGCCGCGACGAACAGGTCGCTGCCCGCGTCATGTGCCACCAGATCGTCCGACCGCAGCACGCGCGACACCGCGGTCGAGAACGCCGCCGTGGCCGCGCGCTCCAGCCCGCGCGCGGCGCGCAAGCCGCGGCGCCACGCGACCCGCTCGATCTCGGGCAGCCGCACGACGAGGACCGGCCGCGGCTGGGTCGACTGGTCCGCCAAGCGCCGGCCGAAGGCGTCGAGCGGCGGCAGCAGCCCGCCGATCCTAGCCGCGTGCAAAGCGGTATCCGAAGCCGTGGATCGTCTGGACGAGGGGCGGCAGCTTCGACTGCTCTTCGAGCTTGAGGCGCAGCCGCCGCACGTGCACGTCGACCGTGCGCGCGTCGCCGTCGAAGTCGTAGCCCCAAACGCGCTCGAGCAGCGTCGCCCGCGAGAGGGCCACTCCCGCGTTGAGCGCGAGCTCGAGCAGCAAGGCGAACTCGCGCGGCTTGAGCCCGACGTCATGCCCGTCGACGCGCGCCTCCCGCGCCGCCTGATCGACCTCGAGCCGGTCGAAGGTGAGCGTCACCGGGGCCGTCGTCGACGACATTCCGGTACGGCGGCCGACGGCTTTGATCCGCGCGACGATCTCGCGCGGCGAGAACGGCTTGACGACGTAGTCGTCGGCTCCGACCTCGAGCCCGACGACGCGATCGATCTCATCCGAGCGCGCGGTCAGCACGACGATCGGCAAGTCACGCCCCTCGCGCCGCAGCGTGCGCACGATCTCGAAGCCGTCGATCACCGGCAGCCCCAGGTCCAGGATCAGCGCATCGGGACCGGTGCGGGCCAGCCGCAAGGTCCCCGGTCCGTCGGCCGCCTGCTCGCACCGGAAGCCCTCCTGCTCGAGGTGGTGCACCAGGAGCTCGCGGATCGACGCATCGTCTTCCGCGACCACGATACGCGTGACCGCCATGTCCTTCCGGGTGCCCGCACCGCGCTCGCCGAAGTCGAACCGGCCCGATGTGCGCTCGATTCTCGCTCGCCTCGCCCGACCGAATCGTCGCTCGCTATCCGCGATTTCGCTCGAGCCGGACGTGGCCGCCGCGCTACAACGTCGCGCCGACGCAGGACGTCCTCGCGGTCCGCAACGACGCCGGCGGTGAGATCGCGCCGCTGCGCTGGGGCCTGGTGCCGGCCTGGGCGCCCGACCCGTCGATCGGGCCGAAGCTGATCAACGCGCGGGCCGAGACGCTGGCCGAACGGCCGGCGTTCGGCGACGCGCTGCGGCACCGGCGCTGCATCGTCTTCGCCGACGGTTTCTACGAGTGGAGCGGCGCCAAGAAGCACCGCCGGCCGTACCGCTTCGTCGTCGACGGCGGCGCGCCGTTCGCATTCGCCGGCCTGTACGAGCGGTGGGGCGCGGGAGCGGACGCCATCGAGACGTGCACGATCGTCACCTGCGACGCCAACGCGCTCTGCGCGAGCCTCCACGACCGCATGCCCGTGATCCTCGACGATGCCGGGATCGAACGGTGGCTCGGCGGAGCGGCCGAGGACGCCGTGGCGACGCTCGTCCCGTTCGACGCGTCGCGCATGTCGTCGTTTCCGGTGACCCCGGCGGTCAATCGCGTCAGCTTCGACGATCCGCGCGCACTCGAACCGATCGCCGCCGAAGCGACCCTCTTCTGATCTTCGCCGCTCTGCGGCGGCTTCTACCGTTCGTCTTTCTGCAAGACGCCGCTGCCGTCGAGGACGACCTTGCCGTGCTGGTTCACGACCGTCATGCGGGCGCGGATGCGCCGCGCGGCGGGAGCCAGCTCGGTCGGCGGTTGCGGTCAGCGTGTCGCCCAAGAACACCGGGCGGCGAAAGTGCAGCGTCTGCTCGACGAAGATCCCGCCCGGCTTCTGCAGCAGCAGGCCGACCACCGTCGAGATGAGCCCGGCCGAGAGCATTCCGTGTACGACCCGTTGCCCGAAGCGCGTCGTTCGGGCATATTCGGCGTCGACGTGCAGCGGATAGTTGTCGCCGCTGATCGCCGCGAACAGGAGCACATCGGCCTCGCCGATCGTCTTGGCGAACGTCGCCGTGTCGCCGACGCGAAACGCGTCGAACGCCTTCTCCGCGTAGCTCATCGCGGCGCGGCCTCCGCGGTCACCGCGGCACCGGCGAAGCCGCCGGCCGGACGCGCAGGACGTCGACCGGCTCGACGATACCGCGCAGGGTCACGATGCCGCGCTCGGCGGGCGGCAGCAGCTTGGCGATGCGATCGTCTTCGGCCAGGGCGTCGGTCAGCAGCACCTCGCCCGCGCGCGCCGCGCGCGCCAGGCGGGTGGCGAGGCTGACCGTCGCGCCGAAATAGTCGAGCCGGCCGTCGGCGGCGATCGCGACGCACGGACCGCGGTGCAGCGCGAGCCGCAGCTCGAGCGGCGCGACCAAGTCGCCGAAGCGCAGCGCCGTTTCGACGGCCTCGCGCGGATAGGTGAACACGGCGAGCAGGCTGTCGCCCACCGCTCTCACGATCGCGCCGCCGCTTTGCGCCACCGGCTCGCGCAACGCGTCGAAGGCCGTCGCGACGAGCTGTGCCGCATGGGCGTCGCCGAACTCGGCTTCGATGCGGTCGAGACCGACCACCTCGGCGCACACGACCGTCAGCGAGCGGATCGCGCCCGGCGCGCTCTCGCTCGGGGCATCGTCGGGAAACAGGTCGCGAAATGCCTGCAGCGCCGTCACCGCGGCGGCGGTCGCCATGTTCCGGGGCAGCTCGGCCTCCACGATGCGCACGACGACGGCGCGCTCGGACTCGTTGGCGAGCTGCAACCGCACGCTGCCGGCGCGCGCGACCGCCGCGGCGACGCTCACCCGCGCGTGCTCGATGCGCGCGTCGAGCGTTGCGGCGCCGGCGTCTTCCTCCACGGTGAAGCGCGCCGCGCGGTCGGGCAGCACTTGCACGACATACGCACCGCGGTGCAGCACGACCTCGAACGCGGCCGCGGCGCCCGAGGACAACGTGCGCTGGGCGAAAATTTGCCGCCCGGGCTGCGGCCGCAGCGGGCGCGGTTCCGCGGCGCGCGCCGCGTGCGCCGGGGCGGACAGATCGAACGTCAGCTCGACGTTGCGGTCGAAGTCGGCTGCGAACGTGATGCCGCAGACGTCGCAGTCCACCGGCGCTCCGAGCTCGGCCAGCGTCTGGACGGCGTGACGCGGCATGCGGCAGCGCGGACAGACGATCGTCCAGCTCGCGCCGACCAAGCCCGCGCGCGCCGCGGCGAGGACCGCGGCGACGACGCGCTCGCGCGGAAACTGCCACGCATCCGCCAGCTCGTACGGGCGCAGCCGGCGGCGATAGATCGGCGGCGCGTGCTCGGCGAGCGCGGCCAAGCGAGCCGCGATCGCCGGCTCCTCCTCGGTGTGCGTGCGAAGCGCTTCGAACGCGTCTCCGAAACGCGCGACGCCGGCGATGCTTCCGGCCGCGACTTCGGGCGCGCCGCGCGCGCGGCGCTCGGCCCGGCGGTAGGCGCGTTCCGCGCCGGCCCGCGCGTACGCCAGCACCGGCCGCACCAGCATCGTGCCGAGCGCACCGCGCGTCTCGAGCTCGACGTCGTGCTCGACGCGCGAGCCCGCCCCGTCGGCGAGGAACCGCATCTGAGCGGCGTACCGCGCCACCGGGCCGCGACGAAAACGGCGCTCGACGGCCATGCGCAGCGGCGCCTCCCACTCGAGCGGCGGTTCGTCCCACTCGAGCGCCAGCGGCCCGATCCGGGCTTCGGCCACCGCCAGCGGCGGTGTACCCGATCGCACCTCGTAGCGATAGCGCGCCTCGGGCAGGCCGGCGTCGCGGTCGAACGTGTCGCCGTCGGAGACCGCGCGCCACAGATCCTCCGGTGCCAGATCGAACGCGTAGATGTAGCGCTCGCCGTAGGTGGTCACAACAGGGCGGCGTCGAGCACCGGCGGGGCGCCGGCTGCGGTCGGGAACCGAGCGGTACCGGGATACGTTGCCCGCGAAGAGTCAGCCACGATGACGGCGCTTTTGATCGTTCTCTCGCCCCTCCTGTTCGAGCCCGCGTGATCGCCGCCGACGCGCAGTTCCGGCTCACCGCGAACGCGGCTGCGGCCGCCTTCGCCGACTCGCCGCCGTACATCTCGTACAAGACCGACGTCGTCATCGACGTCCCGTCGATGCGCCAGCACAAAGTCGTGTCGCGGGCCGTCGAGTCGCGCACGCGGGACGATTTCGCCGTGCTCCAAGACCTCCCCAACGGCCAGCGCCAATACGCGCACAGCTTTCCGCTGATCCCGACCTTCGACGCGCTGTCGTATTTTCGGGTAACGTTCAACGGCAACCGGCGCGACCTGCTCAGCTACGTCGAACCGGGCGAGCCGCTCTACTTCAAGGACCCGCGCGAGACGTCGCACGCCGACGTCGTCGTCGTCTCGCTGCGCTATTATCACGCGTCCTACGCATCGGACACCACGGACGGCGTCGCGCACATCCAGATGGATGCCCTGCCGACCTTGACCGTCGGCAACAGCTCCGATTTTTACATCCACGACGTGTACGTCGACCTCGCGACGAGTCTGCCGACGCGGGTCGTCTATATCGGCCCGACCACGACCTTCGCCTGCGACTATGAAGTGGTGCTATCGCATTGGCTGGTCCGGCACGTCACCTACACCCACACTTTCTACGGGCCGCTCAAGATCGGTCGCGTCACCGCGAGTGCCGACGCGACCAACCGAGACTTCGCCTTCCCCCCCGCGCCGAGCGATCCGAAGCTGGCGTTCGCGCGCTGAGGACACCGGCTGGTTACCGGGCCCGGCTAGGATCGGCCCATGCTCAGGACGATGACGGCCGCGGCGCCGACCGCGCGCGGGCGCGAGAAGCGGGCGCCCGACCCCGTCCGGGCCAACGTCTTCAGCCGCGCCTACATCATCGTGATGTTGGCCGTGATCGTCGTGATCGGCTGTTGCGGAATCGTGGCGATCGCTCGCAGCCAGGACCGCGACGCGCAGGTCGCGCAGACCTTTCAGCGCGCGAACGACGTGAGTCAAATGCGGACGGCGCTCGATCGCGAGGACGTCGTCCTGCTGTCGGAGATGCGGCAACACCAGGGCATCGAGTCGACCGGGCTGGTTCACGCCACCGAGCTCTTCGCCGCCGCGACCAACGAGGTCGACCACGACGGCTGGGCGGCCAGAGAACCCCTGCTCAAACAGCTCGCGAAACGTCAGGCGGCGTTCGTGGCCGACAGCGAGCTGATCGCCGGCGCCCTGGCCAACGGTGAGTACGCTCGCGCGGCGCACGTCGACGCGACCAAGACTCGGCCCAACGTCAACGCGATGCGTTATACGCTCGACGCCATCTCGGCCGGCTTGTTCCATGCCAGCGTCGCGGATGCCGTCCGCGCCCGGGGTTTCATGTCGGACCTGCAGCGGTTCATCGGCGCCGTCACGGTGCTGGCCATTGCGCTCATGGCCGGTTTGGCGGTGCTGCTCGACAGCTACAAACGCGCCGCCGACACGTCGGCCGCCGCGACGCTTGCCGCGCTCGAACAGGCGGCGCTGACCGACAGCCTGACCGGCTTGGGCAACAATCGTGCGTTCTACGACGACTTCGAGCGCGAGATCGCGCGTGCCAAGCGCCACGATCACTCGATGGTCCTGGCGCTCATCGACGTCGACGACTTCAAAGCCGTCAACGACAAGGCCGGCCACTCGCACGGCGACGACGTGCTGGCGTTCGTCGGAACACGGCTGCACACGACCCGCCAGGAGGATCGCGGCTACCGGATCGGCGGCGACGAGTTCGCGCTGATCTTGGTCGAGACCGAACCGGCGGCGGCGACCGTCATGCTCGACCGGCTGCAGCGCGAGATCCGTGACTCCGGGATCGGGGCCACGGTGAGCATCGGTTACGTCACGCTGTCGGGCGACCAGCTCGACTCCGAGGCCTACGAGCTGGCCGACACGGCGCTCTACGAAGCCAAGCGACTGGGGCGCAATCAGACGGTATGCTTCGAGGACGTGCGCGGCTCGGTCAACGTGTTTTCGCCGCGCAAGGCCGACGTGGTTCGGACGCTGATCGCGCAAGGCCTGGTGGGCACGGCGTTCCAGCCGATCTGGGACGTCCAGACGACGCGACCGCTCGGCTTCGAGGCCCTTGCGCGACCCTCGCCCGAGCTAGGACTGGCGGGCCCGCAGGAGGCGTTCGACGTCGCGCAGCGCATTCGCCAGCTCGCCGAGCTCGACGCGGTGTGCACGCGCAAGACGCTCGAAGCGGCGATCAACGTGCCGCCCGGTTCGGTGATCTTCCTCAACTACTCGCCGACCTCGCTGGTGCACGCGCGTTTCGACCCGCACGTCTTCGTGGCGTCGGTGCGCGGGGCCGGGCTGCTGCCCGAGCAGATCGTCATCGAGCTCACCGAGCGCCGCATCGACGATCCCGCCGCCGTCGCGAAGCGGGTCGCGGCGCTGCGCGCGCTCGGCGTACGCATCGCGCTCGACGATACCGGGAGCGGCCATGCGGGGCTGGAGATCCTCAGCAAGGTGCGCTTCGACTTCGTCAAGATCGATCGCGGCCTCATCGCGCAGGCGGTGAACAATCGCGAAGCTCGCGGCGTGCTGGCGGGGATCATTGCGATCGCCCGCGCGACCGGCAGCTACTTGATCGCCGAAGGGATCGAGAACGTCGAGATGCTGGATTTCGTGCGCAACGCGCACGTCTCCGACGTCGCCGGCGTGCGCGGCATCCAAGGCTATCTCCTCGGCCGGCCCGAGCTGGGCCCGGTCGATCTGCGCTCGCTCGAGCAGCACCGCGAAGTGCTCACCCAGAGTGCCGGCGAGAAGCTCGTCGCGGCCGGCTGAGCTGTTCGGGCCGGAAACGACCGAAGGAACGAACCGGCGGGTTCGTTCCTTCGCGTTCGTGGCGGAGAGGGAGAGATTCGAACTCTCGGAACGCTATCAACGTTCGCCCGCTTTCGAGGCGGGTGCCTTCAACCACTCGACCACCTCTCCGGGCGCCGCTTCTCCGCGAAGAACCCGCGGAGCTGAGCGGCAGTTTCTTGCGCGAGCACCCCGGCGACGACTTCGACGCGGTGGTTCACGGCGGCCGATCCGAGTATATCGATGACCGAACCCGCCGCCCCTCCCTTGGGATCGCGGCAGCCGTAGATCAAGCGCTCGATGCGCGCGCCGGCCAGCGCGCCGGCGCACATCGCGCACGGTTCCTTGGTGACGTACAGCGATCCGCCGATCCTCCAGCGACCCAACGCGGCCGCCGCGGCCGCGATCGCCAGCAGCTCGGCGTGCGCGGTCGGATCGGGACGCGCCTCGCGCTCGTTGTGCGCCTCGAAGGTGCGGCCGTCGACCACCAGCAGCGCGCCGATCGGCACGTCGCCGGCCGCGGCCGCCCGCTCGGCGAGCTCGATCGCGCGGCGCATGTACAGCTCGTCCTGATCCGCGGTCGACCGATCGACCGGATCGAACGAAACGCGCTCCCGGCCCGGCTCGAACGGGCAACCTTCGCCTTCGGAGGGCGACACTCTATCCAATTGAGCTACGGGAGCATCCTTCGTCTCGCTTCGCTCGCCACCGTTCGTCTCGCTGCGCTCGTCGAACGTACGGCATGACCCGTGTAACCACGCGGGTCAGCCTGGTGGGATTGCGGTGGTGGCGAGATTGCGGCGGACGGATCGTGGTTAGCGAGCCCGGTCTAAGTGGGGGTGGGGCCGGTGGGGCCGGTCGTCGGGATGTGCTTGAAGAGGTCGAGCTTGTGTTCGACGAGCCCGCGATAAAACTTCCGAACGCAATCGGGGTGCCCGAAGAAGTACGTCCGCGCGTACGCCAGGTCGTCCCCCGAGCTGTCCGGCACGTAGTGGCTGATCTCGATCTCTTCCATCTGCGCCCGGTCGACCGGGTGCGGGCAGAAATCGCAGGGGATCGTCGACATGCTGATACCTCGAGAAAATTCTTGACTCGGGTAGGATTTGAACCTACGACCTAGGGCTTATGAGTCCCCCGCTCTACCGCTGAGCTACCGAGCCGTCGTGCGTCTGCCGCGAGCCTTGTCGGGCTCCCGAGAAGCCGCACGTCGATTATCCAGAACCCGTCAAGACCCTCCACGGGTGCAGCCCCGGTGCAGGGTCCGGACGGACGGTCGCCAAGCTTGCGGTCATGTTCAGTGGGGTGCTTCGGCTCGCCGCCTATGCGACGGTGGTTCTTCTGTTTGCCGGCGCGGTGCCGGCATCGGCCGACGACGCGACCGGGTTGATGGCCAAGCATGCGGCGTACGTGGGCTGGCACACCGGCGACGGGGTCGTCAAGACCTTGCGCGAGACCGGCGAGCAGACGCGCGGCGGCAACGTTCGGGCTCGCCTGACGTCGCTGCACGTCGGGATCGCCTACCGCGATACCAGCGTCGGAGCCAACGGCTTGCACTTCGACGACGGCTTCACCGGCAGCGTCGCCTGGACGTCGAACGAGAACGGTTTCACCGTTCGCGCTGTGGGTGAAGTCGTTCGCTCGATCTACGACGAGCAAGCGCTGTTCGGCGAGCTGACGACGACGGCTGCGTTCACGCCCGCCGTTCTGCGCACGCAAAAGGTCGAGGCGGTCGATTGCGCCGTCGTCCGGCTGACCTCACGCGTCGGTTTCCCGATGGACGTGTACATCGACCCCGCGACCGGCGCGTACCAGCGCGCGGTCATCGACCCGGGCGGAAAGTACGAAACGTCGTACGACGGTCTCGGATACACCGCCGCCGACGGCAAGAAGTTCTTGTCGGCCTGGCATTACGGCGACTCGCCGGCGCGCTTCGCCTATACGAAGATCGAGCCCAACGCCGCAATCGCCGCCGACGATCTGCGGCCGCCCAAGCAGACCGCGTCGTGGACGTTCGGCGACGCCCCGGCAGCAGTCACGTACGTCGACGCGCCGGCGCCGCGGCTGTACGTCGACCTGGTCGTCAACGGCGTCAAAGGAAAGTTCATTCTCGACACGGGCGCAGCCGGCACGGCGATGGTCGACTCGTTCGCGCGCAAGGCCGGCGCCGAGCGATTCGGCACGACTGCGATCGCCGGAATCGGCGAGGGCGCGGCCAAAGCGAATCTCTTCCGCGTCGCCACCATCGCCATCGGGGGCTCGACGCTGCACGACGTCATCGTCAGCAGCGGACTCGACGAGGAGACGTTCGGTCGCGAGGGCGCGGTCGGGCTGATCGGATTCGACCTGCTGGCCGGCAGCATCGCGGACCTGAGCTTCGACACCAAGACGCTTCACCTCATGGACCCTGCCAAGGTCGCGCCTGACGAGAAGGCCGGCATGGTCGTGCACGTCGATCTGTCGGACGGCCACATACGAACACCGATGCGCCTCAACGACAAGTACGACGTGATCGCCACCCTCGACAGCGGCAACCCTGCCAACGTCCTGTTCTCACGCGATCTCATCACTCGCGACCGGATGAACTTCTTGGTGCAAGAGCAGTTCATGGTTCAGGGCGTGTCCAGCAGCGAGATCGAAGGCTGCGGTCACCTCGGTTCGCTGTCGCTCGGTCCGGTGCACTATCAGAATCCGGTCGCGTGCGCGTCGCCGTCGTTTGCGCGCAACGAGATTCTAGTCGGGCTCGACTTCATGCACGCGTTCAACTTCGTGCTCGACTATCCCGACGGCCTCGTCGTGATGATCCGGCGCGCCGCGTACTGATCGCCCGGCGCGTCCGGCGCAAACGAAAACGCCGCGTGCAGCGGCGTTTTTCCTGACAATCGCGGTCGGAGGGACTCGAACCCCCAACCTACAAGTTCGTAGCCTGTTGCTCTATCCAATTGAGCTACGACCGCGCACGCGCTCCCCGAGCGGCGACCTCGCGTCTTACGGCATTCCCGGAGCCGTCCCTGCCGTTCATCGGAGAGGGAGGGATTCGAACCCTCGATACGATGTAACTCGTATAACGGTTTAGCAAACCGCCGCCTTCAGCCGCTCGGCCACCTCTCCCCACGCGAACCGACGGTTCGAAGGGTTGTTGAGCGCTCCCTGCGGGAACGCAAGGGACGCGTCGCTCGGGTTCCCATCCGATTACCAGCGAGCGGCGATACGGTGACGCCAGTGCAGGCCACCACGTCGCCCGTTGTTCTGGCTCTCGAGGGAGACCTCGATCCGTTGCGCGAGGCCTACCTGCGCGTCCAGCTCGCGACCCTTGCCGGCGCACACGCGGCGGTGATCGATCTGAGCCGGGTCCGCTACATCGACTCGATGGCGCTGACCGCCTTCGTGCGTCTCACCAAGGACTTCAGCGCGCGCGAAGCGCGGCTCGCCTGGCTCGCGCCGCCGGAGAGCAATGCGCGGCGGTTGTTTCGGCTGGCGCAGCTCGACGGCTACTTCGCGCTGGCCGAGACCCTCGAAGGCGCGCTCGCGACGTTCGACGCCGGCTCCTAGGCCTGTTCCTCCGGCGGGCCTGACTCTTCGGCGAGCACGAAGAAGTCGTCGAGGATCTCCTGGGCCAGGTCTTCGTCTTCGAGCAGATCGCCGAACTGATCGGTCACCACGAACTCGTCGCGTTGCTCGTTGTAGCAGACCGCGAATGCGTTGCCTTCGTCGTCCTCGACCAATCCGACGACCTCGAACTTCAACTCGGTGCCGTCCTCCATGTGCAGCTCGAGGATGTCCTTGAGGTCGAGCGGCTGCTTCTCGCCGCCGGCGCGGACGGGGTCGCTGCCGTGTCTCGCGCTGCCGTTGTTATCGATGAGGCGCTCCTTTACTTGAGGTATCGCTCGACGTTGGCGTCGTGCTCTTGCAGCGTTTTGGCGAATGCGGAGTGGCCGTCGGGCTTGGCTACGTAGTAGAGATAGTCGCTCCTCGCCGGAGCGAACGCCGCGTCGAGCGAGGCCTTGCCGGGGTTTGCGATCGGCGTCGGTGGCAACCCGAGGTGCCGGTACGTATTGTAGGGCGAATCGATGTCCAGGTCGCGCTTCGTGATCACGTCGTGATGTTCCGGGAACGCGTACTCGATCGACGCGTCGACCTCGAGCGGCATCCCGCGCTGCAGCCGGTTGTAGATGACCGAGGCGATCAGCGGCCGGTCCTCGTCGGCTTTTCCCTCCCGTTCGACCAGCGACGCAACGGTGATCACGTCGGGGACGCTGCGGCCCAGTTTCCGGGCGCGCCGCGCCGCGTCGGGCGGGAGCTCGCGGCGGAATTGATCGACCAGGATCTTCGCGACGGCGGGCGGCGCGTCGTCGATCGGGATC
The DNA here is from genome assembly GCA_963738465.1 of Vulcanimicrobiota bacterium. GTDB lineage: Bacteria > Vulcanimicrobiota > Vulcanimicrobiia > Vulcanimicrobiales > Vulcanimicrobiaceae > Vulcanimicrobium. The sequence goes on from CAVTWP010000001.1 coordinate 106,814, forward strand.
AGGTAGGTGCTCGGGAAGAGATAGCCTTCGAGGTTCGACGTCCGCGCGCCGTCGATACTGATGCCGCCGGTCCGCAAAAAGGTCCGCTCGTAGCGTCCCGCGTCGCCCAGCGACCGAGCAGCCAGCGTCTGGGCGACCTCGCGCGCGGTGTAGCCTTCCGGGATCGTCACCCAAACGGCGAACTGCTCGCCGCGGACGATCCGGCGCAGGACCGTGTCGCTGGTCTGGTGCGCGGGAAACCGGTACTCGCCGGCCTTGACGTCGTTGTCGACATGGCGCAGCCGCGCGAGCAGGCGAAACGCCAGCGGATGGGCCAGCACGCCTCGGTCGCGGAGCAGCCCGGCCACTTGGCCGAACGTCGAGCCGCGCGGGATCACGACGTCGGTCTGCTGGGTGGGCAGCGACGCGTCGATGTAGATCGCGTCGCGAAACCACAACGACGCGGCGCCGACGATGACGCCGACGCCGACGATCGTGGCGAACGCGAGGCCGACGAGCGCGCGGCCGGCGCGGTTCACCGAGGCTTGCGGGCTTGCCACGTCTCGAGGATTCCGACGGCGGCCAGCTGATCGACCACCTTCTTGCGCCTGGCGCGCGAAACGTCGGCGGCGATGAGCGCCTTTTGTGCCGCTGCCGTCGTCAGACGCTCGTCGACGCGCGCGATCTCGCCGTCGAACACCCGCGAGAGGTGCGCCACGAAGGCGTCGATCTGCTCGCTCGCCGCCGCGCGCTCGCCCAGCAAGGTGATCGGATCGCCGACGACGATCGTGCGCGCGCCGCGCTCGCGCGCGATCGCCACGATCGCCTCCACGTCATCGCGGACGTTGGTCCGTTCGATGGTCGAGTGCGGAAAGGCAAAGGTTCCTTCGCCGACCGCCACGCCGATGCGCCGCGTTCCGACGTCGAGGGCGAGCACACTCACGACGAGAGTTCGTAGACGAGCGCGCGCGCCTTGGGGCGCCGGCCGAGATGCCAGGTCACGATATCGTCGGCCGCGCGCGCGACGCGCAGCGTCGCGGCCATCGCCGCGCCCGAACCGCGCTCGGCACCCAGCGCGCGAAAGTTCGCGACGTCGGCGGCATCGAGCGCGTGCGCGCCGCCGCGCGCCCCGTAACAGCGTTCGCAGCCGAGCCCGCCGGCCTCGAGGTCGAGCCATGCGATCGCCTGTCCCGAGCCTGCGCCGGCGGTGAAGTCGTTGCCGCATCGCACGCACGCGTCGTCGGCCGGCGCGAGCCCGAGCTCGTGGAGCAGCCGCAGCTGAAATCGCGGCACTAGCGCGGCCGGCGCCGGGCTGGCGGCGACCGCGGCGATCGCGGCGCCGAGTAGCGCGTAGATCTCGGGTAAGGCGAGCTCCGGTTCGCAGAAGAGGTCGATCGTCTCGGCGAACAGCGACGCGGTCGCCAGCGCATCGGGCCGCACCAAGCCGCTCCAGTACGACGCGATCGTGCGCACCTCGGCGATTACGTCGAGCGATCGCCCCTTGTGCAGTGAGACGCGCACCTCGGCCAACGGCTCGAGCCGCCCCGCGACCGCGCTGCGCGGGCGCCGCACGCCCTTGGCGACGGCGTCGACCTTGCCGCGTTCGCGAGTCAGCAGCGTGTAGATGCGATCGGCTTCGCCCAGCGCTCGCGCGCGCAGCACGATCGCATCGGTCGTGGAGCTCCGCGACGTCATGCCGGTCGCGTGCTGGCGGTTTCGGGCTGCGGCGCCTCCTCGCTCTGTTGCGTCAGCACGCGAACCGTCAGGATTCGCCTGCCGCGCGTGCGGTCGACGCGCAGCCGGATCCCATTGCCGGCGTCGACCTCTTCGCCCTCGCGCGGCAGCCGGCCGAACAGCCCCACCACGTGTCCGCCGATCGTCTCGAATTCTTCGTGCGGAAGGGAGATCCCCAGCGCGTTGTTGACGTCCTCGATGTTGGTGCCGGCCTCGACGACCCACTCGTCGGGCGCCAGCTGCCGAATCGGTTCCTCTTCGCCTTCGTCGTGCTCGTCGCGAATCTCGCCCACGATCTCTTCGAGCAAGTCCTCCATCGTGACGAGGCCGGCGGTGCCGCCGTATTCGTCGATGACGATCGCCAGCGAGTATTTGCCCCGCTGCATCTCGCGCAGCAGCTCGGAGATGCGTTTGTTCTCGGGCACGAGCGTGACCGGGCGCATCAGCGCGCGCACGTTGGTCGACGCGATCGTGCCGTTGGAGAGTGCGATGAGCAGCTCGCGGTCGTGCACGACCCCGATGACGTTGTCGACCGAGCCGTCGTAGACGGGGAGCTTGGAGTAGCCTTCCGCGATGACGAGGTCGAGCGCGCGGCGCGGCGGCGCGGTGACGCCGACCGTCACCATGTCGGTACGCGGCGTCATCACCTCGCGCACGATCGTGTCGCCGAACTCGATGATCGAGTGGATCAGCTCGCGCTCTTCCTCTTCGAGCACCTTCTGCTCTACGCCGACGTTGACCAGCGTTTTGATATCGTCTTCGGTCACGTACGGGCCGCCGTGGGGATGGCCGCCGAAGACGCGCACCAATCCGTCGGTGACCCACAAGAACGCGGCGGTCAGCGGTGACAGCACGCGTTTGACCGCGGCGAGCAGCGGCGCGATTCGCAGCGCGGTGCGATCGCCGGTGCTGACCGCGACCGTCTTGGGGAGGATCTCGCCGAACAGCAGGATCGCGACCGTCATCACGACCGTCGACCAGACCACCGCGTGAGGGATCCCCCACTGCAGGAACAGATAGGTCGCCAGCGAGTCGGCCGCCAGCAGGATGAACGTGCTGCCGATCAGCACCGTGGTGAGCGTTCGGTTGCGGTCTTCGACCAGCCGCACGAGCCGCTCCGCGCCGCGAATCTTTTTCTCGACCAGCGCCCGCGCGCGGATGCGGTTGGTGGCGACGATCGCCGCCTCGGAGGCGGCAAAGAAGGCCGCCACGCCCACCAACACCACCAGGGCGGCGACCTCCGGCCACTTCGACGTCATCGGCGCGTCGGGCCGCGGCTGCCCGTAGGTAGAGGGTCGGTACTCAAGCGGGGGTCATTATAACACACGGCCGCTGACGGTTCGGAGACGACTAGCGCCCCGCCAGGCCGAACAGAATCGCCGCACCGGCCGCAACCGCGGCGAGCGCGGCGACGAGAACGGCGGCTGCGGCGACGTCCTTGGCGCGCTTGGCGAGCGGATGGTCCTGGGGTGACACCAAGTCGACGACCGCTTCGAGCGCGGTGTTGAACAGCTCGGCCGCGACGACCAGGCCGATCGCCAGCGCGACGATCGCCCAACCCGCCGGCGCGATGCGCAGCAGCAGCCCCGCCGCCACCACGCCGGCCGCTACCAACAGGTGGATGCGCACGTTCGGCTGCGAGCGCCAGGCGGCGGTCAGGCCGGCGAACGCGTAGCCGAACGACGCCGCGACGCCGTGGCGGCGCGGCGCGCCGTCAGCCGAGGTCGGCGAGGGTGAGATCATGGCTGCCCTCCCAGTGCGCGCGGTACGCCGCGCGCGGCGCGGCGTCGTCTTTGCTCTGCGCTTTGAGCGCTTCGGCCAAGCCCCATTCGAGGTGCGGGTCGTTGGGATAGCGCTTGAGCTCGGCGCTGAAGATCGTCTCGGCCTCGGCCGGCTTCCCGGCGGCCAGGAGCGCCGCACCGTAACCTTCACCGACCGGAAGCTGCCACGACGTTTTCGGATCGCCCAGTCCGGCGTTCTTGCTCTCGTCGTAGGCACGCGCGTACGCCGCGGCTCGGGCAGCCGGGTCGTGAGCCAGGAACGCCGCCGCGATGCCGGCGGCTTCGCCGGTGCTTGCCGCGGCGCCGAGCTTCGCCTGCGCGGCGTGCGCCGTCGCGGATTCGCCCAGCCGTGCGGCGGCGAGCAAACGCGCGCGCCCGGCGCTGCCGGTGCTGTCCGGACCGGCGAGCCGAACCACGCGGGCGTCGTCGTGCAGCCGCAGCGCGGCCTTGATCTGCATCGCGGTGTCCTCGTGCTGCGCGAAGGCGCGTGCCTCGTCGTTGCGGCCCAGCGTGGTCAGGCCGTACAGCACGAACTCGACGTCGTGGTCGTGGTAGAACCGCATGTACTGCTGGCCCGGCCCGTCTCCGAGCGCGAACCACGCCTGGTCGTTCGCGACCGCGCGCTCGTTGTCGGCGACCAGCCGCGCGTAGTCGCCGATGCGCGACCAGATGTGCCCGCACATGTGCGGCAGGTGCGACGTCCCCGGCGGATAGCCGTACGACGAGAGGGCGTCGGCGTCCGAGACCGCCTCGTGCGCCCGGCGCAGCTCTTCCATCAAGTGGATGCGCAGATGGTGCGCACCGAGATTGGTCGGCTCGAGCGCGAGCGCCGCGTCGAGATCGGCGATCATCTCGTTCGCCTTGGGCGTGACGGCGTCATGTCCGTCGAACAGCGCGTCCTCGGCGTTCCAGATCGCGAACGCCGCAATGGCGAGCACGTTGGCGTCGTCACGGTGCACCTTGGTCCAGGCGCTGAGCGCGTCCGCGTAGCGCCGGAAGCGCTCGCTCTTGGAGCCGCGTCGGTAGCGCAGCGAGACCGCGTCGACGAGCATCCGCTCCGTCTCGCTCGCGCCCGAGAGGTGGCGGCGGCCTTCGGCGGCAGCGGCGGCGCCACGCTTGTCGCCTTCGTCGGTTTGCGGCGCGTTGATGTCGATCGTGTCGGCTTCGGCTTCACCCCAATAGGCCAGCGCGACGTTGGGATTGCGCGCCACGGCCTGGCCGAACGCGACGCGCGCTTCGCCGACGTCGAAGGCATACAACATCATCAGCCCGCGATCGATCAGCCGCTGGGTCGGCTCGTCGGCGCCCGCAACGGCCCAGTGCGCTCGAGCCTCCTGCAGCGCCGGCGGCGCGGGCGAGAAGCTCGGGGCAGGCGCCGCACCGAGCAGCACGCAGGCCAGCGCGACGATGGATCGCGATCTCATGGCCCGGTCGGTTCGCGATAGGGCCACGGCATTCCGATCACTGCGGCGAGCCGGCGTTCCTCCGCTTCCATGATCCGGCGCTCGCCGGGTTCGAGGTGATCGTGTCCCGCCAGGTGCAGCACGCCGTGGATCAGCAGCCGCTCCATCTCCCGCTCGAGCGGCGCGTCGTAGTCGGCCGCCTGGCGCGCGGCAGTGTCGACGCTGACCACGATATCACCCAGCATCCGTTCGGGCCCGCTCGCGCGCGCCCGCGGCCGAGTGCGTCCGGCGCGGTCGAAGGCCTCGGGAGCCAACATCGGAAAGCTGAGCACGTCGGTCGGCGCGTCTTTGCCGCGGTGGGCGCGGTTGAGCTCGCGCATCGCGCGATCGCGCACCAGGGTCAGCGACACGCTCGAGCCGGGTTCGCCGATCTCGGCCAGCAGGCGTTCGACGGTCGACGCCAGCGCGCGCGCGTCGAGCCCGCTCCCGCGAGTTTGGTTTGCGACGTAGACCAACGACGCCGTCAGCCCTCGCGTTCGCGCGCCAGCCGGTCGTACGCGGCGACGATTCGTCCGACCAGCGGGTGCCGCACGACGTCGGTCTCGTCCAACCGAACGACGCGCACGTCGTCGACTTCGACGAACAACCGCTCGACGTCGAGGATTCCGCTGCGCAGTCCGCGCGGCAGATCGATCTGCGTGTCGTCGCCGTTCACGACCATCTTCGAGTTGGGGCCGATGCGGGTCAGGAACATCTTGAGCTGTTCGTGCGTCGCGTTCTGCGCTTCGTCGAGGATGACGAACGCGTCGCTGAGCGTGCGCCCCCGCATGTAGGCCAGCGGCGCGACCTCGATCGTCCCGCGCTCGATGTAGCGCTCGGTGACGCCCGCGTCGAGGAGCTCCTGCAGCGCGTCGTAGAGCGGGCGCAGATACGGGTCGACCTTCTCCTTGAAGTCGCCGGGCAAGAAGCCCAGCTTCTCACCGGCTTCGACCGCCGGCCGGGTGAGCACGATTCGCGAGACGTCGCGGTTCTTGAGCGCGCGCACCGCCATGACGATCGCCAAGAAGGTCTTGCCCGTTCCGGCCGGACCGATCGCGAACGTGAGCGTGTTGTTCTCGATCGCCGCGGCCAAGGCGCGCTGGCCGTTGGTCTTGGGGCGGATCTCGCGCCCGCGCGCGGTCGTCGCGAGCGTCGGCGGGATCCCGCCGTTGCCGGCGGCGCGCGCGGCCAGCGCGACGTCGTCGGGCGTCACTTGCGTCCCGGCGCGGGCGGCGGCCAGCATCGCTTCGAGGACGTCTTCGGCCCGGCGAACCGCGGTACGGTCACCGCTGACGTGCACGCGCTCGCCGTCGAGCCGCAGCACGACGGGGATCAGCGCTTCGAGCGCGTTGAGGTTTTGATCGCGGTGACCGCAGAATCGCAGAGGGTCGGCCAAGCCGCCCAAGTCGAAGGTGGCCTCGCTGGTGATCGACGGCATCTGCTGCTAGAACGCCGGAGCGAGCCGCGATGGTGTCAACGCAGGGCGACGGGCGGCGCGAGCAGCTCCGACAGGATGACGGCGGTGCGAGCGTGGGACGGGTCTCCGAACGCATCCCGAAACACGAACGATGCGAGCGGCCGGGCGGGCGGCTGGTCTGCCGGCAGGGTGGTCGCCGGCACCGCGACGCGTATCGGCATGCTCGCCGGATCCGCAACGACGCTCGGGGCAATCGATACAGGTGTCGGCGGAGGCGCAGGCGGGGGAGCGGAGACGACCCCGGCTGCGGCGATCGGAACCGGCGCGACGGCGGGGCGCTGCGGCAGCGGTCGGGCGCCCACCGTCCGCACGAGCGATTTCTGCTGCCGCCGGATCGACCAGCCCACCGCGGCCGCCAGCAGCCAGAACAGCCAGCCGGCGGAGCGCGCGTGGTCGATCGCCCACTGCAGCGCGCTCGCCGGATCGGTCGGCATTACTGTTGCGGCGTGCTGCCGCCGGCCGGCGTTTGGCCGTCACCGACCGTTGAACCGATCGCGCCGCGCATCTCGGTGTCGGCCTTGACGTTGTTGAGCTTGTAGTAGTCCATCACGCCGAGGTGGCCGGCGGTGAACGCGCCGGCGATCGCGGCCGGGATCTGCGCTTCGGCCTCGACGACCTTGGCCCGCATGCGCTGCGTTTCGGCCTTCATCTCCTGTTCGGCGGCCTGCGCGGCGTATTGCCGTTCGGCGGCCTTCGCCTGCGCGATGCGCCGGTCGGCTTCGGCCTGCGTCGTCTGCAGATCGGCACCGATGTTCTTGCCGACGTCGACGTCGGCGATGTCGATCGATACGATCTCGAACGCGGTTCCCGCGTCGAGGCCTTTCGCCAGCACGGCCTTGGAGATGCGATCCGGGTACTCGAGGACTTCCTTGTGGTCGGTGGCCGCGCCGACCGCGCTGACGACGCCTTCGCCGACGCGCGCGACGATCGTCGGCTCGCCCGCGCCGCCGACGTAACGGTCGAGGTTCGAACGCACGGTGATCCGCGCCTTGACGTTGAGCTGGATCCCGTTCTGCGCGACGCCTTGGAAGATCGGCGTCTCGATCACCTTCGGGTTCACCGACGTCTGCAGGGCCTCCAGCACGTCACGGCCGGCGAGATCGATCGCGGCGGCGCGCTGCCACTCCAAGGGAATCTGCGCGCGTTGCGCGGCGATCATGGCGAGCACGCATTTGTCGATGTTGCCGCCGGCCAAGATGTGCGACTGCAGCTGGTCGACCGTGAGCGGCAGCCCCGCCTTGCGCGCGCGGACGAGCGCTGCGACGAGCACTCCGGCCGGCACGCCGATGATGCGCATCCTGATCAGCGAGCCGATCGAGAGCGGAACCCCTGCAGCGATCGTGCGGATCCACAAGCCCAGCGGGAAGTAGTACAAGAACAACATGATCGCGATGATCGCGAGAATGAAGATCGCGCCGGCCAATAATCCCATCACAGCTCTCCCTCAGGCTTCCGGACGCACGAAGATGCGAGCGCCTTCTACGCGCGTGACACGAACCGGGGTTCCGGCCGGAACGAACTCCCCCTCCGTGAGCACGTCTTCCCGCACCCCGTCGAAGGCCGCGACGCCGGCCGGCCGCAGGAACGAAACCGCGACGCCGCTCGCCCCCAGCAGGCGGCGGTGGTCCGCGCTGGCGACGTAGTCCGGGCCTTGCGTGCCGGCGAACATCAGCCGCTTGACGAAGGCGTTCTCGGGCAGCACGCGCTGCAGCAGCGCGAAGGTGACCGCGCTGAGCACGATCGCGACGGCCAGCGCCTGCAGCGCGCCGACGAAGAACGGCACGCCGAAGGCGAGCAGAACCGACGCGACGAGGATCAGCACGCCGAGCATCCCCGCGATCCCGTGACCGGGCAGCACGTGCAGCTCGACGAGGATCAGCAGCAGGCCGACCAGCGCCACCGCCAGCACGAGCCCGTTCGAGAATCCGGCGTAGATGTGCGTGCCGAAGAACAGCGCCAGCGACGCCGCACCGATCGCGCCGGCGATGCCGTGCAGCGTTTGCAACTCGATCAGCAGTCCCAGAAATCCGATCGCGAGCAAGATGCCGCTGATGTTCGGGTCGGTCGCGATCCGCGCGACTTCCTCGGCCAGTGAGTACTGCGCGTCTGCGCGGCTCGCGTTCGCGACGCCGAAGCGCGCGAGCGCGCCGTCGAGCGAGCCGACCGTCGCCTCGGAGAACCCGGCGTGGTGGGCCTGGTCGGCGGAAAGGTTCAGGATCGCGCCGGGCGGTTTGTACGCCGGCGCGTCGATCGCGGAGTCGACCATCGCTTCGGCCAGCACCGGGTCGCGATGACTGCGTGTGGCGAGCGCACGGAACTCGGCCCGCACCGCGGAGACGGTCTTGGGATCGTGCGGGATCGGTTGCGCCGAACCGATCGAGCCGCCGTCCTCGACCACGATGCGCGAAGCGGACAGCGAGATCAGCGCGCCGGCCGACCAGGCGCGTTCGACGTAGGCATAGACCGGGACGCCGGCGGACACCAGCGCGTCGCTGATCTCGGTTCCGGCGCTCAGCAGACCGCCGAAGCTGTTCACGTCGAGCACGATCGCGCGGGCGTGATCGGCCTTCGCATCGGCGACGGCGCGGGCGACGTAGTGCGCCATCCCTTCGTCGATCGTGCCGCGGATCGGCACGATCTCGACCGTGCCCTGGCCCGAACCGGCCAAGGCAGCATGCGCTCCGGCGGAGAGGACTCCGGCGAGCAGGCACAGCGGAGCGACCAGGCGGCGGGCGATCACGATCGTGTGTACCGGCCGGCGCGCCGCAGGTTACGCCGAGGCCAGCTCCTCGACGACGATTCGCCGGACCGCGTTGCCGTCGGCCAAGCCCTTGAGCCGCGGGAGCACCGCCTTCATCGCCGTCCCCTGGTTGCGGCCTTCGGGCGGCAGCGCGGCCAGCGCCTCGCGGACGACGGCCCGGATCTCGTCGTCGGATTTCTGGGCCGGCAGGTAACCGAGCAGGATCTCGCGCTCGCGGGTCTCCTTCGCCGCCAGCTCGTCCCGGCCGGCTTTGGCGAACTGCTCGATCGAATCGCTGCGCTGCTTGACCAGCTTCCGCACGACCGCCAGCTGCTCGGCCTCCGACAGTTCGGCGCCCGCTTCGATGCGCCGGTAGTTGAACGCCGAGACGACGCTGCGCAGCGTGTCGAGCCGAAGCTGATCGCGCGCGCGCATCGCGTCCTTGAGGTCGGCGCTGATCTGTTCGGCGATGCTCACGCGATCAGCGGCCGAAGTGGAAGCGCACTTGCGCCCGGATGATGCGCGGCGGCGCCGAAACGCGGCTGGCGATGAACGAGGTCTGGATCTCGTTGCCGGCCGCGTCGACGGAGCCGGCCACGATCGGCGCCCCGGCGCCGATCGTCGGCAGGTAGGTGCCGTAGTTGTTCGTGTTGAGCAGATTCTGAACCCCGACTTGCAGCTCCATCGTTTTGGTCACCGGCTTGCGGAAGGTGAAGTCGACCTGCGTGAACGGCGGCTGGAAGTACGCGTTGTTCTTGCCCTCGTAGTCGGCGCCGAGCCGCACGTACGTCCCGTCACGCCACGTATAGATCAGCTGACCATATCCTTTGAGATACGGCAGGCAGGTCGGGATCCCGGGGGCTGCCACGCCGTTGCCGCAAATCTGCACGTTGTTGACCGGGAAGCCTTGTGTTCCGGCCGAGTACAGGCTGGCCGGCAGTCCCGAGACGATCGAGCGTTCCGCCGCGACGTCGAGGCTGAAGCCCAGGCCGGTGCGCGGCGTATAGTGGTATCCGACCGTCGCCAGTTGCGTGCTCAGCTTGGCGACGTTGATCGGCGAGAGATCCCCTCGAGTCCGCCATTGGCGGGTACGGACGAGGTCAGCTCTTCGAACACGTCGTGGATGACCGACTCCAGCAGGTCGACGGTGAGCACGGAGCCGTTGCGGAAGCGCTTGTCGACGCCCAAGTCGTACGCGATCGAGACCTCGGGCGCGAGGTTCGCATTCTTCTCGGTGAGCGAGCCGCCGAGCGCATAGATCCCCAGCGACTGCGCCGGTTGCTCGTACGTCGCCAGACCGCTGAGCTGTCCGACGTACGGGAACGTCGTCGAGGTGCCGAACGCCGCCCGATACGAGATGTCGTTGGTCGGGCGCAGCGTCAGCGCGACGTGCGGGTCGAAGTGCGAGATCGTCCGTTCGAACCCGACCAGGTTCGCGTTGGTCAGCGAGATCGGCTTCACGCCGACGACCGTGTAGCGCGTGTCGTAGAGCCCGACGTCGATGCCGAGGTTGCGCACGAAGTGCAGGTCGCCGGTCAGCGAGAGCGTCGAGTAGCGGTCGGTCGAGAACGGGACCGAGACGCCCTGCGGGTTGTTGATGTACGCGAACGTGCTCTGACCGTGGAAATCATAGGTGAGGTCGAGCAGAGAGTCGCCGACCGGATGCAGGTAGGTGAAGGTCGATCCGTAGAGCTTGTCCTGTTCGAACGTCGAGTACGCGCTGTCGAAGCATTCGGTCTGCCCGTTGACGACGGTCGTGCCGCCGGTCGGATTGGTCGTGCTGCCGAACGCGTTGCCGCACGCGGTCTGGAAGGCGGGGTCGCCGGGATTGCCGGGCGGCGAGAAACCGGCCGGATAGTAATCTCGCCGGTGCCGATGATGATCTCGGGCTCGATGTCGCCGACGTACGGCCGGATGAGCAGCGTGTCGTTGCCGATCGCCGTGCGGAACTGCGCGTCGAACAGGGTCTGGTTGTTGTAGATGTACGAGCCCGGGTACCAGCCGAGCGAGTTGACGTTCTGACCGATCAGAAACGCATCGCGCGGATTCGTGCAGATGCCGCTGGCAGGGCCGTTCGAGCAGCCCACGATCGACAGCGGTCCCAGCGACGTTCCCCAGGCGGTGCCCTGCGGGCTGTAACCGCCCCACGCGCCGACGAAACCGAACTCGAGCGACGTGCTCGGCGTGAAGTTATAGCGCAGCTTGGCGAGCTCGCCTTTGCTGAAGAACGATCCGCTCGAGTCGCCGCAGAATTGGATGATCCCCATGCCGCCGCCCTCGGGCGTGACGTCGCACTCGTTGCGCTGGTAGAACGGACCGTTGTAGCCGTCGACGCCGGCGCCGAGCACCCATTGCAGCTTACCGGCCGAGCCGCTCGCGAGGAAGTGCGTGTACTGCGTGAGATAGTTGTCGACGCCGGTCGTGACGTCGAACGTCGACTCGCGGGTGAAGCTCGGCGTCAGCAGGTTGGCCGTGCCGCCGACCGCGAGGTTCGCGAACGGCGTCGTGTTGCCGGGCCCGGCCTGCGTCTCGATGCCGCCGATCAGGTAGGACGGAAAGTACTGGCTGACCCAGACGCCGTACTGGCCGAGCGCGATCGGATGCCCGTCGACGAGCACTTGCGTCTCGTACGGCTGCACGCCGCCGACGATGATCGTGGTGTCTTGCTGGCTCCCCATGTGCTGGATCGTGACGTCGGGCACGTGCTGCAGCACGTCGTTGATCTGGGGGTTGGCGAGATCTTGGAACGCTTGTCCGCTCAGGTAGTTCGACACCGCGGTGCCGGTGTTGATCGCACTCGCGCTGCCGCGGCTCACCGTCGATACGCGACCGATCGTTTGCAGTGAAGTCAGGTTCGCCTGATTGAGCGTCACCGAGACCGGTATCGTCGCTCCGGCGGTCACCGCGAGATCGTTGAGGTCGGCCGACACGTAGCCGGGCCGGCTCACGGCGATGTGATAGATGCCCGGCGCGACGGTGACGCTGAACGCGCCGGCGGCATCGGTGGTCGCGGTCGCGGTCGACGCGCCGGTGAGGCTGACCGTCGCGCCGGCGACCGGGCTGCCGTTCGAGGCGAGCACCGTCCCCTGGATGATCGCCATCCCGGCCGGCGGATCGGCCGCCGCCGAAAGCGCCGGCACCAAGCACAGCATCACCGCGAGCGCGAGCGCGCTTCGCATCATCTGCACGGCCATGACCGAATACCTCGCAGAAACGAGCAGCAGGCCGGCGCTCTGTCGCGTCCGGCCGGACGTTTCTTTTCGACCAGAGGCCGACGTTCATTCTTCGGCCGTCCGGCCAACCCGGCGGCCGACGCTTTTCGGCCCGGAGAAAGGAATCGGCGCCCGCGGGTGCGCGGGCGCCGATTCGGTCGTTCCTGGTGGCAGGGCTTCAGCTGCGGCGCTTGCGCGCGGCGGCGCTCTTCTTCTTGCGGCGGACGCTGGGCTTCTCGTAGTGTTCGTGCTTGCGCGCCTCGGCCAGCACGCCGGCCTTCTGGGTCGCCTTCTTGAAGCGGCGCAGGGCGCTCTCGATCGTCTCGCCCGGTGCGACTCGAATCTCCATTGCTACGAAACACCTCCCTCCGCCTCGGCACGTGCCGGATCGTGACCCCGTCAGGGGCCCGACCAAGGACGTTACCATAGCGACGCCCCGCCGTCTACCTGACAGCTGCTAACCGGGCGGCCAGGTGAGCCGCCGGCCGGCGAGGACGTGGGCGTGGAGGTGATGGACCGATTGGCCCGCGTCCGGCCCCTCGTTGATGACGACGCGATAACCGTCATCGCCGAACCGCCGGCCGATCTCGGACGCCGCCGACAGAAGCCGCGCGGCGCGCGCGCCGTCGGCCGCGCCCACGAAATCGCTCAAGTGCGCCGCGTGCTCGGTCGGCACGATCAGCACGTGCGTCGGCGCCTGCGGGTTGAGATCGCGGAACGCGACGACGTGCTCGTCGCGCAGCACCTCATCGGCGGGAATCTCGCGGCGAACGATCTTGCAGAACAGGCATGCGGCATCGGTCGGCATGGGCGAAGCTCCTGGTCGGTTCAACGCGTGCGGATGGTGAACGACCAGCGGCGCGTTTGCGGGTTGCCGGCGTTGTCCGCGATGGTCACGCTCACGTTGACCGGCCCGTCGGCGAGGGGCGCTCCCGCGGTATAGGTGATGAACTGGTCGGTACGCGTCGATGCCGCGGTGACGTCGAGCCCGTTGACCTCGATCCGCACCTTCGACACGTCGATCCCGACGTCGGTCGGCGACCGGTAGGTGGCATAGACCGACGGCTTGTTGTTGTTGACGACTTGCCCGTTGGACGGCGCGATGTCGACGATCTGCGGCGGGGTGGTGGTGACGGCGATGAGCTGGGCCGCCTCCGCGCGCGGCGCTTCGACCGCACCGACGGCCAGATGCCCGTAGACGGCGGTGCGGCTGAAGTTGATGTCGGACGGAACGGTGTAGCGCGTCGTGTACGTTCCCGGCGCGGTCTCGGTCAGCGCGATTCCGGTCAGGTACGTCCCGATGTCGAACGTCGCGCGTCCGCCCGGGGTGCCGTGCAAGGTGACGCTGAACGACTGGCCGGCGCGCAGCGGTCCGGGCGCCGTCACCGCGAGGTCGGTGATCTGCGCGGCGCCGGCTGGTTCGGGTGTCGACGGCACGGCGCGGGCGACTATGATCTGGCGCTTCTCGCTGGTGTCGGGGTTCATGCGCACCGTCACGTCGTCGCCGACCTTGAGATCGCTCAGCGTCGCCGGCCGGCCGTTGAGCGTAATCTCGGTGCTTTTGTCGGGTGTCACCACGTAACCGCTCTGGAGCACGAACGCGCTCGGAGACACAGCGGCGATCGTGCCGGCGCGCGACGCGTAGCGGGCGACGATCTGGTCGACGCTGCCGTCGCGCCGCAGGATGATGCTGACCGCATCGCCGACGTGGACGTCGCGCAGCGCCGCCGGCGTGTTGGTGCGCGTCACGACGTCCTGGACGATCACCTGCGCGTCGGACGTGATCGCGATCGTGCGCACCGAGCCCGAGCGCGTGAGCGTGATCGACTCGGGGACCGCGTCGAGGTCGATGGCGCTGACGGTACCGACGATCTGCGTCGAGCCGCTCACCGTATGCTGCTCGAGGCCGGGCGTTCTCCCGACGATCGACGAGATCACCTCGACGCGCGCGGCCTTGGAGTCGTACGACGCTTGCGCTCCCAGAGAATCCGCGACGAAGCGCAGCGGCACGTAGGTCGCGCCGTCGATCTCGGTGGCCGGCGCGTCCATGACGATCGTTCGCGCGTCGACGGTGGCGCGGCTGGAGCCGACCGTGATCGCGATGCGTTTGGCCGGCGCCGACGCGACGATCGTGCTGCCCTCGCGCGAGATGCCGATTCCCAGCGCGCTGTAAATCCGTACGACCGGCACCATCACGCGATCGGCCTGGATGCGCGGCGCGGGATCGCGGGCCAGCTCTTCGCCGTTGACGACGATCGTGATCGGCCGGGCGGGCGCCTCGTCCTTCTTCTGCGGCGGTGCGGCCGAGGCCGGCACGAGCCAGGCCGCGGCGCACCCAAGCGCGAGCGCCGCGGACGCGAGCTTCAGCCGTGTCATCTCAGGGACATACCACCTCGCGATAGACGGCCGCGGTCGAGGCCGCGAACCGATCCCAGGTATACGCCCGCAGCGTGACGGCGCCCTCGGCGGCGCGCGCGCGCGCGGCCGCGGGCTCGCGCGCCACCGCTTCGATCAGCGCGCCGAGCGCGCCGACGTCGCCCGGCGTGAAGGTCTGCACGAACGGCCGCGCGACCCCCGGCACGGCGGCGGTCGAAGCGAGCACCGGCGTGCCGGCGACCGCCGCCTCGAGCACGGGGATCCCGAAGCCCTCGGCCGACGACGGCTGCACGTAGGCCAGCGCGCCGCGGTAGCGGCGCGCCAGCGTGGCCTCGTCAACGTCGCCCAAGAATTCGATCGCGCCGCGCTCGCGCAGGTAGCGGCCGCGTACGGCCGGCTCGTCGGGACCGGTCAGCACGAGGTCGAGCGCGAGCTGGGGCGGCAGCGCGGCCCAGGCGGCGTACATCGTCGGCAGGCTCTTGTGCGGTCGATGATTGCCGGCATAGAACAGATACGGCCGCTGGGCGGGCCACGGCTCGGCGGCGGGGATCGCGTCGCCGTAGCCGAGCGGCACGACGCGAACGCGTTCGCGTGCGATGCGCAGCAGCGCGACGCCGTCGTCGGCGACGCGCGGATCGCTGACCAGCACGCGCGCCGCGCCGCGATAGAGCGGCGCGCCGACGAACCGCCAGTACGCCGCGGTCGCTCGCGAGAACTGGGCCGGGTAGCGCAGATGGATGAGGTCGTGCAGCATCGCGACGTACGGGCGCGGTACCGGCGGCACCAGGTCGGGATAGGCCAGGTGCACCAGCTGCGCCCGCGCGGACCGCAGCGCCCACGGTTGCAGCGCCGGCGGCGCGCCGACGGCCACCAGGTCGACGTCGGGCGCCGCCTTCGCCATGCGTTCGATCAGCGCGCGGGCGTAGGCGTGCATCCCCGCCGAAGCGCGCGGCGTGGCGGGCGACGCCAGCGCGACGCGGATCATGCGAGGAGCTCGCGATAGACGGCGGCGGTCGCGCCGACCGTTCGCTCCCAGCTCAGATGCGCCGTTCGCTCGCGCGCGCGCCCGGCGTCGTTCGCGAACGCCGCCGGCTCGGCCAGCACGCGCACGACGAGCGCGCGCAGCGCCGCCACGTCGCCGCCCGCGAAGCGGTGGACGTACGGCTCGAGGACCGACGGCACGGCCGGCTCGGCCGCCAGCACCGGGGTTCCCGCCTGCAGCGCCTCGAGCAGCGGCAGACCGAACCCTTCGCGCAGTGCCGGGTGCACGTAGGCGAGCGCGCCGCGGTGCAGGCGCCAGATCTCATCGCGGCTGCAATCGCCCGCGAAGACCAGCTCGCCGCGCGGATGCCGGACGTTACGCAGCGCCGGCTCTTCGCCGCCGGTGAGCACCAAATCGACCGCGCTGGCGGCGGGCAGCGAGGCCCAAGCGTCGACCAGCGTCGCGAGATCCTTGTGCGGCCGGTGGTTGCCGGCGTAGAACAGATACGGGCGCTCCCGAACCAGCGGCGCGGGAAGCGGATCCGGGACGTCGACACCGAGCGGGATGACCCGCACGCGCGCCGGATCGACGCCGGCGTAGCGCGCCAAGAGCGGCACGGTCGCGTCGTCGTCGGTGATCACCGCGCGCGCGCCGCGCAGCACCGGCGACACGACGTACCGCCAGTACGCGCTCACCTTGCGCTTGGCGTGCTGGGGAAACTCCAGTTCGATCAGATCGTGCACCGTCACGACGTAGGGCACTGGAACGAAGCGCGGCACGTACGGCGTGGGGAAATGCGCCAGCCGCGGCCGCAGCCGCAGCAGCGCGAGCGGAATCCCGACCTGCTCGGCGAGGTCGAAGTTGTCGCCGGCGCCGACCTCGGCCGACCGCAGGTCGGGTGCGGCGCGCGGCAGCCGGCGACGCAGCGCGCGCACATAGGCGAGCATCCCCGCCGACATGTGCGAGGTCTCGCGCACGTCGAGCGCAACGTCGGCCCGGGCCCTCACGCGCGGCGAAGCGCTTTGGCGCGCACGACGACGCGATACCGCGCGCTCTGCCACGCGACGAAGACGCCGCGCCATCCGTCGCGCCAGCCGCCGTAGCGAACGATCGACCACACGAAGCGCAGCGGCATCGTCGCGAGCGACCGCAGGTAGGCGCGCGTAGAGGGCGCCAGCGCCGCCGCTTCGACGCTGGTGTAGCGGTCGAACTTCGCGCGGTACGACGCGACCGTCGGGTACGAGTCGTGGACGATCGCACCCGGCAGATCGAACACCGGGCCGTCGACGGTCCAGCTCTCGTGCAGCTCGGCGCCCATCGCGTTGGCCGCGACCCGCGCGCGGTCGGTGCGGAACAGCCGCAACAGCCGTTCGCTGGACCAGCCGGCCGCGTGCACCGGCTTGCCGCACAGCATCGTGACGCGGCGCAGCCGATAACCTGCGACAGCCTGTCCTGAGCTCAGCCTGTCCTGAGCATAGCCTGTCCTGAGCTTGTCGGAGGCGATCGCGTCGCGCAGCGTTTCGTCGAGCAGCTCGTCGGCGTCGAGCATCAGCGTCCAGGTCGTGGCGACCCGGCCCAGCGCGTAGCGCCGCGCGTTCACGAATCCGCTCCACGGCCGCGTCTCGACCTCGGCGCCGTGCGCGCGCGCGATCGCGACGGTGTCGTCGCGCGACGCCGCGTCCAGCACGAACACGCGCGCGCCGCGCGGCAGGCAAGCCAACAGGTTTTCGAGCCGCGCCGCCTCGTCGCGCGCGAGGACGACGACGGTAACGTCGGCGGGGTTCAGCGCCGCACGAGCGCGGCGTCGCCGGCGCCGGCCCGGGCCTGCGACCGCTCGAGCGCCGCGCCGATCCAATCGCGGTACAGCGGCGAGGGGCGGTTCGGCCGGCTCTTGTACTCGGGGTGCGCCTGCGTCCCGACGAACCACGGATGGACGTTCTGCGGCAGCTCGATGACCTCGACCAGCGAGGTGCGCCCGAGCGGATGATGGCCGCAGAACACCATGCGGTGCTCCTCGAACAGCGCCTTGTACTTGTTGTTGAACTCGTAGCGGTGGCGGTGCCGTTCGCTGATCTGGGTGCTGCCGTAGGCGCGCGCGGCGACCGAGCCGGGTTCGAGCGTGCACTCGTACGCTCCCAGCCGCATCGTGCCGCCCTTGAGGTCGAGGTGGCGCTGTTCGGGGATGAAGTCGATGACGGGATCGGGCGTCGTCTCGTCGACCTCGGTCGTCATCGCCTCGTGCAGTCCGCAGACGTTGCGCGCGAACTCGATGCAGGCCAGCTGCATCCCGAAGCAGATCCCCAAGAACGGGATCTTGCGCTCGCGCACGTACTGGATCGCCAGCAGCTTGCCTTTGACGCCCCGCGCGCCGAAACCCGGCGCCACCAGCACGCCGTCGACGTCGGCGAGCGCGCCGACGCCTTCGGCCTCGATGCGCTCGGAGTCGACCCGCACGACATCGACGGCGACGTCATGATGAACTCCGGCGTGCGCCATCGCCTCGCTGATCGAAATGTAGGCATCCTTGAGCTCGACATACTTTCCGACCAGCGCCACCTTGACGCGGCCGCTCGGATGCTGGATGCGTTCAGCGATCGCGCTCCAATCCTCGAGCTGGGGCGCGCGCGTCAGCAGCCGCAGCTTGCGCACGGCGATATCGGCCAAACCCTCGGCTTCGAGATTGAGCGGCACTTGGTAGATCGTGGCGGCGTCGCTGTTCTGCACGACGCTGCCTTCGCCGACGTCGCAGAACAGCGCGATCTTTTCCTTGAGCTCGACCGGGATCGGGCGCGAGCTGCCGGTGCGCAGCACGATGGCGTCGGGAGTGATCCCGATCGCCCGCAGCTCGCGCACGGAGTGCTGGGTCGGTTTGGTCTTGAGCTCGTCGGCCGCTCCGAGGTGCGGCAGCAATGTCAGATGGACGAACATGACGTTCTCTTCGCCGACGAGGTGGCGCACTTGGCGGATCGCTTCGAGGAACGGCAGCGACTCGATGTCGCCGACCGTACCGCCCACCTCGACGATGCAGACGTCGGCGCCGCTGCGCTCGGCGACGCGGGTGACGTGCGCTTTGATCTCGTTGGTGATGTGCGGGATCACCTGGACCGTCGCGCCGAGGTAGTCGCCGCGACGTTCCTTCTCGATCACGGACTTGTAGATCTGACCGGTCGTGACGTTGTTGTCGCGCGTGAGCGCCTCGTCGATGAAGCGCTCGTAATGGCCGAGATCGAGATCCGTCTCGGCACCGTCCTCGGTGACGAACACCTCGCCGTGCTGGTACGGGTTCATCGTCCCGGCGTCGACGTTGATGTACGGATCCAGCTTCTGGATCGAGACGGACACCCCACGGGCCTTCAACAGCCGGCCGAGCGACGCGGCCGTGATCCCCTTGCCAAGCGAACTGACGACCCCGCCGGTAAAGAAGATGAACTTGGCCATGTCGGAGTGCTTCGCTTCTCCGGGGGCCGGGCGAGGACCCGCCGCCGCGAGCGCTCGACGGCTCGCCGGGCAGGCGGCCGAGCCTGCCCGGCGCGACCGCCCGCGGTTACCGCTGTCGTGGACACTGTTCAGGAACGCCCGGGGGAGAGCTTTCTGCGACGCACACACTGGATCAGCCAGGCAGCCTACATCGGCCTCGTGACGATCCTGGTGGGCCTGATGGGGTTCGCGATCGGGGGCGCGTACGTGACGCAGACGGCTGCCCGCCACGTGAACGACATCATCCACGAGGTGCGCTATCTGGTCGAAGCGCAGTACTGGGTCGCGACCCAGGAGTCGCTCGAGCGCGCGTACCTGCTCGAGCCGAACGCCGCGGTCCGGTCGAGCTACCGTCGAGCCGAGATCCGCCTCGAGGACGACCTGCGACGCTCGGCGCCCTCGCCGGCGCGCGCGGCGATCTTGGCCGCCGAGCTGCGCTACAACGCGGCCGTCGGCCGCGTCTTCACCGCGATGGACGCGCACGACGTCGCGCTCGCGCGCTCCCTCGACGCGCGCGTCGCCGATCCCGCCTACGGGGCGGTCGCTCACGGCATCGACGCGCAAGCGGCGGTGGCGCGCCGGCGCACCGACACGGCGTTGCGGTCGCTGCAAAGCACCGAGGGCACCATTCTGGACATGGACGCGCTGCTCTTGGTCATCGGCCTCGCGCTGTTGGCGATCGTGCTCGGCGTGCTGCGCCACTATCGCCGTTTGGTCAGCACCGCGCTCGAGGCGGAGCTGCAGCGTTTCAAACAGGCATCGCTCACCGACTACCTCACCGGACTGGGGAACCATCGCGCATACCAGGAGGCGATCGCCCGCAGCGTCGGCGACTGCGCCGGCACCGGCTCGGTGGTGACGATCGCGCTGATCGACGTGGACGAGCTCAAAGTGCTCAACGACCGCAACGGGCACGTGACCGGCGATCGGCTGTTGGCGTCGCTCGCGCAAGTGCTCCGGGCGGCGGACCTGACCTCCGTGCCGTACCGGCTGGGCGGCGACGAGTTCGCGCTGACCTTCGCCGGGATGTCGTCCGAGATCGCCAAGGTGCGCATGGAAGAGGTCCGTGCGGTGGTCGAAGCGCGGACGAACGGCATGACGGTCAGCGTCGGAATCTCGACCACGTCGCCCGATGCACCCGATCTGTCGGTTGCCCGCGAGCAGGCCGATGCCGCGCTCTACGAAGCCAAACGGCGCGGCCGAAACTGCGTCGTCACGTTCGACGAGATTCGCGACGAGCATCCGGTGTTTCTCCCGGCGCGCGTCGAGGAAGTTCGCGGGCTGATCCGCGACACGCCGATCGGCGTCGCGTTTCAACCGATCTGGAGCATCGACCATTGCAGCGTCATCGGGTACGAAGCGCTGGCCCGCCCGGGCGGCCCCGATCCGATCAGCCCGCAAGACGCGTTCGACATCGCCGAACGGATCGGCAAAGCGCACGAGCTCGACCGAGCCTGCCGCACGTCGATCCTCGCCCGGGCCGCGACGTTGCCGCCGGATGCGCTGCTCTTTCTCAACGTCTCCCCGCAGACGCTCGATCACGGCGAGCTGAGCGGGACGACGTTGGTGCAAGCGGTCGAGGCGGCCGGGCTGACGCCCGAGCGCGTCGTGCTCGAGATCACCGAACGATCCGTCGCGCGCCTCGACATCGTCGTTCGCGAAGCCGCACGCCTGCGCGCGCTCGGCTTCCTGCTCGCGCTCGACGACGCGGGCTCGGGAAACTCGGGTTTGGAAATGCTCAGCAAGCTCGCCGTCGACTTCGTGAAGATCGATCGCGAGGTGATCGTCCGCGCGCAGGCCGGCGCGGGCGGCCGCGGCGTGCTGGCCGGGATCATCGCAATCGCCCACGAGATGCACGCGCAGATCGTCGCCGAGGGGATCGAGGATTCGGGGATGCTCGAGCTCATCCGCGGCGCAACGCGCTCGTCGCCCGTCGACTGCGCGGTGCAAGGATATTATCTCGGCCGGCCGCAGCCTCACTTCGTCGACGACTGCGAGGAAGAAGTCGTGGTGCGCCGGCTCGGCGCCGGACTCGCCGTCGCGCAGTCTTGCTACACCGCGGGCGGAATCACCGCGACGACGAGCCGGTCGAGGTCGGCGTAGTCGCGGATCGTCTCGACGCCCGCTTCCGGCAGCGCGTCGCGCACAAGCGACTCGAGCGCGCGGGCGTTGACCGGTGCCGCTTCGAGCAGCACGATCCCGCGCGGTGCGACCAGCGACGGCAAATCGGGCAGCAGCCGCCGGTAGAGTGCGAGACCGTCGGGGCCGCCGTCGCGCGCGGCGAGCGGTTCGAACGCGACCGGATCGGGCTCCGCCGCACACTCCGCCGTCGGCACGTACGGCAGGTTGGCGACGACGCAGTCGAACGGCGCGAACGGCTGCAGCGGCGCCGCCAGATCGCCGTGCAGGAAGGTGACGTGCTGGAACACGTCGTTGCGCGCCGCGTTGCCGCGCGCGACGATCAGCGCCTCTTGCGACACGTCGCACGCGTACACGTTGAGCGCGGGCAGCTCGGCGGCCAGCGTCACCGCCAGCGCGCCGCTCCCGGTGCCGACGTCCGCCGCGCTGCCGGCTTCGCGGCCGATCGCGCGCAGGTGGCGAACCGCCCATTCGACAGCGAGCTCCGTTTCGGGCCGGGGGACGAGAACGCGCGCGTCGACCGCGAACATGCGCCCGTAGAATCCCGCCTCGCCGGTGACGTACGCGAGGGGAGCGCCGGCCGCGCGCCGTGCAACCAGGGCTTCGAACCGTTCAGCGGCCTCGGGCATGAGGTCCCGCTCGCGGTGCGCGATCATCTCCTGGCGCGACACGCCGCCGGCATGTGCCAGCAAGAACACCGCATCGAGCCGTCCCGTCCCGCCGACGGGCTCGAGCCGCACGGCCGCGTCGCGCAGCGCCTCGCCGATCGTCAGCGCCGCGTCCTCGTCACGCCGCCGAGATTTCGCCGGCGAGCAGACGGGCCTTCTCGTCCTGCTGCAGCTCGACGATCAGCTTCTCCATGTCGCCTTCGAGGATCGCCTTGATGTTCCCGAAGTTCTGATTGATGCGGTGGTCGGTGATGCGGTCCTGCGGATAGTTGTAGGTACGAATCTTCTCGCTGCGGTCGCCGGTGCCGACCTGGCTGCGGCGCAGCGACGCTTCGGACTCTTCGCGTTCGCGGCGCTGGTTCGCGGCGAGCTGCGCGCGCAGCATGTCCATCGCGCGCGCGCGGTTCTGGAGCTGCGACCGCTCCTCGCTGCAGGCGACGACGATGCCGGTCGGTTTGTGGGTGATGCGAATCGCCGACTCGGTCTTATTGACGTGCTGGCCGCCCGCTCCCGACGCCTTGAACGTGTCGATCTCGAGGTCGGAGGCGCGGATCTCGATCTCGCCGTCGTCGGCGACCTCCGGCAGCACGGCCACCGTCGCGGTCGACGTGTGGATGCGCCCGGCGGCCTCGGTGGCCGGGACGCGCTGCACGCGGTGCACGCCCGACTCGTACTTGAACCAGCGATACGGCTCGCCGCCCTTGACCGCAACGACGACTTCCTTGTAGCCGCCGGCCTCGTTCTCACTCTCGCTGAGCAGCTCGAGCCGCATCCTGCGCGACTCGGCGAAGCGCGTGTACATCCGCAGCAGATCGCCGGCGAAGATCCCGGCTTCGTCGCCGCCGGCGCCGGCGCGAATCTCGATGAACACGTCCTTGTCGTCGTTGGGGTCGCGGGGCAGCATCAGCTCCTGCAGCTCGGCCTCGAGCAGGACGAGACGCTCGCGCAGCGTCACCGCCTCGTCGTCGGCGAGCGCGGCGAGGTCGGGATCGTTCTTGTCGGCGCGCAGCGCGTCGTTCTCCGCGGTGGCGCGCACGACGTCACGATAACGCCGGTAGACCGCGACCGTCGGCTCGATCGCCGCGCGCTCGCGCATCAGCGCGGTGAAGCGTGACTGATCGAAGCCGCCGCTCGTGTCCGCGAGCGCGGCGTCGATCTCGTCGAAGCGTTTCGAGAGCGTCTCGAGGCGGTCGGTGTGCAGCATTTGGCAAGCAAGAAGCGCGCCGGCGAGCGGCGCGCTTCGTGGTGCGAACGGGTTGCGCTACAGCGCGGCCGAACCGGTCTCCGCGGTTTGTCCGGCCTGCTTGCGCGTCTTGCGTGCGGCCGCCTCGGCCTTCTTCTTGTCGGCCATGGCGGCGCGCTGGTTGAACTTTTCGACGCGGCCGGCGGTGTCGAGGAACTTCTGCTGCCCGGTCCAGAGCGGGTGACAGGTCGAGCAGACTTCGACCGCAATCGTCGGTGACGTCGATCCGGTGGTGAACTGGGCACCGCAAGCGCACGTCACGTGCGCTTCCGGATACCATTTGGGATGGCCCTTGGTCTTCACAGCCTTCCCATTCTAGCACCGCCCGCAAGAGGAAGCCGGCCCGGAAGGCCGCCGGCTCCTCTTACAGCCGGCCGTTAGATTCCGACGACCGCCTGGATCAAGTGCCGAGCGAACGGCACCCCAATCCCGGTGACGTGGTCGTAGCCGACTCCGGCATTGAAACCCGGATCGGGCGTCGGCTGGGGCGCCGGGCAATTGCCGACCTGGGCGGGATTGACCAGACACGGTATGACGGCGTTGCTGCCGAACGTGACGTCGAAGAACGTCGCCGGGTATTGCGCCGCATTGTTGTAGATCTTGTAGATCAGCGGCCCCGGGTTGCCCAGCCGATAAGTCCCGTTGGGTCCGTGGCAGGTCGCCGTTCCCTTGCAGGCCTGCAGCACGAGCGCCCACATCGCCGCCATCTCCGGCGCCGAAACGCTCGTCCCGCCATACCCGCCGCTTCCGAGGAATCCGAAGTCCGTGTTCACGAACGCGGCGACGCCGGTCACGTAGTCGCCGTCGAGCGATAGATCGGGCTGGTTGCGCGTCGAACCGGTCACGCCGGGGCCCGTCTGCCACGCCGGCAGCGGAACGAAGGCCGAAACGCCGCCGCCCGAGGCGCCGCCGCCGCCGCTGGTCTGGTAGCCCCAGCCGGTGAGCGGCCCGATGAACTTGCCGGCATTGTTGAGCGGTGCCGTCACGCCGCCGACGCTGGTGACGTCGACCGAGCTCGCCGGCCACGAAACGCACTGGTTGTCGATGGCGCCGCCGATCGCCGGACGCGCGCATCCCTGCGCCCCGGCGTCGCCTGAGCTCACGAAGGTCGCGACGCCCTCGGCGGCCAGCGCAGCCCACTCCATCACGCCGAACGACGTCGGCGAGTATGCGTTCTGCGCGTTGAGGAAGTAGCCCGCGTTGCCGAGCTCGCCCCCGCCGTAACTCACCGAGATGATGTCCGGGCCGGCGCCGTTGCCCGTGTTGTCGGCGATCGCCTGTTCGACCGCATCGTCCGACTCGCTGATCCCGAGGTATGCGTAGCCGTAGCCGGTCTGCGGATCGGGCGGGCACGTGCTGTCGCTCGGGGAGCCGCACTCGTCGGGCACGTAGGCGAGATAGAAGTCGGTCTGCGCGTCGGGCGCGAGCAACGCTTGCTCGGTGTCGATCTGCGCCTCACCGTCCTCGGGATTGCAGCCCGGCAGCGGGCCGTGGCACGGCGCGGTGACCGGCGGCGGCGTCGCCGTCGGCGAGCCGGTGCCGATCGGCGTCGTCTTGGCGGCGGCGGCCGGGGTGACCGGCACGAGCTTGTACGTGCCGAGCGCGTTGCGTCCTAAGACCGCGTTGGGCCAGTTGAAATAGCTCTTGTAGAAGGCGAGGTCGTTGGGATCGACCGGCCCGGTGCCGATGATGCCGAGCTTGATGCCGGCGCCGGTGAACCCGGCGGCGTACGCGCCCGTGTAATCGAACGCCGTCGCGAGCTGTTCGGGCGTGTAGCCGCCGGCGAAATTGGTACCTTGTCCGCGCGGCGCCGGAACCATCGCCCGGTACGAGGCTTGCTTGGAGAGATCCTTGACCAGGTTCACCGCGACGACCGGTACCGTCGAGGGAAGCACCGGCACGGCTTTGGGGCCGATGATCGTTCCGTGCGCGCCGTTGTAGGTCACGAACGGCGTGCCGAACGCGCGCTCGATATCGGCTTGCTTTCCGCTCACCGACAGGGTGAGCTTCTGCGGCCAACCGCCGACCTTGAGCCCGAACGACGCAAAGTAGGTCGCCGCGGCCTTGTAGTCGGCATCGGTCGCGCCGTAGCGCGCGCCGATCTGCGACGCCGAGATGAACTGGCGGTAGAGGCTCGAGCTCGGATCGCTGACGGCTCTGGCATAGGCCGCCAAGCCGTCGGCGTTCTGCGGCTTGACGAGCGCCTGGAAATGCACGGTTCCCATCACGACCGGAGCGCCTTGCGTGGCGCCCTTGAGGATCGCGGCGCCGTACGCCAGCGGCGCGAGCGCGCTGCCGGACGTTCCCGGACCCGGCTGCGCCGGCGTCGACGTTGTGGGGACGACCGCCGAACGGCCGCCGCCGCCGCCGCAGGCGGGAAGAACGAGGGCCAGCGCGACCGCGCTCGCCAGAATGGTGGAGTGTCGGAGCATTAGTGCGTTCCTCGTAGGCCGCGGCTGAACGCCGCGAAACGTTTGGCCTGTTTCTCGCGCACCTGCGCGACGAAGTGGTCGAAGCGCGCGCGCAGCGCCGCCGCCATCGGCGGCGCGGCACCGGTGGTCACCGATTGCGCGCTTCGGGCGGCCGACTGCGCGGATGTCGTGGTCAGCGAGAGCGTCTCGCTGACCCCGTCGGTCTCGAACGGCGTGGCGTCGAACGGGGTCGCGACGATGAAGTTGCCCGACTGGCCGCTGAAGTCGTAGTACGTCGTGACGGTGTCGGCCAAAACGACGCATACCGTTCCAGGCCCGGCGACGTCGTAGCTCTTCGTGGTCCGCGTTTCGGTCTGCCCGAGCGCGAAGTCGATGCTGTCGAACTTCTCCTGCACGAGCGTCGCCGTCGTGTGGCCGGAATACGCCGTGCACGACGAGTCGAGCGTGCTCTGCGGCGCGATCGTCACGGTGTCGTCGAACAGTGCCGCCGGAACGCTCTGCCCGTACCACGGAAAGGCCGGGATTGATCCGAGCGAGCCCACCTTCTTGAACGAGTTGTCGAGCGCGAAGATGTTCACGGTGATGTCGTAGTTGGTCGTGAACGGCGAGTTGGGATCAGGCGCGACCGGCTCGAAATCGAACTCGATCGGCGAACCGTTGAACAGGACCCGTGCGGTGCCCAGACCGTTGGAGCTCTGTTGGTAGAGGGCCGGGAAGCCGTTGGTCCAGATCGCCATCTGATACTGGTTCTTCGCGTCGGCAGCGCGCTGGATCGTCGGCTGGGTCGGATTTCCTTGACCGTCGTAACCGGGATTGCCCGGGTCGGTCTCAACGTACGTGCCCTGCGCGTCGTTGGTCAGCGTCGTGCCGGCCGTCTCGGGGATCGCGGTGAGCGCACCGTTGTTCGGACCGTACGCCGTCGTATACGTGACGCGCGTAGTAGGTTCGAGCGACGTGCTCTTCACGGTGCGCACGATGTACTTGTTGGTTCCGGCGCTCTGATAGGCGAGCTCCGTCGTGGTCTTCGTCTCGAGCGTCGACAGCGGGGCTTGGTCCTGTTCGTCGGTGGCCAGCTCGTAATGCACGCCGTCGGCCGTCCCGCTCGATTTGACGCTTTGATTCACCTTGGCGGTCGTCGTCGACGTCACGGGAACGACCCCGCCGTTCGGAGTCGCGGCCTGGTTGACGGTGAGTACCGTGCTCAGGTTGCCGGTGTAGGCGAACGTGTCGCCCTTGCCGGACGGCCGCGCCGATCCGCTGACCGCGACCGCGAGCTTCCCGCTCACACCGCGCGCGGCATCGCTGGCGACGACGTGGCCGGATGCGTCGGAGGGGCCGGTCGTCAACGAACCGCTCGGGCTGATCGTGCCCAGCGCCGCCGAGTCGACGCTGAAAGTCAGCGCCGGCGCCGGCAGGATCGGGAAACCGTTGCCGTCCGTCTCGGACGCCGAATAGGTCTGGGTCGACAACACGCCGACCGGTGTCGGCCCGGTAACCGTGACGACGAACGTCGGCGGTGCCTGCGGTTTCGCGGTCGTGTAGAAGTCGTAGAGCGTGTTTGCGGCCAGCGTCGCGCCGGCGTAGCTCGGATTGTCGTCCTCGGTCGCGACGCCGTTCGACCACGTCACCGTGTCGACGTCGCCGAATCCGTGGGTTCCGTACCCGGCGAGCCGGAATACCGTCGGCGCCGCGACGTTCGCCGTCGTGACGGACGCCTGCAGCGGCTTGAGCAGCGGAACACCGCCGTCGGAGAGCGAGAACTCGACGATCGAAGCGGCGTCGCTCGACACGCTGCTCGCGCGGCGCGCGCTCGCGCTTGACCGCGCGCTGCCGAGCGGCTGCGGCCCGGCTGAAATCGCATAGACGGTCAGCGAGAAGGTCGCGGTCGAAGCGATGCCCCCGGCCGGGACCTTGACGGTCACCGTTTGCCCGTTGAGCGTCGCGCTGATCGATCCGCCGGCGGTCGTGATCGACGCCGTCTGTGTCGCTTGGGTCGGCGGCGGCGGGGGCGGGCTCGAACCGCCGCCGCCGCAACCCGACAGCGCGAGCGCGCAGATCCCGAGCGCCGCGACGCGTATATTTCTCACCTGCCGTTACCTCGCAGAGAACGCCGAACACACCCAACGATGACCCGGTCGGAACCGGCCGAGGTGGCCCGAGCGTTACATCGCGGTCGCTCGCGCCGCGGCCTGCTCGCGAATGAGCCCTAGCGGGCTTTCGGGCTCGTTCGGTCGGTCAGGTTTCGGTTAAGAGCGCGACGCCCGGCGCCGGGATGATCGGCGCCGCCGTTTGCGAACACAGAGCCGTCCTGCACCCAGCCCTTCGAGAGGTCCCGTTGAACGTTCGTCAGCTCGCGCTCGCGGTGATCGCCGTCCTCGCGGTCGGTGGAACCGCCGTCGCGCAGACCGGACCGTCGAGCCAGGTCACCCCGCCGCCCGCACCGCCGCCCAACGGCAACGTAGCGACACCCGGGACCTTGCTCGGCACGCCCAGCCCCACCGCGCCGCCGCTGACGGTCCCCAGTCCAACCGTCGGTACGAGCCCGGCGCCGGGCCGGCGCGGCCGCCGAGCGGCGCCGTCGCCCTCGGCGAGCCCGTCAGAGACGCCTGAGCCGCCGCAGTTCTCGACGATGGACGGAGTCTGGGAAATCCAGCTCCAGCCGCTCGCCAACGGCTACCGGACCGTCTACTCGCATCTGCTGCTCACGCAGCACGGCGAAGATCTGAGCGGCACCTGGCTGCGGGCCGACAACGAGAAGGTGCCGTTCAACGGAACGTTCGACGGGCGGCTGTTCAAGATCACCGCGACCGACGCCAAGAAGAACGTCTGGACGCTGGTCGGTTACGCGGAGAACTTCTCCGACATGGTCGGCCTGGTCACGGGCAGCGCGCCCGGCGACAAAGGCACGCCGTTTACGGCGTCGCACCGCAAGAAGGAGCGGCTCAACGAACTGCGCGGCGGGCGCGGCCCGGGCCCGGCGACGCCCTGATCCCGGGCTCGGGGTGGCGAGCGCCGCGGCGCTGGACGCGCGCATTCTCGCCGCGATCGGCGCGTACGAGCTCGACGACGATGCCTTTCTGTCGCTCGCGCGCGAGCTGTTCGCCCATCAGATAGGCGCGAACGCGCCGTACGCCGCGTTCGCGCGCGCGCACGGCTTCGACCAGACGCACCTGCCGGATCGCGTCGAGCGGATTCCGGCGGTCCCGGCCGCCGCGTTCAAGGAAGCGCGGCTGGCGACGTTTCCGCCGGCGCGTACCGTCGCGTGGTTCGAGACGAGCGGAACCTCGCGCGGCCGAAGCGGACGCCACGAGCTCGACACGACGCGGCTGTACGAGGCCGCGCTGCTGGCCTCGTTCGACCGGATGATGCTCCGCGGCGGCGAGCGGCTGCGCTACTTGAACCTCGTCCCCGATCCGCGCGAGCGGCCGCACAGCTCGCTGGGCTTCATGCTGGACGTCGTTTCGCGCGAACGCGGCGACGGCGGCGCCGGCTGGTATCTGCACGGCGACGAGCTCGACGTCGACGCGTTCGTCGCGGCCGCCGAACGCGCGCGCGCGGACGGTGTCGCGGTGTGCGTCGCCACCACCGCGTTCGCGCTGGTGGCGCTGCTCGACGCGCTGGCCGAGCGCGACGTCGCGCTCGCGCTGCCGGCCGGCTCGCGCATCATGGAAACGGGCGGCTTCAAAGGCCGGGCGCGCGTCGTCGAGCGCGCGACACTGTACCGGACGGCGTCGGCGCGGCTGGGCATCGGCACCGACGCCATCGTCGCCGAGTACGGGATGACCGAACTCTCGTCGCAGTACTACGACGATCCCGCCGGCCGCGACCGCGTCGAGCCGCGGGTGAAGCTCGCGCCGCCGTGGCTGCGCGCGATCGTCGTCGACGGCGACGGCCGCCCGGTCCCCGACGGCGTCGTCGGCGTGATACGCCACGTCGACCTGGCCAACCGCGGCTCGGTGCTCGCGGTCGAGACCGAAGATCTCGGCGCGCTCGTCCCGCGACCGGCTCGGCCCGGCGCCGGCTGGGGCCGGCCGGGCTTGATGCTGCTCGGGCGCGAGCAGGGCGCCGAGCTGCGCGGCTGTTCGCTCGACGCCGAGACGCTGCTCGCTCGCCGTGGCTGAGACGCTGCGCGCGCTGCCGGCCGCGCGCATCACCGCGCACGTGGCGGATGCGGCGCGGCGCTGGCGCGACGCCGACTTCCCGCCGCGCGTTCGCGTCGCCGCCGAGGCC
This sequence comes from Vulcanimicrobiota bacterium, assembly GCA_963738465.1. GTDB lineage: Bacteria > Vulcanimicrobiota > Vulcanimicrobiia > Vulcanimicrobiales > Vulcanimicrobiaceae > Vulcanimicrobium. The sequence continues at coordinate 136,726 of CAVTWP010000001.1, forward strand.
GAGCGCCGGCTGGGCTACAGCCCGCCGGTGGTCGAGTTCGCGCTCGATCGGCTGTTCTCGTCGCTCGATCGCGACGCGCTCGAAGCCGCGATCGCCGCGGAGCTGGGCGCGGTCGGCGCGCTCGACGGTCCGCTCGAGCGGCCCGGGCGGCCGGCCGCGTGGGCGCGCGGCGTCGAGCGCGTCGCGATCGTGTCGAGCGACACGACGATCGGGGTCGCGCTCGTGCCGGCGCTGTTCGCGCTGTGCGCGAAGTGCGACGTCACCGTGAAGGACCGCAGCGACGCGCTCGTCGCGGCGTTCTTCGCATCGCTGGCCGAAGAGCATCCGGCGTTCGCGCGCGCGGCGCGCGCGCGCCCGTGGACCGGCGGCGACGATCCGCACGAAGCCGAGCTCTTCGGCGACGCCGACGTCGTCGTCGCGTTCGGGCGCGACGACGCGCTGCGGGCGATTCGCGCGCGCTGCGGTACGGACACCCGCTTCGTGCCGTTCGGCCACCGCGCGAGCATCGGCCGGCTGACGCGCGCCGAGGCCGACGCGCTCGACGGCGCGCTCGCCGATCGGATCGTTCGCGACGCGCTGTTGTACGACGGCGAAGGCTGCCTGTCGCTGCACGCGCTGTTCGCCGACGCAGCCGGCGCACGGCTCGAGCGCGTCGCGAACGCGCTGCGCGCGGCCTGCGAACGCGTCGCGCTGGAATTTCCCGGCGGGACGCGCGATGCGGCGGCGGTCGCGCGCGTCGCGGCATACCGCAACCTGGCCGCGTTTCGCGCGGCGGAAGGCAGCGGCGGCGTGCTGCGCGCCGGCGACGCGACGCTGGTGATCGATCCGCCGCTCGACGACGGGCCGCCGTTCTTGCCGCGCGTCTTGCCGCTGCACGGCGGTGACGACAACGCCGTCGCGGCCTACGTCGCGCGGCTGCGGCTGCCGGTCGAGGCGCTCGGCGTGGCGGCGTGCGACGCCGGTGCCGTTGCGCTCGCGGCGCGAATCGGCGCGGTGCGCGTTGCGCCGTTCGGTGCGATGCAGTCGCCGCCGGTCGCGAGCCACCACGGCGGCCGGCCGCGCATCGCCGACTTCGTGCGCTGGATCGACGGCGCATGAGCGAGCTCGAGTCGATCGTCACCGCGATTCCCGGCCCGCGCTCGCGCGCGTTCGCCGTCGAGCTGGCGCGCTACGAGGCTCCCGGCGTGACGTATCTGGCCGCCGATTATCCGGTGTTCTGGGAGCGGGCGTCGGGTGCGCTCGTCACCGACGCCGACGGCAACCGGTTTCTCGATCTCACCTCGGCGTTCGGCGTCGCGGCGACCGGACACACGAACGCGCGCGTCGCGGCGGCCGTCGCCGACCAAGCGACGCGCTTGATCCACGGGATGGGCGACGTCCACCCGACCGAAGTGCGGACGCGTCTGCTCGCGCGGCTCGCCGCGCTCGCGCCGGGCGCGCTCGGCAAGACCTATCTCGCGACCTCGGGTGCCGAAGCGATCGAGTTCGCCCTCGAGACGGCGCTGCTCGCGTCCGGCAAGCCGGGCGCGATCGCGTACCGCGGCGCGTATCACGGTCTCACGCTGGGCGCGCTCGAGGTCGGCGGGATCGACAAGTTCCGCGCACCGTTCGCCGCGCTGATCGGCCGGCAGGCGACGCTGCTGCCGTTTCCCGGCGCGGGCGACACGGTCGACGGCGCGCTGGGCGCGCTGCGCGGCGCGCTCGCGCGCGACTCGCGCATCGGCGCGGTGATCGTCGAACCGGTGCAAGGCCGCGGCGGCGTGATCGTGCCCCCGGCGGGGTTCTTGCGCGCGCTGCGCGACCTGTGCGACGAACGCGAGCTGGTGCTGATCTTCGATGAGATCTACACCGGCTTCGGCCGCACCGGCGCGATGTTCGCCTGCGAGCACGAGGGGGTCGTCCCCGATCTGCTGTGCGTCGGAAAGGCGCTCGCCGGCGGCCTGCCCCTGGCGGCCGCGATCGGAACGCCGCGCGTGATGGACGCCTGGCCGCCGAGCGCGGGCGAAGCGCTTCGCACGTCGACCTTCTTGGGCAACCCGCTGGCCTGCGCGGCCGCGCTGGCGCAGCTCGACGAGCTCGTTCGACTCGACGTCCTCGACCGCGTGCGATCGCGCGCCGGCGGCTTGGCCGAACGGTTGCGCGCGCTGGCAGCGGCGCCCAGCGTGCGCGACGTGCGCGGGCTGGGATTCCTGTGGGCGCTGGAGTTCGACCGGCCCGAAACCGCCAACCGGGTCGTGGTGCGCGGGCTCGCGCGCGGCGTGATCCTGCTGCAATCGGGACCGACCGGCACGTCGATCACCGTCGCGCCGCCGCTCACGATCGACGACGCGCAGCTCGAGCGAGCGCTCGCGCTGCTCGAGCAAACCATCGGCGAGATCGAGGGTTCCCAATGAGCATGCTGCGAGTCGGAATCGTCGGTTCGGGATTCGGCGGCGCGGTGCACGCGCCGGCCTACGCGCTGCATCCGCGCTTCGAGGTCGTGGCGATCGCTTCGCCGAGCAGCGCCGAGCGCGTCGCGCGCGAGCGCAAGATCCCGCACGCGTTCCGCTCGGCCGGCGAGATGCTCGCCGGCGTCGAGCTCGACGTCGTCTCGGTCGCGTCGCCGCCGTTCGATCATCGCGCGTCGGTGTTCGCCGCGCTCGCCGCCGGCAAGCACGTGCTGTGCGAGAAGCCGTTCGCGCTCGACGTCGCGCAGGCCGAAGAGATGACCGCCGCGGCCGAACGCGCCGGCACGGCGACGGCGATGGCGTTCGAGTTTCGCTACGTTCCGGCGGTGCGCGCGCTCGCCGAACTGATCGACAACGGCCACCTCGGCGCACTGCGCGAGATCGAGGTCGCACGCTTGGGCGGCGAGCTGCGCGCGGCCGTGAGCGGCCGCCCGCGCGGCTGGTGGTTCTCGGCCGAGCGCGGCGGCGGCGTCGCGAACGCCTTCATGCCGCACTTCTTCGACCTGGCCAACCAGCTCGCCGGCCGCGCGCCGCGTGCGACGCGCGGCCTGCTGCGCACGGCGAACCCGCGGCGCGCCGACGCCCAGGGCGAGTTCGAGAGCACGGTCGCCGACGGCGCGTTCGCGTACATCGACTACGGCGACGGGCTCGTCGGTCGCGTCAGCAACGACTCGACGGTGGTCGTCGATTCGAGCACCGTCGCCGTACACGGCGAGACGCGCAGCGCGGTCGCCAGCGGCACGTCGCTCGGCGATCTGCGCGTCTACACGATCGCGCCCGACGAACAGGACGAGCTCGAGATCGCGCCGTCGCCGCACGCGAAGCACGCGAACGTGCACGGCAACCTGCCGTTCTTCCTGGCGCTGCTCGACGCGTTCGCCGAGCGCATCGACCTCGGCACGCCGGGCGTTCCCACCTTCGCCGACGGCCTGGTCGTACAACGCCAGCTCGAAGCGATCGGCTACGGCCGCCCCTAGCGCGCGCTAGCGCGGCGGATCGGCCGCAGGCCGAACGCGAGTGTGGCTCGGCTCCGAAGGGGCCGAACACACACTATGGGTGCGCGGCGGCTACGGCCTTGGCGACGTCGAGCCGGCCGGCGCCCTGACGCGCCGACGAGTAGCCGGCGATCGGATCGGCGGTCGCGGTCAGCATCGACCTGACCTGCGCCGGGGTGAGCGAACGCGCGCCGCCGTGATAGGCTTCCATCAGCGCGATCGTGCCCGCCACTTGCGGCGTCGCTTGCGAGGTGCCGTTGAACAGCACGCGGCACACACCGCCGGAATCGCTGCACTTGTCGGGCGGATAGGCGGCGGTCGTCGTCGAGTAGCCTTCGATCCAGTGCAGGATGTCGGGATCGGTCGGGTCGTCGGTCGCCTGCTTCTCGCCGCCGGGCGCGACCAACGTCGGTCCCGAGTTGGAGTATGAGGCGACGATCTCCGAGGTGATCGCGGAATACGAGTTGGGGACCGCGTCGAGCACTGCTGACGCGCCGACCGCGATCACGCCCGGATAGGCCGCCGGGTACTCGACCTGCTGTCCGTCGGCGCCGGGATACTCGTTGCCGGCCGCGGCGACGACCGCGACGTTGTGCGCGAGCGCGTTTTCGACCGCCGTCTGTTCGGCCGGATCGCTGCCGCCGCTCTGCGGCGCACCGAGGCTCAGACTGATCACCGACGCGCCGTTGGCGACCGCGTCGTCGATCGCTTTGGCTTCGTCGCCGGAGTCGGCCATCTGACAGTCGCTGGTCGACGTCGCGTCGGGAAAGATCTTATAGGCCTGCAGGTGCGTCGCGTACCCGACGCCGGCGAACCCGTAGCCGTTGTTGGTCAGCGCCGTCGCCAGGCCCGCCGTGTTGGTACCGTGTCCGTTGGTGTCTTGCACCGTACCGTTGCCGGTCGTCTTGTCACCGCCGACGACGCGCTCCTTGATGTCGAAGACGAAGTCGGTGTTCGTCTCGTCGACGCCGGTGTCGATGACCGCCACCGAAACCGCCGGCGCGTCCGTGGCTCAGCGCCCACGCGCCGGGATCGACGCTGGTCTTGTAGAGATACCACTGGTCGACGTCGTCGAGATACTGATCGTCGGCGACGGTGTCGGCGGTCAGCATGCGCAGGTGCGTCGGCGCGACCGAGACGACGTCGGGATTGCGGCGCAGCGTCGCGGCGACCGCGTCGACGTCGGCGCCGGGTGAGACGTTGACGACGCGGTAGATCGCACCGGGCTTGCCGGCCAGGTCGACGCCGCGCACCACGCCGGCCGCGCGTTCTACCGCCTGGACGCCGGGCCCGGCCGCGGCCGCGCGATACGTCACGAACAGCCGGTTCGAAATGCCCGCCGACGCTCGCAGCGGAGCCGCGCGCGGCGAACGCGCCGCTGCGCTCGATGCTCGAGCTCGAACAGCTCGGCGCCGGCGACGGCGTCACGGACGGCGGCGGCGCCGGATTCGAGCTGCCGCCGCCGCCGCAGGCTGCCGCGCCGAGCACCGTGCCGGCGAACAGCGGGACGAACAGCCAGCGCAGCGTCATCGGATCACCGCCGCGTTACGGATGGGAGGCGGCCACGGCTTTCGCGGCGTCGAGCCGGCCCGCGCCCTGACGGTCGGCTCCGAGACCGGGCAGCAGGTCGCTATTTTGGGTGAGGATCAGCTTGACTTGCGCCGGCGTCAGCGACCGCGCGCCGCCGTGGTACGACTCCATCAACGCGATCGGCCCGCGACCTGCGGCGTCGCCTGCGACGTGCCGTTGAAGAGCACCGCGCAGACGCCCTGGCTCTCGCTGCAACGGTCGGCCGGCAAGCCGGCGGTCGTGGTCGAGTAGCCCTCGATCCAGTGCAGGAGGTCGCACGGGCTGCTCGGCGTCGAGCAGTCGTTCGCCGGATCGCTAACGAGTCGCCGCCCGGCGCGAGCAGCGTCGGTCCGGAGTTCGAGTACATGCGCGACCGTTTCGCTGGTGATCGCGGCGTAGTCATTCGCCTGCGAGTCGAACACCGCCGACGCGCCGACGCCGATCACGCCGGCGTACGCCGCCGGATAGTCCGGTAGCAGACCGTCGCCCGAACCGTCGTACTCGTTGCCGGTCGCTGCCACGACGGTCACGTCGTCGCCGAGCGCGTTCTTCGACCGCGTCGTGCTCGGCCGATCGAAGTTGCCGCTGTTGGGCGCAGCCCAAGCTCATGCTGATGACCGACGCGCCGCGCGTGACCGCGTCGTCGATCGCCGCGCCTCGTCACCGGTGTCGGCGCCTTGGCAGTCGCTGAACGCGTTGGCGTCGGGGAAGATCTTGTAGTCGAGCAGGCGACGCTCCAGCCGACGCCGGCGTAGCCGTAGGCGTTGTTGGTCGCGGCCGTGGCCAGCCCGGCGATGTTGGTGCCGTGCCCATTGCGTGTCCTGAGCCGACGTCGTCACCATTCCGCCGACGATCGCCTCGGAGAAGATGAGCTTCGACGCTCAGATCTGGTTGGTCGAGATTCGACGCCGGTGTCGATGACCGCGACCGTGACGCTGCCGCTGCCGTGCGTGATGTTCCACGCGCCGGGATCGACCTTGGTGCGGTAGAGATACCACTGGTCGTCGTCGTTGAGCAGCGGATCGTTCGCCGCGGCGTCGGACAAGATCGATCGCGTGTGCAGAACGCGAGACGATCATGACGCCGCTCTGCGCGCGCAGCGCGGCCGCCGCTCGGTCGCGGTTCGTTCCGGCGGCCAGGGTGACGATGCGTGTGCGACACGCCTTTGGTCGCCGTGAGATCGACGCTGTCTGATCGCGCCGACCGATCGCGCCAGATGCTCTGCGCCGACGTTCCGGCGACGATACGAAACGTACAAGCGGTTCGGCACGAGCTGTGAGGTCGCGCGCGGCGCCAGCCGATGTCGTTGCACGGCGCGGCGATAGCTCAGCGTGCTGCACGAGTCGCCGCTCGGCGAGGTCGGCGGGTTGACGCTGATCAGCGTCGCCGATCCGAAGATCGCGAAGACGCCGGTCTGACCGGACGAGACCGTATAGGTCTCGTCGGTCGGGTTGACGATGAACTTGCCGCCGACCAGCGTTCCGGGCCCGGCCACGGCCGTCCACCCGGCGCTCGGATCGTAGAACGCGACGTACGCGTACGGTGACGTGCGTCGGCGGGGTCACGCACACGGCGGGCGTCTGCGCGAAGCTGAGCGAGCGAATTCGCCGTGATCGTGAAGTACGCGAGCGGGACGATCGTCCCGCCGATGTTCTTCGGCCGCCGCGCCGCGCTCGACACCGCCGGCGTCCCGCTTGGCGGGGTCGCCGTCAGCGTGATGTTGCGGAGCCGCCCGCCGACGTGGTGGCGGGGATCTGCATCGTACGCGCTGATCCCGCCGGCGAGCGTGCCCGAAGGTCGCCACCGTCGACCGGATCGTTGAGGGACGCCGTGAACGTCTGCGTCGACGACGGTCGGGCCGCCGGCGTCGGCGTCGGCGTCGGTCGCCTCCGCGCCGGGCGGCGCACCGCCGCCGCCGCCTCCGCCTCCGCCGCACGCCGCGAGCGCTAGTGCAACCGAGAAGAGCAAGGGACGGCCGAAGAGACGGTGGGTCATGCGCATCGCTTTCGTATTCATGGGACGCTCGGTTGCAGCCTGAACATCACGTTCGAGACGCCGCCAGATCAAGCTGAGCGCCGCCACCGTCGCACGTTCTCGGATATCGGCGCGCGACCCCGGAAAAGTAAGCCGGCGAGTCTCAATCTCACCGTCTCCTAACGCTAGGGCGAACCACACCAATCCGACAGGTTTCTCCGTCGTTCCACCGCCGGGGCCCGCAATCCCGGTCGTCGCGATCGACGACGTCGGCGCCGAGCCGCGCGCGCGCGCCGCGCGCCATCGCGACCGCGGTTTCCTCGCTCACCGCGCCGGCCGTCGACAAGCGTGCGTTCCGGTACATCGAGCAGCGCGCGTCTTCACGTCGTTCGCGTACGCGACGATCGCGCCGCGAAACACCGGCCGACGCGCCTGGGACGGCGACGATCTCGTCGGCGATCGCGCCGCCGGTGCACGATTCGGCGGTGCCGAGCGTCAGGCCTGCGCGCGGCGAGCGCTTGCACGATCGCGCCGGCCAGCGTCGTGTCGTCGTCGCCGTACCAGGCCGGGCCGATCCGCTGGCGCAGCTCGGCCGCGACCGGCTCGATGAGCGCCTGCCGCGCGCCGCCGGGCTGTCGGCTTTCGCCATCACCTTGACGTCGACGCGGCCGCCGTGCGCGAGCATCGCGATCTTGGGGTTCTCGAGCGTGCGAAACAGGTCTTCGACGCGCCGGTCGAGATCGGACTCGCCGATGCCGACCACGTGCAGCGTCCGCGTGTAGATCGCTTGGCGCAGGCCGAAGCGCTGCACCAGCCACGGGATCAGCTGCTCGGCGAGCATCGGCTTCATCTCGCGCGGCACGCCCGGCATGCAGGCGACGAACCTTCCGTCGTCGCGCAGCGCGACGAAGCCCGGCGCGGTGCCGTGCGGGTTGTCGAACACGACGCACCCTTCGGGCAAGTAGGCTTGGCGCACGTTGTTCTCGGCCATCGGGCGGCCGAACTGGCGGAAGCGTTCCTCGATCGCGCGCAGCGACGGCTCGTGCAGCACCAGCGGCCGGCGCACCGCGCGTGCGACGGCGTCCTTGGTGAGATCGTCGACCGTCGGCCCCAGACCGCCGGTGCAGATCGCGCCGTCGGCGCGCTCGAGCACGCCTCCAGCATCGCCGCCAGCCGCTCGGCGTTGTCGCCGACCGAGTGCTTCGCGTACACGTCGACGCCGTGATCGGCCAGCTCGCGCGCGATGTGCGCGCTGTTGGTGTCGACCAGGTGGCCGAGCAGGATCTCGGTGCCGATCGTGACGATCTCCGCCGACGCCATCAGCGGGTCACTCCGCGTCCTCGAACCACTCCGGGTACGTGACGCGCGCGTCGAGCGTGAAGCCGTCGGCCGACGCGATCGCGGCGCGGCGCCGCGCGCCGGGATCGTCGGCCAGCGCGGTGCGGTTGCGCGCGCTTGCTGCTCGGCCAGCCGCTCGACGAAGCGCGCGAACTTCGCGTCGAGCGCGCGCTGCAGCGCTTCCTTGAGAATCTTGCCGACCCGCGGCGCGACGCCGCCGGTCGAGATGCCGATGCGCACGCGGTCCGGCGCAGACGATCGCCTGCATCGCGACGAAGCCGTGGCGCGGCTGGTCGATCGTGCACAGCAGAAACTTGTGCTGCGTCGGCGAGCGCGCGCAGCCGCGCCGAGAGCGCCTCGTCTTGCGGCGTCGAGATGACGAAGAACGCGTCGCGCACGTCTTCGTCGCGCAGCGCGCTCGGATCGGCGATCCGCTGCACCTCGGCGTCGACCGCGCGCAGCGCGGCGGCTTTCTCGTTCGCCTCGCGGTCGTCGAGCGGGCCGATCACCACGCAGCGGCGTCCGACCAGGTTGAGGCTGACCGGATAGAAGCCGTGCGGCGGCAGCGGATCGTCGAGCGGCGACGGGCGCGTCGCGCATCAGTAGTCCACCGGGCGCAGGTAGAACTCGTTGATCGCCGTCGACGAGACGAGCGCCGTCGTCGGCAGATGACGCTTCCAGTGCGTTCCGTCGACGCGCCGCGCGCACCAGCCGCACCTCGGCCGGATCGTGGCCGCGCGCGACGATCGCGTCGTCGCGATAGCCCAGCAGGATCAGGTTGAGGATGCGGTCGGCGCTGGCGTAGGTGATCCCGAGGTCGCCCTCGTCGGTTTGGTTCGCCTCGAGGTCGGCGCTGGGCGGCTTGTCGACGACCTCGTTGGGCACGCCGAGGTGTCGCGCCAGCGCCCACACCTGCGTCTTGAACAGGTCGCCGATCGGGTTGACCGGCGGCGTGTCGTCGGCGTGCCAGGTGAAGTAGCCCATCAGCCGCTCGGTCTTGTTTCCGGTGCCGACCGGCAGCGCGTTGCGGCGCGCCGACTGGTCGAACAGCACGAGCATGCGCATGCGGGCCATCACGTTGCCTTTGCGACGCGCGTCGGCGTCGGGCGCGTGGCGCAAGTAGCCGTCGACCGCGTCGGTGATCTCGATCGTCTCGCCGTGGATGCCCAGCGCGTCGATGATGCGCTGCGCATCGGTGAGCGAGCTGGGACTCGAGCTCTTGTACGGCATGCGGATCGCGTACACGTTTTCCGGCCCGAGCGCGCGCGCGCACAGGTACGCGACCAGCGCGCTGTCGATCCCGCCCGACAGGCCGAGGATCGCGCGGCCGATCCCGCGGCGCTCGACGAGCTCGTCGCGCAGGAACGCCTCGAGCCAGCGCGCGGTCAGCGCCGGATTGATGCGCAGCGACGGTTCGTCGAGCGGCGCGTCGACGATCGGCAGCGCGGTCATTCGGCGTCCTCGAGCCGGCGCATCACCGGGATCTCGGGGTCGAGCCAGAGGTCGGGCAGCACGGCGCCGAGATCGCCGAGCAGCGGAATCGTCGCGCGCGCCAGATCGACTTCTTCGGGATCGAGCTGCACGCGCACGATGCACGGGTCGAGCGGCGGCGCCGAAGCGAGCAGGTCGCCGCGCGGCGAGAATGCGCACGTCCCGCCCGACATTCCTTTGCCGCCCTCGAAGCCGGTCAGCCCCGCATACACGACGTAGACGCCGTGCTCGGCCGCGGCCGACGCCGAGGATCGCTTTCCAGCGCGTGTTGCTCTCGAGCTCGTCGTCGCCGCACAGCCCGCGGCCCGGCGACGCGCTGGGCACGATCAAGCAGCCGCGCGCCTTTGAGCGCCGCGACGGTCGGCACGAGCGCGTGCCAGGCATCCTCGCAGATCAGGATCGCCGCCTTGCCGAACGCGCGTGTCGAACACCGACAGGCGCCGGCCGCGCGTGAGGAAGCGCTCTTCGTCGAACACGCCGTAGGTCGGCAAGAACATCTTGCGGTGCACGTGCACGATGCGCGCGTCCGCCGGGCTCGCCGCAGCGCACGTAGATCGCGCTGTTGTGAAACGTGCCGTCGGCGTTCTCGTAGAAGCCGGTCACGACGTCGCAGGCGCGGCCCGGCGCGCCGGCGCGCCACGCTTCGTCGAGCCGCCGCGCCATCTCGGGCACGTCGAGCGCGAGCTCGTAGACGCCGCCTTCGAGAAAGTAGCCGGTCAGCGCCGCTTCGGGGAACACGATCAGCTCGGCGCGTCGCGGGATCGGGCGCGCCGCCGGCGAGCTGCGCGAACACGCCGCGCATCGCCGCCAGGTTCGCGTCGACGTCGCCCTTGCGCGGCTTGAACTGGACGAGCGCCGCGTTCACGTCATTTGGCGACGGCGAGCGACGGCGCGGCGCGCAGCCGCTCGGCGAGCTCCTCGGCGGGATAGGTCAGGATCTCGACCAGCGTCGGGTGCAGGTGCGGGATGCGCGCGTAGTCTTGCACCGTCGCGCCGTACGCCATCGCCACGATCAACGGCTCGATCAGATCCGACGCGTGCGGGCCCGAGGATCGCCGCGCCCAGGATGCGGCCGTCGCCCGGCGACGCCATCATCTTCACGAAGCCCTTGCGTGCGGCCGAGCGCGACGGCTTTGCCGTGCTCGTTGAACGGGTAGTCGGCGCGCAGGTACGGCGATGCCGGCGCGCTTTGAGCTCGCGCTCGGTCTCGCCGACGACCGCGACCTGCGGATCGGTGAAGACCGTGTGCGTCTTGGTCAGCCGGTAGTCGGCGCGCTCGCGCGCGCCGGTGGCCGCGTTGCGGCCGGCGATCTCGCCCTGCTGGATCGCGACGTGCACGAGCGGATACTGCCCGGTGACGTCGCCGACCGCGAAGATGTCGGGGTTCGACGTGCGCAAGCGTGTCGTCGACCGCGATCCCGGTGATCTCGTGGTGCTCGACGCCGGCCCGGTCGAGATCGAGCCCGCAGACGTTCGGGCACGCGCCCCAGCGCGTAGAGGATCTCGTGCGCGGCGACCTCGTGCTCTGCGCCGTCCTGCGCTGTAGTGCACGACCTTGAGTCCGTCGCGCACGGCTGACGCGCTCGAGCTGCGCGCCGGCTCTCGACGCGGATCCCCTCCTCGCGGAAGTACTCGGTGAGCCCGTCGCCGACGTCGTGGTCCTCGCCCGAGAGCAGGTGCGCGGCGCGGCAGACGATCGTCGTCGGCACGCCGGCGCGGTGAAAGAACTGGCCCAGCTCGCTGCCGACGTAGCCGCCGCCCAGGACGACGAGCGACTGCGGCGGCTGCTCGAGGTCGAGCGCGTCGTCGCTGTCGATGAAGCCGGCCTCGGCGAGGCCGGACAGCGCCGCCGGCGCGACGACGCTGCCGGTCGCGATGACGAAGCGCGGCGCGTAGAGCACCTCGTCGCCGACCCGCAGCGTCGTCGGCGACTCGAAGCGCGCCTTGCCGGTGAAGACCGGGAACGTCTCGATCCCGGCGATGCGGTAGTCGGCCCAGCCGCGCACCAGCCGCCGCTTGCGCTCGGCCAGCGCCGCAAAGTCGAGCTCGGGCGCGCCGACGCGAATCGCCAGCTCGCCGGCGGCACGGATCTCGTGCAGCAGGTCGCCGGTCGCGAGCAGCGTCTTGGACGGCATGCAGCCGCGCAGGATGCACAGGCCGCCGAGCGGCCCCTCGTCGACCAGGGCGACGTTCGCGCCGAGGTCGCGGGCCGTGCGCGCCGCGGCGTAACCGCCGCTGCCTGCGCCCGACGACGATCAGGTCGTATCGATTCGGAATGCTGCTGCTCCCCGGCGACGTGTTCTCCGAGTCCCTCGACACGGTAGACGCGGCCGACGGTTCCGAACGCACACCGGCCACTTACCGCCTGGCCGAAGCGTTCCCCTCAGCTCCCGTCGCGCCGTGGAGGCGACGGCAGGCGGGCAGAGCCGCTTACGGGGAACGAGCCGGACCGTGGATCATGCGCCTTCGCGCAGGCTTCGGACGCTCGAGGTCCGCCTCGTCGTCGCCGCGGCGGGCTTGCCCGCCGTCGCCGCGGTCGGCGCGGCCGGCCTCACCGTCGGCTTCTTCCTCTGGTACGCGCTCGCGCTGCGCAGCCCGCACCGCGCGCTGGTCCTCGACGTCAGCTGGTTCGTCTGCTGGCGGTCGGCCTCGCCGGCGTCTAGCCTGGGCTGGATCGGCTACTGCGCGATACTTCGCGCGCCGCGCGCCGCGTCGACGAGGTCACCGCGCTGCAGCTACGACGCGCTCTCGTGGTCGGCGCTGCTTCTGCTGTGGGGGACGCTGCTGGCGCCGACCGAGCACGGCACCGGCCGCGCGGCGGCGGTCGCGGTCGGCGCGTTCGTGCTCGTCAAGCTGGTCGTCGCGGCGCGCTTCAACCGCACGGTGCGCGACGTTGCGCTGACCTTCCTCATGACCCGGCTGCCGCTGCATCGCGATCGCCGAGCTGGCGTCGATGGTGATCGGCCAGCGGCCGGGCGTCCACTACGCCGCGTCGACCAACCCGCTGCTGGCGGTCTGGGGCCGCTGGGACGCCGAGCACTACATCGGCATCGCGCGACGTCGGCTACTCGGGGACGGAGCCGGCGTTCTTTCCGTTCTATCCGCTGCTGATCCGCATCGTCGGCGCGGCGACCGGATCGCAGCTCGTCGCCGGCCTGATCGTCTCGAACGCCGCCAGCTTCTTGGCTTGCTCTACCTCTACAAGCTGGTCGAGCACGAGTACAACCGCCACGTCGCGCAGCGCGCGACGTTCTACGTCTCGATCTTCCCGACCGCGATCTTCTTCTCGGCCGTCTACAGCCGAGTCGCTGTTCCTGTTCCTGACCGTCGCGTCGTTCTACTACATGCGCGAGCGGCGCTGGGTGACGGCCGGGGTCTTCGGCTTCTTCGCGGCCGCGACGCGGGTCGAAGGCGTCCTGCTCGCGGCCCCGCTGTTGATCGAGTGGGTCGTCGCCGCCAAGGAAGGCGGGCGCGAGTTCCTGCGCTACTGGATCGACGACGTCGTCAAGCCGCTGGTCGGGATCGCGCTCGTCCCGCTGGGCCTCGGCGCGTACATGGCATATCTGTGGGTGATGACCGGCGATCCGCTGCGCTTCTCGCACGTGCAGTCGCACTGGGGCCGCAAGCTCGCGCCGCCGTGGACCGCCGTCGCGAACGACCGTTCGACAAGATGCTGCACGCGCACGCGCCGGCAGACCGTCGCGAACGAGGCGCTCGAGCTCGCGTTCACCGCGCTGATGCTCGTGGTGCTGCTGCTCGGCCTGCGGCGGCTGCGGCTGTCGTACGTCGTCTACATGGCGCTCTCGATCCTCGTACCGATGTCGACCTCGAGCCTGATGAGCATGCCGCGCTTCGCGCTCGTGCTGTTCCCGATGTTCGCGCTGTTCGGCCTGTGGGGCGCGCGGCCGACGTTCAACAACGCCTACGTCGCGTTCTCGCTGCCGCTGCTGGGACTGTTCACCGTGCTGTTCGCCGATTGGTACTGGGTCGCGTGAGCGTCCCGTGCGCCGACTTCTTCCAGCGCGTGCGACAACGCCGCGGCGTGCGTCAGTTCGTGAAGTTCGGCATCGTCGGCGCGTCGGGGTTCGTGGTGAACCTGGTGGTCTTCACGCTGCTGCAGCGAGTCGTGCCGAACCACATGGACGCCGGGCCGTACTACGCGATCTACTCGATCGCGTTCCTGGCCGGCGGCGTCTCGAACTATTTCCTCAACCGCATCTGGACGTTCCGCTCGACCGGACACGCCGGCAAAGAGGCGGCGCAGTTCCTGAGCGTCTCGGTGCTCGCGCTGATCGTCGGCTCGATCGTCTCCGCGATCGTCGCGCCGTGGCTGGGCCACGGCCACAGGACGTGGTTCGTCGCGACGCTCTCCGGGCATCGTCGTCAACTTCTTCGTCAACAAGTATTGGACGTTCCGGTCGGTCGCGTGAGCGCGGCGAGCGTGGTTTCTGGCTCGGCGGCGCTCGCGTTCACGGTCGATCGGGGCGCTGCTGCGCCTCAAGGGAATCCACGATCCGATCTTCGACCACCCGGGCTGGCGTCAGGGCGACACCGCCGCGATCGCGCGCAACTTCGCGCAGCTGCAGTACGACATCGCTGTTCCCGCAGACCGACTACGACGGCCCGCCGCCGAACTACGTCGAGCTCGAGCTGCAGATCGTGCCGTTTCTCGCCGCGACGCTCTACAAGCTGTTCGGCGTGCACGAGGTGTTCGGCCGGCTGATCTCGCTCGCGTTCGGCGTCGCGACGATCCCGGTGATCGCCGTCTTCGGCCGCTGGCTGTTCGGCAGCGCGGTCGCCGGCGTCGCGCCGCGGCGCCGCGTTCGCCGTGCTGCCCGGCGCGTGGTACTACAGCCACACCTTCATGCCCGACACGGCGATGGTGTTCTTCACGACCGCGCGCCGCTGTGCGCGTGCGCGCGCTGCTTCGTCGATGTGGGCAGGACGACGGGCGCGCGCGTGGCGCGGCTGGTGGCCGGCCGCGCTGCTGCTGGCGATGGCGTTCTTGGCCAAGCCCGTCGCCGTGGTCGCTCGTCGATCCCGGTCGCGGCCTGCGCGCGTCGCGGCGCTCGGGACGCGCGGCGCGCGGCGGCGTCCGCAGCTGTGGGCGCTCGTCGCGGTCGCGTTCGTGCCGCTGGTGCTGTACGACGCGTTCGTCTCGGCGCACGCCGAGTGGCACTGGGCCAGCGGGATCACCAAGCTGCACGTGCTCCCGTCGCTGGCCGCGGCGCTGACCTCGCCGCACGCCTTCGCGGGGAAGGCGCGTCGCCTTCGCGCACGCGCTCGAGATGCTGGCGACGACGATGCTCGGACCGGTCGGCAGCGTGCTCGCGCTGCTCGGCTTCTGCGTCCCGCTGCGCTCGCGCAGCGACGCGCTGCTGTGGGGCTGGCTCGGCCGGCGGCCTGCTCTACGCGTACGTCGTCGTCACGGTCGAGCGCGTCGACTACTATTTGTACCTGCTGCTGCCGCTCGGCCGCGCTGGCGATCGGGCGGCTGTGCGCGTGCGCGTTCGAGCGCTGGGGCACGCGCCGCAGCGCCGCGCGACGCTCGGCCGGCGATCGCGGCCGCTCGTGTGGCTCGTCGGCGGCCGTCGCGGGCTACCGCGAGATCGCGCCGTACTACGAGTGGAACCGCGCCAACTACGTGCGCGCCAAGCAGCTCGACGCGACGCTCGCGCCCGGCGCGCTCGTCGTGATGGGGCACTACGATCCGTCGATCCTCTACACGATCGGGCGCAAGGGCTGGGAGGAAGATCCGCACCTGTGGACGCCGTTCGACGAGCAGAGCGCGATCCGCAAAGGCGCGCGCTACTTCATCTCGGTCGAGCACGCGCGCGCTTGAAGCAGACGAACCTCGAGCTGTACTGCTGGCTCGTCGCGCTTTCCGGTGCTCGACGCGGCGGCGGCAGTGGCCGGTCTACGAGACCGATCCGGCGAAGGTGCTGCCCGGGGCCGAAGAGCGTTGGCGCGCGTTCCGGCGCCGCGAGATGGCCGGTGCGTTCGCCGAACTGGAGGCGAGGAATGGAAGTCAGCTCCGGACCCGTGCCGCTGACGCTGGCCGAGCCGCGGCGGCACGACGAGCTCGACCGCGACCTCGCGACGCTGCGCGCGCATGCGCGAAGCGTGGGCCCGGCTCGGGTTCGCCGGCAAGAGCGCGTCAGCTGCGCGCGATGCGCGCGCGCACGGTCGAGGTCGCGCGACGAATGGGTCGAGCTCGCGGCGTACGCCAAAGGGCATCGCCGGAACGCCGCTGGCGGGCGAAGAGTGGTTCTCCGGCCCGTACGCGCTGCTCGTCGCGCTCGACCGCCTGAGCGCAACGCTCGCCGGCGTCGCGCGCGACGGGCAACGCCGCCGCTGCCCGGGTGCCGTGCGCACGCGCGTCGAGCCGGACGGCGCGGAGCGCGTGATCGTCGACGTCTTCCCGGTCGACGCGTCCGACCGGGTTCTGCTCAACGGCGTGCGCGCCGAAGTCTGGATGGAGCCGGGCGTCACGCGCACAGACCTGCGCGACCACATGGCGTCAGGTTCTGCGCGAAGCCGCGCGTCCCGGCCGCGTCACGCTCGTGCTGGGCGCCGGCAACATCGCGAGCATCCCGCCGCTCGACGTGCTGACCGCGCTGTACGCGCACGGCAGCGTCGTGATGCTCAAGCTCAACCCCGTCAACGCGTACCTCGGCCCGGTCTTCGCGCGCGTGTTCGCGTCGCTGATCGAGGACGGCTTCGTGCGCATCGCCGGCGGCGGCGCCGAAGCCGGCGCGTATCTGTGCGCGCATCCCGGCGGTCGGCGCGATTCACCTGACCGGCGGCGAGCGGACGCACGACGCGATCGTGTTCGGCATCGGCCCCGACGGCCGCCGATCGCAAGGCGGCAGCGACGGCCGCTGCTCGACAAGCCGATCACGAGCGAGCTCGGCAACGTCACCCCGGTCATCGTCGTGCCGGGGCCGTGGAGCGACGCGGACCTCGCCTTCCAAGCGGCGCACGTCGCGACGATGAAGCTGCACAACGCCGGCGCGAACTGCATCGCCGCGCAGGTTGCTCGTGACGGCCGCGTCGTGGGAGCTCGCGCCGCGCTTCGTCGCCGCGCTGCGCCGAGCGCTGGCGAACGCGCCCGGGCGGCCGTCGTACTATCCCGGCTCGCTCGAGCGGCAGCGCCACATCAGCGCCCACCACGCGCACGTCGAGACCATCGGCGCGCCGTCGGGCCGCGATCCGCGCACCTTCGTCGCGGACCTCGATCCGGGCGACCGCGACGAGCCGCTGTTCCGCACCGAAGCGTTCGGGCCGGTGCTCGCGCAGACGGCGCTCGGCGGCGACGACGCGGCGAGCGTTCCTGCGCAACGCGGTCGCGTTCTGCAACGAACGTCTGCGCGGCACGCTCGGCGTCGGCGATCCTGATCCACCCGCGCACGATCGCCGAGCTCGGCTCGGCGTTCGAGGACGCCGTCGCGGCGCTGCGCTACGGCTGCGTCGCGATCAACACGTGGCCCGGCGTCGGCTTCTTGCTGCCGACGGCGAGCTGGGGCGCGTTTCCCGGGCAACACGCTGGCGGACGTCGGCAGCGGCATCGGCATCGTCCACAACACGTACCTGTTCGACCGGCCCGAAAAGACGATCGTGCGCGCGCCGTTCGCGCCGTTCCCGCGTTCGCTCGGCGCCGGCGAACGGACGATGCTGCCCAAGCCGCCGTGGTTCGTGACCCACCGGCGCGCGGACGCGGTCGGCCGCAGCGATGTTCGCCTTCACCGCCGCACCGTCACCGTTGCGGATGGCGGCGACGGCCGTCGAAGCGATGCGCGGCTAGGCACGTCGCATGGCGGAGCGGACCCCCGCTCGAGGGCCGTCGTGCTCGGAGCAGGCTATGACACGTTCGCCTACCGCCAACCCGACCGGATGGAAGGCGTGCGGCTGTTCGAGATCGATGCGCCCGCCACGCAGGCCGACAAGCGCGCACGGCTGGCCGCAGCCGGGATCGCCCAGCCATCCAACGTCGTCTACGCCACGATCGACTTCGAGCGCACGCCGCTTGCCGAGGGATTGCGCGCCGCCGGTCTCGATCCCGGCGCGCCGGCGTTCTTCTCCCGGCTCAGCGTGAGCCGTTCCGCACCACGACCACCGTCGCCGAGCTCGAAGCGCTGCTGCGCCGCCACGGCTTCCGTGACCACACCATCCTCTCACGCGCCGCAGCCCAACGCTATCTCGGCGCGCGCACCGAGACGCTGCGCGTGCCGCCCCGCGCCGGCATCGCCACCGCAATCGTTTGACACTGTCGTCTGATGTGGTGCCGGGAGCCCTTCGACGAGCTCAGGGCTCCCTCGCGAGTCACCGTACTTTCAGGCAGTCGCCCTTCGACAGGCTCAGGGTGACAACAAATGTCGCGGCGCTCGCCGGCGCATGCGCTACGGCAGCGGCAACAAGCTGGCGGGCGGGGCGAGGTTCTCGCCGCGCTTGCTCGGGGACGCCGGACTCGACGAGCTGGCGGTACTGCTGCAGCCGGCCGGTCAGGCGCGTGATCTCTTCGTTGAGCGCGTAGCTCTGGCGGATCGCCGCCGACAGATCGGCGGTGTCGTAGGTGTAGTCGAAGCGCTTCAGCGCGAGCGAGGATCTCGGCGTTCTGCGCGTCTTGAGCTGGTTGTAGCGCGCGCTGGATCGACGCGCCGGTCAGCTTGTAGCTGCGGGTAGTTCGACACGACGATGTCGCGCTTGATCTCGGCCTGCTCGATCTCGTTGCGCAGGCTCTGCACGCGGTCGTCGCCGGGCGAGTAGCGCGCAGGCGACCGCGAGCGCGTCGATCGCGTCGTCGAACTTCGAGGCGGCGAAGAACGTCTGCGCGAGCCGAATCTGCACGCATGGTCAGGCCGTCGCGCGCGTGCACGTTCGTCGGATCGATCTTGAGCGCGAGCTGGTAGGCGACCGAGGCGTCGGGATAGTTGCTGTGCGCCAGCGCGACGTCGCCCTGATGGTTGCGCTCCTGGACGATCCACTGGGCGACGCTCGATCGCGCAGCCGGTCGTCGCCGAGCGGCAGCACGGCGACAGGCGAGCGAGCAGGGCGAGCGAGCGAACGATGCACGTGTCATCAGTGCTTCCGTGCGGACCAGGGTGCGGCGACCACGGCGATGTACTCGGCGGCCGGGGACGAGGATCAGCTGCGCCAGCAGCGTGCCGACGAACGCGGTGACGATCGAGCCAGAAGATCATCGCGCGCACGTCGCGGCGCGGCCGCTCGCCGCGCACCGTCTGGTCGACGATGAACGCCGTCGTCGGGTCGACGAACAGCGAGAAGGCGACCGTTCCGATGCCGTTGACCAGTCCCGAGAGCCCGATCGCGGTGCCGCGCGCGTCGAGGTCGATGACGCTGGCGTAGTACGCGGCGACGACGCCGACCGCGTAGACGGCGTCAAGAGCACGTGTTCGCGACGATCAGCTTGCGCGGGATCGCCGCGAACGGCAGATCGGCGAGCCTCGCCAGCGACGGCATGCGCAGCTTCGCGGATCAGCGCCAGCTGACACGCGCGGGTCGAGCAGCCGCGAACAGCGCCGCCGGGATCGAGCCGAGCCGCTCGAACGCGCGCGATGCCGCGCACGAACAGCCGCGAGGAACATCGGCAGCAGCAGGCCGCCGACGCAGGATCCCGACCGATGCCGGCGGCGACGATGATCCGCATCTGCAGGTCGAAGACGTGCAGCGCGTGCCGGCGTGACGGCGCTGAGGTGCGCGGCGACCGCGGCGTTCGCCGGCGCCGTCGGCCAAGCGCGCCGAGCGCCGGCACCATGAACGAGCGTCGCCAGCCGGCTCGCGGTGACGACCAGCAGGCTGAACAGCGAGATCGCGGTCGCGATGCGGCCGGTCGTCACGCCGGCATACGCGCGCCGCGTACGCGCCGATCTGGATCGCCTGCGGTGACGAAGTTCAGCCGCGACGGCCACGAACGAGGTTCGTGATTGAGGACGTCGCTCACGCCGCGGCGGCTCCCGGCAGTCGCACGCCGCGCACGTCGGCCGGGCCGAGGACGCACAGGCCGCGCTGCGCCGGGCCGAGCAGCTCGCGCGCGAGCGCGTCGACCGCTGCGCGTCGACGGCGTCGAACGCGGCCTCGACTTCTTCGGTCGAGATCTGCCGCCCGTGCACGAGATGGTTGCGCGCCAGGCGCGACATCCGGTTGAACGTGCTCTCGAGCGCCAGGGTGAGGTTGCCCTTGAGGTGCTCGCGCGCGCGCTCGACCTCGTCGGCGCGACGCCGTCGTGGAGCAGCCGGTCGAGCTCGTCGGCGACGACGTCGACGCACTCCTGCACGCGCTCGGGCGAGCAGCCCGGCGCTGACGCCGAACAGGCCCGCGTCGCGATAGCCTTGCTGGAAGGTCGAGATCTCGTAGGCGAGCGCGCGCGTCCTCGCGCACGCTCTGGAACAGCCGGCTCGACATCCCGCCGCCGAGCAGCGTGTCGAGCACCGAGAGCGCGTAGCGGCGCTCGTCGCGCATCCCGAGGCCCGGCGTGCCGAGCAGCACGTAGGCCTGCTCGGTGTCGTCGATCGTCACGTCGAGTCGCCGGCGTGAAGCGCGGCCGCTCGGCGACCGGCGGCGACGGCGTCGCCGCGGAACTCCGCGAACGCGTCGCCGACGAGACGCACGACCTCGTCGTGCTCGACGTTGCCGGCCGCCGTGACGATCATGGTCGACGGCGCGTAGCGCGCCGCGCGCCAGTCGAGCAGGTCGTCGCGCGAGATCGCGCTCACCGTGTGCGCGAAGCCGATCGTCGGATCGCCGAGGTTCGCGCCGCGCCACAGCGTGCGCGTGAAGCGGTCGTGCACGACCTCGCCCGGCGAGTCGTCGTACATCTTGATCTCTTCGAGCACGACCTGCCGCTCGCGCGCGAGGTCGTCGGCGGCGAAGCGCGCGTTCTGCAGCATGTCGGCCAGCACGTCGACGGCGAGCGGCAGATGCCGGTCGACGACGTGCGCGTAGAAACAGGTCGACTCTTTGTCGGTCATCGCGTTGAGCTCGCCGCCGACCGCGTCCATCTCCTCGGCGATCCGGCGCGCGCGTGCGCCGCTCCGTCCCCTTGAAGACCATGTGCTCGAGCAGGTGCGAGATTCCGCGCCGCGGCGCCGGCTCGGCAGGCCGAACCGACGTCGCACCAGACGCCGATCGTCGCCGAGCGGACGTGGCGTCATCGCCTCGGTGAGGACGCAGCAGACCGTTGGGCAGCGTCGACGTGCGGATCATCCGCGGGTCCCCTTCGACAGCGACGGCCCGGAAGGCCGGGTCCCAGAAGACGCCGCGGCCGCCGGCGAGCCGCCCGCCGACCTGGCGCACCGCTGCGCGCGCGGTACGGTGATCGAGAACACCGTCGCCGAGGTCGGCCGCGCGAAGTCGCCGCTGACGACCGCGCCCTTGCCCGGCGTCGAGCGGGACGGTCGCCCAGCAGTCGACCTCGTCGACGTCCGGGGCGGCGGCGAAGGCGCCGTCGATCAGTCCGGCGATCTCGGCGTCCCAGCCGGCGACGTCGAGCGCGCGGTGGAACTTCGTGCCGCTCGACGATCGAGGCCGCAGTCGACGTGCGCGGCCGGCGCGCTCGCAGCGCACGCGCAGCAGCTGCGCCGGGAGCGGGTGCGCGAGCAGCGCGGCCGCGATGCGGCGCGCCGTGGCGACGTCGCCGCCGGCGCTGCGCTGCCGCGACGCGCGGGTCCACCGCCGGCCCGGCGCCGGCCGGAGCGCAGACCGCCGCCGCGGCCAGCAGCACGGATGCCATCATGACGACGCGCACGCGGCTAGTACGCCTGCGCGAAATAAGCTTGGTACCGCGCCGGCTCGCCGCACGGAACGCAGCGCTCCGCACGCGCGCCGGCGTCGCGCAGGTTGCGCGTCGACGCGCTGGTCGCGTTCCTTCACCGCGGCCTCGCACGCGGGGCGACCGCACCACGGCACGTCGATCATCCCGGCGCGCTCGGCGAGCAGCCGGAAGAACTCGTCGCGGTCGAGCGTCGCGATCGTGTGATCCTGCAAGAAGGTCTTGGCCTGCGCGAACAGGTTGTGCTGGATCTGCTCGAGCAGCGTCGGGACGAACGCGACGACCTCGTCGAGCGGCACCTGCTGCTTCTGCCCGTCTTCCTTCACGCGCTCTGTCGCGCCGCACGAGCGTCGCCACGCCGGCTTCGATGTCGCGATTCCCGAGCTCGAGCCGAACCGGGACGCCGCGCATGTCCCACTCGTTGAACTTGTAGCCCGGCGACTGGCCCGGCCGGTCGTCGAGCTGCACGCGCAGGCCGGCAGCTCTTGCAGGCCGCATACAGAGCGCGCGCCGCCGCGTCGAGCTGCGTCGTGTCACCGCGCGGGATCGGCACGATCACGACCTCGAGTCGGCGCCATCTTCGGCGGGATGCGCAGGCCGCGGTCGTCGCCGTGCGTCATGATCAGCGCGCCCGAGCATCCGCCACGACATCCCCCAGGACGTCGTCCAGCAGTACTGCTGCGTCTGGTCCTCGGCGGCGAACGTGATCTCGTACGCGCGCGCGAAGTTCTGACCCGAGCTCGTGCGACGTCGCCGACTGCAGCGCGCGGCCGTCGGGCATCAGCGCTTCGATCGAGTACGTGTGGTCGCGCCGGCGAAGCGCTCGGTCGACGACTTCTCGCCCTTGTAGACCGGCACGGCGCAGACGTCTTCGGCCACCTCGCGGTAGACCTCGAGCATGCGCGCGACCTCCTCGGCCGCCTCGGGCTCGGTCGCGTGCGCGGTGTGGCCTTCCTGCCACAAGAACTCGGCCGTGCGCAGGAACGGCCGCGTGCGCTTCTCCCAGCGCATCACGTTGGCCCATTGGTTGATCAGCACCGGCAGATCGCGGTACGACTGAATCCACTCGGCGTACATCACGCCGATGATCACCTCGGAGGTCGGCCGGATCGCGAGCCGCTCGGCGAGCTTTTCGGTGCCGCCTTCGGTGACCCAAGCAACCTCGGGAGCGAAGCCTTCGACGTGCTCGGCTTCTTTCGTGAGCAGCGACTCGGGGATCAGCAGCGGAAAGTACGCGTTCTCGTGGCCGGTCTCTTTGAAGCGCGCGGTCGAGCTCGGCGACGAGCCGTTCCCACAGCCCCAACCCGTAGGGCCGCAGCACCAGGCAGCCGCGCACCGGCGCCTGCGAGACGAGCTGCGCCTGATAGCAGACGGCTTGATACCAGTCCGACAGATCGGCGCTCTTCGACGGGATGCG
Source organism: Vulcanimicrobiota bacterium (assembly GCA_963738465.1). Classification (GTDB taxonomy): domain Bacteria; phylum Vulcanimicrobiota; class Vulcanimicrobiia; order Vulcanimicrobiales; family Vulcanimicrobiaceae; genus Vulcanimicrobium. Next base: position 159,745 of record CAVTWP010000001.1, read on the forward strand.
TTCCATGACCAATCGGCCCGGGTTCGCCGGGATGATGCGCGTTCCCGTCGCCGAATGGCGCCGGTGACATGCCCAAGCTGACGCGCATCTACACCCGCACCGGCGACGACGGCACGACCGGCTTGGTCGGCGGACAGCGCGTCCGCAAGAACGCGCTGCGCATCGAAGCCTACGGCACCGTCGACGAGCTGTCCTCGGTGATCGGGCTCGCGCGCACCGCGCTCACCGACGTGCTGCGCACGCGCCCGGTGCAGGACATCCACCACGCGCACGAGATCGCGCGCGAGCTCGACGCCTGGCTGGCGTGGACGCAGGACGCGCTGTTCAACCTCGGCAGCGATCTGGCCACGCTGCCCGACGACCGCTGGGAAGGGATGCCGCTGATCGGCGCCGCCGACGCGACGGCGCTGGAGCGCGCGATCGACCGCGCGCAACGCGACCTCGAGCCGCTGGCGAACTTCATCCTGCCGGGCGGCTCGTATCCCGGCGCGTTCCTGCACCAAGCGCGCACGGTCTGCCGCCGTGCGGAGCGGCTGCTGTTCGCGCTGCGCGACAGCGAACCGATCACGCGCCGAGGTCCTGCGCTACGTCAACCGGCTGTCCGACGCGCTGTTCGTGTGGTCGCGCTGGATCAACCACGCGCTCGACCAGCCCGAGCATCTCTGGAACGCGAAGACCGCGCCGCCCGAACCTTCGGCGGACGAGGAGTGAAGCCATGATCGATCACGTCGCCCATCCGAGCTTCGACGCCGCCGCCACGCACCGGTTCTACGCCGACGTCCTCGGCGCGCAGCTGAAAGTTGCCTTCAGCGGTGAAAGCTCGACCTGGAACGCGCGCTATCTGCGGCAACAGGTCGAAGCGCACGCGGTCGATCATTGGATCGAAGAGCGTGACGGCGAGCACCTCTACGTCTGCGACCCCAACGGCCTGATCATCGAGTTCTCGGTCGCCGAGCCGCCCTTCGCCGCCAGCCCCGAGGCGCTCGACGTCGTGCACGACTGGATCGCGACGGCGCAGCCGGCCTGACGCGCCGTCGCGACGCGGCGCCGGCTGGCCTACGCGCGGCCGTCGAGCTGCGCGGCGAGCTTCTTGGGCGCGATGAGCCGGTAGCTCTCTTCGAGCCAGTCGCAGAGGATCTCGAGCGGCGGTGCGTCGGCGCCGAATGGGAGCGTGACCCAGCCGGCCTTCCCCATGCCGTAGCCGGTCGGCTGCGCGCCGCGAACCGATATGGCGGCTTCGTGTGCCTCGACCAGCTTGAGCGTGAGCGTTTCGTCGCCGACAAACGCGAAGATCTTCTTGTTGACCTTCGCGCAGGTCTCGCCCCACGGATGGTCCTCCCATGCGCCGGGGAACGTCAACGCGCGCTCCATCAGCGCGCGCCGAAGATCGGTCGTCTTCCGCTTCACGGCCGAGCCTCCAGGACGGCGGGCGCGCAACAGGGCGATCGCGGTTGGAACGGGATGAATCGCTTCACGGTCCGTCGCACCTCCGCTGGGTGACCAACGGTTTCCTCGGACGGCTGTTCCGGAAGACCTCGGTAGATGCCATGCGCGCGCGCCGCGAACCGCACTCGCTCAAGCGCGCGCTGCGCGGCCGCGACCTCATCGCCATCGGCCTCGGGACGATGATCGGCGGCGGCATCTTCACCACCATCGGCCCGGGCGTCCACAAGGCGGGGCCGGCGGTGACGATCGCCTTCGTGCTGGCCGGCGTAGCGTCGCTGCTCGCCGCGCTGTGCTACGCCGAGCTCGGCGCGGTGATCCCCAGCGCCGGCAGCGCGTACACCTTCGCCTACGCGACGCTGGGCGAAGTCATCGGCTGGATCATCGGCTGGAACCTCATCCTCGAGTACGCGATCTCCGCCGCCCCGGTCGCGCAGCAGTTCTCGGCGTCGCTGCAAGAGGCGATCCACGCGCTCACCGGCCGGGCGCTCCCGCCCGCCATCGCGAAAGCGGTGCTCGCCCACCCGGGCGGCGCGTGGTGGCAAGTCGACTGGGGCAACACCTCATTCGATCTGATCGGCGCGCTGTTCGTACTGATGCTGACCGTGCTGATCATCATCGGCATCCGCGAGACCGCGCGGGCGAACAACATTCTGGTGGTGGTGAAGGTCGCCGCGCTGCTGGTCTTCATCGTCGCCGGCGCGCTGCTGTTCCACCCGCAGAACCTGACCCCGTTCAACCCGGTCGGCTGGATCGGGCCGTGGGACAAGGACGGGATCCCGACCGGCATCTTCGGCGGTGCCGCGCTGGTGTTCTTCACCTACATCGGGTTCGATGCCGCGACGACCACGGCCGAAGAGACCGTCAACCCGCCGCGCGACATCCCGGTCGGCGTGATCGGCTCGCTGCTGATCGGGACGGTGCTCTATTGCGCCGTCGCGATCGTGCTGGTCGGTGCCGTCCCGTGGCAGCACGTCGACGTCAACACGCCGCTCCAGTCGGCGCTCGCGCCGCTGCACGCGACGTGGGCCGAATGGGTCATCCGCATCGGCGTCCTCGCCGGAACGGCGTCGGTCGCACTCATCTCGCTGCTGGGGCAGTCGCGCATCTTCTTCGCCATGGCGCGCGACCGGATGCTGCCGCCCGGGATCGCCAAGATCCACCCACGTTTTCGCACGCCGGCGTTGATGTCCGCGGTCACCGGCATCATCGTCGCGCTGTTCACCCTGATCGTTCCGCTCGATCTGTTGCTGTCACTGGTCAACATCGGCACGATGAGTGCCTTCATCGCCGTCTGCCTCGGCGTGCTGTTTCTGCGCGTGAGCCGGCCCGATCTGCCGCGTCCGTTCCGCACGCCGTTCGTCTGGGTGACCGCCGTCGGCGGCATCGTCATCACCGGCGCCCTGGCGGTGCTCGGCCTCGGGCTCATCACCTTCGCGTGGTTCGGCGCGTGGCTGCTGCTCGGCTTGGTGGTCTACTTCTCGTACGGCTTCCGCCAGACGACACACGACGCCGACGTCCCCGAGGTCTATCCGGACGTACCGATTTAGGCTTTGCCCTTCTGCTTGGTGACCGTCGCGAAGCCGATGTTCTTCGCCTCGGCTGCCGGCACGCCGCGCGCCTCTTCGCTCGCGGCGATGTGCTCGGCCTGGCGCTTCTCCTTGGCGGTGTACTGGTGCGTGCTGCCGCCGTGCTTGACGACCGTCGCGTAACCGACACCCTCGGCTTCGGCGGCCGACATCCGGCGGCGTTCCTCGCTCTCCTTGATGTGCTCGACCTGACGGTGCTCCTTGGTGCTGAACACGTGACCTTTGCGCGGCATCGCGTAACCTCCATAGACAACGACGATTCGCTTGTACCCAACCGCGGCCGCTCGGCCGGCCGCAGGATGCGGCGAGCGGTCTGCTGCACCGGGGGACGATGCGCATCGTCGTGCGGACACCGATCATAGCCGAACGGCTGACCGCCGTCGCGCACCGTCACGGCGTGGAAAGCACCGTCGCCGCCGATATGGAGGCGCTGCGCGCGGCGCTCGGCGACGCCGACGCGCTGTGGCTGTGGCCGGCGTTCTACGACGCCCCGTTGGTCGACGCCCTGGCGCGGAACATGCCGCGGCTGCGCTGGCTGCAAGTGCTCACGATGGGTTTCGACCCGCTCGTCGCGCACGGCGTGCCGGCCGGTCTGGCGGTCACCAATGCCGGCGACTCCTACGCGCCGACCGTCGCCGAGCACGCGGTCGCGACGCTGCTCGCGCTCGTGCGGCGGCTCCCGGAGATGATGGCCAGCGCAGCGCAGTCACAGTGGGACCAGTCGGTGGCCGCGCGCATCGGCACGCTCAACGACGCGACCGTCGCGGTGCTCGGCTTCGGCAACATCGGCAAGGAGATCGCGAAGCGGCTGCGCGCCTGCGGCGCGCGCGTCGTCGCGGTGACGCGCAGCGGCCGCGCCGACCCGCTGGCCGACGAGAGCGCGACGGTCGACCGGCTCGAAGACGTGCTCGCGCGCGCCGACGCCGTCATCGCGGCCGTTCCGCTCGACGGTTCCACCCGCGGGATCATCGGCACGCGCGCGCTGGCCGCGCTGCGACCGCACGCGCTCGTCGTCAACATCGCCCGCGGCGGCGGTCGTCGACACGGCCGCGCTGCGCGACGCCCTCGCCGCGGGGCGCATCGGCGGCGCCGCGATCGACGTGACCGATCCCGAGCCGCTGCCGGCCGACGATCCGCTGTGGACGCTGCCCAACGTGATTGTCACGCCGCACGTCGCCGGCTACGGCGGCGACGTCGCCCGCGCGCCGCGTCGCTCGCGCTGCTCGACCGCAACCTGCGGACACTTCCTCGCCGGTCGAGCCGCTCGAAGCGCAGGTGACGCTCTGACGCGCGCCGGCCGCAGCTACAGGCCGAGCGCCTTGCGCACGGCCGGCAAGTAGTTGCGCGAGATCGGGACCTCGCTGCGCGACTTGTCGTCGACGCGCAACAGGTAGGCGCCGCCGAAATACGGTTCGACTTCGACCACGCGCTCGGGGTTGACGAGGTAGGCGCGGTGAACGCGCAGGAAGCCGGCCGGCTCGAGGCGCGCCGCGGCTTCGGCGAGCGAGCCCTTCCAGCGCAGGTCGGCGTCGAACAGCCGTGCGGTCACGACGTGACCGTTCGCCTGCACGTAACGGATCTCGGAGACCTTCGCCAAGCGCGTACGCTCGCCGTCCTCGAGCGCGACGCGCGACTGCACCGCCGCGGCGGCCGCCGGCCCGCCGGCGCTCTGGAGCGCGGCGCGAACGCGCTCGATCGTGCGCGCGAGCCGTTCCTGCGAAACCGGCTTGACGACGTAGTCGCACACCGCGAGCTCGAACGCGTCGACCGCGTGCGTGTCGTGCGCGGTGACGAACACGACCTGCGGCTTGACCGGCTGCGCGTTGATCACGCGCGTCGCCTCGAGGCCGCTCAGCCCGGGCAGGTTGATGTCGAGAAAAACGACGTCGTAGCGTTCGGCGGCGAGCTCGCGCAGCGCCTCGACCGCGTCAGGCGCCTCGGTGACCTCGACGTCGGCCGCCACCTTGCCCAGCGCGTAGACCAGCTCGCTGCGCACCAGCGGCTCGTCGTCGACGACTAGCGCGCGCATCGCGGCCCGGTCAGCGCGCGGCCGCCGGAACGTGGGCCGGCACGTGAAAGCCGACCACGGTGCCGCTGCCGGCGTTGCTGACGACGCGCAGCGCGCTGTCGGGACCGAACAGCTTGGTCAGCCGCTGGTTGACGTTGTCCATTCCGATCCCGTTGCCGCTGTGCCGCCGCGCGAGGTCGGGGCTGAAGCCGACGCCGTCGTCGGTCACCGAGATCGCGGTTCCGGCCGCGTCGAGCTGCGCGCCGACGCGGACCGTGCCGGCGCCGCCCTTGGGCGCGAGCCCGTGCACGATCGCGTTCTCGACCAGCGGCTGCACCGACAGCACCGGAACGAGCGCCAGGCGCGCGCGCGGATCGACTTCGAACGCGACCCGCAGCCGTTCACCGAAACGCGCGTGCTCGAAGCGCAGATACTGCTCGACGTGCTCGAGCTCTTCGTCGAGGGTGACGAACTCGGAATGCTGCGCGAGCGAGTCGCGGAAGTACTCGGCGAAGTCGACCACCAGATCGTGCGCGCGCTCGGGATCGGTCCGGGTGAGCGCGGCAATCGTGGTGAGCGTGTTGAACAGGAAGTGCGGCGAGACGCGCGCGCGAAGCGCGTCGAGCTCGGCCTGCGTCACCAGCGCCGAGCGCACGTCGAGCTCGGCGGCCTCGAGCGAGACCGAGAACACGCGCGCCAGTCCGACCGCGACGCGCTCGTCGTCTTCGGCGATCGGGGTTCCGGCGCGGTACAGTTTGAGCGCGCCGACCGCCGCGCCGCGCACGACGAACGGCGCGATCGTGACCGAAGTCAGCGGACAGCCGGCGACCGGGCAGTCGATCTCCTCGCGCGTGCGCGCGGTCGACGCCTGGCCGGTTGCGATCACGCGGTGCGTCAGGCCGGTCAGCGACGGGCCGCCGACCAGATGATGATCCTCGCCGCGGCCGACGTAGGCGAGGACGCGCTCGGTGTCGACCACCGCGCACGCGTCCAAGCCCAGGTTCTCGTAGAGCAGCCGCGCCGTGAACGCCGCCGAATCCTTCCCCAGCCCGCCGCGCAAGTGCGGCAGCGCCTGCACCGCCAAGTCGAGTACGTTCGCGCTCGCGCCGTCGCCGCTTCCCACCGCGCGAGCGGTTCGACGCGCCGCGTCGAACGACCCAGGCGGCTACGCCAGCAGCTTCTCGGGCACGATCGGCAGCTCGCGCACGCGCTTGCCGGTCGCGTGATAGACCGCGTTGGCGACCGCGGCGGCGCTGCCGACGTTGCCGATCTCGCCGATCCCTTTGATCCCCAGCGGGTTCACGTGCTCGTCCTGCTCGTCGACCAGGATGATCTCGACCGCGGGGATGTCGGCGTTGACCGGCAGGAGGTAGTTCTCCAGGTTCGCGTTCATGTAGCGGCCCGTCCGCTCGTCGACGCGCGCGTCCTCGTGCAGCGCCATCGAGACGCCCCACACGGCACCGCCCATGAACTGGCTGCGCGCGGTGCGCGCGTTGACGATCCGGCCCGCCGCGAACGCGCTGACCATGCGCGTCAAGCGCACCGTGCCCAGATCGGGGTCGACGTGCACCTCGGCGAAGTGCGTGCCGAAGGCGTGCGACGAGTACGGGCCCTTCTGACTGCGATCGTGCTGCACGTCGGCTCGACCGGTGACCGACGATTCGCCGCTGCGCCGCACGATCGCATCGTAGCCCTCGCCGACGGCCGGCTGCGCGCGAACGAACACCCGGCCGTCGCCGAAGTCGAGCTCGGCGAGCTGCCGCGCGTGCAGGGGCGAGCGCGCATCGCCGGTCGCGAGCGCGGCGAGCTTCTCGCGCAGGTCGATGCCGGCGGCGTGCACCGCGTTCGCGACGCTCGCCGTCAACTGCGAGCCGCCGGCCTGCGGCGCCGTCGGCAGCGTCGTGTCGCCGAGGTCGAAGTGCACGCGCGAAACCGGCACGCCCACCGCCTCGGCGGCGACCTGGGTGAACGCCGTGTACGCACCGGTGCCGATGTCGACGCCGCCGCTGGACGCGGTGACGGTGCCGTCCGCGTGTATCGTCGCCAGCGCGGAGGCCGACGAGCGGTTCGACGGGTAGGTCGACGTCGCCATCCCGTAGCCGACCAGCAGCCCTTCGGGGGTCCGCATCGAGCGCGGCGCGGGCGTGCGCTTCGACCAGCCGAAGCGCTCCGCCGCCTGCGCGTAGCACTGGCGCAGCGACTTCGACGAGAAGGGCTTGTTCTCGGACGGATCGATCTCGGCGTAGTTGAGCAGCCGCAGCTGCAGCGGATCGAGGCCGACCGCGTACGACAGCTCGTCCATCGCCGACTCGAGCGCGAACGAGCCGCTCGACTCGCCCGGCGCGCGCATGTACGTCGGCGTCACGATGTCATGGCGCACGCCGCGGTGGGTCGTGATCTGATTCGGCACCGCGTACAGCATGCGGCTGATCACCGCGCAGTTCTCGATGAAGTCGTCGTACCGCGAGCCCTGCGAGCGCACGTCGTGCGCCAGCGCGCTCAGCTTGCCGTCGCGGCCCGCACCGATCCGCACCCGCTGCTCGGTCCGCGGCCGGTTGCCGAACCCGCCGAACATTTGCGGCCGGGTCAGCACGATCTTCACCGGCCGACCCGTCACCTTAGCCGCCATCGCCGCCAACAGTTGGTGCGGATTCGTGCCGCCCTTCGAGCCGAAGCCGCCGCCGATGAACTTCGCGATGACCCGCACGTTGGACTCGGGGACACCGAGGATCTTCGACGAGGCTGGTGCGGCGTGAGAACACGCCCTGCGCAGCGTCGAAGACCGTCAACTGGTCGCCGGTCCAGTACGCGAGCGTCGCGTGCGGCTCCATCGGGTTGTGGAACTCGGTCGGCGTGACGTAGGTGAAGTCGAGCTTCACCGGCGCGCCCGCGAACGCGCCGTCGAAGTCGCCGCGCGTCGTATCGGGCCGGTTCTGGTTCGCCGTCGCCGGCGTGTAGGTGACCGCGCCCGGCGAACGCATCGTCGTCGCCGGCGTCGTGCGGTCGTAGCTCACGACGACGCGCGCCGCGGCGTCGGTCGCGGTCTCGAAGCTGTCGGCGACGACCAGCGCGACCGGCTGCCGGTCGTAGAACACCGCGCCGGTCTGCAGCAGCTGCAGCTTGCGGTCGCCGGCCGCGGCGTTCACCCGCGGCGCGTTCTCGTGGGTCATGACCAGCAGCACGCCGGTCAGCGCCTGCGCCTCGCGCGCGTCGATCGCCGTGACCCGGCCGGCAGCGATCGTGCTGTCGACGATCACGCCGTAGACGACGTTCGGGTACGGGCTCTTCGTAGGAGTAGCGCGCCGCGCCGGTGACCTTCGCGACGCCGTCGACGCGTTCGACCGGTGCGCCGATCATGCCGCACCTCCGACCGTCGCCAGCGCGCGCACCATCGCGTTGCGCGCCAGGCCGATCTTGAAGCCGTTGAGGCGCTGCGGCTTGGCGGCGCGCAGCTCGGCCTCCGCAGCGGCCAGGTAGGTCGCGCGCGCCGCCGGCTTGCCGACCAGCGCGGACTCGGCCGCGTGCGGCGCGCCAGGGCGCGTGCGCGACGCCGCCCAGCGCGACGCGCGCCTCGCGAATCGTCCCGCCGTGCACCTCGAGCGCGGCCGCGACGGAGACCAGCGCGAACTCGTACGACGCGCGGTCGCGCACCTTGAGGTAGGTCGAGTTGCGCGTCAGGGCGGTCGGCACGAAGCTGACCGCGGTGATCAGCTCGCCGGGCGCGATGTTCGTGTCCCGGGCCGGATCGTCGGGCAGCCGGTGGAAGCCCAGGAACGGCGTCATCCGCTCGCCGCTCGGCCCGCGCAGGTGAATCGTCGCATCGGTCAGCAGCAGCGCGACGCACAAGTCCGATGGGTTGACCGCGATGCACCGTTCGTTCGCGCCGAGGATCGCCAGCTTGCGGTCGTCGCCGCCGATCGCGGCGCAGCCGCTGCCGGGCCGGCGCTTGTTGCACGGCTGCGTGACGTCGCGGAAGTAGGCGCAGCGCGTGCGCTGCAGCACGTTGCCGCCGATCGTCGCCATGTTGCGCAGCTGCGCCGACGCGCTGAGGTTGAGCGCCATCGAAACCGCCGGCGCGCCGGCCCGGACCGCGGCGTTGTCGGCCGTGTCGCTCATCTTGGCCAGCGCGCCGATCCGCACGCCGCCGTCGGGCAGCGCGTCGATCGCGGCGAGCGGCAGCGGACCGATGTCGATCAACGTTCGCCGGCCGCGCGACGTCGATCTTGATCAGGTCGACGATGTTGGTGCCGCCGGCCAGGTAAGCGGCGCCGGCGTTCTGCACCGCGGCCGCGACCGCGTCGCTCGGCACTGTGGGCGCGCGCGTACGCGAACGGGCGCATCAGGCGTGCCCTGCGGCGGACGCGATCGCCGCGACGATGTTGGTGTACGCGCCGCAGCGGCAGATGTTGCCGCTCATGTACTCGCGAATCTCGGCCTCGGAGCGCGTGCGGCCCTCGGCGATCAGCCCGACCGCCGAGCAGATCTGGCCCGGCGTGCAGTAGCCGCACTGGAACGCGTCGTGCTCGATGAACGCGGCTTGGACGGGGTGCAGCGTTCCACCGCGCGCCAATCCCTCGACGGTGACGACCTTCTTCCCCTCGGTTGCGATGGCGAGCGTCAGGCACGCGTTGACGCGGCGCCCGTCGACGAGCACCGTGCACGCGCCGCACTGGCCCTGGTCGCAGCCCTTCTTGGTGCCGGTCAGCGCGAGGCGCTCGCGCAGCGCATCGAGCAGCGTCACACGCGGCTCGATCCGCAGCGCCTGGTCGGCGCCGTTGACGTTGAGCGTCACCGCGACCGCGCCGGGACCGCTGGCCGGCACGACGATCACCGACGTCACGGCGCGCGCCGCCACGCTCAGCCGCGGCGTCGCGACACCGATACCGGTAGCGACTGCCGGCAGCAGCGCCCGCAGCAAGAAGCGCCGGCGGGTCAGCCGAGCAGCGATCGCGTTCGGGCGAGCTTCGAGCGACACGCGAAACTCGTACCCGCTCGCGCGGGACTCACACGACGGGTCAGCGGCCCCTTAGCAGCCGGGAGCTACGGTTCGTCGTCGGCGGCGCCGGCGACGACCACGCCCGGCGTGCGCACGATGACGCGATCGTGGCGCGCGTCGTAGCGCACCGTCGAACCGAGCGCGCGCGCGATCGTCGCGCCCGACACCATGACCCGGCCGCGGACCGCGAACGGCGCCTTGGCGAGCGTGACCCGGTGCCCGTTGAGGTTCGCGGCGGTCGTTCCGATGCGCATTGAGAGAACGTCGGCGCCGCGGCGCACGGTGATCTGCCCGCTGCCCGCGTCGTACGTCGTCCGAGCGCCCGACGCGTCGGAGACCACGCGCAACGGCAAGTACGCGCCGGCCGGCGTGGTGACCGGAGCAACATCGGAAGCGAGCCGCTGGCCGTCGACGCTGATCGTTGCCGGCGTCGACAGGGCGAGTGCCAGCGACGCGGCCAGGGCGGTCACGGCGGTCGCTACGAGCAGTCGTCCGTCGGGGACGAAATCAGACAGCGGTCGGCTCACGATTGATCTCGTGGAGATAGTCCGGATATTGGTCGGCGATGACCTTCTCGATCTCGAGCCGCAGCCGGCCTAGCAGATCGGCCTCGGCGAAGGTCCCCACCAACTCTCCCTTTCGGTAGATCGCGCCTTTGCCCTTACCTCCGGCGATGCCGACATCGGCCATCTTGGACTCGCCCGGCCCGTTGACGACGCAGCCCATCACCGCGACCTTGACCGGCGCCGTGTACTCTTTGGCGATGGCCTCGACCATGCGAGCCAGCTCGACGACCTCGATCTCGGCCCGGCCGCACGACGGGCAGGCCGTGATGTCGAAGCCCTTCTCGCGCAGTCCGAGCGCCTTGAGGATCCCCCAGGCGACCGGCACCTCTTCGACCGGATCGGCCGCCAGCGAGACGCGCAGGGTGTCGCCGATTCCTTCGAACAGCAGGACGCCCAGGCCGATCGACGACTTGATCGTCCCGTCCATCGGCAGCCCGGCCTCGGTCACGCCCAGGTGTAGAGGATAGGGGGTGCCGCGCTCGTCGAGCTGCTTGGCCAGCAGCCGGTACGCATAGATCGTCATGACGGCGTCGTGGGCTTTGACCGAGATGACGATATCGGTGTGGCCGAGCTCTTCGAGGATGTCGACGTGGCGCAGCGCCGAAGCGGCCAGCGCCTCGGGCGTGTGGCCGAGCTTCTCCTCGAGGTCGCGTGCTAGCGAGCCCATGTTGACGCCGATCCGGATCGGCGTCCCGCGCTCGACCGCCAGCCGCACGACCTCGCGGGTCTTGACCGGATCGGTGATGTTGCCGGGGTTGAGCCGCAGCTTTGCGACGCCGGCTTCGATCGCGGCGAGCGCCATGCGGTGGTCGAAATGAACGTCGGCCACGATCGGGACCGGCGAGCGTGCCACGATCGCGGGCAATCCGGCCGCGTCGCGGGCGTCCTGACAGGTCACCCGCACGATCTCGCAGCCGGCCATCGCCAAGCCGTAGACCTGCTCGAGCGTTTTGTCGGCGTCGGCGGTGTCGGTCGTCGTCATCGACTGGACGGCCACCGGGTGGTCGCCGCCGATCCACACTTTCTTGGCGTCCTTCGACCAGGCCGACTTGTTCTCGAGCAGCACGGGCTTGGTCCGGCGGCGCAAACGAATCATCGAAGCTATCGTACCAGAGCGCCTAGAAAACGGAACGGCCGGCGATTGCCGCCGTCACGTCGTGATAGGAGACAGCGAGCATCAGCACGATCAGCACCGCGAAACCGCCGACGTGCACCAACGCTTCCTTCTCGGGATCGACCGGCCGGCCGCGCACCATCTCGACCAGGATGAACACGGCGCGGCCGCCGTCCATCGCCGGGATCGGTAAGAAGTTGATGATCCCCAGCGAGATCGAGATCATCGCCGCCACGAACAGGAACACGGCCGGACCGAACTGCTGGGCCTGCGCCGTGACGCGCGCCATGCCGATCGGGCCTTGGACCTGGCCGGCGACGGTCGACGGATGCGTCACCAAGCTGCCGAGCAGCCCCAGCGTGCGGCCGATGACGTTGCTGAACTGATCCCAGGTGTACGACAACGCGTCGGCGACGCCGACCCGCTGCATCGCCGGCAGCGGGGAGAAGCCCAAGTGGCCGACCTGCTTGCCGTCCGGACCGACGATCGGGGTCGCGGTCACGCTGAAGTCGCGGCCGTAGCGCTGGTAGACGACGCGCAAGGGCTTGCCCAACGACCGGTTGATCGTGTCGACGAGCACGTTGCCGTCCTGCACCGCCTTGCCGTCGATCGAGACGATGCGGTCGCCGGGCTGCATCCCGGCGCGCGCCGCCGGATAGTTCGGCAGCAGCTGATAGATCGTGGTGGTCGGCAGGTCGCCCGGGATCCCGAACGCCAGCGCGGCGCCGAACAGAATCACCAGCGCGGTGATGAAGTTCGCAACCGGTCCGGCGCCGACGATCGCCAGCCGCTGCAGCGGCGGCTTGGCCTGGAAGTTGTCGTGCTCGAAAACCTCGCCGCTGCGGAACTCGCGCTGCTGTTCGGCCTCGGACTTGCCGTCCTCACCCTTCATCTGGCAGTAGCCGCCCATCGGCAACAGGTTGAGGCGGTAGTTCGTCCCGCTGCGCGGTGAGGTCCAGCGCAGCAGCGTCGGCCCGAACCCGACCGCGAAGTCGGTGACCCGCACCCCGCACCGGCGCGCGGCCAAGAAGTGTCCGTACTCGTGGAGCACCACGAGGACGGACAGCATCAGGAGGAAGACGGCGATGTTTTCGGCGGTCATGTGCTCCGGGAGGTCCTGGCGGTGCGGCCTGACGCGAACGCGCGAGCCTCGATGCGAGCCAAGCGGTCGGCGGTGCGGACGGCCTCGAGGCTGACGTTGTGTCTTGCGACCCGTTCGAGGGCTGTTTCGATGCAGGCCGCGATCTCGCCGAAGCGGATCTCGCCCGCCGTGAATGCTGCCACGGCAACCTCATTGGCTGCTGAGAGCACCGCCGGCGCCGTCCCGCCGGCTGCGAGCGCGTCGTAGGCCAGCCGCAGGCACGGGAAGCGCACCGGATCGGGCCGTTCGAACGCCAGCGCGGTCAGCGCCGCGCCGCGCTTGCCGCCCAGCGCTTCGATCGGGTCGTCGGCCGGCCGGCCGTCGTCGAGCCGATCGGGGTAGGCCAGCGCGTAGCCGATCGGCAGCCGCATGTCGGGCGCGGCGATCTGACCGACGACGTTGCCGTCGGTGAAGACCACGAAGCCGTGGGCGACCGAGGTCCGGTGTACCACCACGTGGACGCGTTCGCCGGGGAGGCCGAACCACTTGGAGGCCTCGATCACTTCCAATCCCTTGTTCATCAGGGTCGCCGAGTCGATCGTGTTCTTCACCCCCATCCGCCAGGTCGGATGAGCCAGCGCGTCGGCGACCGTCGCCGATTCCATCTGCTCGCGCGTGCGGTCCCAGAACGGGCCGCCCGACGCGGTGATGATCGCCGCCGCGACGCGCTCGCGCGGCGCGCCTTGCAGGCACTGGAACAGCGCGGAGTGCTCGCTGTCGACCGGCAGCAGCCGGGCGCCGCTGCGCGCGGCGCGCTCGACCAGCAGCTCGCCGGCAGCGACGATCAGCTCTTTGTTGGCGACCGCGACATCGATCCCGGCGTCGACCGCGGCGAACACCGCGTCGAACGCGACCGCACCGTCGGTCGCCGCCAGCACGATGTCGGCGCCCGACTCGCACGCGACGGCGTGCAGTCCGCGCGCGCCGTCGCGAGCGTCGGCGACGGTGCGCGGCCCGAAGCGCTCGACCTGCTGCGCGAGCAATTCGAGGTTGCGTCCCGCGGCCAGCCCCACGATCTCGAAGCGGTCGGCGTGGCGCGCGATGACGTCGAGCGCCTGCGTCCCGATGCTGCCGGTCGAACCAAGGATCGCCACTCGCCGCTTCATCGCGCCATGTCATCCTGAGCTTGTCGAAGGACGAGGATGGCCACTCGCCGCTTCATCGCGCCATGTCATCCTGAGCTTGTCGAAGGACGAGGATAGCAACTCGCCGCTTCATGAGTTCACCAGCCGGTACTCGGAGATCACGCCGATGAGGTACAGCGCGAAGTAGAACGCGATCCCGCCGAAGATGTACGAGTCGAAGCGGTCGAGGACGCCGCCGTGCCCGGAGATGAGCGAGCCGGCATCCTTCACGTCGGCGTCGCGTTTGAGCGCGCTCTCGACGAGGTCGCCGGCCTGCGCCGCGACGGAGGTGATCGCCGCGACGATCACGCCCTGCCACCACGCGACGTGCACCCACGGGACCAGCGCGATCGCGGCCCCGGCGAGCAGCGCCGCGACGAACCCGCCGACGGCGCCTTCGACGGTCTTCGTCGGCGACAGCCGGTTGAGCCGGTGGCGGCCGAACGTCGAGCCGACCAGCATCGCGAAGATGTCGGTGAATGCGACGAGGAAGATCACCCACACCGTCCAGACCGCGCCGTCGTGCAAGGCGCGGATCGCGATGAAGTAGGTCAGCAGCTTGCCGATGTAGAGCACGCCGAACAGCGTGTAGCCGGTGCGCGCGAAGTAGCCCGAGTCGGCGGTGAACGTCGCCGTAGCGAGCGCCACGACGACCGTCGCCGCCAGCACGATCCCTTCGTAGCGGTGAATCATCCCGAAGTAGGTCAGGATGATGTAGACCCAGACTGCGAGCATGGCGACCGGAACCTCGAGCTGCGGTCCCTTGCGCGCCGACAACCCGGCGAACTCGTACAAACAGCCCGTCGCGATCGCCAGCACGAGCAGGGAGAACGCCGGCGGCCAGGCGACGGTACCCAACCCGACGGCCGCGAGCAGCAAGCCGATGACGACCCGCTGCATGCTGACGGCCGGCCGTGGCTTGGGCCCAGGCGCCGTCTTCGCGGCGCCGGCCGCCGGCGCGGCGGTCGTCATCCGGTCGCCGACCGGCGCTGGTATTCGGCGATCGCCTCGGCGAACGCGTCGCGCGAGAAGTCGGGCCAGAACGTGTCGCGCAGGACGAGCTCGGTGTGCGCGAGCTGATAGAGCAGGAAGTTCGACACGCGCGACTCGCCGCCGGGCCGGATCAGCAGATCGGGATCGGGCATCCCCGCGGTCGTCAGGTACGACGCCACCGTGTCCTCTTCGATCGCGTCGGGCGCCAAGCGGCCCGCTTCCACCTCGCGCATCATCCGCGCGACCGCGTCGCGCAGCTCCGTGCGCGCGCTGTAGTTCACCGCCAGATTCAAGCTCAAGCCGGTGTTGCGAGCGGTGTTGGCGACGAGGCGGTCGAGCGCGTCCTTCGAGGCCGGCGGCAGCTGCTCGTAGCGGCCGATGACGTTGACGCGCACGTTGTTGCGGCGCAGCTCGGCCAGCTCGTTCTGCGCGAAGTACACGCACAGGTCGAGCAGCAGCGAGATCTCGGTCTTATCGCGCTTCCAGTTCTCGGTCGAGAATCCGTAGACGGTGAGCATCGGAATGCCCCAGTCGCTGCAGGCGCGCGTGATCTCCCGCAGCGCGACGATCCCCCGGCGGTGTCCTTCGATCGCCGGCAGCCGGCGCGAGCGCGCCCAGCGGCGGTTGCCGTCCATGATGATCGCCACGTGCGCCGGCAGCCGGGTCGCGTCGAGCGTCACGCCGCGCGGCGGCTTGAGCAGCGTCGCCAACTCAGAGCCGCTCGTAGCGGTCGTAGCCGGCGACGAGCTCCCAGGCCCCGTCGTGCTCGCCGTCCAGCGGCTCGACGCGCAAGGCGCGCAGCGTCCCGACACCGAGCGCCGCATAGGGCGGCGCCAGCAGACGAAAACGGAGCGGCCGGTCGCCAAGCACCCGCCGCGCCGCGACCCAAGGCATCATCACCACGTCTTCTTGGCGCATCCTGACGATTCCGGTTCCCCTCGGGTTTGAGCGCTCGTTCAGCGCTCAAACCTCCATTATTTCTTTTTCTTTGCCGTGGACGAGATCGTCGATCTGCTTGATGAACTTGTCGGTGAGCTTCTGCACCTGGTCGGTGCCGCGCTTGATCTGATCGTCGGTGATGGTTCCGTTCTTGGCCAGCGCCTTCACGTCGTCGTTGGCCTTGTGACGGATGTTGCGCACGGCGACCTTGTGCTCTTCGGACTTCTTCTTGACCAGCTTGACGAGGTCTTTGCGCCGCTCTTCGGTCAGCGGCGGGATCGAGAGCCGAATCGTCGAGCCGTCGACGTTCGGGTTGAGGCCGAGATCGCTCGTCTCGATCGCCTTGCGAATCGCGCCGACCACGCTCTTGTCGAAAGCCGTCACCGCGAGCGAACGGCCGTCGGGCGAGTTCACGCTGGCCACCTGTTTGAGCGGGACCGACGATCCGTACGCCTCGACGTGCAGCCGGTCGAGCAGCTGCGGCGAGGCGCGGCCGGTGCGAATGGAGGCGAAGTCGCTGCGGGTCGCCTCGAGCGCCTTGGCCATGCGCGCTTCCGCGTCGCGATATACATCATCCAGCATGGCCGACCTCTTCGCCGTGCAGGCGCGACGCACTCCGGGAGACGGTCGTCCCGATCGGCTCGCCGTAGGCGACCCGCCGGATGTTGCCCGGGACGTTCATGTCGAACACGATGATCGGCAGCGCATTGTCCATGCACAGGGTCAGCGCCGTGGAGTCCATCACCTCGAGGCCCAGCTCGAGCACGCGCAGGTAGTCGAGCTGGGTGAAACGGGTCGCCGACGGGTCCTTGAACGGGTCGGCGCTGTAGACGCCGTCGACCTTGGTGGCCTTGAGGATCGCCTGCGCGCCGACCTCGACCGCGCGCAGCGCCGCGGTCGTGTCGGTGGTGAAGTACGGGTTGCCCGTGCCCGCCGCGAAGATCACGACCCGGCCCTTTTCGAGATGGCGGATCGCGCGCCGCCGGATGTACGGCTCGGCGATCGCGTTCATCGCGATCGCGGTCTGCACGCGCGACGGCACGCCGATTCGCTCGAGCGAGTCCTGCAGCGCCAGCGCGTTGATCACGGTCGCGAGCATCCCCATGTAATCGGCGGTGGCGCGCTCCATCCCGGCGGCCTCGTGGATCTTGCCGCGCCAGATGTTGCCGCCGCCCACCACCACCGCGGTGCTGATCCCGGCGATGTGCAGCTGCGCGATCTCGCGCGCCATTGCGGTGGTCGTGTCGACGTCGACGGTGCCGCCGCGCCCGGCGAACGCCTCGCCCGAGAGCTTGAGCAGAACGCGTTCGTAAGCGGGACTCACCGGGACCCTCCTATCTGTTCTTGTCTATTCTTCCCCGAGCGCGTACTTCATGTAGCGCCGCACCCGGATCTTCTCGCCGAGAACGCCGGAGACGCCGTTGACGAGCTCGCCGACCGACTGCGCGTCGTCCTTGACGAACGGCTGCTCGAGCAGCGTGTGCTCCTCGTACCACTTGTTGAGCTTTCCGGCCAGGATCTTCTCGACCACCTCGGGCGGCTTGCCGGTCGGGACGGTCTTCTCGAGCTCGGCCTTGACGCCGCCCAGCACATCGTCGGGCACCGACTCGCGGTCGAGATACTGCGGCGACATCGCGGCGACGTGCATCGCGACATCGCGCACCAGCTCCCGGAACCGCTCGTTGCGCGCGACGAAGTCGGTCTCGCAGTTGACCTCGACCAGCACGCCGATCTTGCCGCCGGCGTGGATATAGGAAGCGATGAGACCCTCGTTGGCCGCGCGCTCGGACTTCTTCTCGGCCTTGGCCTGACCGAGCTCCCCGAGCCGCGCGCGGGCGCGGTCGAACTCGCCTTCGGCCCAAATCAGGGCGTTGCGGACGTCGGAGATACCCGCGCCGGTTTCGTCGCGCAGGCGCTTGATCTCCTCAGCGCTGGGTTTGTAGGCAGTGTTCACGTCGTGATGATTTTCTTGCAGGCGATCGGACTAGACGGCGGCCGGCTCGGGCTCGGTGGCCACATCCGCATATTGTTGGTCGTAGTCGGCCGCGTCGTAGGCCGACTCGGTCTCGGTCTTGCCCTCGATGATCGCGTTGGCGATGGTCGACACCATCAAGCGCACCGAGCGGATCGCGTCGTCGTTGCCCGGAATCGCGTAGTCGATCTCGTCGGGGTCGCAGTTCGTGTCGATCACGGCGATGATCGGGATGTGCAGCTTCTGCGCCTCGGCGACGGCGATGCGCTCCTTCTTCGGATCGACGATGAAGATCGCGTCGGGCAGTCGGTGCATGTCCTTGATCCCGCCCAGGAACTTCTCGAGCTTCTCGAGCTCGTCGGTCAGCCGCGCGACCTCTTTCTTGGGGAGCAGATCGAAGGTGCCTTGCTGGCGCATCCCTTCGAGCTCGCGCAGCCGGGAGATGCGCTTCTGGATCGTCGCGAAGTTGGTGAGCGTGCCGCCGAGCCAGCGCTGGTTGACGAAGAACGTCCCGGCGCGGTCGGCCTCTTCGCGCACGACGTCCTGCGCCTGCTTCTTGGTGCCGACGAACAAGATCACCCGGCCTTCGCGCGACATCTGCTTGACCGAGTCGTAGACGGCGTTGAGCATTGCCAGCGTCTGGGACAGGTCGATGATGTAGATGCCGTTGCGCTCTTGGAAGATGTACGGCTTCATCTTCGGATTCCAGCGGCGCGTCTGGTGCCCGAAGTGGACACCGGCCTCCAGAAGGGCGCGCATGGTGACGGCTGACGCCATGAAAAGAACCTCTCTCTGCGCTCCGCGCCGCCGTCCTTGGCGCCGTGATGGAGGCATGCTGCCCCCGCTCTCCGAGCGGGTGAAGTGCGGCCCCGGGGTCTCCCGAGGACAACCCCAACACTATATCATGCGGCCGCTAGAGGCGCCGCGACCGATCCGGCGGCCATCGCGCGCGCCCGCCGGCGCGACAGGGAGTTTCGCCTATTTGCTCTAATAGACAATGCGGGCTAATGTTCGCCCGGCACGCCGGCATTTCCGCCGCGGCCATCGGGTGGAGGGGAACCAATGGCAGACCAACCAGCGTCGGTCTCGGGCGCGGAGCCGCCGCAGCGCAAGATTGCCGGGTACGGGTGGCACCCGGATCTGCCCGACACACGAGACTTGCTTTATGCGGCGCCGTACGCGCAGGTGACCAACCTGCCCGCGAGCGTCGACCTTCGGCCGCAGTGTCCGCCGGTGTACGACCAAGGACAGCTCGGAAGCTGCACGGCGAACGCGATCAGCGCCGCCGTCGAATTCATTCACCAGCCGCAGTTCATGCCGTCCCGGCTCTTCATCTATTACAACGAGCGCAAGATGGAAGGGACCGTCGCCAGCGACAGCGGCGCGCAGATTCGCGACGGCATCAAGTCGGTCGCGACGCTGGGCGCGTGCCCGGAGACCAACTGGCCGTACGACATTACGAAGTTCGCCGCGGCGCCGCCCGCGCAGGCGTACACCGACGCGAAGAAGACGCTCGCCACGCGCTACTACCGCGTCGTGCAGGACATCGCGCAGATCCGAGGCTGCCTGGCCGAGGGTTTCCCGTTCGTCTTCGGGTTCACCGTCTACGAGTATTTCGAGAGCGCGGCGATGGCGCAGAGCGGGATATTGAAGATGCCGGCGGCCAAAGAGCAGGTCGTCGGCGGTCACGCCGTCATGGCCGTCGGCTACGACGACGGCGATCAGACGATGCTCGTGCGCAACTCCTGGGCCGCGAACTGGGGGCTGCAAGGATACTTCAAGATGCCGTACGCGTACATCACGTCGCACCGTCTGGCGAACGACTTCTGGACGATTCGCCAGGAGACGCAGTGACGCCGGGGGTGCGATCCCGTGATTCGGCACGACGATCCGGCTGACGGAGCGCGCGTCGACGCGCGCTCCGGCGAGCCGTTCGAGATCAGCCTGCCGGAGAATCCGACCACCGGCTACCGTTGGCACGTCGACCGGGTCGACGGACTCGAAACGGCCGGCGACCCGCAGTTCGAGCCCGGCGGCTCGGGGGTCGGCGCGGGCGGGCGACGGACGTTCCAGCTCGCGGGTTCGCAGTCCGGGGACGCCGTGATTTCCTTCAGCCTGCGCCGCCCGCTCGACGCATCGGGCGTGCAGACGCGCACGATCACCGTCGCGGTTCGCTAGGCTTCCGCCGTCGCCGGCTCGTTATTCGAGATAGAAGATCTCGCGGGAACGGCGGCGCAGCGGCTCGAGCGCGGCGACGATCTCGCGCGCGCGGACCGGATTGAGCCCGACGTACACGACGTCGATCTGGTCGGAGATTTGCTCGGGCGCCAGCACGGGCAGGTCGAAGATGCGCTTGCGCTGCTGGTGCGGATTGCGGTCGAGGAAGGCGCGCACGTTCGAGCGGTCGGCGAGGCGGCCGGCGATGAACACGCCGTAGAAGCCGCTGCCGTAGATCGCGGCGGGCCGGCCGCAGGCACGCTCGCGCTCGAACCGGCGCACCGAGTCGCTCGCGGCGGTCCAGAACGCGGCGCAGCGGGCCGCTTCGGCGACGAGCTCGGGGACTTCGCGCGCGTCGCCGGCGCGCGCGTGCGGTTCGCGGCTGCCCTCGGCGGCGCCGCGCCGCGCGTTCACCACGTAGGCCGCGTCGTGCGACTCCTCGTCGAGCCGGATGTCGGTGAAGCCGGCCGCGGTCAGGACGCGGCGCAGCGAGGTCGGCATGAAGTGGTTGACGTGATCGACGACGATGAAGTCGCCGGCGTTGCGCCGCAGGTCGGGCACCGTCAGGTGCAGCGTGCCGCCGGGTCGCAGCAGCCGGCGGATCGCGGCTAGGAAACCGCGCGGGTCGCCGACGTGCTCGAGCGCGAAGAACGACAACACGGCATCGAATCGACCGTTCCAGGCGGCCGGCGTCGCGTACGCGGCCTGATTCCGGACCGGGACGAACGCGTTCCATGCGTCGCGGTACGCGTCGCTGACGTCGAACACCGCGCCGTCGAGGTCGGGCCGCGCGGCGAGCAGCGCGCGCAGCGTCATCCCTTTGCCGCAGCCGTAGTCGAGCACTGACGCGCCGCGCGGCAACGCCAGCTTCGCCAGCGCGACGTCGGCCTGATGCTGGGCGCGATAGACCGGCACGCCGTCGCGAACGTCGTACAGATCGTCGGCGTCGTCGCTCTCGAGGTGGACGTTGTACGCGGTATCGTAGTACGCGCGCAGGTCGCCGACCGGCGGCGTCTGGACGTGCGCGCAGACCGCACAGACGAACACCGCGGTCGGCGCGGCGACGGGCCGCGCGGTCGACGACACGGAGATCGCGCCGTCGTGACGGTATGCCGGCGCGCCGCAGGCTGCGCCGCACACGAGACAGGCGAGGTCGACCTCGGGACCGGCGATCACCGCTGCAGCGCCGACTCGCGCGCCTGCGACAGGAGCGCGTTGGCGCCGGCCAGCGTCGTGCCGTGCTTGAGCCCGCCCATCCAGCGGACGCTCGCGCCGAACGGCTCGCCGAAGTTGAAGTACCGGATCTGCGCCGTCCACCGTGCGCGCGTGCCGGCGTTCGCGCCCGACGCATGCAAGGTGAGAAAGTCGAACGCGAACAGATCGCCGGGCCGCGACTCGGGTGCGCACAGCTCGTAGCGCCCTGCGATCGCCGCTTCGTCCGGAATGCGCAGCGCACCGTACGCGCCGTCGGCGGTCTCCGATTCGCCGCCTCCCGACGTGTCGATCAGCGGCTCGACGCCGTGGTGATGCGAGCCTCGCGCGAGCACGACTGGTCCCATCGCCGCGACCACCGGCACCAAGGGGATCCAAAACGTGATCCCGTCGAGGCTGCGAAACTGGTACTGGAACTCCTGATGCCACGGCGCGGCGCGGCGGTCGTCGCCGGGACGGTCGATGCGCACGCCGTTGGAGCCCGGCGCGGTTCCGGCCAGCTCGCTGCCGCGCAGCGCGCGGAAGAGTCCGGCCAAACGCTCGTCGACGATCAGCCGCTGAAACGCGACGAGATTCTTGGCCATGTCGTACACCAGCGGCTGCACGTCGGGATGGGCGGCGACCAGTGCCAAGTAGCCGCGGTCGAACTCGGCCGGGTCGTCCGGCACCGCGTAGTGCGCGCCGCAGGCGCGCGCGGCGTGCACGATCAGCAGCCCGAGCTCGCGCTGTAGCGGCGCGAGCTCACGCTCGACGTCGAGCCAGCCGCGCAGCACGACGAAGCCGTCGGCGGCGAAGCGCTCTTCGATCCTCGCGGGTGCGCGCTCGACCATCAGCTTGCCGCCTGCGCCGGCGTGCGGGCGACGTCGTCCCACGGGATCGCGCTCGACTCGAGCGACGACGCCGCGGCCGGCCCCAGGTTCGCGATCGCGTCGAGGATCGAGACGTGCGGATCGAACGCGCCGTGCAGCTGGTGATAGGGACGGCGCGTATAGCGCATCACGCGCACGTCGATCCGGGCGGCGGCGAGCCGCGGCGCGTCGAGGTAGTCGAGCGCGCCCAAGCCGGTGACGTAGCAGGTCGCGCCGCGCGGCACGAGCAGCGCGGCCAGCCGGTCGGTTTTCGCACCGCCCACGGGGGTCGATGACGCGCGCGTGAATTGGGGCCGCAGCTCCAGCTCCGCGCAGCAGCGCTCGAGTCCGGCGATGTCCAGCTCGGCGATCGTGCGCGGCCGCGCGGCGTAGACGTCGTCGACGATCGCCTGCGCCGCGCGCGCGAACGGCGCGCGCGCGTAGCTCATCGCGAACGTCCGCAGGTGCTTCTCGCGCCAGTCGGTCTTGTAGTCGATCTCGACCTCGCCGATCGGCGGCAGCTTGCCGGAGCGCAGCACCGGAACGGTCAGCCACAGCGGTCCGGCCGCCGTCTTGATCTGCACGCGGTTGGTGAAGCCGCCCTTCTGGAACTGCGCGTCGTCGAGGTGGACGAACTCGTCGGCCAGCCGGATCTGCTCGAACACGCCGCGCCACGGAAAGAACTGCGGCTGCAGCACGACGACGGTTTTCACGGCGTCTCCGCCAAAAAGCGCTCCATCACGGTTACGTCGTGCCAGCCGTCGGGCGCGCGGTAGTGCCGGCGGTGCACGCCGACCTCGACGAATCCGGCCGAGCGGTACAGCGTGCGCGCCCGCGTGTTGTCGGCCGCGACGTGCAGCACGAGCTTGTCGAGCCGGCCGTCGGCGCGCGCCGCCGAGAAGACGTGCTCGAGCGCCGCGCGGCCGTGCCCGCGCCCGCGATGGCGCCGATCGATCGCAATGCCGAACATTCCGTGCCGCCCGGTCTCGTCGATCTCGATCACTTGGGTGAAACCGACCGCGGCGCCGGTCTCGTCGGCCACGACGTGGAACAGCGCGGCCGGATCGGCGGTCCGCCGGCTGAGCCAGGCGCGCACGTCGTCGAACGTGTTGGGGCGCGGCGTCGCCAGCAGCGCGTACTGCGTCGCGAGGTCGTTGCGCAGCTCGGCCAACGCCGGCACGTCGTCCTCGCGCGGCGGCCGGCTGACGGTCACGTCGGCTGCGGGTCGCCCGTCGCGCGCAGATAGCCGCGCGGCGCGACGGTGAACAGCAGCTTCGCGTCGTACTCTTCATCGACGACGAAACGCGTCTCGCGCGCCAGGAACTCGTCGACCGCCGTCATCGGGTTGTTCCCAGGTCCCCACGGACGGTCGACGATCGAGGCCGGATCGGCGTATTCGACCGCAGTGTCCATCACCACGAGGAAGAAGCCGCTGCGCACCAGCGGCGCATACAGCGCGAGCTCGCGCGCGACGTGATCGGCGGTGTGGTTGGAGTCGAGCACCACCATCGCGTCCCGGCCCGCCACCCGCGCGCGCACGCGCGCGGCGACGTCGCCGTCGACCGACGAGCCCTCGAACATCACGATGCGCGACGCCAGCGGATGGCGCTCGATCTCCGCGCGGTTGTGCGCGCGAATGTCGACGTCGATGCCGATCGCTTCGCGCTCCCCGCCCAGCAGCGCGAGCATCGACGCCGAGAAGACCAGCGACCCGCCGTGCGCGATCCCGGTCTCGACGATCACCTCGGGCCGGGTGCGCCAGATGATCTCCTGCAGCGCGACGAGGTCTTGCGGGAACTGGATCGCCGGCCGGCCCAGCCACGTCCAGTTGTAGGCGTACCGGTACGGTGCGATGAGCTCGAAGGCGCGCCGCCAGGCCGCCCGCACCGCCGGATCGGCGCCCATCCGGCGCAGCAGCGTGACGTCCTTGGGGTCGTGCGGATCGACCGCGCCGCCGGACGGCGCGCTCAAGGTCGGCAACTCGTTCACCGATAGGGTAATCGTCAACGGAGGCCCCGAACAATAGCATGAACCTGGTCGAGCGGCCGCCCGTCCCCCCGTCCACCGACGGACGGGTGCCGGTTTTCGCGCCCTACGTCGGGGTCGACACGCTCAAACACCTCACCGACGCGCTCGACGTGGGCTGGCTCGGGATGGGCGCGACGACCAAGGAGTTCGAAGAGCGGATCGCCGCCTACCTCGGCCTGCGCGACCGCTACGTGGTCTGCACCAACACCGGCACGTCGGCGCTGCACATCGCGTTGCTGGCGGCGGGGATCGGTCCCGGCGACGAGGTGATCACGCCGTCGTTCAACTACGTCGCCGACCACCAGGCGATCCACGCCACCGGCGCCGACGTCGCGATGTGCGACGTGCGCGAGGACGATCTCGGAATCGACGTCGCTTCGGCGGCGACGCTGGTGGGACCGCGCACCCGGGCGATCGTGCCGCTGCACTTCGCCGGCGTGCCGTGCCGGATCGACGAGGTCCACGCGCTGGCGCGCGAGCACGGCCTGCGCGTCATCGAGGACGCCTGTCACGCCTTCGGCACGACCGTCGGCGACGCCAGGATCGGCAGCGGCGGCGACCTGCAGTTCTTCAGCTTCGACCCGGTCAAGATCATCACGTCGATCGACGGCGGCTGCGTGATCACGCCGGATCGCGGCGAAGCGGAGCGCTTGCAGCGGCTGCGCCTGCTGGGCGTCGACAAAGACACGACACTGCGCTACCGGAACAAGCGCGCCTGGGACTACGACGTGGTGAGCGAAGGCTTCCGCTACCACCTCACCAACATCATGGCCAGCGTCGGCGTCTCGCAGATCAAGCGGGTCGACGAGTTCATCCTTTCGCGCCGCGCGGTCTGCGAGCGCTACTCGGCCGCCTTCGCCGAGCTGCCGGGCGTGCGCGTCATGCGCCGCGACTACTGCGACGTGTCGCCCTTCATCTATAGCCTGCGCGTGCCGGCCGAGGCGCGCGCAGCCTTCATCGAGCACTTGGCGGCGCGCGGCGTCGACGCGGGGATCCACTTCGTCCCGGTCCACCGCCACACGTACTTCGCCGCCGCGCGCCGCACGCCGATGCCGGTGACCGAGCGCGCCGTCGAACAGGTCGTGACGCTGCCGCTGCACTCGCTCATGGCCGAGCGCGCGGTGGAACGCGTGATCGAAGCGGTCTGGAGCTTCTTCTCCTGAATCTCGAACGCCGGCAGAGCGAGGTCGCGCGGACTGATCGCGGTGACCGGCACGGGCCAGGGGATGGCGAGCGCGGGGCTGTCGTAGCGGTAGCCGGTCGCGGCTTCGGCGGTGTACGGTGACGAGTGGAGGTAGTCCAGCACGGTGTCGTCGCGCAGGGTCTGATAGCCGTGCGCAAGTCCCGCCGGCACGTAGAGCGCGACGTCGTCGCCGCCGCGAAGATCGAAAGCCTCCCAGCGGCCGAAGGTCGGCGAGCCGGCGCGCGCGTCGAGCATCACGTCGAACGCCGCGCCGCGCGTGCAGCGGATCAGCTTGATCTCGCCGTGCGGCTCGCGTTGAAAATGCAGTCCGCGCATGGTCCCCGCGCGCAGGTTGATGGCCTCACCGTGCTCGGCCCACGTCGACGTCAGGCCGTGCGCGGCGAAGGCTGCCGCATCGAAGGTCCGCACGAACGAGCCGCGTTCGTCGCGAACCCGGCCGAGCGTGACGCGGTACACGCCCTCCAGCGATGTGGCGCATAGGTCGAAACCGGTGGCGGTGACGGGCACGCGCGCCTTCGTTCCCGCGCCGCTCAGGCCGGCTGACGGATCGCGGCGCCGACCGCAGGCTCACGGCCGCCGAGGACGTCCATGAACGCGACGACTCCGCGGGGCTCGCGCAGCCAGTCGGCGGCCGCGCCCAGGGCGATGCCGACCTGCGCGCGGTGACGCCCGCGCAGCTCGGCGACGCGCGCGTCGGCCGGGTGCGCGGCGTAGAGCGCGTCGAGCACGGCCAGGTAGTGGACCAGCGCCGGACCCAACCGCTGCGCCACCAAGTTCAGGCGCACCGTCACGTCGAGCGTCACCGCCCGCGTCGGCGCGAAGCGCGCGGCGCGCGCGAGGCGCAGCGCGAAGTCCCAGTCGTCGAGGATCGGCGCCGAGTCGTTGCAGTGGCCCACTCGGTCGAGCAAGCCGCGGTAGAAGACGAGCGCGCCGAGTGGAACGGCGTGCGCGACGTCGAGCCGGTCGAGGTCGGCTTCGTCGCCGCCGAACGGCCCCAGCTCGTCGAGAATCTCGCCCAGGCTCGCGACGGGATCCGTGCGCTCGACAACGAGCCGCGACGCGGCCAGCGACCCCAGCGCGCCGCGATTCTCGATCGCGCCGACCGCGCGCTCGAGGTGATCGGGCGCGAAGCGGTCGTCGGCTTCGAGAAACGCGACGTACTCGCCGCGGATCATGCGCAGCCCGAGGTTGCGCGCCGCGCCGGCGGTGTGCGGCACGGGCAGTCTGGCGTAGGCGATGCGCTCCCAGGCCGGGTGCGCGCGCACCAGCGCCTCGGCCGGAATCGCGCCGTGATCGACGACCACCGCCTCCCAGTTGTCGAAGCGCTGCGCGACGAGCGAATCGAGTGCGCGCAGCAGCGGGCGCGGTGCGCCGGCGGTCTGCACGACGACGCTGATCCGCGACTCGCGCACCCGCGCCGGCTCATACACGGCGGCGCGCTCGCGCAGCCGCCGCTCGAGCGCCGCGAAGCGCGCGAGCTGCGCGTCGTCGAACGGCGTCACGCCGCCGTTCATCCCGGGCGCCTGCGCGACGAGCACCGCGAGCAGCTTGGCGACGCCGAGCTCGCGCCCGCGCATCCGCCGCACGAACTCCGGGTGGTCGACGTACCGCTCGACGTAGGACGCGAAGTCCAGCACATTGCGGCCCGAGCGGTGATACGCGTCGCCGGAAAACTGATCGCCGTGCAGGCGGATCGCCATCGTGGGACGCGCGACGTAGCCGAAGCGCTTGCCGGCCAGCGCGAGCCGGATGATCAGCTCCCAGTCGCGCGCGTCTTGACCGTTCTGCGGGTCGCCGCACAGCCCCGGTTCGAGCAAAACCTCGCGCTTGAACAGCGCGCACGGAAAGCAGACCGGGCAGACGGTGGTGAACTCTTCGACCAGCTCGTCGCGTGCGTCGACGAAGTCGACCGGGAACTGCCCCGGCATCGCGCGCGCGGTGTAGACCGTTCCGTCTTCGTGCGCGAAGTAGGCGTTGCAGTAGACCACGTCGAGCTGCGGGTCGCGCGCGAAGCCGGCTTCGAGCTGCGCCAGGTGCGGCGGGAACAAGAAGTCGTCCGACGACAGGCACAGCACGTACCTGCCGCGCGCGAGCTCCAGCAGCCGGTCGAAGTTGCGCGCCATCCCGACGTTGGTCGCGTTCTGGTACAAGCGCACCCTAGAGTCGCCGCCGTAGCGCTCGTTGAGCAGTTCCCAAGCGCCGTCGGTCGAGCAGTTGTCGCTGACCACGACTTCGAGGTTGGGATACGTCTGCGCGAGCGCGCTGTCGACCGCCGTCGCGACGTACTTGACGTAGTTGTAGTTCGGGATCAGGACGCTGATGAGCGGATGCCGGCCGCAGTCGCCCGTCGCCGCCCGCACTAGGCCCAGACTTTCCAGGGCGCGCGGCCGCGCGCCCACGAGTCTTCGAGCAGCGTCTTATCGCGCAGCGTGTCCATCGGCTGCCAGAAGCCGCGGTGCACGAAGGCCGCCAGCTTGCCGTCGGCCGCCAGCCGCTCGAGCGGCTCGCGCTCCCACACCGTGTGGTCTCCGTCGATGTAGTCGAACACGCCCGGCGACAGAACGAAATAACCGCCGTTGATCCAGGCGCCGTCGCCCTCGGGCTTCTCGTCGAACGAGACGATCTTCTGCTCGTCCAGCCGCACGGCGCCGAAGCGCCCCGGCGGCTGCACGGTCGTCATGGTGGCCAGCGCGCCCGACGCGCGGTGGTGCGCGATCACGGCGCGCACGTCGACGTCGCACAATCCGTCGCCGTAGGTGAAGCAGAACGGCTCGTCGTCGAGGTAGCGGCGCACGCGCAGCAGCCGGCCGCCGGTCATCGTCTCGTCGCCGGTGTCGACCAGCGTCACCTTCCAGGGCTCGACGGCGCAGCTATGGACGCGCATCGAGCGCTCGCGCATGTCGAACGTCACGTCCGACGCGTGCAGCGCGTAGTTGGCGAAGAACTCCTTGATGACGTAGCCCTTGTAGCCGCAGCACACGATGAACTCGTCGATGCCGTAGCTCGAGTACGTCTTCATGATGTGCCACAGGACGGGGCGCCCGCCCAGCTCGACCATCGGCTTGGGCCGGGTCGTCGTCTCCTCGCTGATGCGGGTGCCCAGGCCGCCGGCCAGGATGACCGCCTTCACGAAACGGCCGAATCTCGACGCGGCAAGACGGCCGAATCAATCAGCATCCTGCTAGGTATCGGCAGTCCAAATGGATCGCTGAAGGGACAGGCCGCGTCCGGCGGCGGCGCCGAAGCACCAGGACGGATGACCCCGTACTACCGGCACTTCGGGTTGGAGCGCGATCCCTTCCTCGACACCGCCGACCCGCATTTCTATCGCACGACGCCGCGGCTGCTGCGGGCGCGCGACGAGCTCGTCGGCGGCGTGCTCGAGTCGCGCGGCTTGCAGATCGTCGTCGGCGATCCCGGGACCGGCAAGACCAGCCTGATGGCGCAGATCGAGCGCGAGCTCCTGGCCCGCGACGAGGTCCGGCTGGGCAAGATCCTCGATCCGTCGTTCAGCACCGAGGCCGAGTTCTTGCTGGGCGTCGCGCGCTCGTTCGGACTGGCGCTGCCGCCGCGCTCGCCCGCGGCGCTCAAGAACGCGCTCAAGAACTACCTCTACGACGCCGCGGTCATCGACGGCCTGATCCTCGCGCTGCTGATCGACGAAGCGCAGAACGCGAGCGACGAGATCTTCGAGGTGCTGCGCCTGCTGCTCAACTACGACGTCCCGCAGCGCAAGCTGCTCAACGTCGTGCTGTTCGGCCAGAGCGACCTGCGCGCGCGCATCGACGCGCGCAACGACCTCGCCGACCGCGTCGATGAGTGGATCGCGCTCGAACCGCTCGACGACAACGAAGCCCGCGCGCTGATCGCGCACCGCGTCGCGCGCGCCGGCGCGACCCTCGAAGCCGGCTTGCCATTCGACGACGACGCGCTCGATACGCTCGTCGCCGTCGCCGGCGGAACGCCCCGGCGCCTGTTGACGCTCGCGCACGCCACCTTGCGCGAGGCCGCCGCGAACGGACGGGCGCGCGCGACTCGCGTCGACGCGCAGGCCGCGGTGCGAGCGCGCGGCCTCGCATTGGCGCATCCGGCGCCGGCCGCGGCCGAAGCGGTCGCGCCGGTCGAGAGCCGTAGCGGCGAGCCGACGGCGGCGTCCGCACCGGCTGCCGCGGTGCGCCGCTGGTTCAAGTGGCTGCCCGCCCTGCGGTTGCGATGAACGGGGGCGACGCCGGCCTGGACGAGTTGTTCGACCGCGACGCGGACAGCCGGCTCCTCGAACGGCGGCGTCGCGAAGAGCTCGGGCTCGCGGCGCTGCCGCCGCCGCCGTCCTCGACCCCGGCGCGCTTCGGCGCGGAGTCGATGGTCGGCGACAACCCGCCCACCGCGCCGCGCCGCGCCGTCCTCCGCGTCGCGGTCGCGGCGCGGCCCGACCGCGCGCTGATCCCCGGTGCGGTCGTCACGGTCGTCGTCAGCCTGCACGACGACGGTGACGTCGATGCCCACGAGGTCGTGCTGCGCGTCCTCGCGCCGCCCGGCGCCGAGCCGGTTGCCGGTTCGTTCGCCTGCGACGATGCGCCGCTCGACGGCGACGCGCTGCTGGGCGAAGGTCTGGCGATCGGAACGGTCGCCGCCGGCCATCAGCTCCGAGTGCGCTTCGCGCTGCGCGTGCTCCCCGGCACCGAACCCCTCGACGTCGCCGTTCACGCCGGCGCGCCCGGCGTGCCGACGATCTCCGGTCCCGCGCTGCGCCTCTCGCGCCGGGCCGGTCACGCCGCGATCGATCGGCCGCGGCCGTTCTTCGAGCTCGAGTCGGGCGAGACCGACGACGAGCTGCGCGCCTCGAGCATGCCGCAGACCGAGCCCGCACCCGTCACCGATGCGCGCGTCGACGCGCTCATCGACGAGACCGCCGCGCCGAACGCCCTCGAGATCGAACCCGAACTCGAGCGCGAGCCCGAGCGCGAACTCACACCCGAACCCAAACGCAGGCTCAAACCCAAAACCACATCCAAATCGCCGAAGCGCGTCCGCAAACGCGCAGCGCCGCGCGAACACCAGGCCGCGCCGGCGGCCGAAGCCGAATCGGCGCCGGAGTTCACGCTGCTGCGGAGCCTGGAGCCCGACGAAGTGCGCGCGCTCGAGCGCGTCTTCGCGGGCGGTGTGCCGCACGGTCTGGCCGGCCTGGCACTGCTCTCGTCGATCGCGGCCGTCGACGCACCGGTGGGCGACTCGCTCGGTGTCCGCGATTTCGCGCGTTCGGTCTCGGCCGCGCTGCCGCGCGCGCTGGTCGCGGCGCGACTCCAGCGCGCGACGCCGCCGGTCGTGACGCGCCAAGCGCTGGCGGCGATTCGGCCGTTCGCGCTGGCGCCGGCGGGGCACGTCGGCAGCGACGGTCCGCTGCTCGCGCTGAGGCTCGACGAGCGCGGGCTCGGCGCGCTGCGCGCGGTGCTGGACCGCGACCTCGAGGACCTCTTTCTGCGCGGCGTCCAGGTGCTGCTCGCCGTCTGCCCGCGCGCGCTCGAGAACGTCGCGTCCGAGACCGCCGAGCGCGCCGGCGAAGCGCTCGCGACGTACCGGGTCGCGGCCGGCGCGTGGCTGATGCGCGTGACGGTTCGCCGTTCCGTCGATCGCGGTTACGACCCGCTGACCGCCGACGATCCGCTGCTGCACGACGCCGGACGCGCGCTCGTCGGCGCGTTGCGTGACGCCGTCGCGTGAAGCTGCTGTCGGCGTCCCCAGGGGCGGCGAACGCCACGAGCCGTCCGCAACGACACTCCTGTTCGCCGGCCCCGATCGTCGCGGTCCGACTGAAACGAAGCTAGAACTGACCGTCGAGCAGCCGCCCCGCCAAACGCCGGCGGCCGATGGTGCGCGACAAGGCGTTGACCTTGCCGATCGAGCGCAAACGTTCGGAGACGGAGTCGCGGTAGGCTTGCATGCGGCGCAGCTGATCGCCGCGGTAGGCCAGGATACCGCGCACGCGGCGCGCGACTTTGGCGTCGGCATCCGGCGCGGTCTCCGGGGCGGCCGCGAACAGCCCCCGCAAGTCGTCGGTCAGCGCGGTCTGGCGGGCGAAGGCGGCGCCGACGTCGCGCCAGCGGCGGCCGACGAACGCCGATTCGGCCTCGAGACACGAACGTTCGAGCGCGATGATCGCGCGCACGACGGCGTCGCGCGCGGGCTCAGCCGACGAGGGCACTGAGCTGCGCGCCTTCCGCCGACTCACTGCGAAAGCGTCTGATCGCCTCGATCCAGGTCTCGCGCATCCCGGCGATCATCGGCAGCACGTCGCGCACTTTCTGCGGGTCGCCTTGCATGTTCGCCGCCACCAGCTGGTGGTGCCAGAACTCGTAGATGCGAAAGAGGTTGCCAGGGATGTCGCTGTCGAGGTCGAGCCGCAGCGAGCCCATCAGCAGGGCGCAGGCGCGCTGCGCGCGGCGCAGGAGGTCGTGCCGCGCCTGAATGTCGTGCGGCCGCGTTTCCATCGCCTCGAGCGCTTGACGCGCGAACAGCAGCAGCGCGTCGTAGACCTTGATGATGAGCTCCTCGGGGCTGGCCGAGTTGATCGACGCCTCCAGGTAGCGCAGGTTCGCGTTGGTGGCTGCCGTCATGCGGATTTCGACGACCCGGCGAGCGCGCCGAGTTCGCTCTGCATCGATTGGAGCTGGGCGATCTGGGTCTCGCTGTTGGTAAACTCTTGCCGCAATTGGTCCGCCTGTTGGTTGGCCTGGTCGGTGATGAGCGATATCTGCTGCTGCAGCGACTGCACCTGATCGGCGTTCTCGCTCGACAGCGTCGAGAACAGCGACTCGGGCGGCACGGTCCCGGCGATCGAGCCGCTGAGCTGCGTCGGCAGACCCGACACCGAGGTGAGGTAGGAGCCGATCTGGCCGACGACGCTGTTCGCGCCGGTGAAGAGCGCCGCCACTGCGCTCGAGTCGGCGGCCAGCGCCGCGGTGAAGGTCGACACGTCGAGCGCGTTGAGCCGGCCGCTGGTTCCGTCGAACGTCTGCTGCGAGACGTCGTTTTGGGCGCTCGTGTTCGAGGAGTCGCTCGAGTCGGCGCTGTCGACGGTGAACGACGAGTCGAGGCTGAGCCCGATCGAGGCGAGCGAGTTGTACGAGCTCGAGCCGGTGCCGCTCATCGACGAGACGAGGTTCACCAGCTGGTCGCGCAGATCGCTGACGTCCTGGTTGTTGAACAGCACGCCGCCGCCGGTGAGCTGCTCCCCCTTTGTCGTGCCGCTGTCCGAGTTGGAGGTCGTGCCGACGACCGGCGCCTGGGTGGCGGTGTCGATCTCACCGATGAGCGCGTTGTACGCTTTCACGAAGTCGCCGATCGAGCTCTGCAGCGCGCTGCTGTCCTGCGCGACGGAGACGGTGACCGGCGTGACGATCGTGCCGTCGACCGCCTCTTGCAAGTCGAGCTGAACGCCCGGCACGACCGACGTGACGTCGTTCGAATTGCTATATACCGTGTGCGACGTACCGGCGTTGTCGACATACTGCACCGAGGCCGACTTGCCGACGGCCAGCGCCGCGCCCGCGCTGAGCTGCGGTTGGGTCGCATTGGCCAAGAAGCCCGCGGCCTGCAAGAAGTTCGAGGTGTCCGACGACGATCCCAGCGTGATACCCTGCGGCCCGTCGTTCTTGGCGGTCAGCACGATCTTGTCGTTGGTCTGATCGTAGGTCGCGTAGACGCCGGCCGATGACGCGTTGATCCGCCCGAGCAGGTCGTTGAGATTGTCCGCCGTCGGGTCGACGGTGAAGGTGACGCCGTTGATGCTGAAGACGCCGGCAGTGACCGGCGTCGCGAAGCCGGCATTGTTGGCGGTGTTGAGCGTCGCGCCGTCGTTGATGCCGCCGATCGCCGACGTGCTCGTCGCCGTGTACGTCCCGCCGCCGGCGGTGATCTGGGCCGTGTCGAGCTTGAGTACCTGGAGCAGGTTCCCCTGGTCGGTCGCGCTGCCCAAGGTGAGCGGTTGGGTCGAGCTCAAGGTGACCTTCTGCGTCACCGCGTCGTAGGTCATCGTGACCCCGACCGCCGCCAGCGCCGCAGCGTTGCCGGCGATGAAGCTCTGCAGTGTGGTCGAGTTGACGTCGTAATGGAACACCGCGCCGTTGATCGTGATCTGACCCTGCGACGCCGAGCCGGCGTCGCCGTTGTCCGGCGTGATCGACGCGCCGGCGTTCACCAGCGCGCTGGTCTGGCTGAACGTCCCATTGGCGGCCGAATCGTTGGTGATCTGGGTCGCGGTCGCCAGCGTCGCGCTGGTGATCACGTACGTCCCCGGCGTCGCCACCTGGCCGGCGATCGACGAGGCGGCGATCGCGGTGGAGTTCGACGAGGTCGGGCTCGTCGCGGTGAACGCGGTCGGATCGCTGACCGCCTGGAACGTGTCCTGGAACTTCGCAACGAGATCCTGTATCTTCAGCATCTCCGCTTGCTGAGCGTTGAGCTGCGACACCTGATTCTTGAGGGGTGTCTCCTGCGCGAGCGTCAGATCGGTGTACTTTTGGATGATCGAGTTGTAGTCGATCCCTGACGCAATGCCCGGGAACGAGACCGGCGGAACGTTGGTTCCGGCCACGGTCGAGTTCGTCGCGCTCGTGTTCGTCGCGCCGATTCCGCTCATGCGTGTCCTGCCTTGGGAATTCCGGGTGCCCGGCTCAGGCCGTGCGGTCGAGGACGGCGCCGGCGAGCTTGCTGAAGAACTGCGCGATCAGCACCATCGACTCGGCGGGAAACTGGGTGATCACTTCGCCGGTGTCGGAGTTCTTGAACACGGTGACGACCTCGCCGGGGCTGACGACTTTGAATTGCACGGAGACGTGGGAGCCGCCGCCGACCAGTTGCGAGAGCGCGCGGTGGAGCGTTTGATCCGCTGCCGGCGCGGCGCCGCCGCTGGTGCCGGGTGGTGCCGGGAATGCAGGCAGTCCGACCGCTGGTACGGGCGACGCCAATGCAGGAGCTTGAGCTTGATCGATGGCCTGAACGTCCATGTTCTCGGTCCTCCTCGTGATGGTATCGGACGCGCGAGAAGATCGGTTTAGCAATTCCGGTCAGGCGACGGCCGCGCTGAGCGTCGCGTAGGCGCGTACGATCGACCGCATGACCGCGGCCGGAGCGAGAGCAGCGAGCGTCTCGGACGCGACCGGCGGCGTGCCGCGCAACACCTCGTCCCACGCTTCGCCCAACGCGCGCGTCAACGCG
The DNA here is from genome assembly GCA_963738465.1 of Vulcanimicrobiota bacterium. GTDB lineage: Bacteria > Vulcanimicrobiota > Vulcanimicrobiia > Vulcanimicrobiales > Vulcanimicrobiaceae > Vulcanimicrobium. The sequence continues at coordinate 194,352 of CAVTWP010000001.1, forward strand.
GTCGCGTCGGCCGGGTCGAACCACCGCGGGCTGACGCCCGCAACGTCGAACCGTCGGCCCTCGGCGACCACGAGGCGCGCACCCGCCAGCGCGGCGGCGGCCAGCCGCGATCCTCCGTCGCCGACCCAGGCGGCGTCGGCGACCACGCCCGCCGCGGCGCGCAGCGCCGTCGCGACCGCGGGGCCGGGCTCGCCCGCGAGCACGACGAGCCCTGGACCACCGAACTCGCGGATGCGCTCCAGATACGAGGCGTCGGCGACCGGGCCGGTCAGTACCAGCGGGATCGCCGCCTCGGCGGCACAGCGCGCGACGAGGAGCTGATTGCCGGCCGGACCGATCGGCGCGTGGACCAGCACGAAACGGTCGCTGCCGACGAGCGGGCCGACGGGCGCGGGAACGGCTGGCGCGGCGAGCGGGGCGACGACTTCGACCGCACCGCGCCGCCCGGTGCGGCGGCGCAACACGTCCGCTTCGGCCGAGCTCGCCACGAAGACGATCGACGCCTCGCGCAGCGCGACCGCCGCGTCGTCGGACGCGGCGAGCTCCGGAGCGTACGGCCTGCCGCCGGCGACGTTGCCCGCGCTGACGGCGCGCTTCGCGAGCAGCCCGAGATACGTCACGACGTCGGCGTCGTCGCTGCCGTACTCGAAGCAGTAGCGGGCGACTTCGGCGCCCCACCAGCCGCCGTTCGCCGAGTCTTCGTCGTAAGCGTGCAGGGCCACCGGAATCGCGGCGCGCCGGGCGCGCTCGACGATCGCGCGAACGCGGCGACCCTCGCGCGTGCCGACGACGTGCACCAAATCGGCGCCGTCGAGCTCGTGCGGCAGCTGCACCTGGGCCGCGTCGAAGCCCTCCGCGCACAGCCCGGCCAGCAGCGCACCGGCTTCGTCGGTGTCGGCCGACGGTTGCCGCAGCGCGTCGCTGCGGCCGGCGATGAGCGCGATGCGGCCGGCGCACGAACCACGCGTTGCGCGCGGCGCCGGCGAGGCGTGAAGCGGCGGCTCCGGCGCGCGCTCGACGGCGAACCGCCGGCACGCTCGACCTTCCGCCGGATCGAACACCAGCCCGACATCGAGCGGCACGGGATCGACCGCTTCAACCTGATGGAACGGCGAGTTCGCGTCGCAGTCGAGTCGCAGCACGCAGGCGGCGTCGCCGGCGTCGGCTCCGGCGGCGACGATGCACACGTCGGCCGCGCCGGCGGCGACCGGTGCCTCACCGTACCATGCCGACGACACCGCGTCGCGGCACGCGGCGGCGACGGCGACCGTGCACGCGCCGCGCAGCAGCGCCCAGCCGCCGACGGCGTCGGGCGCATCGATGCGCACGCTGCGGCCGCGCACGAAACGGCGCGCGTAGCGGTACGGCGCCAAGCGCGCGAGCGCGTCGCGCAGCGGCGCGGCGCCGAAGCAGCCGGCGTCGCGCGCCGCGCGAAAGCGCGGCGCGTCGGCGAAGTACAGCACGTGCTCGGCGACAGGCTCGCCGCGCAGGATGAGCTTCTCGAGATATGGCAGCACGCGCTCGGCGACGCCCTGCGCGAAGCGGTCGTCGGCCGGCGTCTCGAACGGAAAGACCAGCGGATCTCGATCGCGTTCGATCGCCACCGCCGGATCGACGAGCACCAGCGGAACGATCGTGTCGCCCGCGTCGCCCGCCAGATAGAGATCGAGCGCGAGCGCCGGACGGCGTTGTCGCAGCACGGGCTCGACGCGCACCGCCGCCAGGCAGGCCGCGTCGAAGGCGGGAGCGCCGGTGCTCCAGGGCGCGATGATCTCGTGCGTGCGGTGGCGTCTCATCGAACGCCGTCTCCGATCAGGGCTGCCAGCGCGCGCGCACCGATCGGTCGCAGCCCGCCCAGCGCCGCGCGCTCGTGGCCTGCCGCGACCACCAGGCGCAGCGCCGGATCGCAGCTCGAACGCCAAGCGCTCAGATCGGTCACGCGCTCGATGCGCACCGCGACGGTCGCTTCGAGCGGGCGCCCCGTCGCGGCAAGCACCGGCCGCACGCGGGCCACCGCATCGGCCGGCGACACGTCGCCGTCGAGCAGCACGTGCAACCGGATCGGATCGCCGGCATCGAACGCGCCGGCGGCGGCGGTCAAGAACGTCACGGCGCGCTCGAGCTCGGCGCTGCCGCCGACCGGCACGGCGATCGCATGCAACGCGGGTGCCGCCGCGCGATCGCGCGCCGATGACACCGGCCCGTCGCCGAGCGCCACGCGCGTGGCGGGATCGAAGCCGGCCGCGATGCGCGCGGCGTCGGCGACGATGCTGTGCGGCGCTTCGGCAACTGCCGCCGGATTGTGCGAGAGCGCGGGATCGAAGCGGTGCACCAGCGCGTCATCGCAGCGCACGACCGCATAGCCGGCGGCGCGCAGCTTGACGACCAGGTCGGCGATCCCGCGCGCGGTCGGCCCGAAGGCGGGATCGATTCCGCCGACGGCGCGCAGCGCTTCGCGCGCGATCGCGACGACCGGCGTCACCGCCGCATCGATCGGCTCCAGCCCGCGCGCGCGGTCGTGCCGGCGGCGTGCGGCGAGCGCCTGGAGCTGGGTCAGGTCGGCGTAGCTCACGTCGCCGATTCCCTCGCCGCCGGTCGCACCCGGAACGGACGGGAACGCGGCGCCCAGCGCGGGGACGCGCTCGAACGCCTCGCGCAGCCGGTCCAACACGCCGGCCGGGACGAGCACGTCGTCGGCGACGAGGATCGCCAGCTCGCGCGGCGTCGCGCCGAAAGCGCGGTTCGCCCCGCCGCACAACAGCGGATCGACCGGATCGGTCTCGATCCGCAGCTGCGGATATGCGGCCAAGATGTGCTGCGCCGTCTGCGCGCCCGCGGCGCACACCGCGACGACTTCGTCATCGGCGCGCGCGGCCGGCACGAGCGCGTCGAGCGTCAGGCGCATGATCTCCGGCTGCGACGCCGCCAAGAACACGATCGCGGCGCGGCGCGCCGGCGGCGCCGGCGCGTCGGACGGGACGTAGCCCGGAGCGCGCACCGCACGGCGCAGCGCGCGCGCCGAAACCGTCAGCGCCGCGATCGCTTCGGCGAGCGTTGCGCCGTCGGCCGTAACGTGTTGGGGGAAACGCGCGAGCGCCAGCAGCACGCAGCGTCCGTCGAGCGCCGCGGCGTTCGGTGCAGCAAGCGCGACGAAGGGCGCGCTCTCGAGCGATTCGAGCAGCAGCGCGAACTGCGCGGCGCTGGGCACCTCCGCGGCGGCGGCGACGAGCACGTAGCGGTCGCCGCGGACGCGCATCTCGGCGCGCAACGCGGCGGCGGGATCCGCGCTGACGCGGACGGTCGTGCGCGGCGCGAGATCGCGCGCCCGGCGCGCGGCGAGCTCCGCCCCGGGCCCGTGCACCAGCACCCACAGCGGCGGCACCGGAAGCCGCTCCCGGACGCGGCGGCCACCCTCGAGCCGCAGCTCGCGCTCGACCGCGAAGAGCCGCGCGCCGGGAAGGCGCCGCCGGCCGGTGAGCTCGGGCCGGCGTTCGGCGACGGCGCGCAGCGACGCCGCGCGCCCGCGATCGTCGAGCTCGAGCGCCGGCGCCGCGCAGGCGAACGAAGGACGGCAAACGACGTCGCGTCCGTCGGCGCGGGCGCGCGCGCACAATTCGACCGCCGCCGCGACGGGATCGGCCGGCAACGGTTCGAGCAGCAGCCGGCGATCGACCAGCGTCATTCCGGGCGCGACGACGTCGACGTCACCGCGAATCGCTGCCTCGACGCCGGCCTCGCCGGCGCCGGCCGTGATCGGCGCGAGCTCGAACGGCAGCGGGCCGAACGCCGCCGGCGCGAGCATCCAGCCGAACAGCCGCGCACTCCCGGCGTGCACCGCGCCGCCGAGCACGCCGACACGTTCGCCGAGCGCCGACAATCCGCCGAACGCACCGGGCATCGGACGTGCACCGGGTGCGAACAGCAGCAGGTGCGAGGACGTCGTGGCCCACGCCGCGGCCGCGATCTCGTGCGGACCGCCGACCGAGATCACGCCGGCCGCGCGGCTGCGCGCGTCGCCCGGCTCGCTGCCCGGCCCGGCCAGGATCGTGAACCGCACGCAGGCGCTTTAGTCGAGGACGAGCGCGACGAGCTTTCCGGCGTCGTCGAGCCGTCCCGCTTCGAGCAGGGCAGTGGCGACGCCGACGGTAGCGTGTCGCAGCGCGACGTCGTCGCGGACGGCCAGTTCGCGGATGTGCCGCAACTCGGCAGCGGCCCCGTCGAGATCGCCCGAGCGCCGCAGGATCTCGGCGCGCAGCGCGAACGCCGCCGTCGCGTGCGCGTCCTCGTCGCCGACCGCGGTCAGATGCGCGAGCGCGTCGTCGTCGTAGCGCAGCCGAGCGGCGGCGAGTGCGGCGTTGAACGACAGCACGCCGTCGCCCGGCGCGCAGGCGAGGCCCGCGCGCGCGGCGGCCAGCGCGTCCTCGAGCCGCCCGTCTTCGAGCAGCCGGTGCGATCGCCGCGCGAAGTCGGCGGCATCGGCGAGCGGTGCGCCCAGCTCGGCGCTGCGCAGGCGCGCGCGCTTGGCCTCGTCGGCGCCGGCAGCGTACAGCCCGTCGAGCAAGCGCAGCACGTGACCGTTGCCGGGTTCGAGCGCGAGCGCGCGCAGCGCGAACGGCTCGGGATCGCCCAGCCGTTGGTCGCGCATGGCCTGCGCCGCGGAGTACAGCAGCGCGGCGTACGCGTGGTCGTCGATCGCGTCGCGGTGCCGCTCGACCCGTTCGAACGCTTCGGCGAAACGGCGCCGGCGCATCAAATAGTTGACGTGCTCGGCGAAGCCGGCCCGGCCGTCGCGTTCGGCCGCCTCGCGGAACAAGCGCTCCGCGTCGTAGTAGCGTCCGGTCCGCTCGTAGGCCGACGCCGTGAGCCCGCGCAGCAGCGCGGAGTCCGGTTTGCTGGCGAACGCGCGCTCGAACCAGGGCACCGCCTCGGCGAAGCGCTGCTCCTTGACGTAGGTGGTCGCGACGTTGAGCGGCGCCTTCCAGGTCCAGATCTCGTCGTCGACCATCGAATGATGCGCCGCGTTGAACTCCGCCGCCATCACCTCGTCGTAGGCCGCCCGCGCTTCGTCGTACCGGCCGAGCTGCGACAGCAGGTGGCCGCGGGTGAACACGATGTTCGGATGGCCGGGCGAATGGCTGAGCCCGTCGTCGAGGATCGCGATCGCGCGCTCGACGTCCCGGCGCCCGTCGGCATAGGCGCTGGCCAGCATCACGTAGCCGATCGGGAAGAACGCGCGCTGCGGCCCGGGCATGGCGAACATGCGCTCGAGCGCCTCGATCCCGGACTCGAAGTCGCCGGCGGAGATCGCCGAGATGCCGAAATTGAACCAGGAGAAGGCGTCGCCGCCGGCTTCGCGGATCGCGCGCTCGAGCAGCGGCCGGTTGCGCTCGTTCTTCGCGCGCGCATCCATCATCTCCGCGGTGTAGCCTTTGTGGCGCACCGAGATCGGCGACATGACCGAGTACAGGTGCTCGCTTCCGTCGATGACGACGCTCTCGTGGATCACGTTGCGATAGCGAATGCGCGGATCGGTCGGGAAGATGCGCGGCAGCACGTGCGTCATCGTCGCGTCGCCCGACGCGTCGTCGACCTGGTTCTGGATCCGCACGTAGACGCCGGTCAGATCGGCCGGGGTCTCGCGCAGGGCGCGCAGCAGCGCGAGCGATTCGGGCGCGAGCTCCTCGTCCGCGTCGAGCACGAGCGTCCAGCGTCGCGTGGCGAGCGCCAGCGACTCGTTGCGCGCCCAGCCGAAATCGTCGCGCCATTCGCGAAACGTCACGTTGGCGCCGAACTCGCGCGCGATCTCCACCGTCCGGTCGTTCGAGCCCGTATCGACGACGTTGATCTCGTCGACCACCTCGCACACGCTGCGCAGGCACTCGGCCAAGAACCGCTCTTCGTTCTTGACGATCATGCACAAGCTGATCCCGGCCGGCAGTTGACGGCGCTCGGCCGGCGGCGCGGGAAGATTGAACAGGAGCCCGGTCTGCGCGCGCGCGAAAGCGCTGTCGCGATAGTCGTCGGCGATCTCTAGCGGCAAAGCGTCCCTCTGTAGGCTTCTGCTCAATGTATCGGCCAAGCGCAGAAGAAAAGCGAGAGGGCCCGCCGCGGCGAGCCCTCTCTTTTCGACTCCCACTTTCTCCCGGCGGCTGAGCCGCCGGGAGGTCTATAGCGCTCGTTACCGACCGCTATAGACTATCGGAAGAGACTGACCACGGATTCGGCGTTCTGGTTCGCCTGAGCGAGGACCGAGGTGCCGACCTGCACCAGGATCTGATCCTTGGTGTATGCGGTCGTCTCGGCGCCGACGTCGAGGTCGCGGATCGCGGACTCGGACGCCGTGAGGTTGACCGAAGCGGTGTTGTCGTTGCTCTGGTCTTCCTGCAGGCGCACGATCGTCGCGCCGAGCTGTGCGCGCTGCGCGAGCACGGTCTGCAGCGCGTTGTCGATCTGGCCGATCGAGTCTTCCGACGCGAGCGAGCCATTCGGGAACGTCCCGGCGTTGCCGGCCGGGCCGATCAGATTGACGTTGGCGATGCGCAGCGACGACGTCGACGTGTCGATGAAGCCGACCTGGATCGTCGCGCCTTCGGATGCGCCCGACTGGAAGTTGAAGGCGGGAGCGTTCGGGTTCGAGGCCGCAGCCACAAACTGGCTGATCTTGAGGAACGAGGTGACGCCGACGTCGAGCGTTCCGGCGACGCCGAATCCGATCGTGACGCCGTCGACGACGGTCGCCGCGGCGGACGTGCCGGCCGCGAGCGTGATCGTCGCGGTCGTGACCGTGTTCGCCGAGCTGTTGAAGAACGAGACGATCAGCCCTTGCGTGCTCGAATTGAGCTGTGCGACCTGCACCTCGATCGTGCCGTCCGCGACCGTTGCGTTCGAGGCCGTGGCGGCGAACGAGATTTGGCTCGCGTCGATCAGCGTGCCGCCGCCTGCGAGGTCGGCGTTGGACGTGATCACGGCGTTGACGTCGACTTCCTGCTGGAAGCCCGCGTGCGAACCGTCGAGCAGGTTCTGCCCGTTGAAGTTCGTGTTCTGCGAGATGCGGTTGACTTCGAGCAGCAGCTGCTGCACTTCGTCTTGCAGGTTGGTGCGGTCGTTCGTCGACGTGATGTCGGACGCGCCCTCGACCGCGAGAGTGCGGATGCGCTGCAGGATGTCGGTCGTTGTCGACAGCGCACCTTCGGCGACTTGCGCCGCGTTGGTCGCGTCTTGCACGTTCTGCGCGCCCTGATCGAAGCCGTTGACCTGCGCTTGCAGGGACTCGGCGATCGCGAGACCTGACGGATCGTCGGCCGCGGTGTTGATGCGCAGGCCGCTCGACAGCCGGTCGACGGCCGTCCCGAGGGCCTGCTGGTTTCGATTCAGGTTGAGATTAGCTTGATTCGCCAACAGGTTGTTGGCGATTGAAAGCCCACCAATGCCGGACATGTGTTTCCTCCATGATCACACGCGTGTAGAACGAGAGTGCTTTCTGACTCGTCCTCCCTCACTGAATCGGCCGCCTGATTGCCGGACTTTAGCCGTACTGCCTCCGCTGCGCTGACGCTCCGCTACGGCAGGAATGAACGCCCCCGCTGCGCGGGGGACCTGAGATTGCGCTTCGCTCCACTACGTCAGCCCTGAGGGCGCCGCGCTTCGCGACGGGCCTCCGCGTCGCTGCCGCTCCGCGGAGGCGCTCCGCCTGCCTGACGCGGCGGTGTTTCGTCACTCTTTTGGAGTGCTGCGGCGTGTCTTCCCCAAGTCGGCGATCTTGGCGCGTTCGGTTGGGATCTTGGGCTGCGGTTCGCCGGCGGCGGCGCGATTGGTGCGCTGGATCTCGTCGTACACTTCGGAACGGTGTACGGGGATCGTTCGCGGCGCCTCGATCCCCAGCTTCACGGTGTCGCGATCGACCGCGACGACGACGATTCGGACGTCGTCACCGATCATGATCGCTTGGTTGAGCTTGCGGCTGAGGACGAGCAAAATGCCCTCCGTGGCTATAGACGGAGGGCGGCTTTCCCGCTAGCGGTGCTAGGCTCCCGCCGTCGCGGCCGGCGCTTTGCGCGGGATCGGGGTGCGGATCGAGTACCCGCCGGTCTCCAGCGTCACTTGCCGGCCCGTCCGGGTCTGCAGGTTGACCACGATCGGGGCCAGCAGGTTCATGGTCATCTCGACCGCGCCAGGGCCGACGACCACCACGCACAGCGTGGTGAAGTCCTCGGGCCGGCCCAGCTCGAGCGAGCTGGTGGCGTAGGGCGGCAGGCGCGGAGCGTAGTCCGGGAAGATCTGCCAGGGGTCCGCCGCCGGCAGCGCGATCGCCGGGTCGTCGAGGCTCTGCAGCCAGACGAAGCGTTCCTGGCCCTCGAGGCTCAGCGCGATGAAGCGCCGCAACGTCGGGAAGCCGGGCAAGCCCCAGGGGAAGTCGAGGACCTCCGATTCGCGGTACGAGCACGGACCGAACCGGGGCAGGTTCACGGTCACGACGCGATCGGCGGACTCCAAGGTGGTCTCCGTAACGCTCAAATCAGCCTCAGGTCAAATAGTCGAAGAGGGTCTTGGATTCCAGCCGGTTCGTCGTATCGTACGCCGCCTGGAGGGCCGTCTGCACGGCGGTGAACTTCGAGGTCGCCGCAGCTACGTCCACGTCCTCGATCCCCGACTCCACATTCGTGTTATCGGTAATGGACGTTTGGAGTTGATCCCCGATCGACGACAGGGTCTGGATGCGCGAGCCGATCACCGACCGGGCGTTGAGCACGGTGTTGAGCGCGTTGCCGATGTCGCCGAGCTGGGTCGAGACGTTCTGGACCATGTCGGCCTGGTCGGCGCTCGACGTGCTGGCCAGGTGCAGCACGGCGGTCAGGTTGCCGGCGCCGGTCGCACCCGGCGACGCGACGTCGCTGATGTAGAACGAGCCCGTCCCGGCCAGCGTGACCTTCTGGCTGCTGGGGTCGAACGACGCCGAGACGCCGGTCTGCGCGGTGACCGCGTTGACGGCGGCAACCACGCTGCCCGGCCCGTCGAGCGGCGCGTTGGCCGCCACCGTGATCGTCCGGACCGACTGCACGCCGTTGACGGTGCCGTTGATCTGCAGCGAGAAGTTGCCCGAGCTGTCCGGCACGGGCGTGGTCGCGAAGGTGTTGGCCGCGGCCAGTGTCGTCGGCGCCGGCGAGCCCGCGCCGTACACGACCGCACCGGCCTGGTTGACCTGCTCGGTGCTCTCGTCGGCCGCCGTATCGTTCTGCAGCGTGTCACGCAGGCGGATCAGCGTCTGGAACACGTCGGGTGAGCCGTCGGAGCTGTTGAAGTTGAACGCCGACTGGAACGTCGTCGACAGCGCGAACTGCTGATTGTTGTAGATCAGCTGTCCCTGCGCTTGCTCGTTGCCGGTGAAGGTGACGCCGCTGATGGGGTTGCCCTGGGCGACGACGGGCGGGTTGGCGCTGGTCGACGTCCCGGCGAACAGGAATTTGCCGTCGTACTGGGTGTTGCCGACCGCGATCGCCTGTTGGAGCAGCTGATCGATCTGATCGGCCAGCGACGTCCGCTGGCTGGCGCTGAGTGTGTCGCTCGCGCCCTGCGTCGCCAGCGTCTGCGCGCTCTGCAGCACCGAGGTCAGGCTGCTCAGCGCGCTGTCGGTCTGGGTGAGCTCGTTGACGGCGTTCCGGACGTTCGTCGACTGCTGCGTCGTCGTGTCGATCGTGACGTGCAGCTGCAGGTCCTCGGAGATCCGGCTGGGATCGTCGCTGGGCGCACCGAGCTGCTTCCCGCTCGAGAGCTGTTGACCCAGCTCCGCATAGAGAGCCGTCTGATCGTCGATCGACGCGGTCTGCTGCGCGTAGATCGTCGAGGTCGCGATGCGCATTCTTCTGCTTCTCCTACGCCGGCGTCGGGATCAGCCCGAGCGCCGTTTGCAGCAGCGTCTCGATCACGTTGAGCGTCTTGGCCGCGGCTTGGTACGCGTTCTGGTACTTGACCAGGTTCTGCGTCTCTTCGTCGATGTTGATCCCGTCGACGCTCTGACGGACCGAGTCGATGTTCGACGCCAGCGTCGTCTGCGACGAGGCGGCGGTCGTGGCATTGGCCGTGTCGGTGCCGAGCTGGGTGACCAGCGAGCCGTAGTAGGCGCCCAGCGTCTGCGAGGGCGTGCTGGCGATCGAGTAGTTTGCGCCGTGCGCGAGCGTCGCCGTGAAGCTGATCGAGCCGGTCGCCTTGTTGACCGCGGTCACCACCACATTCTCCGCATTGGCGGTGCCGCCGTCGAGGGTGAGCACCTGTCCGACGCTCACCTGAGCGAATGCTCCGGCCGGCGCGGTCACCGTCACACTGCCCGCTGCGATCGCGGCCGGCGCGGTGTACTGCAGCGGCGGGACGCCGACGTTGCTCGCGAACACCACGATCGCCGCGTTCGCTGCGCTGTTGTCGCCGGCGCCCAGCGCGTTGGTCGCGTCCTGGACGACACCGCTGATCTGCCCGGCGCCCAGCAGGCTGAGCAGCGAGCTCGTGGTCGTTCCCTGCGCGGCGTTGGCCGGGACGACGGCGTTGGAGTCGGTGACGGTGAACTGCGGCGACGAAGGCCCGGCCTGCTGCGCACGCAGCAGCGGACTTTCGTTGTTCGGGTCGCGAGTGAAGACGATCTTCTGCGCGGTGCTGTCGAACGAGGCGGTCACGCCGAGCTGCGCCGCGTTGAAGCCGGCGACGAACTGGTCGACGGTCGTCGCGTTGCCGCCGGCTCCCCAGTTGTAGGCGAAGGTCTGGTTGACGCCGTTGACGGTGACGGTCAGGTGGCTGCCGGCCGGGCTCGCGCCCGCGGTCGGATAGGCGAACGTCTCCGAGCCGGCTCCGTTGAAGATCGGCGCCGAGGTGTCGACAGTGTTGTTCGCCGAGTTCATCGCGACGGTGAGGTTTCCGGCCGCGGTCGAAACGAGGGCGGCGGGAAGCTGCGCGGCGTTGGTGATTCCGACCTGGATGTTCGTCGCGGTGATCGTGGCATTCGCGGTCACCGGCTGCAGCAGGTCCGTCCCCGGGTTGCCGTTGGCGTCGTATGCCGAGGTCGTGATCCGGTCGACCGCGGCGGCGGTCGCGCTCGCGAAGTTGTCGAGCTGCTGTCCGTAGCCGGTCAGGTTGTCGTTGTAGAGATCGAGGTAGGCGCCGAGCCGGCCGCTGCCGACCGCGATTGGTGCCGGGTTCGACGGGTTCGCATCGCCGCTCAGCCCGACGACCAGGGCGGGATTGCCCGAGGCGTCGGTCCCCACCACCGGCGCGGCCAGATGGTAGGCCGTCGTGTCGTTGACGACCGCCTTGCCGCCGATCGTCACCAGCGTCGAACCGTTGGGCTGCACCGAGGTCTGCACCGAGACCAGTTGCGAGAGCTGGTCGATCAGCTCGTCGCGCTGGTCCTCATAAGTGTTCGGATCGTCGCCGACGGCCGTCGAAGCGCGGATCTGACCGTTGAGCGCGGCGATCTGATCGATCATTCCGTTCGCCTGCTTCACGACTGACGTCGCTTGCTGGACCGCGGCCGACTTCGCGGTCTGCACGGCCGCGCCGACCGAGTTGAGCTGCGCGACGAAGGTCTGCGCCGCGCTGATCACGTTACCGCGCGCGGCCGTGCCGCCCGACTGGTCGCTCGAGGGCGTCGAAGCGAGCGCGGTGAACGCCGTTTGCAGCGCGGAGAACGCGGTGTTGATCCCGTTGCTCGGCTCGCCGAACGCGGACTGCAGCGACGTCAGCTGCTGCTGCTCGGCCGTGTAGTAGTTCTGCGCCGCCGTGGCGCCGCGGAACAGGCCGTCGTAGGAGTCCTGATGGATGCGCGTGATCGACGAGACGACCACGCCGCCGCCCTGCGTCCCCGGTCCCTGCCACGTCGCATAGCCGGGCGAACCGACGATCGGCGGCCCCTCGTTGAGGTTCGCGACCTGACGCGACGCGCCCGGCGTGTTGACGTTCGCGATGTTGTTCGAAGTCGTGTCCGACGCTTCTTGAAACGCGTCGAGCGCGCTGCCGGCCACGGTCAATCCGAAGAAGCTCATGCGCGGCGGCTCACGATCACGCTGCCTTCAGGCGGCGGCACGGTCCCGCGGCGGCGGTACGTTCCGGTTTGTTCGGTGCCGGCGCGCTGCAGCACCGCGACGGTGCGCGCCAAGCGCTCGAGGCCGGCCAAGATCAGCGACTTGTTGTTCGAGACGGTCAGCCGCAGCTCGGTGCCGCGCGTGCTCAACTGCTGCACGGTGCCGTGCAGCCAGCGCCGCAGCGAACCGGGAGCGTGAGCGCAGACCTGCTCGAGGGTGAGATTGCCGAAGCCGGCGCGCTGCATGGCGATGCGCTGCGCGAACGCGGTACCGTGCAGCACGCGCTGCGCTTCGAGCCGCCGTTCCGCCGCTTCGATGGCGGCCGGCTCGTTGCGCACCAGCGCGTCGGTGAGCCGCAGCGCCGCGACGTTGAGGCCGGCCAGCAGCCGGTTCTCTTCCCCGACGAGTCGCGCGAACTGCTGCCACTGGCTCATCGCGTCACCTCGCCGGCGACGCGGGCCGCGTTCAGCCGGCGGCGACCAGCATCATTCCGCCGAGCAGACGCTCGACGATTTGATCCGTCGAGACGTAGTACCGGCCTTCCGAGATCTGGCGGCGCAGCTTCTCGACCAGATCCGGACGGTAGAACGGCTCCGCGATCGCGGCCGCGAACAGATCCCTCAGCGATGCCGCCGCGTCCGATCGATCGAAGCTGTCGGCCGTCTCCAGCGAAGCCACCGTCACGCCCGACTTTCGCTTCACCGTCCGGTAGGCGGAAACCGCGGAGGCGATCTCGGCCCGAGAAATGATCATGGGTTACGACGCCTCTTTTCCGCGCATCCGTGCTACAAGGCGTATCGTCGGCTCGCAGCCGGGACTTTAGTCCTATCGTGCGCGGCCGCGTCACCGGTCGCTCTCCCGACGGACGCGCGCAGACGCGGCGGTGCCGGGGTCGGCGATGACCGCGGCGCGCAGCTCTTGCTCGACCATCTTGCCGATCCCGAGCGAGCCGCTTTTGGAGATCTCCTCGGCTCTTTTCTCGTCGAGCATCGCTTCGAACGTCTGCTCGGCGTTCGACGTTTTGCCGGTCAACGACGTCGGCGGCGCGCTCTTTCGCATCTCCTTGAAGAGCATGTCGACGAAAAGCGACTCCATCTGCTGCGCCGCTTGGTGCAGCTTCGAAAGCGCTTGCTGCTGTTGGTTCGTGAGCGGGCGCACACTTTGCGCGCCGCTCGTCACGCCTGACGCATCCATCAGATGATCTCGACGTCGGCCTGCAGCGAGCCGGCTTCGCGCAGCGCCTGGACGATCGCGATGAGGTCGCGCGGCGAGACGCCGATCGTGTTGAGCGCGCGGACCACCTGGGCCAGCGTCGCCGCGCCCGAGATGTAGACCAGCTTCTTGTTGCCCTCGGCCGCGTTGATGCGGGTGTTCGACTGCACCGGCGGCTGGCTGGTGGTGAACGGTCCGCCGGCGACGACCGTGTTGTCGGTCGCGATCGTGATCGACAGGTTGCCGTGCGCGACGGCGCACGCGGCCAGCGTGATGTTTCCGCCCATTACGACGGTCCCCGTCCGCTCGTTGAGGACGACCTTGGCGACCTCGTCGGCTTGCAGCGAGACGTCGCCGGCGTCGGAGAGAAAATCGACCGGATCGCCGGCGTAGCGCGCCGGCAGGTTGACGCGGATCGTTTCGGCGTCGAGCGCCCGCGCCGTACCGCCGCCGAAGCGCCCGTTGAGCGCCGCCGCCAGCCGCGCCGCCGTGCGGTAGTCGGGCGACGTCAGCACGTACGAGAAGCCGCCTTGATCGCGCTGGATGCTGGTGATCATGTCACGCGCGATGATCGCGCCTTGCGGCACGCGGCCCGCGGTGACGTGATTCTGCGTGATGCTGTTGGGACCGGCGTAGTTGTTGGTCGTCGCGCTGAAGCCGCCGACCGAAACCGGGCCCTGCGCCGTCGCGTAGACCAGATTGTTGGCAGCGCGCAGCTCGGTCATCACCAGCGTCCCGCCCTGCAGGCTGGTGGCGTCGCCCAGCGCCGAGACGGTGACGTCGGCCGTGTCGCCCGAGTGCGCAAACGGTGATAGCGACGCCGTCACGATCACCGCCGCGACGTCGCGCGTGCGGACGTCGGTCGAGGTCGTCGTCAGCCCGAAGCTCTGCAGGATGTTCTGGATGGTCTTCGAGGTGAACGCCGCCGAGGCGGTGTCGCCGCTCTGGTTGAGGCCGGTCACGATGCCGTAGCCCACCAGTTGGTTGGCGGTGACGCCTTGCACGCGCGCGACGTCCTTGAGGCGAACCGGCTGGGCCGCGGCCGGCGCGGCGAACGGCCCACCGGTGACGACGGCGATCAGGAAGGCGGCGGCGTGGACGCGTTTCATCTTCATCTCGCTCTAGAACAACCAGTGAACGATCTTGGACAGGATCCCGGGGTGCCGTGCATCGGAGTACTTGCCGTCGAAATTCGCGTGCACGTCGGCGACGTGCGTCGAAAGGACGGTGTCGGTGTTGTCGATGTCCTCGGGCCGGATCACGCCGGTCACGTGCAGCGTCTGCTTTTGGCCGTCGATGATGAGTCCCTGATCGCCGGCGATTCGCAGCGCGCCGGACGGCAGGATCTCCGTCACCTGCGCTTCCATCGACGTCACGAACGAGTTCGAGCCGACGTCCGAGTAGTTCGTGGTCGACTGCCGCGAGGCGTTGAGTCCCGAGGTGAGGCGCACCAGCGGCAGGTTGAAGATCCCCGTTCCCGCGCCGCCGCCGGCGGCGTAGCTGTTGTTGACGTTGGACGCGTTCTGGCTCGACGTGCTCACCGAGAAGTCGAAGCTCACCTGCACGAGGTCGCCGATCTGCTGGGCGCGATGATCGGGTCCGAGCCGCAGCGGATGGCCGGGCGACGCCGGCGGCGGCCCGGGCTGATACAGCGAGTCGGCCGCGGCCGGAGCGCACAGCGCCGCGACGAGCGCCGCGACGAGCAACGCGCGAAACATCAACGTTCTCCTCCGGGCAGCGTGAGCTCGACGCGGTTGGGCGCGGTCACGATTCCCGCGATCGCCTTTTGGGTCTGCGGGTTGACGACGGTGACGGTGTCGCCGATCGCGCCGCCGGTGCGCGCGACGACGTCGGCCATCAGCGCAACGACGCCGTCGTGGATCACTAGTATCGCCGCCTGGCCCGCTTTGACGACCGCGTTGGGCACCGTCTCCTCGACGTACAGCGCGGCGCCGGCCGACGTCGCGACGTTGAGCCGCCGCCCCACCAGCACGTCGGTCCCGACCGCCGGCCGCCCGTTCGACGGCAGCCGCGCGAGAGTCAGGTCGTCGGACGCGAGCACCGCGCCGGGCGCGAGGTCGCGCGACGCGACCGCGGTGTGCACGTAGGACGTGACCCGGTAGCCCGCAACGACCGTGCGCGCCAGCCTGCCGTCGACGCGGATCGCGATCGGCACGCCGACGTACGTCGCCGACACGAAGGGCGCGCCCGCAGCCGCGATGCTGACGGCGCCGCCCGGAAGCCGCTGGTCGGCAACGCGGTACGCGGCGGCCACCGAACGGTCGGGACCGGTGACGATCCCGTGCGCGATCCGGTCGGCGACCGCCGCGACCTGCGTCCCCGTGAGAGTTTGCGAGTCCGCTCCGGCAGCCTCGCAAACACCAAGCTGTGCGCAGAGCGCACAGACCAGCGATGCAAATGACAGCCAAGACCGAAAGCTCTTCACGTCAGCTCTGCTTCATCTGTACGGCGGTCGACAGCATCTGGTCGGCCGTGCTGATCGACTTCGAGTTCGCCTCGTACGCGCGCTGAGCGGTGATCATGTTCACCAGCTCCTCGACCACCGAGACGTTGCTCTGCTCGATGTATCCGCCTTGCAGCGTCCCCGCGCCGTTGAGTCCCGGCTGCGAGAGCGTCGGCGCACCCGAGGCGCCGGTCTGCACGAACAGGTTCTGTCCCTTGGGCGCCAGACCGGCGGCGTTGGTGAAGCGCACGAGCTGAATCTGGCCGAGGGTCTGGGGCTGCTGCTGGCCGGGGATCTGCGCGGTGACGGTTCCGTCGGCGCCGACCTGCACGCCGGTCGCGTTGGCCGGAATCGTGATCTGCGGCGAGAGGAAATAGCCGTCGGCGGTCACGACCGAGCCGTTCGCATCTTCCTTGAACGAGCCGTCGCGCGTGTAGGCCGACGTCCCGTCCGGCAGCGTGACCTGGAAGAACCCGTCGCCCTGAATGGCGATGTCGAGCGGGTTCTCCGTCTGCTGCAGCGTGCCTTGGGTGAACGTCTTCTCCGACGCGCCGACTTTGACGCCCAGCCCGACGTCCTGTCCGACGGGGACCACCGACGGCCCGACCGGCGTCCCCGGAACGCGCAGGTTCTGGTAGATCAGATCCTGGAAGCGCGCTTCGTTCTTGCGAAAACCGGTCGTGTTGACGTTGGCGATGTTGTTGCTGATCGTGTCGATGTTGTACTGCTGCGCCATCATCCCGGTCGCAGCAGTGTACAGGGCTCTCATCATGGCGGCGCTCGCTCCTAGTTGGTGCTGCGGCCGACGGTCTGCACCGCCTGTGCGACCGCGGTATCTTGGGTTTGGATCGACTTCTGGTTCGCTTCGAACCAGCGCTCGTTGGCGATCAGGTCGACCATCGAACGAATCACGTCGGCGTTGCTCTTCTCGACCGAGCCCTGCAGCGCGCTGGTGTTGGTCGCGGCGCGTGCCCCGGCATTGCCCGAATCGGCGAACCGGCTCGAGCCCTGCGGCCGCAGCGCGGTCAGGTTGGTGAACTCGACCAGGTCGAGCTGACCGTAGCTCTGCCCGTCGACGCTGATCGCGCCGGTCCGGTCGATCGTCACCTTGCCGGTCTGCGGCAGCACGATCGGCGCACCGCCCGCGCCGAGCACCTTGTCGCCGTTCGGCGCGGTGAGCGTCCCGCTCTGGTCGACGGTGAACTCGCCGTCGCGCGAGTAGCTCAGCGTGCCGTTGCCGTCACGCAGCGCGAAGAATCCCGGACCCGAGAGGGCGACGTCGAGATCGTTGCCGGTCGACGCGATCGCGCCTTGCGCGAAGTCGGCCGGCGTGTCGTAGACCTGCGCGCCGCTGCCGAGCGCGCCGATCGCCTGCTGCGCGGCCGCGTTGCCGGGGTCGGTTTGAAACCGGTACAGCTGGGTCGTCGGCTGTGCCTGCACCTGCAGCAGCGTGCGCTTGAAACCCGCGGTGTTGGCGTTCGCGAGGTTGTTCGCGATCGTGTCCACTGCCGCTTGCGCGACGAGCGCTCCCGACGTCGCCGAGTACATGCCACGGACCAAAGGAAAAAACCCTCCGCACGAGCTGCCGCTAGAAGCGATTCCGTCAATCGATCCGGAACCGCGGCGGCCTCAACCGTGCGAGGGTTGTCCGGCCGCTTCCTTACTGTTGTTCGGCGCTGCCGCCGCGCGACTTTAGGTCGCCGTCGTCATTGCACTTGCGGCGTGGCGGGGCAGACGGCGACCTGGCGGGGAATAGGGGCGTAATGGGCTCGGAAGAGTTGCTCGGGGGACGCTATCGGCTCGAGCACGTGGCCGGGCACGGCGGCATGGCCACGGTGTTCAGCGCGCAGGACACCGTGCTCGACCGGAAAGTCGCGATCAAGCTGCTGCAGCGGCGCAGCGATGCGTCTGGAGTGCTGCACGCGCGGTTCGATCGCGGTGCGCGGGCTGAAGCCAAGATCGTTCATCCCAACGTGGTTTCGGTGCACGACGTCGGCGAGACCGAGGACGGCCGGCCGTACGTCGTCATGGACTACGTCGAAGGGGAATCGCTGGCGGAGCTCATCCATGACGGACCCGTCTCATCCGAACGCGTGGCGGCGATCGGGATGGGAATCGCGCGGGCGCTGGCGGCGGCACATGCGCTGGGGATCTTCCACCGCGACGTCAAGCCCGCCAACATCATCATCGATCGCCAGGGGATCCCGCACCTCATGGACTTCGGGCTGGCGCGGGAGCTCCACGCCGACGATCCGGGCGTGACCGCGCCGGGGGTGCTGCTCGGAACGGCCAATTACATCGCGCCCGAGCAGGCTCGTTACGGCGCTGCGAGTCCCGCCGCCGACTTGTACGCGCTGGGAGCGCTGATGTACCACGCGCTCACCGGCGCGCCGCCGTTTGAAGGCGAAGGCGCCCTCGACGTCACGTTCCAGCGGTTCGAGGAAGACCCGGCCGACCTGCGTGTGACGATGCCGGCGGCCGACCCGGACCTCGTGACGGTCATTCACGCGCTCATGGCGCGCGATCCGGTCGAGCGTCCGTGGGACGCGGCGGCGGTCGCGGAACGGCTGGCCGACATCGCCGCACGCCTGCGCGCAACGCGCACCGCCGGCGACGCCTCGGAGCTCTAAGCTACATGCCGCTCATCCGACTTAACGCGCGCTCACGGCCCTTGGTAATGGATTAGTGCCGCGCTCTTGACCCTACTCCTCGCCATTTTCGCGTGTCACCGGGTCCAGCGGCGAAATGCACTGAACTGCTCGGGGTCGCCGCCCAACCTTGGTCGGTCAAGTCTCCACAAGCGACTTTGAGCGGGCGCGTGCTTTCGGCAACTCATCGCCAATAATGTCAATCTTAACGCGGCCCCCAAGTGCCTCCGCTAACTTCCGTAGCGTTTCCAACGACGGCACGTGAAAGCCGGATTCGAGACGTGAGATCGCCGAGACACTCGTACCCATTCGCGAGGCCAGCTCGTCTTGGGTAATCCTCGCCCGAGTGCGATGAAGAATTACCAGGTCGGCAATTGCCATTGCAACCTCGTACTTACTCTCAAGCTGAGCGTACTTAGGGTTCGAGGTACGCCGATGAGTCGCCGCGGCACGGGCGCGCTTCCCGAGCGGGCCGAACGGGGTAGATTTCTTAGCTTTCACAGTCTACATCAACTTATCATTATTGATAAGTTGAGTCAAGGGCGCCTGCCCCGCGGCGCCTTCCTCCCTATGGGGCTCGGAGGCTTCCGCTTCGCGGTTGCCATGCGAGCCTTGAAGTCTGACCAACGCTGTCGAGCAATCCGCTTGTCTTCCTCTGGCACTGGGCCCGTATGCTTCTCAAAGGCGTGAAGCAACACGACAAACTGTTCGCTTCGCCTGTATAGAATTCGAAAACGCCTCTTGCCATAATGACAACGGAGTTCTCGCAGCTCGCCCTCGATCTGAGAACTGTGTGGGAACGCTAGGTGAGCACTCGAATCGTCCAGGAGGTTCATGCGTTCGATCTGACGATCGATGGCTAGTTGAACAGCGGGCTGCTGTTGCTCAATGTAGTCGTCGACGGGTTGCGCACCGTCGAGGAGTCGATAGAATTTCGCGATGAGGGTCCGCGGCGGGATTGGTTTCTTCACGCCCGCACGACGATTTCTATCGCCTCAGGAGAAACTCGAAGCGCCGCGGCAAGCCGCTTCTTTGCTTGCGCTATTGTTAGCGGAGTATCGACGGCCGCGATCCTCAACCTCGGCTCTCAGGTCGGGATCCTTAGGCGCCAACTCGGCGGCTTCGCCTGGGCTGCTCTTGGCGGCATTGCCAATGCTCTTCAGGCTGTACTTCCACACGATGCGGCTGGTCCCCATGCCGTCCAACGATATACTCGCCACAACCAAGTTCTTCTAAGCGGCGGGCGAGTGTCGTCGCGTTCCCTTCAGTGGTCTCGGCTGGCCGGGCTAGGTACGCGATCCAGGTCTCCGATGCGTCGTTCGTTCGTGCGGCAGCCCAATCGAACAGGGTTTTTGCGGCGGCATCGTTCCGGTACATAGCCCGGAGCTCCTGGATGATGTCGGGATTGATCGGGCCGCTCATAAAGGAGTCCCTTATCTCTTAGATTTCTTATCTTCTAACACATGGCCGCTTATGACGGCAAGAGGTGGCCCTTTATCGCGCTGTTATGGATCCGGCCTGTCCATATCCGCACACCTCGCGGGGCAATGCCATATATTTCGAGGCCCTTGATCCGCGCTCAACCGGCTTGGCAACGCCTTTTTTCCGCGCGGGGCGGGCGAGGCGACGTAAGCGCGTCGCAAACCGCTCACCGCAGGAATGAACTGGCCTCAATTAGTCATTCGATGCGGCGCGCGTAGACGACGTCGTCGCCGTGGATGAGCTTCGCATACCGCCCCCATCCCGGATCGCACAGCCGCACATCGTCGGTGGCGGTCCACAGCGACGCAAGGTAGCGCTGCGACTCATCGACCAGATACCGGCGCCCGTCGCCGAGCGTCACGACCGAAGCGTCGTCGGCGACGTCGCCGATCGTTTGCGCCGAGCAGTCGGCGTACGGGTCCGGTGGCGCATACGCCGCCGGCGGCCGCGTAATGGCCATGTGCGGGCGCGGCACGACGCGCCCCATCGACGCGACGCGCGCCGGCGGTCCCGACCGCGTCGTGGGTCTGACGGCAATCGTCGCCCGCGACGTCGGTCTGACGGTAATCGACGCCCGTGTCGTCGGCCTGACCGCGACCGTCGCCTTCGGCATCGGGGAAGCAGTCGAAGCCGCCGTCGCAGGCGGCGGCGTTCGCGCCGCGACGACCGCCGACGGGGACGGCGCGGGACTGTTCCGCGCAACGACCGCCGGCATCGGTGCCTGCGTCGGGGGCGGGTTCGATAGGGCAACGATCTTCCAACCCCAGCGCTGGTCCGGCAGCCACACATAGCGGCGGCCGCGCATCGTGAACGTGACCCGGCCCGTTGCCCGATCGTAGCGGCTCGCCGTTACCTTCTCGCGCGCGCCGTCGGCATAGACGAGCCCGTCGAACGTCTTGTCGTTCACCCGGATGCCGTCGAGCAGCCAGCCGGTGTTCCCGCGCGTAAACGTCCATGTGTCGCGCCGCGTGAACAACATCTTCACCCCGCTGTCGCTCACCACCCCGTACCGGATCGTGAGATCGACGTTGCGTCCGCGAACACGGTCGACGTGGGGCCGAACGTCGGCCGCGCCGGTGATGTCGAGAAAACGCTCTAGTGCGGCGTGGTCGTCGATAAAACGAGGCGACAGCAGCATCCGCGCTCCGCGCACCGGCCCGGTGCCGTTGCGGGCGAACATGGCGCCGACGATGCGTCCCAGCTCCGCCCGTCCCGGCACCGAGGTCGCAGCCGCCGGCATCGCCGTCGTCGCAACGCGCGAACCGCTCCCGGCGTGCCACAGCACCACCGCCAAGATGGCAATGAGCCCTAGCACGCCGCCGACGATGACGGCGCGCCGAGAACGGTGGTCTTCGCTCTGCTGGTTCATCGTTCGTCGCACCGCGATCCCGGGGTGCTTCGTCGCCGCGAACGGCTACCTGACCGCCCAAGCGCGTTACGCCCTACGTTTGACGCCCCCCAACCCCATCCCGCCCGCGTTTCTCTCGAATGCGCGCTGAAGGGGTGGGGGCTCATAGTGTCACGGCGGGCGTTTCGGAGCGAGTGGAGCCCGGAGGGCGTGAACGAGCGGAGAACCGAGCGAACGTAGGCGCAGGAGGCGCCGAAGAGAGCGTCCCCGCCGTGACATTATGGGCCGCCCCACCCCTTCGGCACCATCGTGCCGAGAAACGCGTGCCCCGAACCTACGCCTGCATCTGCGAGATTTGCGTGTACGCTTCGAGGAGCTTCGAGCGGATCGCCATCGTGAAGTTGAGGGCGAGATTGGCTTCTTCGACCGACGTGACGACCTTTTGGATGTCGTTGGTCTTCCCGTCGGCCAGGTCGCGCGTCGCCTGATCGGAGACGTTGATCTTGTCGTTCACGTCGGCCAGGATCGACTTGACGGTGTCCTTGAACGACGGCGTCTCGGCCTGGCCGGTTCCGGCGGCGCTGTCGAGCGCGGGGATCGGACCGACGTTGGGGCGCTCGTCAAGGTTGGTCGCGGCGCCGATGTCGGGGACGAACGTGCCCGGGACGACCTTGGAGATCGTGCTGCCGTAATCCATCAGGCTTTGAGCAGGCCGAGCGTCGTGCTATCCATCGAACGCGACTCCTGGATCGCGGTCACGTTGGCTTCATAGGCGCGCGAGGCCGCCATCATGTCGACCATCTCTTTGACGACGTCGACGTTGGGCATGTGCACGTAGCCGTTGGCGTCGGCGTCGGGATGGCCCGGATCGTAGACCAGCCGGTCGGGGCTCTGATCGTTGACGATGCCGACGACCTGCACGCCCGCGCCCGATGCGGCGTCGTCCGCGCCGGCCCGGGCGGCGGGGCCGTTCTTCTGGGCGTACACGACCAGCTGGCGTTTGAACGGGCCGCCGGCGGCGGTGCGCGTCGTGTTGACGTTGGCGATGTTGTTGGCGATCGTGTCCATCGCGAGCCGTTCGGCCGACAGGCCCGACGCGCTGACCTCGATCGAGGTGTAGAATCCCATGGCGCTCCTAGAAGTGCTCCTCGATCGAGGCGCGGATGCGCGTGTACTGGTTCTGCAGCAGCTGGCTCATCGTTTGGGCGTAGGCGGAGTTGAGCGACAGCTTCGCCATCTCTTGGTCGACGTCGACGTTGGAGCCGTCGAGCCGCATCTGCTGCGTCTGCTCGACCGTCGTGGTGATCTTGAACCCGGCGGGATCCGGCGCGCCGGCCGGCGGGACGTCGAGCGCGGACGTGGTCATCAGCGGCAGCTCGTCGCCGCTGACCGGTGATGCGTCGGTCGCGGCCAGCGCGTCTTTGAACGAGACGTCAGTGCGCCGGAAGTTGGGCGTGTTGACGTTGGCGATGTTGTTGGCGATCGCGCTGTGCGCGGCGCCCGCACCGCCCATCGCGTCCTTGAGCATGCCGACGGTCCGGTCGAACAAAAAGTCGCCCATTCACCTCAGCCATCGGCAGCCGAGCCGCCGGAACTTAGCGCGCGAACTGGGCGGCGTGGAGGTCGGCGTAGGGGCCGCCGGCCGCGATGAGGCTCTCGTGGGTGCCGGTCTCGCGGACGACGCCGGCTTCGATGTAGAGGATCTTGGTCGCCCGGCGGATCGTCGAGAGGCGGTGCGCGATGATGAGCGTGGTGCGGCCGGGCAGCAGGCGGTCGAGCGCGTCTTCGATCAGCGCCTCGGAGTGGGAGTCGAGCGCGCTGGTCGCCTCGTCGAGGATCAGGATGCGCGGGTCGCGCAGGATCGCGCGCGCGATCGCCAGGCGCTGGCGCTGGCCGCCGGAGAGCCGAATCCCGCGCTCGCCGACCAGCGTGCCGTAACCGTCGGGCAAGCGCCGCACGAACTCATCGGCGTTGGCTTCGCGCGCCGCCGCGACGCACCTCGTCGTCGCGCGCGTCGAGCCGGCCGTAGCGGATGTTGTCGGCGATCGTGCCGTTGAAGAGCTGCGTCTCCTGCGGCACGATCGCGATCGCGTTGCGCAGGTCGCCCAGCCGAACGTTCGCGATGTCGGCGCCGTCGACCGTGATGCGGCCGACCTGCGGCTCGTAGAAGCGCGGCACCAGGTTGACGATCGTGCTCTTGCCGGCGCCCGACGGTCCGACCAGCGCGACGACCTCGCCGTGCAGCATCTCGGCCGAGAAGTTCGACAGCACCGGACGGTCCTCGTCGTACGCGAACGTGACGTGCTCGAACCGCACGTCGCCGGTGACCGGTCCGGCAGCGCGACGGCGCCGGGCGGGTCGTCGGGCTCGACCGGCAGATCGAGGATCTCGAACACGCGGCCGGCACCGACGAACGCGCGCGCGAAGTCCGCGAAGAAGATCGAGAAGCGGTTCATCGGATTGATCAGCAGTCCGGTCGCGGTCCAGAACCCGAACGCCGTCGCGGGGCTCAGATGGCCGACCGAGACCTCGCGCGCCGTCAGCGCGATGACCGCGCACAGCGCGATCATCACCACGCTCGCCAGCACCGGCGCCTGGGTTTGGTTGAACTGCGTGACCTTCATGTAGGCGCCGAAATAGCGCTCGTTGGCCCCCGCGAAGCGGTCGCGTTCGAAATCCTCGCGGCGGAACGCTTTGACGATGCGCTCGTTCTGGAGCACTTCGACGAGGTTGCTGGACAGGTCGGCGATGCGCTCCTGCGCGCGTTTGGTGCCGCTGACGATCAGCGCGTTGAATTTGCCGACGACGAATGCGATGACCGGCGCGGTCACGAAGAGCACTGACCGAGAGGAACCAGTCGAGCCAGAGCATGTAGATCGAGCGCGGCGACGAACGTTACGGTCACCTGGACGAACTGCGGCAGCGAGATCGAGATCGCGTCGGTCATCAGTCCCAGGTCCGACGACATGCGCGACTGCAGTTCGCCCGGGCGCCAGCGGTCGAAGTCGCGCAGCGGCATCCGCGCGATCCGTTCGAACATCCGAGCCCGGAAGTTCGCGACCATCCGCTGGCCGCTGTAGGCGGTGAGATAGGCTTGGCCGTAAGCGGCGGCGTTGCCGACGATCTGTGAGACGAGGATCAGCGCGACGACCAGTCCAAGGACGTTCCAGTTCGGGTGCTCGACGAGCACGTCGCTCCGGAGATAGACCGCGACCTGGGCCAGCATCAGCGGCGCCGATGCCCGGCCAGCGCGCCCGAACAGCGGCCCCGACGACCAGCCGCGGATAGTACGGGCGTGCCTCGCGCAGCAGCCGCCGGAGGGTCGGGTTCACCGCGAAACCTTCGCCGCGGCTCCCAAGTACCTTGGGTGCGAGTTCACCAACCGTGAGGTGGCCATCTCAACCGTGGATTGTTTCTTTCATAACGCCGTCCCGTCCGTCGCGCCGTGCCGCGGCTGCAAAAAGCCGATCTGCGCGTCCTGCCGCAACGCCAACGGCGATTGTCCCAGCTGCGTGCTGGCCGCGCGCCTCGATGCCGCGCGGCACACCGGCGCCATCAACGGCGGCGTCGGCCCGTCGTACGGCACGTACGCCGAGCCCGAACCGGGCCCGGCTTACTCTGCCGCCCGCCCCCGCCGCCACCCGGCCCGCCTCCGCGGGTGCAGCGCACCGCGGCCGTCGCGACCTGCCGCCCGGAGACCCGCGCGCTCGTCGCGCTGAGCTATCCGTTCTGGCCGCTGTCGCTCTTGGCGCTGCTCGACTCGAAGGGTTCGCTGTTCGTCCGCCGCCAAGCGTGGCAGGCACTCGGCTTCAACGCCGGGATGTTCGGCTTGTCGGCCTTCCTGTCGGCCGCCGTATCGATCCCGCTGCTCGGCTGGTCGGTCTGGCCGCTGCTGACGTTCATCGCGCCGATCTGGGTCGTTGCCAGCGTCGTCTACGCGATCAAAGTCTGGCAAGGCGACGACGTCAACGTTCCGATCGTCAGCGACTGGGTCGACGCGCGTCTACCGGCGCAGCCTGGCTAGCGCGACGCCGTTTCACTTCGCGCGCTGCCGACCCAGGCTTCGACCTCGTCGGTCGCGCGCGGAATGGCCGCTGACAGCACGTCGACGCCCGTCTGGGTGATCAGCACGTCGTCCTCGATGCGCACGCCGATGCCGCGGAAGTGCGCCGGCACGGTGAGGTCGTCGAGCTGGAAGTAGAGGCCCGGTTCGACCGTCAGCACCATGCCGGGCTGCAGCGCGGCCGAACTTGTACGTCTCGGCGCGCGCCGCGGCGCAGTCGTGCACGTCGAGCCCGAGCATGTGGCTGACGTTGTGCAGCGAGTAGCGCTTGTAGAACTGGTTCTCGTCGCGCAGCGCTTCATCGGCGGAGGCGAGGATGCCGAGCGCTTCGAGGCCGCGCGCCGAGAACGTGCCATCGCCGCGCGGTTCGGCTCGAGAAAGTCGTTGCCGGGCCGGCAGGCGGCCAGCGCCGCCTCCTGTGCCGCCAGCACGAGGTCGTAGATCGTCGCGCTGCTCGGGCGTGAAGCGCCCGCTGATCGGCAGCGTGCGCGTGATGTCGGCGGTGTAGAGCGTCTCGGCTTCGACGCCGGCGTCGAGCAGCAGCAGCTCGTTCTCGCCGATGCGGCGGTCGTTGCGCGTCCAGTGCAGCGTGCACGCGTCCGGACCGCTCGCCGCGATCGTGTTGTAGCCGACGTCGTTGCCGTCGACGCGCGCGCGCAGGTTGAAGACGCCTTCGACGACCCGTTCGGTCTGCGCGCTCGGCAGCGCGCGCACGACGTCGTCGAACCCGCGGTGCGTCGCCTCGATCGCGCGGCGCAGCTCGCGAATCTCGAGCTCGTCCTTGATCAGCCGCATCTCCGACAGCAGCGTCGCGAGCTCGGCGTCGCGCTCGTCCTGCGACCGCGACCGTCGCGTCGAGCGCGGGATCGATCCCGCGCCGCAGCGCGGTACGGTCCGCGCGCGCACGCGCCGGCGAGATCGTCGGCCAGCGCCGCCAGCGATTCGGTCGCGACGCCGTAGCGCTGCGGCGGTCTGCTCGACGCCGAGCCGCGGGCCGACCCACAGCTCGCCCTTGGCGCGATCGGTGAAGAACGTCGCATCGGTCTTGCCGGGATTCGGCTCGCAGTACAGCGTCGCGTCGTGCCCGTCGCGGCCGGGGACCAAGACGAGCACGGCGTCGGGCTCGACGTTGCCGGTGAGGTAGTAGAAATCGGTCCCGGGCCGGAAGCGGTACGACGGTGTCGTTGGCGCGGGTCTTCTCGCGCCCGGTCGGCACGATCAGCGTCTCGTCCGGGAACGCGCGCGACAGCGCGGCGCGCCGCGCGGCGAAGCGTTCGACGCCCTCGACCGGCGGAACGGGCGTGCGCGGCGGCGTCGCCCAGCCGCTCGTCATGAACCGCACCAGGTTCTCCGGGTTCGTGCCGTCGTGCGCCGCCCGAGCGGATTGGTCGTTCATGTTCCTCTCTTCGGCACGGCGCAGGCGCGCGCCCGCGAGCGGCTCAGATCGGGGCGCGCACCTCGCGCGCGTAGCGCTCGAGAAACGCGCGCGCGACCTCTTCGTGGTCGACGACCGGCGCCGGATACGAGCGCGCGCCGAACAGCGCCAGCTCGAGCTGCGGCTCGGCGGCGCCGGCGCCGGCCTCGAACAGCACCGCGTCAGGCAGTCCGGCGAGCTCGGGGATCCAGCGCCGAACGTACGCCGCCGCCGGATCGAAGCGGCGCGCCTGCTTGCGCGGATTGTAGATGCGCGGGTATGCCGCCAGGTCGGCGCCGACGCCGGCGATCCACTGCCAGTTGCCGGCGGCCAGCGCCGGTTCGTCCTCGGTGAGCAGACGGTCCCACTCGTCGCGGCCGACCCGCCAATCGACGCCCAGGTCGAAGCACAGGAACGACGCGGCGATCGCGCGCACGCGCGGATGCATCCAGCCCGTCTCGCGCAGCTCGCGGATCCCGGCGTCGACGAGCGGATAGCCGGTGCGGCCGCTGCGCCACGCGTCGAGGTGCGGGTGCGTGCGCGCGAAGCGAAAGCCGCGCATCTTCTCCTGCAGCGGTTCTTCGGCGAGCGACTCGTTGTACCACGCCAGCTGGAGGAAGAAGTCGCGCTGCGCGAGCGACGCGCAGGAACAGCTTGAGCGACGTCCGTTCCTCGACCAGCAGAAACGGGTCGCGGACGCGCTCGCAGGCCGCGCGCACGACCTCGCGCGCGGCGATCGTGCCGAACGACAGCGCCGCCGACAGCCTCGACGTCTCGCCCGAGCCCGGCACGTTGCGCGCGGCGCCGTACTGCAGCGCCGGCCCGGCCAAGAACGCGCCCAGCCCGGCGCGCGCCGCCTCCTCGCCGACCGGCTCGTCGACCCTCGACTGCGAGCCGAACTCTTCGGGGACCGGCAGCGGTTCGCTGGCGATCTCGACCGCGGCGAAGTTCGTGCCCGAGGCCGCGTCGACCGGGACCAGCGTGCGCCAGCGCGCGTGATACGGCACGAACGACCGGTAACCGTCGCCGCGGTGGTGCGCCGCTGCCGAGTCCTCGGGCGGCACTGCCGGTGCGTCGTGAACGGGAACCGCGCGCAACCCGCCTTCCTCGAGCGTCGATTGCAGCTCGCGGTCGCGCCGCACGCTCTTGGGGTCATAGCCGCAGCTCCAGCCGACCGCCGACGCGCCGACCGCGCGCGCCAGCGCGCGCAGCACCTGTCCGGGGTTTCCGCGCCGCACGATCAGCGCAGTGCCCCGCGCGCGCAATGCCGCGTCGAGCGCGCGCACTGCCGCGCAGTAGTACGCCGCGCGGCGCGGCGAGCGCCGCAGCCGGCTCGACGAAACGCTGTCGATGACGTGCACCGGCACGACCGCGCCGAGGCGCGCGACGGCCGCCAACCCGGCGTGATCGCTCAGCCGAAGGTCACGGCCGAAGGCGAAGACGGCTCGCACGGCTGCGCCGCCGCCGGCGTTGCGATCTATAGGCTCTGAACGTAGGCGGCGACGTCTTGCACGTCTTTGTCGTTGAGCGGCGACGGCCACAGCTTCGGCATCGGCGGCGTGCGGATCGTGGATCCACGCGATCGTCTGCGCGAAGTTTTTGCGGCTCTTCTCGTTCTTGAGCGACGGTCCGATACCGCCTTCGGTCCCGCTCGCACCGTGACACGTCGCGCAATTGCCCGAGAAGATCGTCTTGCCGCGGGTCGGATCGCCTTGCGGCGCCGCGCCGCTCGTTGCCGCCGTCGCCGCGGTCGTCGACATCGGTGCGGGCGCGGTCGACGCCGTCGTGCTCGTCGTGGTCGTCGACTGGTCGCTGCCCTTCGCGCAACCCGCGGCGATCAGCATCGCGATCGCCCCGGTTACCAAGATCGCTGCCGGCTTGGGAGGCATGGACGTCCTTTCTCGGCGGTGCAGCCGTCGTCCCCACCTCCGCCGGGGCACTTCCCGACGGGAGAACCCGCTGCTCTGTTCGTAAACGACGGAGTGAGCCGGGTCTTCATCCGTTATGCGTTGCCGCGCGACGCCGAGCGGCTCATCGCCGACGGCGTCGTCGGAAGCGGCCCGCGGCCGACCGGCGAGCCGTGGCCCGCGCGCGTCCAGAAATGGCTGGCCGAACAGCAGGCCGGCCGCCGATTGATCCTCGTCGCCGAGGACGTCTCGGGCTTGCTCGGCACCGTGCAGCTCGTGTTCCGCTTTCCGGTCGGCTACGCCGATCCGGAGGCCGCCAACGGTACGGATATCGCGATGGTCGAGGCGCTCAAGACGCGCACCGACGCGCCGCCCGGGGTCGCAACTCAGTTGATCGCGGACGTGCAGAACATCGCGCGCAAAAGAGGGGTGAAGACGTTGACCTTCTTGGTGCAGATGGGAGACAATCGCGGGATCGCGCAGGCGAAGTCTTGGGGGTTCTCTGAGTTTCGCATCATGCCGGAGCAGGGGCGGATGCTGGCGTTCTTTCGCAAGTCGATCGAGTAGCTTCGCGTAGTCATCTGAGTGGGGCGATGCGTGGTAGTCGCCGGATGAGCGATGCGTGGTAGTCGCCGGATGGGGCGATGCGTGGTAGTCGCCGGATGGGGCGATGCGTGGTAGTCGCCGGACGGGGCGATGCGTGGTAGTCGCCGGATGGGGCGATGCGTTGCCGCGGGGACGCTCGCTGCGGCGCATCGTGCGCCTTCGCGAGCTCGGTTCTCCGCTCGCTCGCGCCGTCCGGGCTCCGCTCGCTGCGAAACGCCCCGCGCAACGCATCGCCCCATCCGGCGACATGGTGACGGTACCACCCTCTCAATGAACGTCAACTGGTGGGGTGGCAGGACGGTGGCGGACACGTTTACGGGGGCTTCTGACGCGTCATCCGTGGCGGGCTCGCTGACGCATCGCAGCTCCCATGTCGTTCCGAGCTCCAATGTCATTCTGAGCTCCGTCGAAGAACGAACGATGGGGCAGCGGCAACCACCAAACGAGGCGTGTCGGAACGTGTGCCGTCGTTCTGAGCGTGGCGAAGAACGACCGCGTGGAGCGTGGCGCGAGGAACGCGCCGAGGCCTTCGATGCGGCGAAGAACGACCGCCGTTAGCCGCCGATTTCGGAGAAGGCTCGCATTTGGCTGGCGGTCTCGCCGAGCTGGAGGTGGTGGCGTTCGGGCTTGATGTGCATCGAGGCGCGGAGAATGGACTCGATGGCGGCTTGGCCGCCGCCGGCGCGCAGCGGCGTGCGCAGATCGATCAGGTTGTCGCCGAACAGGCACAGCTTGAGACGGCCGTCGGCGGAGAGGCGAACGCGATTGCACGTCTCGCAGTAGTCGTGGGCGAGCGGTGAGATCACGCCGACGCTGCCGGGGGCGTCGTCGTAGGCGAAGGTGCGGGCCGGGCCGTTGCCGTGAGGGTTCGGAACGGGATGCAGCGCACCGACGGCGCCCAGGCGCTCGAGGACTTCGTCGGACGAGATCCAGGCGTCACGCTGCAACTCGACGTTCTCGGTTACCGGCATCACTTCGATGAAGCGGACGTGCACCGCGCGCGTGCGGGTGAGCTGCGCGAAGTCTTCGATCTCGTCGTCGTTCGTGCCGCGCATCAGCACGCAGTTGATCTTGACGGGCTGCAATCCAGCCGCAAGTGCGGCGTCGATCCCGGCCAGCGTGCGGGCGAGACCCGGCCGCCGGGCGATCGCCGTGAACCGGTCGTCGCGCAGCGTGTCGAGCGACACGTTGACGCGGGCGAGGCCCGCAGCGGCGAGCGCCGGCGCCTGGTCGGCGAGCAGCAGTCCGTTGGTCGAGAGCGCGATGTCGTCGATGCCGGGGATCGCGGCGAGCATCGCGACCAGCCGGTCGAGCTCGCGCCGGATCAGCGGCTCGCCGCCGGTCAGGCGCACGCTGCGCACGCCGATCCTCGCCGCGGCGGTCACGATCTCGGCGATCTCTTCGTAGGTCAGGACATTGGGCTTGAGGATCCACGGCAGCCCGGCCTCGGGCATGCAGTAGACGCAGCGCAAGTTGCAGCGGTCGGTCACCGAGACGCGCAGATACGTGATCGGACGCCGGAAGGCGTCGACCAGCGGCTCCGCCACGGTCTCGATCAGGTCGATCATCGCCCTTGAGCCTTCCGCGCCGGCGCTCGGAAGTCCCCGGTCGGCGGCGCGCGCCGGCGGCGGCAGCGAAGGCGAGCCGGCCGTCAGCTGTCCTGGAAGACCTTGTCGTCGAGCGGTACGTTGATCTTGTAGTTGGCGAACGTCGAGCTGACGTCCGCGTTGTAATGCGGGATGTCGACCTTGCCGGTCTGCTGCTTGATGACGAAGTTCCCGCCGATCTGGTCGTAGACGTTGTTGAACCTGATCGTCCCGCCCTCGTCCTTGTAGAAGTAGGTCATCTCGCTGACGGTCGCCGTCTTGTCGTCCACTTTGACGTCGACGTGGTCGATGCGGCCGTTCTTCTTGCGGACCAGCTTGAAGGTGGCGACCGCACCGTCGTCGCCGGTCTGGGTGACGTCGTAGAGCTTCGGCCAGTCGGCCGGCGGCTCGATCTGGCCGACGACCTTCTTGAGCTGGCCGGCAAGGGCAGGAACCGCTTGGAACTGCAGCGCGCTCTTGTCGGGCCGCTTGAAGAACGCCTTGCCCTCCAGCGTGGGGCTCAGGAACGGGAACGTGTTGAGCTTGATCGCGACCGTGACGTCGGCCTGATAGGTGTTGAGCCCGCTGTTCACACGCTGCATGCGGGCGTACAGATCGTCCTGCGAGCCCGCGGCGCGCAGCGGCGCGCTCAGGCTCACGACCCCCGCAGCGGCGAGCAGGACAAACATTCGACGAATCATCATGATGCTTGGGCTCACAACGCCGGCCCGGGCGCGATGGGTTCCAACGCGGCCTCGACTTCCGCTCGCACGCCGGCGTCGCGCTCGGCCGCCCGCGCCGCGCGCAGCGCGGTGAACGCTCGCGGCGACCCGATCTTGCCCAGCGCCCATGCGGCGTGTCCGCGGACCAGCGCGCTGCCGTCGGTGATCAGCGCTTCGGCCAGCGCTGGGACGTCGGCGCGGTCCAAGCCGTTTCCCAGCACCACCGCAGCGTTGCGGCGCAGCACCGGCGCGCCGCGCCAGCCCATCGCCGTCTCTCGCACGCGGGCGAATGCGCGCCCGCGCAGGCGCAGCAGCGCCTGCAGGTCGGGCTCGGCGACGTCCTCGCCGAGCGGCGCCGACTCGAGGTCGTCGGCGCGCGCGGCGTTGCGGTTCGG
Source organism: Vulcanimicrobiota bacterium (assembly GCA_963738465.1). Classification (GTDB taxonomy): domain Bacteria; phylum Vulcanimicrobiota; class Vulcanimicrobiia; order Vulcanimicrobiales; family Vulcanimicrobiaceae; genus Vulcanimicrobium. Next base: position 226,261 of record CAVTWP010000001.1, read on the forward strand.
CGGGCACGCGTCGTTGCACAGGTCGCAGCCCCACACCCACGTGCCGATCAGGGGCCGCATGGCTGGCGGGATCGGGTCGCGGCGCTGCGTCAGATCGCTGATGCAGCGCGTCGCGTCGATCGTTTTGTCGCCGCGCAGCGCACCGGTCGGGCAGACGTCGACGCACCGCGCACAAGAGCCGCATGACGTGCGCAGCGGCGGATCCGGATCGAGCTCGAGCGTCGTCACGATCTCGCCGAGAAACACCGCCGAGCCCAGCCCTTTGACGATCAGGCTCGTGTGCTTGCCGATCCATCCGAGCCCGGCACGCGCCGCGAACGCGCGTTCAGCCAGCGGAGCCGTGTCGCAGACGACGCGCGTGCGAGAACCCTTCGCGAGGCCCTCGATTCGGTCGGCAATGGCACGGAGTAGCGTCTGCATGCGGCGGTGGTAGTCCGGCGATGCGGCGTACGCCGAGACGCGGCCGCGCCCGCGGCGCTCGCGCGGCGCACCCCGCGGATATGCGACGGCAATGCAGACGATGCTCTGCGCGCCGGGCAGTAACGTCAACGGATCGCTCGCGACGCGCGCGTAATCCGCATCGTACGGCCACGTCGCGAGGTCGCCGCGCGCGACGGCTGCTCGAAAACGCTCGCGTGCGGCATCGTCGGGCGCAGCGCTTGCGACCCGCACGGCGTGTGCTCCGCAGGTTCGGGCGAACTCCTTCACGGTAGCGGTTGTCTGACGACGGCCCATTACGCCTCGCTGCGATAGTGCAGCTCCGAAACCTCGATGGCCGTACCCGTATATCGATACGTCAACTCGCGATCGCCCGAGTGACCGTTCGTCATGTTCAATTCTAGCACATTTCGGCTCAACGTCGAGCGATTCGTCCGGATTCGGACGTATGCCGTGCAGTCAGAGCGTTGGTATGCCTCCACGGCGGGGGCGGATGGGGAAGGCGCGGTCGATCGCGGCGACGTCCTCGGCGTCGAGGCGCAGGTCGCCGGCGGCGGCGTTCTGCTCGACGTGGCCGACGGTGGCGGCTTTGGGGATGGTGAAGACGTTCGGATCGCGGGTGAGGAACGCGAGGATCACCTGATGCGGCGTTGCGCCGTGCTTGCGCCCGATGTCCGCGAGCGTTGACGCGCCGGGGCCGTCGCTCCAGTCGCCGCGCCCGAACGGCGTGTAGGCGACGATCGCGATGCGACGGTCGCGACAGAACGGGAGCTCGTGAGTCTCGACGGTGCGTTCGCCGAGATGGTAGAGCACCTGGTTGCACGCGATCGGCTCGCGCTCGAGCGCCGCTTGCGCTTCCTCGAGATCGGCGACATCGAAGTTGCTCACGCCCAGCGCGCGGATCTTGCCGTCGGTCACCAGCCGTTCGAGGGCGCGCATCGTCTCGGCCAGCGGCACGCTGCCGCGCCAGTGCAGCAGATAGCAGTCGAGGTAGCTCGTTTCGAGCCGCCGCAGCGACGCCTCGCAGGCGCGAATCGTGCCGTCGAAGGTCGCATGCGACGGCAGCGACTTTCGAGACGATGAACAGCTGCTCGCGCGGCAGCCCGCGGATCGCCTGGCCGACGAGCTGCTCCGCGCCGCCGTCACCGTACATCTCGGCCGTGTCGATGTGGACCATGCCGAACTCGACGCCTCGCCGCAGCGCGCGTTTGGCCTCGTCGGCGCCCTCACCGCGCAGCGGAACGTTCCACGTTCCTTGACCGACGGCCGGCACCGCGCGCTCGAGCGGCCCGAACGGGCGCGCGATCACGGCAGGTAGTCGGCCGGCACGGCGGCGTCCTTGGCCGACAGGTGCGGCTCGCGGCGCAGCGGCCAGCGGATGCCGATGCGCGGATTGCGCCACGACACCGCGCCCTCGGCAGCGGCGTCATAGGGCACGCTGTTCTTGTACGACACGATGACGTTGTCTTCGAGCGCCAGGAAGCCGTGCGCGAAGCCGGCCGGGACGAACAGCTGCTGGTGGTTGCTGTCGGTCAGCTCGAAGCCTTCCCAGCGCAGATACGTCGGCGAAGCGGACCGCAGGTCGACGATCGCGTCCCAGATGCGCCCGCGCAGGCACTGGACGAGCTTGGCCATGCGAAAGTCGTAGTGCAAACCGCGCAGGACGTCGAGCCGCGACCACGACACGGAGTCCTGCGCGAAGCGCAGGTCGAGCCCGGCCACGGCATACTTCGGGTCCGACCAGGTCTCTTTGAAGAAACCGCGGTCGTCGGAGTGCACGTCGGGGACGAAGACGCGCGCCTCGGCGAACGTCGTCGGGAACACCTGGATCATACCGGATTGGCCCGCACGATCAGCCCGACCAGCCGCAGCCCGAGCCGGTACTGCGCCGCCCAGTCGTCGGCGGTGATCTGCCGCATCGCGCGCTCGGCCTTCCAGCCGGGAATGACGCCGTCGAGCGCGGTCTCGGTCTGGAGCACGTGCAGGACGTTGACGCTCATGCGTTCGTCGCGGTACACCGCCGCGTTGTACGTCATCTGCGCGGCCGCCAGGCCGAGCACGATCGCGGTGCGGTGCGGAAGATTGTTGTCCATCACCGCGGTCATCGCCGACGTGCTCTCGGCCAGCGCGGCATCGTGCGAGAACGCATGGTCGGCGCGCAGCGCCGCGCGCAGCACCAGGACCTGCGAAGCATGGTCCGGGACGAGGTATGCGAGCCGAGCCGTGTAGTCGTCGACGAACGCTTGCGCGTCTACTTGCGCCAGCCACTCGGGCGAGTCGACCAGCTCGGCCACCGTCGCTCCGGTGACGCCCAGCGCCGCGAAGCCCGCCGCACCGTCGCCGTACCCCAGCGGCGCCAGACGCGGCGGCGGATCGGCGGCGTCGATCGCCGCGACCAGCGCGTGGGCGAACGGCAACGTCTGCGTCGGGATCTCCGTCGCGCCCGCGAACGGCGCTTTGGACGGCTTGGGCGGACTGCGCAGCGGCGTGATGTCGACCGGAAGCGCGCCGGCGGGAATCTGCGCGACGTGCTGCGCCAGATCGAACACCGAGCTCGACGCCATGGTCTCGAGCGCCGGGTTTCCGCGCCCGGCCGGCAGCGTGACGTCTTCGATTCCGGCGTCGAACAGCGCCGCACCGCGCGGATCGGCCGCCCACATCGCCGGCGTGCTCGACCGGCTGTTGATCCAGCCGAGCGCCGTGTCGAAGCCGCTGCGGTCGCCGGCGGTGACGAAGGCGCGCAAACCCGCGACCGGATGAGGTCCGACCTTCGGAACGTTGCGAAAATCCGCGTCGGTCTTGCCGGCCAAGAACGCTTCGACGTCGGCCATGCAGCGGTCGTGCAGCAAGGCGATCGCGCAGCCCCGCGGATCGCGGAACAGCAGCAGCCCGCGGCCCGCGCTGCGCCCGGCGTCGAGCGGCGACGGCGCCGCACCGGCGGCCGGCGCGCACGGGACCAGCAGCGCCGCCAGCACGAGCGCCGCAGTACTAGAAAAGATCGAACGCATCGTCGCGGGCGGCCAGAGCGAGAAGACCATCGCGCAGGTGATAGACCTTGCCGAAGCCGGCTTCCTTGAGACGTTGCGCGGCCCAGCGCGACTTCGCGCCGACCCGGCATGCGACGACGTACGTCTTGGCGGTGTCGAGCTCGTGCATGCGCGCCTCCAGCGCTGTCGCCGGGATCGCGAGCGCGCCCGGGACCTCACCGAGCGCGCGCTCGTGCGGCTCGCGCACGTCGAGCAGCGACCGCACCGCCGGCGAGCACGCGGTCGAACGCGTCGAGGTCGAGTTCGGGGACGGTCGACGACGGTGCGCTGCGTTCGGGTTCGGTGCCGACGTCGCGAATCGTCGGCGCGTCGCCGCACAGCAGGCAGGCCGGATCGCGCGCCATGCGCATACTCGCGCACGCGGGCGTCGAGCGCGTCGATCAGCAGCAGCCGCCCGATCAGCGGCGTGCCGATTCCCGAGCAGCAGCTTGATCGCTTCGTTGGCCTGGAACGAGCCGACCATGCCGGCCAGCACGCCGAGCACGCCGCCCTCGCTGCACGACGGCACGAGATGCTCGGGCGGCGCTTCCGGATAGAGGCAACGATAGCACGGGCCGCCCGCGACGCCGAACACCGACACCTGCCCGTCGAACCGGAAGATCGCACCGTACACGTCGGGCTTGCCCTCGAGCACGCAGGCGTCGTTGACGAGGTAGCGCGTCGCGAACGTGTCGCTGCCGTCGACGACGAGGTCGACCAGCCGCACGAGCTCGCGCGCGTTGGCCGCGTCGAAGCGCGACCGGCAGCGCGTCGATCGCGATCTGCGGATTGAGCGCGCGCAGCCGGTCGGCGGCGCGCTGCGCCTTGAGCGCGCCGACGTCGGCGCGTGTCGTAGAGGATCTGGCGCTGCAGGTTGGTGACGTCGACCGTGTCGTCGTCGATCACGACGATGCGGCCGACGCCGGCCGCGGCGAGATACGCGAGGACCGGCGAGCCGAGGCCGCCGGCGCCGACGACCAGCACGCGCGCCGCGCGACAGCCGCTCTTGGCCGGCCAGTCCGACCTCGGGGATCAGCAGGTGGCGGCTGTAGCGCCGTAGGCCTGCGCGGCCCGCCGTCACGGCCGTCACAGCGGCGCGTCGATCAGCGGCGCCTGCGCGCTCGGCGCTGCCGGCCGCGGATGCACGCGTTGAGCCACTGCAGCACGGCGCTGCGGCTGTTGTCGCCGGCGAACGTGTGATCGCTTGCGACGGTGACCAGCGTCTTCGGCTCGCGCGCGCGCGCGAACAGCTGCCTCGACCGACGCGCGCGCCGACCATCCCGTCGCGCTCGGCGGCACGAACAGCAGCGGCCGGCCGGCCAAGCGCGGCAGCGCCTCGTCGAGCTGCGGCTGCCATTCGCGCGTCGACCTCGGGCAGCGTCAGGCCGTCGACGTACGACGAGCGCAGGTCGACGACGCCGCGCGCGGCGAGCGCGTCGAGCGCCGCGGGCCGGCCGTAGCCGGTCGCGATCGAGATCGCGCCGGCGATCGCCGGATCGCGCCCGGCGACGCACAGCGCGGTCGCCGCGCCCATGCTGTGGCCGAGCGTGTAGAGCGTCGTCGCGCCGCGCTCGCGCGCGAAGCGCACGACGGCCTCCATCGCGTCGAACAGATCGTCGACCGAGCGCAGGCGGCCGCCGCTCGCGCCGAGCTTGTGGCCCGGAAAGTCGAGCGAGTAGACGGCGAAGCCGTGGCTGGCCAGAAAGCGCGCACAGCCCGTCGAGATTTTGCTTCGAGCTCGAATAGCCGTGACCGGCGACCAGCGCGACGTCGCGCGCGCGGCGCGCTTCGTACTCGAGGACGCGACCGGATTCGTTGCGCGCCTGATCCGTTCGAGCGCGGCGAAAGATGGTGCAGCGTGACGTTCACGTCGACGCGTTCGCGATCCAGGCGGCGTCGCCGTCGCGTAGACTTCGCGCTTCCAGACCGCGACGCGCGACTTGAGCGCGTCGATCGCGTAGCGGCAGGCGTCGAAGGCCGCGCCGCGGTGCGGTGCGGCGACGACGACCGCGACCGACGGCTCGCCCAGCGCGACGCGTCCGGTGCGGTGGACGATCGCGATCGCCAGCGGGCCGAAGCGCTCGCCGGCCTCGCGCGCGATCGCCTCCATCTCGGCGAGCGCCATCGTCTCGATACGCTTCGTACTCGAGGGCGACGACCGGTCGCGGATCGCCCGGCGACGTCTCGCGCGTCGTGCCCAGGAACGTCACGACCGCGCCGTGCGCGTCGGCGCGCACAGCGCGCAGGCCAGCGCCTCGACGTCGAGCGGCTCGGCGGAGAGGCCGATCGTCGCCACTTCATCCGCCGCCGACCGGCGGCAGCAGCGCGATCTCGTCGCCCTCGCGCAGCGGCGTGCCCGCGGCCGCCAGCACGCCGTTGCGCGCGAAGCGCGTCGACGCGCGCAGCCCGCCGAGCCGTCGGCGTCACCGCGCGAGCCGCGCCATAGCGTCGTCGAGCGTCGCGCCGTCGGCGACGTCGAGCTCGCGCGCGCCGAATCCGAGCAGCTCGCGCACGCGCGCGAACGCGAGCACGCGCACCCGGCATCACGTGTCCGCGCCGAGGTCGGTCGTGTAGCCGCGTTCGGCTCAGCCACGCGCGCGACTCGTCGTGCAAGCCCAGCAGATCGATGCGGTTGCAGGTCAGCTTGTGCAGCAGCACCTCCCAGAAGTGCCGGTCCTGCGCGTAGACGTCGTCGGGGATCTGGTTGTGCGCGCGGGTGAACTCGCGCAGCGCTCCCAGTCGCGCGCGCGCGAGCAGCGTGCGCAGCTCGTTCTCGTATTCGGTGCTCGGCGCGGCGGGCTGCATGTCAGGCCGACTTCTTCGCCTGCGGCGGGCAAAACCGTTCGATCGCCAGCGCGACGCCGTCGCGGTCGTTGGGCGCGGTCACGTAGCGCACCGACTGACGCACCTCCGGCAGCGCGTTGCCCATCGCGACGCCGATCGCCGGCCCAGCGCAGCATCGGCACGTCGTTGCGCGAGTCGCCGATCGCCATCACGCGATCGGACGGGATGCCGAAATCCGGCGCAGAGCTTCGCCAGCGCGTTCTTCTTGCTGGCTTCGCGGTTGAGCACCGCGCACTCGACGAAGTCGAACCACGTCTCGTGCGGAAGCTCAGCGGCAGATCGCCGAACTCGCGCAAGCATCCGCGTCGACCGACTCGTCGCCCAAGAAGCGGATGAAGGTCGGCGCCTCGGTCAGCATCGCCGCGAATGAGGGCGCCTCGTACCAACCGGGCCCGCGCATGTCGTCCATGTACATCTGCGAGCCCTGGAGCCGGTAAAACGCCTCCTCGAGGTAGACCGCGAGCGCCAGGCCTTCGCGCTCGGCGAACTCGACCATCGGCTCGGCGTACTGCAGCGGGACCGGAACGTGCTCGAGCGTCTTGTTCGCGCCGAAGTCCTTGGTCAGGGCGCCGTGGCAGCAGATCACGGGCAGGTTGAGACCCAGCTCCTTGGAGACGCGGATCGGCATGTCGACGCCGCGGCCGGTCACCAGCACGACGCGGATTCCGGCGGCGAGGGCGTTCTTGATCGCGGTACGGTTGCGTGGGCTGATCGTCTCGTCGGGGCCGAGCAGCGTTCCGTCGAGATCGAGCGCGATGAGGTCGATCGAGGGTATCACAGGCATTCGGTGTTCCATTATATACGCCGCCTCTATACCCGCCGCCGCCCAGCGGCGGCCCGCCGCGACGCGCGGCGGAGGCGAGTGGAACGGCCGGCCTCGTCGAATGCGTTGACGGATCATGCGCCTCTTCGTCGCGGTCGTCACGTTGCTCGCCGCGGGGATCGATCCCGTCTCCGCGCAACCCGGACAGCCCGCGCCGCGTTGCACGCACGACACGTTTCCGGTGGGCGGCCAGAACGTCGCGGTGACGGCCTGCGCCGGCGCGCCGGACAGCGGCCAAGCCGTCGCGGTGACCGAAACCCTCAAGGGCGCGGCCGCGTCGTTCACCCACACGACCTCGATCGACGTGCTGCCGGGCGCCGCGTCGTCGCGAGCGGTCGACGATGTCGCGCTGGCCCCGCTGGGGCTGCAGTACACCTTGCACCTGACGCTTGCCTACCATGAAGCGGCCGTCTCGATCGAGCACGCGCTGCTGCTTCCCGGCGCCATCCCGCTCAAATAGCGCTGCCTCCCGCGCAACCTGCGCGCCGGGTTCATGGTTCCTAGGCACCGACATGCGGTGTCGACGCCCCTGATGCCCTGTACCAGCGTGGCCCCGGAGCTCGATGCGGCTGGACGAGCCCGGTACGTCACCGATCACCTTCCCCGCGGACTCTTTCGCATCGCCGACGGAAGCGACACCGGCGTCGCCTGGCGAGTGGCACCCGACCCCTTCCCCCTCAAGCCGGCCACCCTCGCGGCGATCGAGACGCTCGGCGACGATCTGCTCGCCTTCTACCGGGCGCTCAACGCGCTCTACCTGCGCAGCGCGCGCGGAACCGCGCCGGCGTTCATCGCCGAAGAGCTCGATCGCGGCAAGCCCGAGCAGATCGTGAAGCTCGCGCGGCAGAACCGCTTCAAGCAAGACGTGCCGCGCGTCATCCGGCCCGATCTCATCCTCACCGACGACGGCTATGTCGCCAGCGAGCTGGACAGCGTCCCCGGCGGGATGGGCTTCACCGGCGCGCTGGCCCGGACGTACTGCGAGGTCGGCGGTCGACAGCGTCGGCGGCGCGGACGGGATGGCCGAGAGCTTCGCGGCGATGCTCAGCGCGGCCGCCGGCCTCGAGCATCCGACCGTGGCGGTCGTCGTCAGCGCCGAATCGGGCGACTACCGCGCGGAGCTCGGCTGGCTCGCCGCGCGCGCGAGCGCGCTCGGCTCCGCCGACGTCGTCGTGTGCGCGCCGCAGGACATCGTGTTCACCGAAGACGCCCTGTTCGTGCGCCGCGAGGACGGCCGCGAGACGAAGATCGACGTGCTCTATCGCAACTTCGAGCTGTTCGATCTGCTCAACGTTCCCAAACAGGAGCTGATCCTGTACGCGGCGCGTCACCACCGCGTCCGCATGACGCCGCCACCCAAAGCGCATTTCGAGGAGAAGTCGTCCTTCGCGCTGTTCCATCACCCCCTGTTGCGCAAGCTGTGGCGCGCCGAGCTGGGCGACGTCGTCGACGAGCGGCTGCTGGGAATCTTCCCGCAGACCTGGATTGTCGATCCGCGCCCGCTGCCGCCGCAAGGCGCGATCATGGGTCTGAGCGCAAACGGGCTGCCGGTCCAGCAGTGGTCGCAGCTTGAACACCTCGGCAAGAGCGAGCGCGACTACGTCCTCAAGCCGTCGGGCTTCAGCGAGCTGGCCTGGGGATCGCGCGGTGTGAAGGTGGCCAACGACTTGGCACGCGAGGCGTGGCGCGACGCCCTGCACGCCGCCGAGAAATCGTTCTCGACCACGCCCTACATCCTGCAGCGCTTTCACAAAGGCAAGCGCGTGCGCGTCGGGTTCCTGAGCGCTTCGAGCGGCGAGATCAGGGAGATGGAGGGGCGCGTTCGGCTCTGCCCCTATTACTTCGTCACCGGCGAGCGCACGCGGCTCGGCGGCATTCTGGCCACTGTCGCACCGGCCGACAAACGGCTCATCCACGGTATGAGCGACGCCGTCATGGCGTCCTGCCGCGCCGCGGACGACGGCTTCTGAGCGACGCGGCAGCCGCGGCCCGCGCACGCGGCCGCGCCTGGCTGATCAAGCACCGGGTCGTCGCCTTCGCATCGTCGGCGGTCGCGGCGCTGATCGTCTACCTCGCGCTGGGGGCCGTGTTCGACGGCGCGACGCGGTTCGTCGCCGCGTACGACGCCGGCGCGCTGACGCTGCTGGGATTCCTGTGGCTGGGCGGCCTGCACAGCGACGCCGTTCAAACGCGCGCCCGCGCCGCGCTCGAGGATCCCGGCCGCAACATCATCGCCGCGATCGTGCTGGTCGCGGTCGTCGTCGGGCTGATCGCGGCGATCGCGATCCTCGGCCACGGACCGCGGGTCCACGGCGCGGTCGAGCGCTACGAGGCGTACATGCTCGGCTTCGTCGCGATCAGCGTCGGCTGGTTTCTGGTCCACACGCTGTACACGTTCCGCTACGCGCACCTGTACTGGTACGACGACGGCGGCGACGGCACGGCCTGCGGCGGGATCAAGTTTCCCGGCACCGAGGAGCCGTCGGACTGGGACTTCGCCTACTTCTCCTTCTGCCTGGGCACGTCGTTCGCGGTCTCCGACCCGCAGGTCACCGAAACACGCGTGCGGCGCGAAGTGATCATGCACTCGATCATCTCGTTCGCCTACAACTCGGTGATCATCGGGATGGTCATCAACCTCTTCGCCGGCATCTTCGCCGGCGGCGACTCCGGCAGCGGCAAGTAACGCCGGCCGTCCGGGCGGCGGTCGTGCTGCGCCGCGGCTCAGCACGACGTCACGGTGATCGTTCCGGGATGTTACGTTGCTGGTGAGGCTCGATCGTTCGTTCTTCGACTGAGCTCAGAATGACATCGCGGAGCTCAGAATCACTGAGCTCAGAATGACATCGCGGCGCTCAGAATGACATCGCGGAGCTCAGAATGACATCGCGGAGCTCAGAATGACATCGCGGCGCTCAGAATGACGTCGCGGAGCTCAGAACGACATTGCGTCGAGGGCGGCTTCGATCTCTTCGTGCGTGTTGTAGCCGTGCGGGGAGAACCTGAGGCCGTTGGCGCGGTAGGTGACGCAGATGCCGGCGGCCCCGAGTTGCTTGCCGAGCGCGATGGAATCGACGTCGTCGCGAGAGAGGGTGACGATGCCGGACTTGACGTCGGCGCGCGAACGGTCGCCCAGGACCGTCCACCCGCGCGACGTTGCGCCTTCGGCGAGATGGTCGGTGAGCGCGACGACGTGCTCGCCGATGCGCTCGATGCCCGCGGCGGACAGGACACCGATCGAGGTGGCGAGCGAGAGTGCGCCGACGATGTTGACGGTGCCGCCTTCGTAGCGGCTCGCGTCGGGTGCCGGCGGCTGTTCGTAGTCGAGAAAGTCCCAGATGTCGGCGTACGAGCGCCAACCGGGCAGGCGCAGCGCGACGCGATCGAGCAGCGACGCGCGCAGCCAGAGGAAGCCGATCCCTTGCAGCGCCATCAGCCACTTCGCGCCGCCCGCGTAGACGGCGTCCACGCCGGCGGCGGTCACGTCGAGCGGAAACGCGCCCAGACCCTGCATCACGTCGCTGACGAACAGCGCGCCCTGCGCGTGCGCGACCTCGGCCAGCGCGGCGAGATCGTGGCGGTATCCGTCGTCGAAGGTCACCCACGACACGGCGACGAGCTTGGTGCGCGGCGAGACGCGGCGGCGCAGCACGTCGGGCGTCATGCGCTCGCGCGGCGCGTCGATGAGCGTCACCGTGACCCCGCGGTCGCGCAGCGCGAGCCACGGATAGGCGTTGGACCCGAACTCGTTGGCGCCGATGATTACCTCGTCGGCCGGCCCAAGGTCGAGACCCTGCGCGAGAACGGTCGCGCAGTCGCCGGTGTTGCGGAGCAGCGCGATCTCGTCGCCGCGGCCGCCGACGAACTCGGCGATTCGCCGGCGGTAGGCCGGCAGCGAGAGCTCGCGCGACGCGGTGCCAAGCACGCCGCGCGCGGCGTGGTCGTCGACCATGGCGTGCACCGCGTCGCGCGTCGCGACCGGCAGCACGCCGGCCGCGGCATGGTTCATGTAGACCAAACCGGGCGCGAGCGCGAAGACGTCGCGCGCCAGCGGCACCATTCCTGCGCTCGGCGCGTACTGAGCTCGTAGCCTGCCCTGAGCCTGTCGAAGGGTCAACTCAGCGGGTTGGAGTTGACGTAGATGTCGGCATGCGACCGCGATGCATCGACGCGGAGCTTGGCCTGCGCGACCCGGGTGATGAAGATTTCGAGCGGGACGTAGACGTCACCGTTGTAGCTGAACGTCTGGCCGGGCATCGTCACGGCACCCTGATCGATCATCACGGTGCGGCTGCCGATGGTGAAGCGCGCGACCGTCGTGCCGATCGAGACCTCGACCGCGTTGCCTTGAAAGGTCAACAAGCCGTTGAACGACTTCACCAAGTCGACCAAGTCGGCGTAGATCACGCCGTTGCGCAGGCGCGCGACGCCGCCGGCGCGGTCGACCGGGCGCCCGTCGAGGGTCAGCTTCACGACGCGGTCGCCGGCATATGCCGGAACTCCGGCGCCGGCGAAGACGAGCGCGAGGACGACAGCCGCGGCGAACCGCGTCATGAGTCGCGTCATGAGTAGATGTCCTTCGTGTGCCAAGCGATGTTCTGGGCCCGGTCGCCGACGCGCTCGATGATCGAGACCACGAACAGCAACAGGGTGCCTGCCGGTACCGTACCCGGATCCTGCTGCATCTCCGCCTGCAGCGCCTCGATCCCGCTGCGGTAGAGCACGTCGACGTCGTCGTCGCGCTCGATCACGTCGTCGGCGAGCGCCGCATCGCCCTCGCGGTAGGCCCGCATCACGTCCTGGAGCATCTCGTAGGCCATGTTGGCGATTCGGCCGACCTCCACGCTGGCCGGGCGAACCGCGACGTCGGCCAGCTTGATCGCGTTCTTGGCGATGTCGACCGCATAGTCGCCGATCCGTTCGAGGTCGGTCACGATCTGCAGCATTCCGGCGATCTGGCGCAGCTCCCCGGCGACAGGCTGTTGCTTCCAGATCAGCTCGATGCACGACGTCTCGACACGGCGCCGCGTGTCGTCGACTTCGTCGTCGCCGGCGACGACGCGCCCGGCCAGCACGACGTCGCGCCGTTCGAGGGCCTGCGTCGCGGAGCGAATCGCGTCGGAGACGAGCGCGCCCAGTCGGACGACGTCCAGACGCGTGTTCTCGAGCGCCTGATGATAAGCGGTGCGCATGGCTCCCCCCACCATAGCAGAGGGGAGGGGTTCGGAGAACCCCGTGGTACCGCCGGTGGCGATGGAGACGATCGTTCTCGAGCGTGACGGCGCCGTCGCGACCGTGAGGCTGAACCGGCCGAGCGTATTAAATGCCCTGAACCTCCGGATGCTCGACGAGCTGGCGACGGCGTTCGCGCAGCTCGACACCGACGACGCCGTGCGTGCCGTGATCCTGACCGGCACCGGGCCCAAGGCGTTCGCCGCCGGCGCCGACATCGCCGAGCTCAACGCGCTGCCGAGCGCGCGCGCAGCCGAGGCGCAGGCACTCAAAGGCCAAGCCCTCACTCGCGCGCTCGGACGGATGCGCGCCCCGGTGATCGCCGCGGTCAACGGCTTCGCCTTGGGTGGCGGCTGCGAGCTCGCGATGGCGTGCGACATTCGCATCGCCGCCGAGAACGCGCGCTTCGGTCAGCCGGAAGTGAACCTCGGGCTGCTGCCCGGCTACGGCGGAACGCAGCGCGCGGCGCGGCTGATCGGCGAAGGGATGGCGATGTACTTGTGCCTGACCGGCGAGATGATCGACGCGCGAGAGGCGTTGCGCATCGGGCTGGTGCAGCGCGTGGTCGGATTCGACGAGTTGCCGGCGGAAGCGGCGCGCATCGCGGGACTCATCGCCTCGAAAGCGCCGCTCGCCGTCTCCGCCGCGAAGCGGGCGGTCGCCGCGGCCGGCTCGTTGTCGCTCGACGACGGGCTCGCGCTCGAAGCGCTGCTGTTCGGACACGCCGTCACCACCGCCGACTTCCGCGAAGGCTCGAGCGCCTTTCTCGAAAAGCGCAAGCCCGACTTCCAGGGTCGCTGAAACGTCACGGAATCAGACGGATGCCGTCTTGTGCGGCGCGAGGCGAGCGACCGTGGCGTTCATCTCGCGCTCGATGTCGGCATCGAAACCGATCCAGCGGCCGATGACGCGGCCGCTGCCGTCGATCGCGAACAGCGTCGGATAACCGGTCACGCCGAATGCGTGCGAGACCGTCATGTCGGGATCGAGCGCGACGTCGTCCATTCGCAGCTGGCGGACGAACGGGCGCACCGTGGCGGCGATCTCGCCAGAGTCGACCGAGATCACGTCGATCCCGGGATGGGTGCGGTGAAAGTGCTGCACCAGCGGGATCGAGGCCCGGCACGGGTCGCACCACGACGCCCAGAAGTCCAAGAAGACGATCCGCCCGCGGCGTTGCTGCAGGTCGTAGCGTCCGCCGTCGAGGGTGGCCAGCGTGACCGGCGGCGCGTCGACGACGTCGCGGTGGAGGCGCGGCAGCACGATGAACCGGGCGACCGCGACGAGCACGACCACGACGGCGAGGATGTCGAGCCAACGCGCGGCGCGCGCGGCCCAGCTGTGCAGCGAAGGCACCTGTGGCGGTTCTCCCCCGCAGGGAATGTGCCCCCCGCGCCGCATCCCCATCGGCGATGCCCACGACCCGCGTCGCGTCGGTCGCGATCGACGCCCGCACGCTCCCGGCGGCGAATAGAAGCGCGCGGATTCTCGACGCGTTCGACAAGCTGCCCGTCGGCGGTTCCCTCGAGCTGAACGAGGAAAGCGATCCCCGCTCGCTCCGCAACGAGTTTCAGCAGTACCGTGCCGGACGCTTCTCGTGGGACGCCCGGAACTTGGGCAGCGGCCGCTGGACGATTCGGCTCGAGCGAATCGACGAGCGCGCCGACACCGCGACGTTCCTGTCGCACTGCGCGCCGTTCGCCAGCGCCAAGCAGACGACGATCAACGAGCTGGCGCAGGTCGCGACCGAACGCGCGTATCGCACCGGCGAAACGGTGTTCGACGAAGGCGAGATGTGGCCGTATCTGGGCTTCGTGCGCGGCGGGAAGGTCGTGTACACGCTGCTCTCGCCCGACGGCAAGACGCACGCGCTCGGCGAGCGGCTCACCCACGATCCGCTCAACGAGTCGGGGACGTTCGACGGCGGCGGCGCGACGACGCGAGCCGAAGCGCTGACCGATTGCTCGGTCGTGCTCATCCCGTCGGAGAGCCTGCTGCACGCGGTGCGCAACGACAGCGAGTTGGCGCTGGGGTTCTTGGCCGAGGCGTCACAGGCGCGGCGGCGCTCGATCGACACGATCGCCGACCTGGCGTTCGCGCACGTCCTTCAGCGCGTCGCCAAGTTCCTGATGTCGTACGCGCCAAGCCACGACCGGCATGGCGCCCGGCCTGCCCGGCGTGGAGAACCTCTCGCAGGCCCAGATCGCCGCCGCCGCCGGCACGGTGCGCGACATGGCCGCTCGCGCGCTGATCAGGCTCAAGAACGCGCAGGCCGTGACGCTCGACCGCGGGCGGGTGCGGGCGATCGACCGCGCGCGGCTCGAGGCCTTCGCTCACGGAGTCCAAGCGCCGCCCGTCTAGGTCGTTGCCGGTGCGAAGGAGGCGACTCCGCTTTCCTGCGGAGAAAGAAGCCCCGATGCGTCGCCCGTTCTTCCTTTTTGTCGCGGCCGCGGTCGCGGTCGCGCCGGCGCTGCCCGCGCTCGCCAAGTTCGCCTACCCGGCCGCACCGCGCGGCACGGTGACGCGACACCTACTTCGGCACCGAGGTGCGCCGACCCGTACCGCTGGATGGAGGACGTCGACTCGCCGCAGACCACGGCGTGGGTCAAGGCCGAAGGCGATCTGACGCGCTCGTACCTCGACGCGATCCCGCAGCGCGACGCGATCCGCACGGAGTACCGCAAGCTGCTCGACTACGAGAAGGTCAGCGCGCCGTTCCACCAAGGCCCGTGGTGGTTCTTCACGCGCAATACCGGCTTGCAGAATCAGAACGTGCTGTACGTGCGCCGCGGCGAGAACGGCACGCCGCGCGTGCTGCTCGATCCCAACACGCTGGCCGCCGACGGTACCGTCGCGCTGGCCGGCTACGATCTTCACGCACGACGGCAAGCTGATGGCGTACTCGACGCAGTCGTCGGGCGCGGACTGGCAGACGTGGCACGTCAAGGACGTCGCGACCGGCACCGATCTGCCCGACGTGCTGCGATGGAGCAAGTTCTCCGGGCGCGTCCTGGGCGGGCGACGGCGGCTTCTACTACGAGGCCTACGACGCGCCGCAGGGCGGCAACGCGACGCTGAGCGCGCTCGGCGCGGAGAAGATGTACTTCCACCGGCTCGGCACGCCGCAGTCGGCCGACCGGCTCGTCTACACGGCGGCGAACGATCAGTTCCTGGGCGCGGGACGCACCGAGGACCAGCGCTACGACTTCTTCTTCCGCTCGAAGGGCAACGGCAACAGCTTGGCGTGGAAGCGCGCCGGCCGAGCCCGACTCCGCGTTCCGCGCAGATCTTCGCGCTCGATCCGAACGTGCAGTACACGCCGGTCGGCGACGACGGCAACCGCGTCTACATCCAGACCAACCTGCACGCCCCGCGCGGCCGGATCGCGTGGCTCGACCTCAACGACCCGTCCCACGCGCTGCACGACATCGTCCCGCAGTCGGCCGACACGATCGACGGCGTCAACCTGCTCGGCAACCGCTTCTACGTCGCGTACCTGCACGACGCGCACTCGGTCGTGCGCGTCTTCGCGCTCGACGGACGCGCGCTGGGCTCGATCGCGCTGCCGGGGATCGGCAGCGGCGGGCTGCCCGGGCGGCCATCGCGACGACCGCGTCGCGTATTATGCGTTCACCTCGTACACGTATCCGACGACGATCTACCGCTTCGACACGGCGACCGGCAAGAGCAGCGTCGCGATCCGGCCGAAGATCGCGTTCGACCCCGCGCCGTACGTCACCGAGCAGATGTTCACCACGTCGAAGGACGGGACGCGCATCCCGGTGTTCGTGGTCCACCGCAAAGACATGCCGCTCGACGGCTCGACGCCGACGATCCTGTACGGCTACGGCGGCTTCAACATCTCGATCACGCCGTCGTTCTCGACGTCGGTCGCGATGTGGCTGCAGATGGGCGGCGCCTACGCCGTCGCAACGCTGCGCGGCGGCGGCGAGTACGGCGACGCATGGCACGACGCCGGACGGCTGGCCAACAAGCAGCACGTGTTCGACGACTTCATCGCGGCGGCGCAGATGCTGATCGACCGCAAGATCACCTCGACGCCGAAGCTCGCCGCCAACGGCGGGTCGAACGGCGGGCTGCTGGTCGGCGCCGCGATCACCCAGCGTCCCGACCTGTGGGGCGCGGCGATCCCGGAGGTCGGCGTGCTCGACATGCTGCGCTTCCAGAAGTTCACCGTCGGCAAGGCCTGGGTGACCGACTACGGTTCGTCCGAAGCGTCGGCCGATCAGTTCAAGTACCTGTACGCCTACTCGCCGTATCAGAACGTCAAGGACGGCACGACCTATCCGCCGACGATGGTGATGACGTCGGACCACGACGACCGCGTCTTTCCGGCGCACTCGTTCAAGTTCGCCGCCGCGCTGCAGCACGCGCAGAACGGCGACGCGCCGATCCTGCTGCGGGTCGAGTCGAAGGCCGGTCACGGCGCCGGACGCCCGACCGAGAAGATCATCGACGACGTCGCCGACCGCTACGCGTTCCTGGTGAAGAACCTGAACTTCGACCCCGCTCTGTGAGCAGGTCGTGACCGGGGGGTCGGAGCGCGCGCCGGCGCACGACGTCTTCATCAGCTACTCGTCACTCGACCGCGCGCGCGCCGACGCGATCTGCGCGGAGCTCGAAGCCGACGGGCGTGCGCTGCTGGATCGCGCCCCGGGACGGTACTGCCGGCGCATCGTACGCGAAGTTCCTGGTCGACGCGATCGCCGCCAGCCGGCTCGTCGTGCTGGTCTTCTCGCGCAACGCGAACGCCTCCGAAGCGGTGCTCAACGAGCTCGAGATCGCGTTCAGCCGCGGGATCGCCGTACTGCCGGTGCGGATCGAGGACGCGCGACCGACCGACTCGGCCGAATTCTACCTCAAGCGCCGCCACTGGTTCGACGCCTACGCCGATTTCGAGGCGCAATTGCCGCGGCTCGCCGGCGCGGTGCGCGCCGCGCTCGGCGCCCGCATCGCGCGCCGATGCGCCTGCGGAGGCGGCGGCGCCGGGCAACCTGCCCCACCAGGCGACGAGCTTCGTCGGCCGCGACGCGGAGGTCAAGGACGTCGTGGCGCTGCTGGACGACGCGCGGCTGACGACGATCGTCGGAGCGGGCGGCGTCGGAAAGACGCGCGTCGCGCTGCAGGCTGCCGAGTCGCTCGGCGGCGTCCCCGACGGCCGGTGGTTCGTCGATCTCGCTCCGCTGGAGAACGCGTCGCTGACGGCCGGCACGATCTTGTCGTCGCTCGGCATCACCGCGCCCGGCGAGGCGCCGGCGCTCGACATGCTGCTCGATCACTTGGCGAATCGCCGTTTGCTGCTCGTGCTCGACAACTGCGAGCGCCACGCGAACGAGGTCGCTAGGATCGCAGCGGCGATCGTCGCGCGCAGCGCCCAGGTGACGGTCCTGGCAACGAGCCGCGAACCGCTGGGCGTGGCCGGCGAGCGCGTCTACCGGCTCGCACCGCTCGATTCCGCCGCGGCGGCGCAGCTCTTCACCGAACGCGCGGCGCTGGCCAACCCGCGCTTCGCGCTCAGCGCCGAGAACGCGCCGACGGTCGACGCGATCTGCGCGCGCCTGGATGGGCTCGCGCTGGCGATCGAGCTCGCCGCCGCGCGCGTGCGGATGATCTCGGTCGACGAGCTGTCGCGCCGGCTGGCCGAACGCTTTCGCGTCCTGACCGGCGGCGCGCGCACGGCGCTGCCGCACCAGCAGACGCTGCGCGCCCTGATCGACTGGAGCCACGACGCGCTTTCGGCCGACGAGCAGGCGGTGCTCCGGCGCGCCGCCGCGTTCAGCGGCGGCTTCTCGCTCGAAGCCGCCGGTACGGTCTGCGCGGCCGACGCGCTCGACGAGTGGGCGGTGCTCGACCTGCTCTCGTCGCTGGTCGACAAGTCACTGGTGGTGGCGGAAGTCGACGACCTCGCGCAGCGCTATCGCTTGCTGCAGACGATCGGCGAGTATGCCTCCGAACGGCTGACCGCAAGCGGCGAGCACGAAGCGACCGCGCGGGTGCACGCGCGCTTTTTCGCCGGCGCCGCCGCCGACGCGTACCGCGAGTGGGCCGAGATCGCCCAGCCGGGCTGGCTGGGGCGCATGCGTCCGGACTTGGAGAACTTTCGCGCCGCGCTGAACTGGGCGCTCGCGCAGCGCAACGACGTCGCACTCGGCGTGCAGCTCGCCGCCGACGTCATGCCGCTGTTCCTGCGCCTGTCGCTGTTGAGCGAAGCCGTCGGCTGGTCGGAGACGGCGCTCGCGGAGCCGGCTCTCGCACCGGCGGTCGAGGCGCGACTGCACGCCGGGCTGGCGATGCTCTACAACAACCTGGGCTCGGCGGCTAAGGCCGGCGCCGCCGCCGAACGCGCCGTCGGGGCGTACGCGCGCACCGACGACGCGCGCGGTCACACCCGCGCGCTGTCGCGCCTGGCCGTGCAGACCGCCCGCCAGGGGCAGTTCGACGAAGCTCGTGCGCACGGCACGGCGGCGCTGGAACGGGCGCGCGCGCTCGGTGACCGGCGGCTGCTCGCCGCGACGCTGCTGCACTCCGCGAGCGTCGTTCCGGTCGAGGAGATCGAGCGCGCGCGCGTGCAATTCGAAGAAGCGTCGGCGTTGTACCGCGCGCTCGGCGACGACGAGGGAACGGTGCGCGCGCTCGAGTGGCGTGCCGTCGCCGAAGCGCGCGCCGGCGCGTTCGAGCGCGCGATCGACGCGCTGTCCGACGCGCTGCGGCTGGCCGAAGGCGACGCGCGCATGTACGTCGCCAACAACTTGGCTGCCAGCCTGACCGCCCAGCGCGATCCGCGCGCGCTGGCGACCGCCCGCGAAGCCTTCGCGCTGGCGCGCGCGTCGCAGCACGCGCTGCTGACGGCGAACGCGATCGCCTATCTCGCCGCTGCGTCGGCGACCGTCGATCCCGAGCGCGCGGCGCGGCTGTTCGGGTTCGCACGCGCGCGGCTCGATGCGTTGGGCTGGCAACCCGACAACACCGACGAGCTGCTCGCAGAACGCGTGCGCGCCGAGCTCGGCGAGTGCCTGGGCGATGTGCGGCGCGACGAGTTGGCGGAGCGCGGCGGCGCGCTCGGCGACGACGCAGCGTTCGCCGAAGCCGCCGCCGTCTGAGCTACTGCGCGGAGCGCGCTAACAATGCGCCAGCAATCCGTTCGTGCGGCGGCGCGCCGCCGACGGCGCGTCCATGCACTGCTGGGTCAGCGCGAACGTGCCGCCGGTCATCGTCGAGCAGGTGCCGACCGGCGCGTACGAGCCGCTGTACGTGTTGGCATTGGGATCGTACGTTCCCGTGACGGTGAACGTGCAGGCGACGGCCGACGGTGTCCAGCGTCCCCGAGCCGTCCAGCGCGTTCGACGTGCCGAGCGTGAGCGCGAGCGCGATGCTGGTCGCGCCGGCTGCGCCGACCAGCAGCGCGCCGCCGACCGCCGAGCCGTGCTCGGAGAGCGTCAGCGTGGCGTTCTGCACCCCCGCCGTCGCGTCGGTGACCGTCCCGGTGTAGTCGCCGGTGACGTTGCTCAGCGTCCGCGCGGGCGTCACCGTTCCGTTCGAGCCGCCGTGGCAGCCGGTCAGCGCGAGGACGAGCGCGAGCGTCGCAGGTACGGCACAACCGCGTAGTTTCATGGGTGCGCAACGTTTGTCCGAGCCGATCCGTTTCCTCGCGCCAATCGTACGGTCCGCGTCACATCGCTTCGTCGCGGATATCGGTCCGCGGCGCCGATCGCGCCAGGTCCCGCCGCAGCGCGGCTGGCGTCGGGCGGGTTGTAGCGTGACGTGGACTATTCGTTCGTCGCGACCGCGTTCGCCACGGCCTTCACCATCATCGATCCGCTCGGCATGATCCCGCTGACGCTCGTCTCGACGGCCGGCGCGGGACGCACGCCGCCAGCGCATCATCAACGAGGCCGTGCTCGTCGCGGCGGGCGTGATCCTGGTGATGGGCGCTGATCGGCCATGCGCTTGCTGGCGTACCTCGGGATCACGCTGCCGGCGTTCACGATCGCGGGCGGCATCCTGCTGTTCCTCATCGCGATCGACATGCTGTTCGCGCGCCCGACCGGCGCAAAGCAGACCGCGGAGGAGACGCGCGCCGCGTCGGAGGCCGAGAACCCCGCGGTGTTTCCGCTCGCGGTCCCGATGATCGCCGGCCCGGGCACGATCGCGACCGTGCTGCTGCTGGGCGGGCTCACCCACGGCGACAAGATCCGCATCCTCGTCGTGACGCTCGCCTATGCGACGCGCGCTCGCCGCGACATGGCTCTGCATGACCGCCGCGCCGTACCTCCAGCGCCTGATCGGCAAGACCGGAATCCACGTCGATCACGCGGCTGCTCGGCATCATCCTCGCCGCGCTGGCGGTGCAGTTCGTACTCAACGGTTTGGCCGGGACCGCGTTCTTCCACCAGCGCTGAGCCGCCGGCCAAAGGCGTTCGCGGCCGCCCGCGCTCGGACGTCTAGTGCCGGGAGAGCGGACGGTGCCGCTGCGACGTCACCTCGATGGTTCCCGAGGTCGCGATGCAGGTCGAGTCCTGCGGAAGGTTGGCGAACAGCGTCGCGGCCGGGAACGGGAACGTCGCCGAGAAGAGGATCCGGAAAGTCACCCCTGTCTCGTCGCTGACCGTTCCGTCGACCTCGAACGTCGCGGTCGACGTCCCGTTTCCGTTGTCGACCAGGTTGAATGGCCCGAATGCGCCCGGCGGAATGGAGTTCGCGATCAGCTGGTGCTGCGATCCGGCGCCGTTGAAGGTGATGAACGGCGCCGGCAGCGTGACGTTGCCGGTGCCTTCATTGAGACTCTGGATTTGACCGGTCTCCCCGGTCGTGATCCCCAGCGACGAGAACTGGCCGATGTTCGTTCCGACGGTGAGCTGGCCGTACCCCGGCGCGGCCACGTACGCCTGCGAGGCGTTCTGGAAGTCGATGTAGTTGCTGCCCACCTGACAACCGGCGGTGAACAGATCCGGCGCAGCCGAGGTCGTCGGCGACGGCGTCGCGGTCGGCGTCGGAGTGGCGGTCGGCGTGTGGGTCGGCGTCGCAGTCGGAGTCGGCGAGTGCGTGGGCGTTGCGGTCGGCGTCGGCACCGTCGTATTGATCGGCGTCGGGCTCGGGGTCGGAGTCGGCGACGGCGCGCCCGGCGCCGTGTTCGCGGTCCCGCCCGAGCCGCTGCAGGCGGCAAACGCCGCGGCCAGCAGCACCGCCGCCGGCGCCCAGCGCGAGACGGCCCGAACGTCCGACAATCCCGGGATCCGGTGGTGCATTCGAATCTCCTCGGCGACGGCTGATCCCAGCCTAACCGAATGGCCAGGTGGGCCGATATGGGGGGCGACCCTACTTTCGGAGACGTGGTGCCTACGAGCCGCGATCGCGTCGGCGCGCCGCAGCGACGGGTTGCGCCAGGCCCAGAGCGCGACGACGAGCAGCGTCGCGACGCCGCCCGCGACGACGGCGGGGACCGCGCCGACGAACGCGGCCAGCGTGCCGGACTCGAACCCGCCCAGCTCGTTGCTGGCGATGATGAAGACGCCTTCGACCGCGCTGACGCGGCCGCGCATCGCGTCGGGCGTGCCCAGCGCGACCAGCGCGTCGCGGATCGCGACGCTGACCATGTCGGCCGCGCCGGCGATCGCCAGCGCCGGATCGCGACCCAGATCGACGTCGACAGGCCGAACGCGACGGTCGCCGCGCCGAAGCACGCGACGGCGACCAGCAGGCGCGGTCCGGCGTAGCGGTGGATCGGGCGGCGCGCGATCACGATCGCGCAGATCGCGGTGCCGACGGCGCCGGCGGCGCGCAGCGCGCCGAAGCCGGCCGGTCCGACGTGGAAGATCTGCGCGGCGTAGATCGGCAACAGCGCGGTCGCGCCGCCGAACAGCACCGCGAACAGATCGAGCGAGATCGCGCCGGCGAGCACCGGCTTGCGCCGCAGGTACGCGATGCCGGCGAAGACGTCGTTCCAGGCGAACGCCGTCGCCGCTGCGCACGCGCGCGCGCCAGCGGGATCGAGCAGCACCGCGAGCGCGCCGAGCGCGAACGCCGCGATCGCGCTGCCGTAGGCCGGCGGCGGACCGAGCGCGACGAGCACCCCGCCCAGCGCCGGGCCGCCGATCGTCACGACCTCGCGCACCGCCGACGCGGTCGAGCTCGCGCGCACGTAGCCTTCGGCCGGGACGATCGCCGGCAGCAGCGAGCCGACCGCGGGATAGCGAAACGCGCGCGCCGTCCCGGCGAACGCAAGCACCGCCAGGATCAGCACCAGCGCGCCCGTGCCGTGCACGTCCGCCCAGCGGGATCAGCGCGCCGCACACCGCCAGCTGCACCACCGACGCGCGCGGCGACGATCGCGCGCCGGTCGACGCGGTCGGCGACCAGGCCGGTGATCGGCGCGAGCACGCAGCGAAGGCGTGAACAGCACCAGCCCGACCAACCCGAGGTCGAACGCGCTGTGGCGCACCGAGTAGACCTGCCACGCGATCGCGACGCTCTGGATCTGCGATGCCAGATCGAAGGCGACGAACGCGACGAGGTAGAGCCGAAGGCGGATCGGTCCGAGCGCGCTCGGCCCGGCCGCGACCGCTCAGGCGCGACCGAGCGACTAGACGGATTCGAGCTCCGCCGTCTCGTGCTCGTTCTGCGCGTCGAACGCCGCGCGCTTCGACTTCGCCGCCGCGTCGGCCAGCGACGGCGGCGCGGCGACGGCGCTGCGCGACTTGGCGACGTGAGCGCTTCGATGCCCTTCTTCACCGAGCCCAGCGCGCCGCTGAGGCGCAGCGTCGAGATCGGTGAGCACCTGCGCCGCGTAGGCGTCGGCGCCTTCGCGCACGCGCGCCGCCTTCTGCTCGGCTTCGCGCAGCACGATCTCGGCGGTCGCGCGCGCGCGGCGCACGATCTCGTTGTCGTCGAGCAGCTGCGACTGCTGCGACGACGCCTCGACCACGATCGCCTGCGCCTTCTCCTGCGCCTCGCGCACGAGCCGGTCGCCGTTCTTGGCGATCGTGCGCGCGCGGCCGACCTCTTCGGGCAGCGAGGCGCGCAGCTTCTCGATCAGCTCGAGGATGCGTTCCTGGCTGACGACGCGGTAGCCGAACGGCAGGACGGTGCCCTGCTTGACGGATGCTTCGAGCTTGTCGATCACACGGTAGACGGACATCGCGGTCTCCTCGGCTAGGCGGTGCTGGGTTTACTGCGCTTGGCGCGCATCACGTTCAAGACGGCGGGCGGGACGTAATCGGCGACGTCGGCGCCGAGATTGTAGACTTCCTTCACCAGCGTCGAGCTGACGAACGACCACTTCGGATCGCTCGGCAGAAAGACCGTGTCGACACCGGACAGCGAACGGTTCATCAGCGCGGTCGACATCTCGCTCTCGAAGTCGGAGACGACGCGCAGCCCCTTCACGATCACCGCCGCGCCGGTGCGCCGGACGAAATCCGCCAGCAGACCCCGAAAGTGCGTCACCTGAACGTTCGATAAGTGCGCGACCGAGTCACCGATCATCTGCTCGCGCTCGGCGAGGGTGAACAGCGGGTCGCGTTTCTGCGGGTTCACGACGACGGCCACGACCACGGCGTCGAAGATCGCCGCGGCCCGCTCGATGACGTCGAGGTGTCCGCGCGTCATGGGATCGAACGAGCCCGGATAGATCGCCGCGTTGCCGCGCGGCGGGGCGCCGTTCACGCCGCCGTCTCGAGCGGCCGCAGAAACGTCACCGCGACCTCGCCGTAGCGTTCGGAGCGTTCGGCCTGCATCAGCGCGTCGGCCGGCGGCGCTGCGCGCGACGAATGCTCGTAGACGACGGTGGTGCGCTCGTCGATTGCGAACCGGTCGCGCAGCGCGCGCAGCGCGGCGGCCGGATACGGCTGCACGTAGGGCGGATCGGCGAAGACGAGATCGTATCGTCCGCAGACGGTGCGCACGGCCCGCTCGACCGGTGCGGCGATCACCTGGACCTGCGCGTCGACGCCGAGCTCGCACGCCGCGCCGCGCAGCGCGCCGGCGGTCGGACGATGGCGCTCGACGAAGGTCACCTCTGCGGCACCGCGCGACAGCGCCTCGAAGCCCAGCGCGCCGCTGCCGGCAAACAGGTCGAGCACTCGCGCGTCGACGACGCGCGCGCCGAGGATCGAGAACAAGGCTTCCTTCACGCGGGCGGGGGTCGGTCGCGTGCCGCGCCCGGCCGGAGCCGGAACACGCCGGCTGCGCAGCGTACCGCCGGTGATGGTGAGCGTTCCCATATCAGTTATGGGGCGCAGGTGTTCTCGCCCAGCGTCTCGAGCTCCCGCAACTCCGCGATGCGAAGCGTCGGCGGCGGCAGATCCTGTGGATAACTCCGCCCTTCCCAATCGAACCACACGGCGCGGAGTCCGGCGGCGAGCGCTCCGGCGACGTCGCCGACCGGGTTGTCGCCGACGTACCACACGTGCTCGCGGCGGACGCCGAGCGCCGCGACGAGCGCCTCGAACGCCGGCGCGGCCGGCTTGACGGCGCCCAGGACGTCGCTGACCAGCACCGGCAAACCGTGCGCGGCATCACCCAGCGCCCGCGCGATCTTCTTCTGCTGCAGCGGCGTCCAGCCGTTGGTCAGCACGGCGACGGGTATGCCGCGCGCGCGCAGCTGCGCCATCATCTCGCGCGCGCCGTCGACCGGATACACCAACTCGTCGACCAGCGCGTAGCACCGTTCGCGCCAGCGCTGCGCGTCGAGGTCGCGCGCGCCGATCAAGTCGCCGAAATGCCCGACCATCGCTTCGAGCGTCATCGCGCCGGCGCGGAAATCGCTCAGCAGCGCATCGACCCGGTCGCGCAGGACGGCGGCCGCTGCCGCGACCGGCCGTCCGATCTCGGCGGCGCAGGCGTAGAGCGCCCGCAGCTCGAGCCCGTGATCGAGCCCCAGCGTGTGGTCGAAGTCGAACCCGATCCCGATCGCGCCGCCCGTCACGCGGTCACCAGCAGCGCGCGGGCCGAGGCGTTGTCGTCGAGCAGCGCGGTCAGTGGTTGGTGCTCGGGCTCGCGCAGCTCGGGATCGGCGGCGACGATCGCGTCGGCGGCTTCCTTCGCGCGCATGTAGAGCGCGAAGTCGTCCACGATGTTGCCGATCGTGCCGGCCTCGCCGGCTTGCGCGGTGCCGGCCAGCTCGCCCGCCCGGCGCAGCCGCAGGTCCTGCTTCGGCGATCGCGAAACCGTCGGTGGTCTCTTCGAGCACGTGCAGCCGCTCGACTTCGCCGGCGTCGTCCGGCGCGACGAGCAGGCAGAACGACTCGGCGACGCCGCGCCCGACGCGACCGCGCAGCTGATGGAGCTGCGCGAGACCGTAGCGCTGCGCGTCGAGCACGACCATGACCGATGCATTGGGGACGTCGACGCCGACCTCGACGACGGTCGTCGCGATCAGCACGTCGGTCTCGCCGCGTTTGAAGCGTTCCATCGCCGCATCCTTCTCGCGCGGCAGCATCTTCCCGTGCAGCACGTCGACGCGCAGGTCGGGAAAGACCGTCGTGCGCAGCCGCTCGGCTTCGGCCAGCGCGCTCGTCAGCGTCGTCCTCGGCTTGGCTACCGTCGCCCTGGCCGGTCGGGGCGATCGCCGGCGCGACGACGTATGCCTGGCGGCCCAGCGCGACGTTCTTGCGCACGAAGTCGTAGACGAGCTGCTTGCGGCTGGCGCGGATCACGAAGGTGCGAATCGCCGTGCGCCCCGGCGGCAGCTCGTCGATGATCGACAGATCCATGTCGGCGTACTTGCGTCTGCGCCAGCGTGCGCGGGATCGGCGTCGCGGTCATCGCGAGCGTGTGCGGTGCGGCGCTCTTCTCGCGCAGCGTCTTGCGCTGGTTGACGCCGAAGCGGTGCTGCTCGTCGATCACGACCAAGCCCAGGTCGGCGAAGGTCACGCTCTCGGTGAGCAGCGCGTGCGTCCCGACCGCGAGCGACGCCTCGCCCGAGGCGATGCGCGCTTGCGCGCCGCGGCGCTCGCGCGCGCCCTGCGAGCCGAAGACCGCTTCGACCGTGACGCCGAACGGCAGCAGCAGCGGCGCGAGCTTGGCGGCGTGCTGCGCCGCCAGGATCTCGGTCGGCGCCATGAGCGCCGACTGCACGCCGGCCTTGTGCGCGAGCACGATCGCCGCCGCCGCGACGAGCGTCTTGCCGCTGCCGACGTCGCCTTGCAGCAGCCGGTTCATCGGCGCGGTGCGCGTCATGTCGCGCCAGATCGCTTCGATCACGCGTGCGCTGCGCGCGCGTCGGCACGAACGGCAGCTCCGCGGCGAATGCGTCCCAGAACCCGCCCGGCAGCGTCAGCGCATGCGCGCCGCCGGCCGCTTCGCGCCGCGCGCGCTTGAGGCCGCCGCCAGCGCGATCGAGAAGAACTCGTCGAACACGATCCGCTCTTTGCGCCCGCGCCGCGGCTTCGGGATCGCGCGGCGCGTGCACGTCGCGCCAGGCCTGCGCGAGCGGCGGGAAACCGAACCGCCGGACCAGCGCCGGCGGCAGCGCATCGGTGTGCGCGGCGATCAGCCGGTCGAGGTTCTTGGCGATCACCGAGCGGATCACGCGCGAGGGCAGCTCTTTGGTCGCGCCGTAGACCGGGACGATCTCGCCCTGCCAGCGCTCGCCGTCGCGCAGCACGCGATGCTGCGCGACGTTGATCTCGGGCAGCAGTCCGGCGCGCGTGACGCGACCGGCGACGAACAGCCGGTCGCCGGCGGCGAGCCGGCCCGAGAGATAGCGGCGGCCGAACCACTTCGCCTCGATCGCGCCGCTTTCGTCGCGCAGCGCGGCGCTGACCAGCGGAAAGCGGCCGCGGCGCTCCTTGACGCGCAGCACCTCGGCGACGACGATCGCCTCGCCTTCGCGCAGCGAGGCGATCGGCATCGGCTCGCGCCAGTCACGGTACGCGCGCGGGATGTACGCCAGCAGGTCGGCCGGCGTCTCGACGCCGATCTCGGCCAGCCTCGCGGCGGTCTCCGGCCCCACCCCGGCCAGCGACGAGATCCGCCGGGCGCGGGGCGGCCTCTACCCGGGCGGCTTGGCGCGTCGCGATAGCTCGGCTCCCACTTGATCGAGCGAAACCCCGCGCTCCGCCAAGAGCACCAGCGCGTGGTATAGCAGATCCGCCGTCTCCCACACCAGCTCGCCGCTGTCGGCGTTCTTCGCCGCGATCACGACCTCGGTCGCTTCTTCCCCGATCTTCTTGCCGATGCGGTCGACGCCGCCGGCGAACAGCTTCGCGGTGTACGAGCCTTCGACCGGATGCGCCTTGCGCGACTCGATCGTGCGGGCCAGCGCGGACAGCGCGGAAGCGAAGGTCGTGGCGCTCGGCACGCCGGCGCCGTCGATGGGGATCGCGTCGCCGAAGCACGAGGCGGCGCCGGTATGACACGCCGGGCCCGCCGGGATCACCCGGTACAGCAGCGCGTCGGCGTCGCAATCGACCGACGATCGAGACGACGCGCTGCGTGTTGCCCGACGTCGCGCCCTTGTTCCACAGCTCGCCGCGCGAACGGCTCCACAGCCAGGTCGAGCGCGTCTCGAGCGTGCGCTCGAGCGCTTCACGGTTGGTGTACGCCAGCGTCAGCACCGCTCCGGTCGTCGCGTCGGCCATGACGACCGGCGCGAGACCGTCGGTGTTCCACCGGATCGGCGGCAGCACGGTCATACCGTCACCGTATCGCGCCGCACGACGATCCCCTGCGCGGCCAGCGCCTCCTTGAGGTCGGCGATGGCGAGCTCGGCGTAGTGGAAGAGCGACGCCGCCAGCGCCGCATCGGCGTCGGCGACGCGAAACACGTCGGCGAAATCGCCGATCGCGCCGGCGCCGCCCGACGCGATGACCGGCAGGTTGCAGGCGTCGCGGATCGCCCGCGTGAGCGGAAGATCGAAACCGTCGCGCGTTCCGTCGCGGTCGATCGACGTCACCAGCAGCTCGCCGGCGCCGCGCTGCTCGCAGGTGCGCGCCCACGCGACCGCGTCCAAGCCGGTCGCCGTTCGTCCACCGTCCACCACCACCTCGAAGCCCGACGTAGTACCCGGTGCCCGCCGCGCGTCGATCGCGACGACGACGCACTGCGAACCGAACCGGCGCGCCGCGGCGCCGACGAGCCCGGCGTCGCGCACCGCCGCCGAGTTGATGCTGACCTTGTCGCAGCCCGCGCGCAGCAGATCGTTGACGTCTTCGACGTTGCGCACGCCGCCGCCGACCGCGAAGGGGATGGTGAGCTCGCGCGCGACGGCGCCCACCACCGCGAGCGTCGCGCGGCGGCCTTCGACCGTCGCGGTGATGTCGAGAAAGACGAGCTCGTCGGCGCCTTCGGCTTCGTAGCGGCGCGCGAGCGCGACCGGGTCGCCGGCGTCGCTGAGCTCGACGAACCGCACGCCCTTGACGACGCGGCCGTCCTTGATGTCCAGACAGGGGACGATCCGGCGAGCCAGCATCAGATCTCTGCCTTCGGTCAGGAGGAGCGCGTTCCGCCCAGCGTGCGAAACGCGGTTTCGGCGTTCGTGTCTTCCTCGACCACGCGCAGGGCGAGGATCGCCAGGTCGTCCTGCACGCCGCCGCTGTACGCGTCGGCCGACGCGACCAGCAGATCGCACAGCGTTTGCGGATCGGTCGGGGCCTCGCGCAGGATCGCCGCGACGCGATCCTCGCCGAGCATCTCCCCGTCTTCGCTGCGCGCTTCGCTCAAGCCGTCGGTGGCGAGCAGCACCACGTCGCCGAGCGCCAGGGGCACCGTTTCGGTCCCGTACGCCTCGTCGCGGTCGATGCCGATGATCGAGCCGGTCGGCGGCAATCGCTCGATCAGCGTACCGCGGCGCACGTAGGCGGTGCCGTGACCGGCGCTGGCGTAGCGCATCGTCTTGGTGCGCGCGTCGAACGTGCCTAGGAACACGACGACGAAGACCGACGGATCGACGAACGTGTCGAGGAACAACCGGTTGAAGCGCGTCACCACGTCGCCCGGATCGTCGGCGTCGGCCGCCAGCGCGCGGATCGCATACTGCATGAAGGCTGCGTGGCGCGCAGCCTCGATCCCCTTGCCGCTCGCGTCGGCGATCAGAAACCAGCCACGTTCGGGCGTGACGCGCCAGGCGTCGAGGACGTCGCCGCCGACCAGTGCTTGCCGCGTCGCGGAGGCGTAGGCGGAGCCGAGCTCGGTCGCCGCGAGGCGCTGGCCGCCCACGCGCAGCGTTCGCTGCAGCGCGTCGACGAGCACTTGACCTTCGGCCAAGCGCGCCACCGCCGACGCGCGCCCGAGGGCGTACCACAAGGCGACGATCGCGAACAGCGTGACGAATCCCGCGCTGATCGCCAAGGTCGCGTTGATCCGCCGGCGCAGTGCCTGCTCGACGCCGGCGCTGGCCGCGCTGAGCACGTCGTGCAGCGCGTCGGCGTCATGGCTCATCTGATCGGTGATGAACTTGCCGGTCTGCTGCTGCGCGTACGCGTCGATCGAGTTCGGGCGCCGCAAGAGCGGCGACGCGACGTCGCGCTGCCAGGTCGTGTGGCGCATCCGCATGTCGGCCACCGTCGGTATCCCGTCCGCCAGGTCCGCCGCCCGGAGCCGGTTCTCCAGCGCACGCGCGCGCCGGTCGAACTCGGTCGCCGGGGGCTTGTCTTCGAGAAAAGCCGGATCGTGCGTCGACACGTAGCCGCGCAGCGCTCCCTCTTCGTCGAGCTGGACGCGCAACAGCGCGTCGAGATCCGAGCGGGCGTTGGCCAAGCGCGTCTGCGCGCTCGAGGCGGCGTCGAGCTGGCGCACGCCGATCAGCGGCCCGGCGATCGCGGTCGCCAAGAACGCGGCGACCAACAGCACGATTGGAGGCGACGCCCAGAATCGAACTGGGGATGGAGCTTTTGCAGAGCTCTGCCTTACCACTTGGCTACGTCGCCCGGCGCCGCTGGAGCGGGTGGCGGGAATCGAACCCGCGCGTCAACCTTGGGAAGGTCGCAGGCTACCATTACATCACACCCGCGCCGGGACGGGTCGCGCTGTTCGCGCTCGGTGGTATGAACCCTCGCTCGTGACTCGACAACGTTCGCTTCTGCTACGACTTCCCGCCGACCGATTCCGTGGTGCGGTGGAGACCGTGATGCGCGATCCGAGACCGCATCGCCCGCCAGATCAAGCGTTGACGCGGCGTTACGCAACGTACAGAAGGCCCCGCCCACGGATGCGTACAAGCCCGGTCCACGCGGGCTTCCTATTTCCTTCGGAGATCGTGGTGCATCCGTTCCGCTTCGCCGTGCGCGCCCTGGAGGCCGCGGCGCTGGTCGCACTGGCGGCGACCGCGCTGCCGTCCTTCGCCGCCGGCGAAGGCGAAGCGATCGCGGATCTGGGCGGCACGACGATCGCGTTGCGCGCCTTCGAGCGAACCCCGGAGTTCAAAGCGCACCGCCGCGTGATCGGCACGCTGTCGAACATGCCCGAGTTCCGCGCCGCATTTGGTTGCGCCGCGGGCGACAAGATGGTCCGCGCGCAGCGCTGCCGCATCTGGTAGGGAGCGACTCGCGGCCGTCCGAAGGGGAGCCGCCGGCGGTGCGAGGGCGTGCCCCCGAACCGACCGTTCCACCCGAGCACACCGGAGGTTCGCACGATGCGCCTCAAGCGAATGCGCGTTTTCCTGTTCCAACTCGCGCTCGTTTCGTTCGTCGTGATCGCGGCCTGGGCGGCCTCCGCCGATGCGCAAGGGCAGGGCCCCGGGGGCGGCGGTGGCGGCTCGTCGCCCGGCGGCGCCGGCGCCGCCGACAACAAGACCCCGCAGCCGACGATCGGCTTCTCGCAGAAGGCCGTCTTCACGCTGGCGCTCGGCGTCGACACGCCGACGGCGGCGCGGATCGCGAACAGCTTCGCCGCGCGCTTGCAGGACAAGAAGGCTCGTCCCGACGCCGGTCTGCCGGTGAAGCAGTACTGGGTGATCCCCGAAGGCGGTTGGACGCTCGGGGACTACTTGCAACAGTGCGCTCGCGATCCGGCGCACACCGTCGGCGCGTTCATCGTGCTGCCGCCGTCCAGCGCGCAGAGCAG
This sequence comes from Vulcanimicrobiota bacterium, assembly GCA_963738465.1. Lineage (GTDB taxonomy): Bacteria > Vulcanimicrobiota > Vulcanimicrobiia > Vulcanimicrobiales > Vulcanimicrobiaceae > Vulcanimicrobium. Next base: position 257,644 of record CAVTWP010000001.1, read on the forward strand.
CGTCAACTGGATCGTGCTGCTCGAAACCCGGACCGAAGCGACGTTCAGCGTGATCGTCGCGGCGTGCAATCCGAACCCGGTTCTTCCCTCGGGCGCACCCGCTTCGGCGACCATCGCGCCGGGGTCGAACACCTCGGTCGTGTGGGCTTCGCGGCCCGCGTCGGGCAAGGCCGGGCGCTCTCAGGTCGAGATCTTTCCGATCGCCATACTTACGTCGATCTACCTCGCCTTCGCGCCGCAGCGCACGTACCAAACGACGAGCACGGTCGTCTATCCGACCACCAACCCGGTCGCCGCGGGCGGCGAGCGGTCCAACGTCGCGACCCAGCAGGCGACCGTCCTCAACGGCTCGGGTGCCGGCCAGATTCAGAACGGCATCGTGACGGCGTTCGCCGGCAGCAACGGCGGCGGCCTGGGCAGCACGATCGGTGCGGCCGGCAGCGTCGACTGGCACTATCTGCACGCTGCCGACGACGCGATCGGCCACCTGCTCAAAGACGATCTCGACGCGTACTGCCTCCACCAGACCCCCGCGGCGCCGAACCAGCTGGTCAGCCCCGTCCCGGAATACAACCCGTACAACTTCTGCAAGTGGTGACATGGTCGTTCGTCCGCTGGTCTTCGTGGCGATGCCGTTCGGCACGAAGCCCGATTCGATGCACATCGGCACGATCGACTTCGACGCCATCTACGAGAACGGGATCAAGCCCGCGCTGAGCGGGCTCGACGTCGACTTCATCCGCGCCGACGAAGAGCGGACGGGCGGGATGATCCACGTCCCGATGTTCGCCCGGCTGTTGCTGGCCGAGGTCGCGATCGTCGACGTCACGATCGACAACGCGAACGTGTTCTACGAGCTGGGCGTGCGGCACTGCGCCAAGCCGCGTTCGACGATCATCGTCAGCGGCAAGAACGGTCCGCTCCCGTTCGACATCGCGAACCTGCGCGCCATCCCGTACGAGCTCGCTGACGGCCGGCTCACCGAGAACGGCGCCGCGGCCTTCGTCAAGGCGCTGCGGGACCGCGTCAGCGATGCGATCGCGCTGGGTGCGAGCGACGAAGACAGCCCGCTGTTTCAGCTGTTCGCGAACTTTCCGGGCGTGCCGGTCAAACCCGAGGACATCGATCCGGCGTTCAAGGAGCGCGCGCTCCAGCTCGAGACGATGCGCGACCGTTTGAGCTCGGCGCGCTCGCTCGGCCGCGACGGCGGGTTGGCGGCGGTCGCGGAGCTCGCCGGCAGCATCGTCTCGCCGAGCGGCGTCCAAGCGGCTCTGGTGATGGACGTGGTGTTCGCGTATCGCGCGCTGTCGGCGTTCGGCGAGCTGATCGCTTTCGTCGAGAGCCTGCCCGAGGACTTTCGCCGCAAGAGCGTCGCGCTGCGCGAGCAGTACGCGCTCGCGCTCAACAAACGCAACCTGCAGGGCGACCGTGAGAAAGCGATCAAGCTGCTCAGGGCCCTCATCGCCGAGCGCGGCGCGTCGCCGGAGACGTCGGGGCTGCTCGGCAGCGTCTACAAAGCCGAATACTTCGACGCGCTGGCGAACGGGCGCCGGATTCTCGCGGCCAGCTATCTCGAGAACGCGATCGACGGCTACCGCGACGGATTCGGGGCCGACCCGCGCGACTACTATCCCGGGATCAACCTGATCGAGCTGCTGCTGATCGACGGCAGCGACGATGCTTTGGCCGAGCTCAAGCGGACGCTGCCGGCCGTCGCCTTTGCGGTCACGCGGCTGGGCGGGCTCAAGTCGAACGACTATTGGGTGGTCGCGACCGCGCTCGAGCTGGCGATCGTGGCCAACGACTGGAGCACTGCGGCGCGCGCCGTGCCGCGCATGATCGGACTGGCCGAGGACGACAAAGACACCTTCAAGATCGCGTCGACGCTCGCCAACCTCAGCGCGATTCGCGCGCGAAACCCGGCCGGCATCGACCCCGCGGCGTTCGACGAGATCCTCGGCCAGTTGCGCGAGAACCAGCCGGCCTAGATGCCCGCTCGCGAGATCACGCTGCCGCTCGTGCTCGGCCTGGCGGCGGACGACGCCCCGGGCGACACCGGCGAAGAATACGTCCGGGCCGCGCTGAGCGAGATCGTCGCTGAGCTCCGCGCGGCGTATCCGCACACGCGGCTGCTCGCGCTGAGCGCGCTCGGCTCGACCGGCGAATTGGTCGCGGCGCGCGCAGCGCTCGCGCTGGGCGTGCCGTTGGTCGCGTGCTTGGCGCAGCCGCCCGGCGAAACGGTCGCGGCGCCGGTCGCCGAGCTGCTCGCCGCGTGCGAGGACGTGTGGTCGGCGGACGAGAGCTTTCACGAGCATTACGCTCCGTTCGCCGCCGAAGCGAACGTCGCGCATTTCAGCGACCTGCTCGTTGCGTTCGGCGCGCCGCCCGCAGACGGCTCGGGGCTGGCCGCCGTCGTCACGCTGCGCAGCAGCGGCCGCTTTCCCGGTACGCGAGCGCGCGGCCGCATCTTGGATCCGCCCGACGTCGGACCGTATCGCCGAATCGTGCCCGGGCCGGGCGCGACGTATTCGGTCGAACGGTTCTTCCCGCCGCGCTACAACGGCGACCGAAGCAGCGAGCACGACGCCGGCTTCGCGCTGTGCCGGCTCGACGAGTTCAACCGCGACATCCACGGCGACGCGCCGGACGACGGTTCGCTGTTCTCGGAGTCACTGGAGCGCCTCGCCGACGCATACGCCAACGACCTGCAGACTCGCTTCGTGTTCTGGCAGCGCTTTTTGTACTGGGCCGCCTTCGTCGCCGCGTCGGCGCAGTTCATCCTGCCCAAGACGACGACCGCGACGCTGATCGACTTCGGCACCGTCGCGGTCGCATTCGCGGCCTACTTGATCGCGCGGCCCACAAAGTATCAAGGACGCTACCAGGACTACCGCGCTTTGAGCGAGGGCTTGCGCGTGCAGAGCGCGTGGTCGCGTGCCGGGGTGATGGAGTCGGTCGCCGAAGCGTACCTGCGCATGCAGCAGACGGAGCTCCAGTGGATCCGCAGCGCGCTGCGCACCGTCGCGCTGCTGCAGCGCCGCCGCACGGCGGCCGATCCCGCGCGCGACAGCGCGGCGGTCGCCGCGTGGGTCGGCGGGCAGCGCGCGTATTTTCGCGGCGCGTCGCAGCGCGAGGCGCGGCGCGAGCGCAGCTTCGACCGCTGGGCGCAGATCCTCACGCCGCTCAACGCCGTGCTCGGCGTGGCGACCTTCGCGTTCGTGGCGATCACCCACGTCAATCCGGTCATTCCCGGGCTGAGCACCGCCGACAACCGTTACACGCTCGAGCTGCTGGTCGGGACCTTCGCCGGCTGGGCCGCGCTGTCGGCGACCGCGCTACACAGCTACGCGCGCACGCGCGGCTTCTCGGAGAACGCCAACCGCTACGAACGCATGTACTTGATGTTCGACGAAGCGTCGCTATGGCTGTCCGGCGAAGCCGGGCGGCCGCTGGTCGAAGTGCGCGAGCTGGCGGCCGAGTTGGGACGCGAGGCGCTCAACGAGCACGCCGAATGGCTGCTCGCGCAGCGCGACCGGCCGATCCGGCTCGTCCACGTGGGCGCCTGAGGATGATCGAGCTCTCGGACCGCGGCTATCGCCGGCGCATCGGCGCACCCGGCCCCAAGCGGATGCTGGCGCTCGACGGAGGCGGGGTCCGCGGCCTGATCACGATCGAGATCCTCGCCCGGCTCGAGTCTCTGCTGCGCGCCGCGCTGGGCCGCGACGAAAGCTTCGTGCTGGCCGACTACTTCGACTACGTCGCCGGAACGAGCACCGGAGCGATCCTCGCGTCGGGTATCGCGCGCGGCGCGACGACGGCGGAGCTGCGCGACTTCTACCTGGACGGCACCAAGACGATGTTCAAACGCGCGCCGTGGTTCCGGCAGTTCTATTACCGCAACCTGGCCCAGGAGCTCTCGGACAAGCTGCGCGAGGTGTTCGGTCCCGGCACGACCTTGGGCGACCCGGCGCTGCGCACGCTGCTGATGATGGTGATGCGCAACGTCACCACCGACTCGCCGTGGCCGTTGTCGAACAATCCCAACGCCCTCTACAACGCGCCCGGCGTCGACGGCTGCAACCTCGAGCTGCCGCTATGGAAGCTGGTGCGCGCCAGCGCCGCCGCCCCCGTCTATTTCCCGCCCGAGGACATCGTGGTCGGCAAGCAGCGCTTCATCTTCGTCGACGGTGCCGTGACGCCGTACAACAACCCGGCGTTCCTGCTGTTCATGATGGCGACGCTGCCGCAGTACCGGCTCGGCTGGAACGTGGGTGAGGAAGAGCTGCTCGTCGTCTCGGTCGGGACGGGCGCCGGCAGCAGCGCCAACGCGAAGCTGACCACCAAACAGATCAACCTGCTGTTCAATCTCGTCGCGATTCCCTCGGCGCTCATCGGCGCCGCGCTGGTCGAGCAGGATCTGCTCTGCCGGATCGTGGGGCGGTGTCGCTTCGGCGCGCCGATCGACAGCGAGATCGGCGACCTCGTCGACACGAGCGGGGAGTGCGCGCACGGGCCGTTCGCGCCCAAGAAGTTCACCTATGTGCGCTACGATCCCGAGCTCACGCGTGCCGGCTTGACCGCGCTGGAGCTGCCCGGCATCGAGCCCGCCCGGGTGCAGACCCTCGATACCGGCAAGTACGCCGGCGACTTGTGCGCGGTCGGGCAGGCGTACGCCAAACGCCTCGACCTCGCGCAGCTCGGACCGTTCGAGCCGTCGCCGCGCGTCGCGGCGCTGGCCGGCCGCCGCGCCGATCCCGCCGGCGCCGCCGATGTGCGCTTTCCGGCGCACTGCACGGCGGCGGTGCACGGCCGCCTGGTCGACGCGTTTCGCGCGGCCGAAATCAGCACGCTCGTCTGCGCGGCGGCCTGCGGCTCCGACCTATTGGCGCTGTCGGCCGCCGCGCAACTGGGGATGCGGCGCTACGTGATCCTGCCGTACGGCCCCGAAGAATTCCGGCGCCGCTCGGTCGTCGATCGCGGCGACGAATGGGGAGAGCTGTTCGACCGCACGATCGCCGACGTCGCCGCGCGCGGCGATCTGGTGGTGCTCGACCTCCGGCCGGACGATCCGCAGGCCTTCGAGTGGACCAACGCCGCGATCGTCGAGGAAGCCGAGACGCTGGCGCACGACACCACGCGCACGCCGCCGCGGGTCTATGCGGTGTGGGACGGCCCGTTGACCGGCCGCACCGACTACACCGAGGATTTCGTCAACGCGGCGCGGCGGCGCGGCTTCGCGCTCGAGACGATCCCGATCCTCACCGCGGCGATGTGACGCCTACGGCGTCTTCGTAACGTCCGGCGGTTTGAGCATCTGCATCATCCGGGAGTACATGGAGTCGATCTTCCGGGTGACCGGGTCGCCGCCGTCGCTCGTCTCTTTCTCGAAGTCACCGTTCGCTTTGTAGATCACGTTGAGTGTCCCGACGCCGTCGACGACGACCTGAGTGAGCCTGGAGTCGCTCCACACCAGGCGCATCGTCCCGACCGTCTTTTCGGTGACCGTCGCGACGCGACCGTTGTCGTCGTAGGTGACGGTGGCCACGTGACCGTCGGGATCCGTCGCTTCGACGACGTTGCCCTTCGCGTCATAGGTGAAGCTGACGACGGTCTTCTTGCCGGCGCTGATCGTCGTCACGCTGTTCGGCTTGCCGACCACCGGATCGTAGGTGAGGTTGAATGTTTGGGTCGCGCTTTGCCTGAGCGTGAGGTGGCCCGCATCGTCGTAGCTGAAGTTGGTCGTGACGCCGTTTTTGGTGATCGACAGCGGCTGATAGTCGGGGTTGTACGTCGTATCCGTGACGGCGCCGTCGAGCGACTCGACCATGCGGGACAGGTACGTATCGCCCGATGCCGTGTGTTGGTAGTAGTACTCCGACTTCTTGACGGTGACTTTGCCGTCGGTGCTCTTGGTCGTGGCGGTCACCGCGTAGCGGTCGTTGACCGACCGGTCGTACTGATAGGAGACGATCGTGCCGTCTCGCTCGATCACTTCCTTGACCGTCGCGTAGTCCACCAGTGGAGTATAAGCAACCTTGAGATCGGTGCCGTCAGCGTAGTGAACTCCCGTGAGATAATACGGATAGTCGGCGTCGTAGTGGTAGCGGTAGGTGTGGCCGTCGACCGAGGTTGAGCTCGCCAGCGACGAGCCGTCGTAGGCGTAGCGCGCGACCGCACTGCCCGATGCGATGCTCACCACGCGTCCCGCATCGTTGAACGTGAAGACGAACCGATGGCCGACGCCGTCCTCCATCGTGGCGAGCTCGCCCTTCGCGTCGTAGTGGAGGGCGATGTAGTTATGGTTGGCATCCCACACGCGCACGAGCTTGCCCTTGAGGTTGAACTCCTCGAAGCGCCCGCCCTCGGTTGAGCGCTGGTAGCCTTCCGGCACGGACGACAGCTCTTCGTTGCCGAAACGGCGGCTGCGAAACTCCTGACCGACGCCCAGGTACGGGGTCTTCACCAGGCCGAGCCGCCAAAAGCGCGCGAACTCCGTTTCGTGGTGGTCGACGACCCAGGCGCGGTACTCTTCTTTCTCCTTGAGGCTGGAGAACTGGCCGAGCTTCTCCGCCGCCGCCGTCAGCTCGTCGCAGATCGCGCCGATCGAGCGCGGCTTCGCCGTCACCGGCGCGAAGCGGTTCGCCGCACCGCCGCCGTACTCGTGAACCACGATCGAACCGTCGTCCTCGATCTGCAGATATTCTTCGTACTGGAAGCTCCAGCGCGAGCCGAAGATCCCGCTGAACTCGGCCTTGGAATTGTAGACGCGATCGATCTGCATCACGAGGCCGCCGCGCGCCGTGACGTCGGTGAACTCCACGTTGAGGTTCCCGTTGCTCAAGGTCACGGTGTAATCGGGCTTCGCCTGCGCCGCCGCCGAACCGCCGATACCCACGACGGCCGCGGCAATGATGAGCGCGGCCGCTGCCAGCCGGCGGGTCATCGACCGCCTTTCGCGGCGGCCTCGAGCGTGTGCAGCGCCTGACTGATCAGCAAGTCAGTGTTTTCCCCATTGCGCGCACCGGCCGCGAGGACCGTTCGGGCGGTCGTTCCGGGCGCCGGCGGCGCGCCGCCGACGTGCCACAGATAGACATTACCGTTCGCCGCGCCGATGACGACGTCGCGCGCGCTGGGCGTGAAGTGTGCGCTGCGCACTTGCGAGCCCGGCACCGATGCCGAGGCCAGCTCGCCGCCCGAGTCGCGGTCCCACAGCTTGGAGGTGCCGTCGGCGGACGTCGTCAATACGAACGCGCCGCTGCCGGGGGAGAACGCGAGCGACGTGATCTCCCCTTGATGTCCCCTCAATGTCGCGTGCAGCCGCGAATGCGCGACGTCCCAGATCTTGCCGAAACGGTCGTCGGAGCCGGCCGACGCGAGCCACTGGTCGTCGGACGAGAACGACATCGTGGTGACGCGGCCGTCGCCGCCGGCGAACGTATGCGAGGGCCGGCCAGGCGTCACGAGCCCGACCGAACCGTTGGCCCAACCCAAAGCGTAATAGGAGCGGTGATGCGACACCGCCGCGGCGGTCACGTACGAATCGTATACCGGCTTGACGCCGCTGCGAAGAGCGTCGTACGACGCCTCGCCCAGTGCCGTCAAGGTGAGAACGTGATGGTCGGCGCTGACCGCGACCATGCGAATCTCGTTCTCCCAATCGGGCTGCGTCATCACGGTCGTCCTTCCGTCCGCCGACAGCAAACGCCAGTGGTCTTTGACGCCGGCCTGATTCCCCTGCGGGAACGTTCGTTCGGCGACGAGCAGTTCGTTGCCGACGAAGGTCGCGTCGCTGAAGCGTTTGTTGGCGGCGCTCGCCCGAATCGTCTCGAGCAGCGTGCCGTCGGCGCTCCACACCTTGACCAGCGAGCCACCGGCGGTGACGATGCGGCTTCCGTCCGCATTGAAGCGCGCCGCCGCGACCCAGGCGGCGCCGGGCGCGTGGGCGAGCGTTCGCAGCCGGGTGAGCGGGTCGCCGAGCCGCCACAGCGTCGCCGTGCCGTCGCGGCTGGCAGTGAGCAGCTCGTCGCCCCGGCGGTCGAGTGAGATCGAATCGATCGCGCCCGATTGCGCCGCGTCGGCCGGCACCAGCAACGTCGGCAGACGCCAAACCGCGACGCGTCCGTCCGTGCCGCCCGTGACCAGCATGTCGTCCGCGCGGTCGAACGCTGCCGCGACCGCATGCGCGCCGCTCCCGCCTTGCAGGAAGCCCGCCACCGGAACGCCGCTCGACGTCCACAGACGAACCATCCCGTCGGCGTACGTCGTCGCGATCCAGTTGCCGCCGGGGCCGAACAGTGCCGTCCGGACGGCGGCGACGTGCGCCGCGGCGGCGCCTCCGGTCGACGGTTGCAGCGGCGTCGATCCGCCCGACTCGATGTCGAGGAGCCGGGCCGAACCCGAGTCGCTGCCGGTGAGCAGCCGCGCCCCCGCCGCGTCGAAAGCGAGCGCGTTGATCGTGCCGTAGTCGTCGTGGCGCAGCGCCAATTGCTTCTTCGCGACGAGGTCGTAGACGAGCACGCTGCCGTCGAGCGTTCCGGCGGCGATGCGCCGCCCGCCGGGCGCGACCGCGACATGCAGCACGGCGCTGTCCTTGGCGGCCGATATGCTTTCGACCAGTGCGGCGCTCGAGCCGTTGAGCACGCGCACCGTGCCGTCGCTCCAGCCGCTGACGATCAGCTTGTCATCGGGCGTGAAGCGCGCGTCATACGCCGTCGACGATCCGGCGCCGAAATCGCCGACCAATTCGCCGCTGCTCGTCGCCCACAGGCGGACTTTGCCGTCGCTTCCCGCCGTCAGCACGCGCGTCCCGTCGTGGTTGAACTCGACCGAGTTGATGCGGCGCGTGTGCCCCTTGAGCGCGAGCGGCGGCCGCGCGAAGGCCGGCGTGACGCCGGCGAGTTCGCGGATCTTCGCCGAGCCGTCGGCGCCGGCGGTCACGAGATGGCGGCCGGCGGAATCGAACGCGACCGCGGTGATCACTTCTTGATCGTCGAAGCGATGCAGCAAGTGTCCGGCTGAATCCCACAGCGCGGACCCGTCGTCGCTCGCCGTCGCGAACCGATGCGCGCCGGCCGGATCGAAGGCCAGCGCGCTGATCGTGTCGCCTTGCGCAACGAACGAGCCGCCGCGAATCTTGAGCTTGTCGAGCGCCTGGCGCAAGATCAGCCCGAGGGCCGGATTGTTGGGGTCGTGCGTGTACGCTGCGGCCAGCAGCACCGCGGCGTTGTCGTCGTCGCCGCTGAGCAGCGCTTCGCGACCGGACTGCATGAAGACCGCGGAGCGCTGCGTCTCGGCAACGCGGCGTTGCGCGTTCGCGATCGTTTCCTGAGCGGCGGCGGCGGCGCTCTCGCGCACCGCTTCGCCGCGCTCGCGCACCGCTTCGCCGCGTTCGCGCACGGCGACCGAGGTCTGCGCTTGCGCGACGCCGCGCTCGCTGTCGGCGGCGTGCTTCTGCCGCTCGGCTTCGGCCCGCTGTTTGAGCGCCTCGGCGCGTTGGGCGAGCGCGATCTTCTCGGCTTTGGTCGCGGCTTCGCCGGAGGCGGCGGCCTTCTCGCGCTGGATCTCGGCTTGTTGCCGCTGTCCTTCGGCGACGACCTTGGCATCGGCGGCGCTCTGCTCGGCTTTGAGGGCCGCCACTTCCTCGACCTGGGCTCGGTGCGCCGACAGCCAGCCGTACACGCCCAGGGCGATCGCGATCACCGCGATCCAGGCCCAGGCCAGCGCTGCCAGACGCGTTCGGCGCGTCAGGCGCTGCGCGGCTTCGGCGCGCATGTGCTGCACCTGCGCCTGGTGCTCGAGCCGCTCGCGCTCGGCCGCCAGCGCGGCTTCGGCCGCGCTGCGCTCGGCTTCGCGTTCGCGCTCCCGCGCTTCGATGCCGGCGTCGAGAAACGCCATCGCGCGATCGAAGGTTTCCTTCATGCGTACCGCTCGGCCCAGGCGGCGGTCGGCGCGGTGTTCTCGCGCCAGTCTTCGGCGATCGCCAGATCGGGATCGCGCCACAGCGCGGCGTGTCCTTCGGCGTGCAAGCTCGCGGCGAGCGCGAGCCGGCGGTAGATCTGCGCCGAGCGCGCCTCGTCCTGCACCCACTCGTCGAGCCGCGTCCAGATTCGCATCAGGCTCTCGTGCGAGATGTCGACGACGGTGTGCTCTTTGAGCTCGACGCTGCGCGGCGGCATCAGGAACGAGCAGCCCGGCGCGCGGAACGCCTCGACCACGCGCCGCAAGTCGTCGTCCTCGGCGCCGGTGATGGCGCGCAGCTCGGCCAGCTCGACCGCGCGCCGAATCCCGCGGTTGTCGCTGCCCAGCTCGGTGATGGCCGAGAACAGCTTGCGCGCGGCGTCGTGCATCTCGGCGGGGATCTCGGCGTAGATGCTCTCGGCATGCTGGTCGAGCGCTTTGCCGAGCCCGCCGGTCGCGTCGTAATGACGGATGTCGAGCGGCTCTTTGGGCGCATGGTCGTGCTCCCAGACGCCCCACGTGCGCATCAGCGCGTGCTGCAGCACCGGCAGCTGATCGGGATCGTCGCCGACGTCGTTGAGCAGCCGGTTGACCAGGCGCGGCGAGATCGCGCCCTCGGCCACCATCACCGGGCCCGAGACGGCGCGCTCGAGCTGCTCGCGCGTCATGCGCGGAATCAAGAAGATGCCGTCGTTGATCCGCTCGGGAAGGTCGCGAAATTTCGCGCAGTCGCCCAAGAAGTCGGACCGCATGGTCAGCACGACGTAGAGCGGCAAGCCGGAGTATTCGGTCGCCTCGAGCAGCAGCTTGACGAACGCCGCCGCGCCGTTGACGTCGAGCTGCGCGAAACGGAAGAGCTCCTCGAACTGATCGACGACGACCAGCAGGTTCTCGTTGGGGGCCAAGCGCGCTTGGCGCGCGAGCTCGACCAAGCCGAGGCCGCCGCGTTCGAGCACCGCGTGCGCGAGGTCGACGCGCAGCTCGGCGTCGCCTTCGCTGCCGAGCACGCCGCCGCGCTCGAGCTCGAGCGCCAAGTTGCCGATCGGATCGTTTCCCGGCCGCATCGCGACGATGCGCCAGCGCGAGCCGGCGCCCGACATCGTGCCGACGCGCAGCGCCGGAAACAACCCCGCCCGCACCAAGGACGATTTGCCGCTGCCCGACGTACCGACCACGGCGACGAACCGGCCGCGCCGCAGCCGGCCGAGCAGCTCGTCGACTTGCGCCTCGCGCCCGAAGAACAGATGACCTTCCTCGTCTTCGAACGGCCGCAGCCCCGGAAACGGGTTCTGCGGGCCGAGGTCGTCGGTCATACCGCCGTTTCCTGCGCCTGCCGGATCGTGGTCAAGAACGGCCCCAGCGCGTCGGGCGAGAACGCGCCGTACATCTCCATCTTCACCACCGAGTGGCTGCGGAACCGGTCCTTGTCGGCGGTCTGCGGATCGGCGACGACGACGCCGCGCGCCAAAAACGGCCGCTGCCGGCCGTACGCGAACGCCTTTTGCAGGTCGAGCACGCGCTGGCGCAGCCAGTCGGCGGGCGCCGCACCGCAGAAAGCGAGCACGGCGTCGCACTCGACCAAACAGCTCTCGTCGTTCTTGCGAATCTGCGCTTCGTCGCCGTCGAAGATGGGCTGCAGCACCTCGTAGCCGTTGTCGAACAGCCAGTCGTCGAGCGGCTTGACCGCGTCGGCGTCCGACGCGTCGAAGATCAAGTACACCGTCAGCGCCGGAGCGTCAGCCGCCGCGGCGGCCGGCTTCGGCGCTTCGGGGACGGGTGCCGGCGGCGCTTCGAGCGCCTGCTGCACGCTGGTCTTGAGCGTCTCGAACGGCGTCTCCAGCAGCGTCGCCTCGTCGCGCAAACGCGCGATGAACTCTTCCTGCCGCGGTTCGTCGGCGGTGATACCGGGCGGCGACCAGGCGAACCGCCGCAGCGCCGGCTTGCGCTGCTCGGTGCGGCGCGCGATCTCGTCGGCCGCGATGTCGTACTGCAGCGCGACGACCGACTTGCTCTGGCGCTCCGGCACCGAGCCGTACGACGCGCCGACGCAGTGCACGCTCACCTCGGCTTTGCACAGATCCGCGGCAGCGTTCTGCGCGTAGTCCGGACCGTACGTATAGCGCCCCTGGGGCAGCACCGTGTGCCCGTACTGCTGCAGCGCGCGGCGCAGCCGCTCCGCGTCGTCCGCCAGATCGGAGGTCGTTTCCGCGACGTAGACGACGCGGCCCGACGGAGCGACCGGATCGGGGCGCGCGCCTTCCTCGTCTCCGAGCATCCCGAGCATGTTGCGGATGTCGTAGGCGAGCTCGTTGACGCGTCGCACGAACTCGCGGTGGTCGGGCGGCTCGGCATCGACCTCGCACGGGATGCCGCGCCTGTCCATCTGGTAGAACTCATGGCCGAGCACGTCGGACAAGTCGACCTTGGCCTGCTTCTCGAGCGCCATCTCGACCGGAAGCTTGACCACTTTGATGATGCGCGACTTCGTGTCGAGCGCAGTGTTGCCGGCCGGCTGCACCGACGTGCGCGCGAACAGCTCGAGCTCCTGATTGCACCACGTCGAGCGCAGGTAACCGGGCGAGACGATCGAGACCAAGATCTTCGCGTCACGCACCTCGCTCTCGATCTTGGGCGTGAGGCGGTCGCTGCCGCTCATCACCGCGCTGTCGTAGAAGACCGCGCTCTCGCGGCCGAGCAGTTGCGTCAGCCGAACCTGGATCGCCCGGTGAAAGCGATCCACCCATCCCAACTCCTCGTCGGTGAGCGAGAGGTTGTCCTTATGGGTGTAACTGATGAAGATGTCTCTCAACGGTCCGCCTGAACGCCGACGCGTGACGTCATCACCCGCGACGTCACGGGAACACGGACGAGTGTTCCGTGTGCGTCCACAGGCGCCCCTGCCGGCAAGCCGGCCCGCCGGGTTCCTAGGGAGCGCCGGACGCCGCCGCGCTCCGCACGCGGACGGTTTGCGGCTCATCGGAATCGTCGACGGTCAGTCCGAACCAGCGCTCGAATTGTGCGGCTGAGGCAGCATAGATCCCCAGCAGTACGGTGCTCGTGCCGACCACGACGAGCGCCCAGCCGACGTGCGGGCCGACCAGCGCGTCGTAGAGGCCGTGGAAGGTCGCCGGAATCAGGATCGCCAGGAAGATCAAGCCGGCGCGCGCGCTGGGGATGCGGGCCGCGAACCAGATCAGGAACGCCGCGCTCCCGGTCCAGGTGGCGTGGAAGAACGGTAGGGAGCTCAGCCGCAGCATGATCTCGAACAGAAACGTCGCGACGTCATGGCTCTTGGCATAGTCGGCGCTGTACGGGCCGAGCACGTAGCCGATTCCCTCTTGGATGCCGAACCCGAGGCCGGCCAGCATGCCGTAGAACATGAACGCGCGCAGCGCGGGCAGCTGCCTGGCCCAGCGCCAGATGGCCAACAGGACCAGCGCCTTGGTGAGCTCTTCGGGAAATCCGATGAACAGGATCGACGACGGGATCGAGATCGCCAGGCTCGCCGCGTTGATGAACGGGTCGCGCACGATCTCGAGGTTGAGCGAGAGCGATGCCAGCAGCAGCGACATCGAGACGATGGTCGTGCCGAAGTAGGTCAAGATGCTCAGCCGCCAGCTCAGCCCCGCGGCGCGAAACGCCGACGCGAAGAACAGCGCCCATAATGCGGAGAAGTAGAACGCGACGGCCTTGAACCCGTCGGACGAGTCACCGGTGCGCTCGACGAGCGAGACCAGCGCCAGCGGAAATAGTCCCATCACGGCGGTCAGGAAGATCCAGCGCCAGCGGTTCGCCGGGATCGCGTGGAAGTGGCGGAACGGCGCGAGCAGGACGGGCAGCAGCTCGCGAATCTCGTGCGGCGCGCGCTGATACAAGGCCGCGCGTCCGCGACCGAGATAGATGCCGGCTTGCCAATCGCCGGGCGGAGCCGCCAAGTCGCAGCCGCAATCGCCGCAGTATTTCCAGTCGCCGCCGACCGTGCAGCCGCACGACCAGCAGGCCGCAGCCGGTGCCGTCGTCATGGCGCGGCGGTCCGCGTCGTCGCCGAGATGAGCGCGCCCAAATACAGCAAGAACAGGATCAGCGAGACCGGTAAGGTGAGCCAGCCCGCGACGGCCCAGGCCCGCTCGACGCGGTGGAACTCCGCGCCGTCGTGGAAGCGGCGGTGCTGCAGCGCGATCCGGTTGCCGTTGGTGAGCAGGTACAGCATGATGCCGATCGCGATCGGCGGCAGCGGCAGCAGCATGATCCAGAAGAACGTGCCGAGCACGGGCGCGCCGTGCTTGTACGTCCAGATCCCCGGCAGCAGCGCGGCGCCCCAGTTGAGATGTCGCTCGAGCCCGCGCACCTCGGCGGACGGCTGCATCAGCGGCAGCGTGAGTCCGGCCGGATCCGCGCCGCACGCGACGCAGAACTGCGTCGCTCGCGGAGCCCCGCAATGCCTGCAAAGGGGCACCGCTGTTCCAAGAGCAGCGTCGGCGGTGGTCATGCGCAACGCTTGCGCTATGGCTGAAGGCAGTTCCTACGACGCGTCCGAACCCCGACGCGTGCTCGACCCGCAAGTACGCGCCTACCTCGACCGCGTCGCCGCCTTGAACCTCCCCCCGCTCGAGTCGCTGCCCCTCGGCGAGGCGCGTGCACGATTCGACGAAACCTTCGGACAGCTCGGCGGGGCGGCGGTCGAGGTCGGCAGCGTGCGGAACGTCGAGGCGCCCGGGCCGCGCGGACCGATCCCGATTCGCGTCTACCGCCCGGCGGCCGGCGACGCGCGGCTTGCGCTGCTGGTCTACTTTCACGGCGGCGGCTATACATGCGGCAGCCTCGACAGCTACGACGCCGTGTGCCGTCTGCTCGCCCGCGAGAGCGGCTACGTCGTCGCGTCGGTCGACTACCGGCTCGCGCCCGAGTTTCCCGCGCCTGCACCCGGCGAAGACGCGTATGCCGCGTTCGTGTGGCTGAGCGAGAACGCAGCGGCGTTCGGCGCCGACCCGGCCGGGGTCGCGGTCGGCGGCGACAGCGCCGGCGGCGGCCTCGCCGCCGGCGTGGCATTGCGCGCGCGCGATACCGGCGGGCCGCCGATCGTCCACCAGCTGCTCGTCTATCCGGCGGTGGCGTCGGGCGAAGACGCCGAATCGGCCCGCACGTACGGCGAGGGTCACGGGCTCACCGTCGCGCGCATGGAGTTCTACTGGCGCTGTTACGTTCCGCGGCCCGAGCTGGCCGATCTGCCGTACGTGCTGGCGAGCAACGCCCAAACGCTGCGCGGACTGCCGCCCGCGACGATCATCATGGCGGAATGCGATCCGATCCACGACATGGGGGTCGCGTATGCCGAGCGGCTGCGCGCCGACGGCGTACCGGTCGAGCTGCGCGAGTACCCAGGGATGATCCACGCCTTCTTCTCGTTCATCTCGATCTTCGATCAGGGCCGCCGGGCGGTGAGCGACGCGGCGGCAGCGCTGCGCAACGCCGCGAACGTCGCAACCGCGCGCTGAGCTCGTGATCGAACCGCGGCGCCGCGCGGTATGATTGCCGCGCGGCGGCTCGTCGGCCAGGCGCTCACGGCCGACTGGCGCGGCGTCGAGGTGCGCTTCGGGCTGCGCTGCGCGATCGGCGTCGCGCTTCCGCTGTTGATCGCCTACGGCGTGCATCGGCCGCTCGACGGCGTCTCGGCCGCGATCGGAGCGATGGCGGCCGGCTTCGCATCGCGCCAAGGTGTCTATCGCACGCGCGCCGCCGCGATGCTGCTGACCAGCGCCGCGATGGCGTTCTCGGCGTTCGTCGGCGCGCTGAGCGGGCCGTACCCGGCCGCCAACGTCGCGCTGTTCGCGATCTGGGGTCTGTCGCTCGGACTGCTGGGCTCGCTCGGCCCGTCGGCCACGACGGTGGGGATCAACTCGCTCATTGCGCTGATCGTGTGCGGACATCCGCCGTACGTGCCCGCCGAGGCGCTGCCGCAGGCGTGCTTCGTATTCCTCGGCGGCGCCCTGCAGACCGTGCTGCTGGTGCTGATCTGGCCGCTGCAGCGCTTCGACGCTGAGCGGGGCGTGCTGGCCGCCGCGTACCGCGCGCTGTCGGAGTACGCATCGAGCTTGCCGGAGTCGAAGCTGAACTCGCCGCCGAGCGCGTCGCTGACCAGCGTCGGCAAGACACTGGCCGATCCGCACCCGTTCGCGCGGCGCAGCGAACTGGTCGCGTTCCAATCGCTGCTCGACGAGGGCGAACGGATCCGCGGCGAGCTCGGCGCGCTGGCCAACGACCGTCACCTGCTCGACGGGTTCGGCGCGGCCGAAGCGGCGGCCGAAGTGCGCGAACTGTCGGCGGCGGCGACGCCGGTCCTCGACGAGATCGCCGCCGCGATCGCCGACGGCCGCGCGCCGGCCGAGCTCGATGGCGTTTGGCACGCGATCGACCTGCGCGCGAGCGCCCTCGAACGGCTGGTCGCCGGCGTGCCGTTCGGCGCTCCGATCGTCGACGACGGACGGGCGCTGCTCGCCGCGATGCGCACCGCGTGGCGCGCCGCCGGCGTCCCGGCCGACCGCGCGCCGTCGGCCTCGCCGTCGCGACCGCACGCGCCGCAGCCGTTCGCGCTGTCGGCGCTCGGCGGCGCGTTCGAGACGCTGCGCGCCAACGCGTCGCCGCGCTCGGTCGCGGCGCAGCACGCGATCCGGATGGGCGCGATGCTCGTCGTGGCCGGACTGCTCGAACGCGTCCTGCCGCTGCAGCGCGCGTACTGGATCCCGCTGACGGCGGTGATCGTGCTGCGGCCTGACTTCACCGCCACCTTCACCCGCGGGATCGCGCGGGTCGCCGGAACGGTCGCCGGCGCCGTCATCGCGTCGCTGATAACCGCGCTCGTCCATCCGGTCGGCGAAGTCTACCTGCTGCTCGGAATCGGTTTCGCCACCGCGGGTTACATGCTGTTCAACGTCAACTATGCCGTGTTCAGCGTGACGATCACCTGTTACGTCGTGTTCTTGCTGGCGTTCGCCGGCGCGCCCGAGCACGCGTCGGCGGTCGACCGCGTCGGGGCGACGTTCCTCGGCGGCGCGCTGGCCCTGATCTCGTACGTGGTGTGGCCGAGCTGGTCGCACGAGCACGTCCCGGACGACCTAGCCGACCTGATCGACGCCCAGCGACGGCAGACGGCGATCGTGCTGCGCGCGTACCTCGAGCCGCTACACTACGACGTGCGCGCGGCGCGGGCGGCGCAACTCGGCTCGTGGCGCGCGCGCACCAACGCCGAGTCGGCCATCGACCAGATGCTGGCCGAACCGGTCAAATCGCGCGGGCTGCGCGCACGCACTGCGCTCGCGCTCCAAGCCGCCAGCCAGCGCTACGGCGTCGCCGTGCTTACGCTCTACTCACGCTTGCCGGCCGAACGTCCCGTCGCGTACACGCAACTCGCGCTGCTGACGGCCGAGCTCGACGAAGCGCTGCACGCGATCGCCGAGGCGCTGCGCAACCGCAGCCATGAGGTCATCGCCATGTCCAGTCTGCGCGCGACCCAGGTCGGCCTCAAGCGCGCCCTCGACGAGCGCTCCGAGCCGAACCTCGCAGCGATCGTTTCCGAGACCGACCTGCTGGTCGAAAGCGTCCAAGCGATGCTCGACGCGCTCCGCCGCAACGCCGCAGAGTAGGGCCCGCAAGCGGGTTTGCCGCACGGAGTCCTCCGCAGGTTGGGGACCGTGACCTTAGATCTCCGTCAGCCCGGCCGGACCTTTCACCCTTACCGCCTTTGCGGGGCCTGACGTATAGAGCCGTCCGTGACGCACTGACTTATCCGGTAGCCAGTCGTCCGGAAGCGGAACCCTTGCATATGGATTGTAGAAGGCGCAGACAGCGCCTCCGTCATCGCGCACGAAGCGGCGTGAATAGAATAGCACCGCGCTGATCCGTCGGTTCTGTTTCGGGTTGAAGGCACCGTCGGCAGTGCGGTCGGGCCACATCTGACCCGCCGCGCCCACCGTAAGCTCGTCGGCTCCGAAGCACGCGTCGGCTATGCTCGTGTCCGTGATCCAGTCCGCGAAGGACCCGTCGATGACGATCACGCCTGCGCCGTTCGAAGGCAGTTGCCGAGCAGCGTCGCGGATGATCTTCGCTACTCGCAAACGGTGCTCGTCCCCGAGTTCTTGCATCGAGCTCATGAAACTTCCTAGGTAGCCTCGTTCGCTGCTCGACTTATAGACGGATAACTCGAGTCCATCGACCTCCAACCGACAAGGGAAGGCGTCGCCCTCGAGATCGAGTCCGGCTAGCCGCCTCTTGATTTCCTTTACGACCCGAGGCACTTCGGCGAACGTGATTCCGCCAGGTTCTTCAATGGAGAGCGATACAGGTGTTGGCAAGTTACGGAGAAGCCGTTGAAGCTCTCGGAGTGCACGCTGTTCGCTACGTTGTCTTGCACTATCTGCTGGTGTCTTGATTTCCCAGGTCGTCGGTGGAACAGTGCTCGCCAGAAACTCGGCCTTACGGTTGCCGACATCCGGATCTAACGTGACGCCGATTCGCTGACTTTCGAGCCACGCCGCGACTGCTAGCTCCGTCGTCCATGATTCCAAATTTCCCGGCTCGTCGCGCCGCATCTTTTCGGCGAACGCGTCGCGTGCCCGTGAATAGCCGATCATGCGCATCTCGTCGAGCACGGTGCGCCAAAATTGCCGAGCGAGCTCATCGGTGCGAACGAGGCGAAGCAGGAGCAGGCTTGTCGATGTCTTACGGCCGGCAACGAGCTTGGAAAGAAACACATTGTCGTAGATATCGTTGAGCTCTGGAAACTCGTTCAGCTTATCGCGCACGCCGGCCCATGCGTCTTCCTCGCTGAGAAGCGGAAGTTCAAAGATTGTCAGGTCTGTTAATTCCATGTGCTCCTCAGAGCACGCAGTCTGCTCTGCGCAGCAAGTGGCAACTTCCGTCCCGATTAGCGCTTCTAACACGCTTCGAACATATGTTCGCCCTGGTTGGTTCGTGCCCTCTCGCGCCCTTACTGATTCTGACGACGCGCCCCGAAGGGGGATATAGTGCATTTCGACTCCATATCCACTATATTTGGAGTGTGTTGAGTCGGAAGCGTCTCCAAATAGAACTTGGCTCCGCGGAACGCGTGGGCTTCGAGAGAATCCGTGGCCTGGGGGAGACAGACGCTGAGGCTGGCCGACGTGCGCTTGACTTGGTCGCCCGGCTTGCCGGTGCAATCGAGGACGGCTTCACGATCGCGGCCGTTCCGGCGGACGAGTCCCGTTTTGCGGATGCGATACCTGAGCTGACGAACGCCGTCGCTCCCGAGCGGAGGTACCGGTACCTCGTGCGGGCGCCGCACCGTTGGCGGCGGCAGCTGTCACTAAAGGGAAGACGTATCACGGTCGGTCAGCTCGCCGCTCACATGAGGGCCAACGACCTGTCGGTTGAAGCGGCCGCGCGGGAATTCGACCTACCAGTAGCGGCAGTCGCCGAAGCTGTTGATTACGCAGCGCACCATGCGGATCTGCTCGCGTCCGAAGCAGCTGAGGATCGTCGTTGCGCGGAGCTCGCCGCTGCGACTCCTCGTCGATGAATCGCTCGCGTCAAGCGAGCTCCTAAAGCGACTGCGCGCGGCACAACACGACGTTGCTAGCTCACCCGAACGAATAGGGATTGGAGCAGCGGATGCCTCCGTTCTTGCATGCGCGAAGGATGAGCGGCGAGCGCTGCTGAGCGCCGATGCTGACTTCGCTTCACTCCACGAAACGAGCCCCGATCACCCTGGCATCCTGCTCGTCTATCAAGATGGAGACCGGCGGGACATGTCCTGGAAGCAAATCACCGCGGCGATCACTCGCGTCTCCGAGATGTATTCGACCGGCGTCGCATCTCGACTAATCATCGTCAATCACTTGCGGTAAAGTCCTGAATGCCGTAAAGTGCCGGTCGAAAAGGAGATCGCACACTGCCAGACGTGCGGCGTCTTCGACGATTGCCGCGGCACGAAGTCGGGAGGAAAGGCTGCACGTGGCCGAGATAGGACAGCAGGAATGCGATTCTCCAGCTTTTTCGCAGTGCTCATCGCGTCAACGCTGCTCGTCGTCGGATCGACGGAAGCGGCGCCAACGCAGGTGGACATCGCAATCCAGACGACGGCCGGGACGATCGTGGTACGGCTCGATCCGGCCCGTGCGCCGAACACGGTCAAGAACTTCCTGCACTATGTCGACCTGGGCACGTACAACGGCGCGACGTTTTACCGTTCGGTGAGCAAGGCGCGCGAGCCGCAGTCTCACATCGAGGTGATCCAGGGCGGCCTCAATCCCCGGCAGTCGGACCCGATGATTCGACCGATCGCGCTCGAGCCGACCAACCGCACCGGCTTGCGCAACACCGACGGCACGATCGCGATGGCGCGCACGAGCGATCCGAACTCCGCCACGACCGAGTTCTTCATCGACATCGGCGACGACTCGTTTCTGGACGCCGGGGGTGCAACGGGCCGGGGCTACGCCGCGTTCGGAAAGGTCGTTCGCGGAATGGACGTCGTGCGCAAAATCCAGCGCGCGAACGTCGGGTCGAGCCCGGAGACGCTGAGCCCGCCGATCGAGATCGTCAAGATCAGCCGTTTGCAACACTGAGAGCGGCCCCATACGGGCGGCTCTGAGTGTTGTCGCCGCCGCAAAGCGGCGGCGACCTCAACCCTTCCTCCTCGCTGTAGCGAAAGCGGAAGCGATTACTTGACGGTGACCTTCGCGCCGGCTTCCTGCAGCTTCTTGGCGATCGCGTCGGCCTCGTCTTTGGGGATGCCTTCCTTGACCGGCTTGGGAGCGCTCTCGACGAATGCCTTGGCCTCGGTCAGCCCCAGCGAGGTGACTTCGCGCACGGCTTTGATGACCTTGATCTTCTCGGCGCCCGCCTCTTCGAGGACGACGTCGAACTCGGTCTTGGCCTCAGCCGGCGCGGCGGCGGCGGCGGGCGGCGCCGCGGCGGCGGCGGCCGGCGCGGCGGCGCTCACGCCGTACTTCTCTTCGAGCTGCTTGACGAGGTCGGCCAGCTCGAGGACGGTGAGTTTGTCGATCTGTTCGATGAGTTCGGCAACTGCCATGATGAGGTGTGCTCCTGATTTACGCAGCGGGCTGATCGGCGGAGCTTTTCTGCTCGCGGATCGCATTGAGGACGCGGACGAGGCCGCTCTGGTTACCGCTGAGGACATAGACCAGTCCGTACAGCGGGCTCTTGAGTGACCCGACGAGTTTCGCGAGCAACTCTTGCTTGGGAGGAAGCGCGGCCAGCACCATGACCTGCGCCGTGTCGACGATCTTGCCGTCGATGTACGCGGCCTTGACCTGCACCGCTTTGGTGGAATCCGAGAAGGTCTTGATGGCCTTGGCCGGCGCGACCGGATCGTCGCCGGCGAAGACCACGCCGGTCGGGCCGGCGAGGATCGGATCGAGCTGCGCCGCGAGCTCGTCGCTCGCCGCGCGCTTGAAGAGCGTGTTCTTGACCACGCCGTAGGTGCTGCCGTCCTTGCGCAGCTCGTTGCGGAGCTTCGTGATCTGACCGACGGACAGCCCGGCGTAATCGGTGAAGAACAAGTTCTTCGCGCCGGCGATCTTCTCGCGCAGCTCGGCGATCGTCGCTTCTTTTTTGGCGGTCGGCATCGTGCTCTCCGGGGAAACGAAAACGCCTCCGCCGACAGGGGCGAGGCGTCCTAGGACCCGCAGGACGATCCGCGACGTCGTTGCCGTTGCGGAGCCTGTCCTGAGCTCGTCGAAGGATCCTCGGCAGGCGGGCGTTCGTGGGAACGCACATTATCGACGCGGAGGTCGACCTGCGGTCATTGGAGCCAACGCACGTTGTAACACGCGGCACGACGCCCAGTCAAGGATGAACGCCGGACGGGCCGAGGCGGCTTTTTGGGCGGCCTTCCTACACAACCGCAACGTCGACGCGCTGACCGCGGGCGACGGGGCGGTCGCCGTGGCCGGCGGGTACGCGCTCTACGTCGGGGCCACCGCCATCGGGCACGTGCTCGGCGCCGGCTCGACCCGGCCGCTGCGCCCCGACGACTGCGCTGTCGTCGAGGACTTCTATGGAAGCCGAGCCGCGCCGGTGCGCTTCGAGCTCGACGCCGCCGTGCTCGAGCGCGACGGGGCTCTGCTGCGCGACCGCGGCTACGCCGATGAGGGCGAACCGCTGGCCGTCCTCGAAGGCGCGGTCGCCGCCGGACCGGGGCCGGCCGGGATCGCCGTCCGAACTACCGCCGACCGCCGCGCCTGGGTCGAGCTGCTGGGGCGCGCCTTCGACGAGCTTCCCGGCAACACGTTCGGACGGACGCTGCAGGCCAATGCCGCCGCCGCCCAGGTGCTCGTCGTCGCCACCGTCGATGGGGTGGACGCCGGTGCCGGCGCGCTGGGCATCAACGGCGACACCGCGATCCTGTACTCGGCCGCGGTGCTGCCGCCGTTCCGGCGGCGCGGCGTGCACCGCGCGCTGATCGCCGCGCGGCTGGGCTTCGCCGCCGCGCGCGGATCGTCCAACGCCGTACTCAAGACGATGTCCGGCTCGCCGGCGGAGCGCTCGGCGCTCGGCCTCGGTTTCAGTCGCACGTCGCTGCGGCGCCGGTTGCGCCGCGACCGCGGTTGAGCGTCAGCGGCGGCCCAGCGCGTCGTACACGGCGCGCGAGATGCGGTTGATCCCTGCGACGCCGGCAGCCTGATCGCGCAAGTCGCCTTCGAGCACGACGAGCACGTAGGGCCGCGGCCCGTACGGGTCGACGATCCCCGCATCGTGGCGCACTCCTGGCAATTCGCCAGTCTTGTTCGCCAGCGGGAGGCCTGGCGGGAGTCCGGGCGCGATCTTCTCGCGGTCTTCTTGGCCCAGCAGCATCGCGACCATCGCGCGGCACGAACGCTGCGTGGCGAGCGGCGTCGACTCGCCGCGCGCACCGCGCGCGATCGCGAGCAGCAGCGCGCCCGTGTCGGCGGCGCTCGTCTCGTTCTCGTGGCTCTTCGAGAAGTGCAGGAAGTAGCGGCGCAGCCGGGTGCGCTTCATCCCCGCGCGCGCGATGACGCGGTTGATCGCTGCGAAGCCGAACCGGTCGAGCAACGCGTTGGCCGCCGCGTTGTCGCTCCGGCGGATCATCGCATCGAGCAGTGCCGCGAGCGTTGCCGTCGCCCCGGGCCGCACCGTGGCGAACGTCTCCGAACCGCCGACGATGTCGTTGCGGTCGAACCCGACGGTCGATTCCAGCCGCACGTTGCCGCGATCGATCGCCTGATACGCCGTCAGCATGATCGCGAGCTTGATGATCGACGCCGCCGCGAACACCGCGTCCACGTCAATGCTGAACGCCGGACGGCGATCGCTCAGACACTGCGCGAAGACCGCCGCGCGACCGGGGACCGCCGCCACGAGCGAGGCGACGGTCGCCGGCGAGCGGGCGACGAGAACCGCGCCGCCCGCCCGAAGAAAGTGCGGGCGGTCCGTGCTACGCGGTGCTCGCCGTCGCCTTGATGCGCGTCGGGTCGACGCGCACGCCGGGACCCATGGTCGAAGCCAAGGTGATCGAGCGCAAGTAGGTGCCCTTGGCCGCCGACGGTTTGGCGCGCACGATCGCGTCGAGCAGCACGCCGACATTCTCGGTGAGCTGGCGGTCGTCGAACGAGGCTTTGCCGACGATCGTGTGCACGATCCCCGTCTTGTCGAGGCGGTACTCGACCTTGCCGGCCTTGATGTCGCGCACCGCGTTGGCGATGTTCGGCGAGACCGTCCCCGATTTCGGATTCGGCATCTTCTGGGCCAGGATGCGGCCCAGCTCCTTGCCGATCGCCGGCATCATGTCCGGCGTCGCGACCGCGACGTCGAAGTCGGCGAACCCGCCTTTGACTTTCTCGATGAGATCGGCTTCGCCGACGACGTCCGCGCCGGCGGCCTGCGCCGCCTTGGCGGCATCGCCCTTGGCGAACGCGATGACGCGCACGACACGGCCCGTGCCGTGCGGCAGGTTGACGGTGCCGCGCACGTTCTGATCGGACTTTTTCGGATCGACGCCGAGCTTGATGTGGATCTCGACCGTTTCGTTGAACTTGGCGGTCGCGTTGCGCTTGACGATCTGCATCGCCTCGGCCGGATCGTACAGCCGGTCGTGATCGAACGACGTGACGAGAATGCGGAAGCGCTTGCCGTGCTTGCGCATCAGGAAGCGACCTCGACGCCCATCGAGCGCGCGGTGCCGGCGACGATTTTCATCGCGGCGGCTTCGTCGTTCGCGTTGAGGTCGGGCATCTTGGCCTGCGCGATCTCGCGGACCTGAGCCTGCGTCAGCTTGCCGACCTTGTTGCGGTTCGGCTCCTTCGAGCCCGATTCGAGTCCGAGCGCGCGCTTGATCAGGAACGACGCCGGCGGCGTCTTGGTGATGAACGTGAACGTGCGGTCTTCGAAGACCGTGATCTCGACCGGGATGATGAAGCCTTCTTGGGCTTTCGTGCGGTCGTTGTACTGCTTGCAGAAGTCCATGATGTTGAGCGAGTAGGGGCCCAACGCCGGACCGACGGGAGGCGCAGGGGTCGCCTTCCCGGCGGGAAGAGCGAGACCGATCTTCCCGACGACTTTCTTGGCCATGGTGTCCTTTCGACGGGCCCGCGCCGCGCTGCGGCCGAGCCATCTCCCCCGCGAGTGAACGTGCCGGCGGCCGGGGTGAGCAACCGAGCGCGGCCCCCGAGCATCTCGAGGGCAACGCCCCATCCTACCATGCCCGCGGAACCCGGGACAAGGTGAGCGAAGCGCCTCGGCATGCAGCGTCTCGCGCTTCGCGCCGCCCTCGCATTGGCGGTGCTCGCGTTCCCGTCGCTGGCGTCGGCAGCGTGTCCGCCGCCCCGATCCGGTGCCGCGAGCGTGACGGTGTACGACGAGTCCGGACGCCGGCCGATCGCCGGGGCACGGGTCGAGCTGGACGGCGTCGTGGCGCTGAGCGACACGAGCGGTCGCGCGCAAATTCTGTGCGTGTCGCCGTCGAGCGATCTCGCCGTCGTGACGAAACCCGGCTACCGCGTGACGACCGTCGACGTCACGCCGCTCGCGGCCGGCGGCCCGCGCGCCGCGGTCGTCTTCCTCCAAGCCCAGACGCTGACGACGATCGGCAGCACCGGCACGTCGTCGCGCGCGTTCAACACGCAGCCCGGCGCGTACAGCGTCGTCGGGCCCACCCAGTTCGACGACCAAGCCGAGACGCAGCTCGCGCGGTTGTTCGACGAGACCCCCGGCGTCGTCTCGAACCACACGTCGAGCTCGAACACCGGCTCGTTCGGCGCGCAGACGTCGCCGAACTTGCGCGGAACGCTCGACTACGAGAAGACGACGCTGATCGACGGTCATCCCGTCGCGACCGGCCGCTTCGGCGACTACGTCACGACGTTCGTGAGCACGTACGTGCTGCAGGACGTCGAGATCGCGAAGGGCCCAGGCGCGTTCGCGCCGCTGGTCGTCGACGGGATCGGCGGGTCGGTGAACTTCCGCACCCGCGATCCCTCGCCGGTCCGCACGACCGCCCTCGATCTGGAAGCCGACGGCTTCGGCGGCTCGCTGGTCAACGTGCTGGCGTCAGACACGATCGGCAAGCTCGGCTTCGTCTTCGACGCGGTGAGCTACGGAACGCCGGGCGCGTTCCGCGGGCTGCCGACGACGGTCGCGCTGCCGTCGGGCACGACGATCGCGGGGATCGGCACGATCGGCAGCACGACCTCGGGCACGCCGCCGGCCGGCACGCCGGCCGGACCGTATCCGATGCCCAACGCGCAGAACAACCCGAGCAACGCGTACGTGCGACTCACCGCGTGCTGCCAGCCGGTCGACGACAGCTTCCTGGCCCGCGCCGAGCTCGTCAAGGCGCGCTGGCGTTTCAGCGACGCGACGACGTTCACCGCCGCCTATCTCGGAACCCAGTCGACGTTTGACCTCGACGGCGCGCAGTTGCAGACGTTCGGCGCGACGATGGTCCCGAGCGGCGCGACGGTGGCGATCAACCCGTCGACGCATCTGCCGTCGAACGTCACCGAGATCGAGAACGAGCCGATGCTCGAAGCCGAGCTGCGCACGACACTGCGCAGCGACACGCTGATCGGGCGCTGGTACTCCGTCGCGCTCAACCGTTTCACCGGGAACGCCGACCTCTCGCCGGGCCGGCCGTACACCGGCGTGCTCGCGCTGACCGGCGCCGCGCCGCTGGCCGGCGGCGGCACGACGCCGGCGTTCAACGGACAGCCGGAGACGATCGCGATCCCCAACGTGTTCAGTCGCACCGTCGAAGAGGACCGCGTGCACGGCGGCTCGATCGCCTGGCTGCATCCGGCCGGCCCCAACGACTACGAGCTCTCGGTCGACCGCATCGTCTCGCTCACCAACGCGTACTCCGAGGGATCCGCCGGCGGCGTCGCGACGTTCTCCGCGTCGGTGCCGGCCGGTTCGTCGCAGACGATCACCTCGTACATGGCGCGCGGCACGTTCCGGCCGAGCGACGCCGACGCGCTGACGCTGGCTGCCTACGCGACGTCGTACCAGAGTCACTTCTCGACCGGACCGCTCGGTACGGGCTGGGCGTTTGGGAACGCAACGCACTCGGAGGTCGATCCGCGGCTGGGGTACACGCACCACTTCGCGCACTCCGACACGATCCTGCGCTTCGCGATGGGCGGCTCGGTGACGCCGCCGGCGTTCAACGTGCTCAGCGGCGTGAACCAGACGCCCGCGGCGGTCTACCGACCCGGCGCGACCTCCGTCACGGTGACGCAGAACGCCGGCAACCTCTTGCCCGAAACGTCGTTCGGGTACGATCTCGGCGCCGACGCGCGGCTGGCGCGCGACACCGTCGCGTCCGTCGACGCCTATCTGACCAACGTCAGCAATCAGCTCGTCACGACGGTGACGCCGTTCGGAACGTTCACGCCGCCCGGCGCGACCGCGCCGATCCCCGTTTACGCCGGCGCCTCGGCGAACGCGGGCAACTCGCGCTTCTACGGGCTCGAAGCGTCAGTGCGCGGCGATCCGCGGGCCGGCTTCGGCTACGTCGCGCAGGGCGCGCTGATGCGCGCGTTCGCCTACGACGTCTCGCCGTCGCTCTACGCGACGGCGACCGGTCCGTGCGCGACCAACCTCGCGATCCTCCCGAGTGTGAACTACACCTCGACCGGTACGGGCTTCAACGGCATCTCGAACAAGGGGATCCCGTACGCGCAGGGCTACGCCGAAGCCCACTACCGCACGCAGAACGGCGGACTGCTGCTGTTCGGACTGACCTACGTCGGCAGCAACAACGCGTACTTGCTCCCGGCGTTCACGCTGGCCAATGCGTCTCTGCGCGTGCCGCTCGGCGTCGCGCACGGCCAAGCTTGGCTGCAGCTCTCGATCGACAACCTGTTCGACTACCAGGGCGGCGAGACGATCGCGACCGATGCCGGCATCCCTGTCCCGCTGGTGAACGGCAAGGTCGGCCTCGTCAACGCGCTCCCGCTCGGTCCGCGCGCCGTCCGTCTCGACCTGCACGTCGGCAACGCGCGTTGATCGTCGCTCTATTCGGGCCGCGCTGACGTTCGTCGCGGTCCCCGACCATCGACGGCGCGATCAGCGGCACGATCAACCTGCGCTTCCCCGATCCGACGCCGTACTGGCGAGCGCTGCCCGAGCAAGGCTTCGACGGTCGCGGCGGAAGCTTCACCGACATCGTCGGCGGCGGCGCGAGCGCCGATCGCAGCGCAGGTACGTCGCTGCCGGGCGGCTGAGCGCAACCGCGCGCGCGCAGCGCGCTCAGGAGTGCAGCAGCTTCTGGCGGGCGGCCGCGACGGTCGCCTTGAACTGCGGCGGCCCGAACGACGCGAAGTCGGCGACGATCTCGGCATAGCGCGGATCGGCCGACGAGGTCGACTTGAGCGTGATGAGGTTGGGCACGGGCTGCTTGGGGTCGAGATGGATCGCGTACTGCCGCCCGGCCGTCGTCGCGAGATAGTGCGGGTCGGTGAAGACGAACGTGTGCGACCCGCTGCGATCGCCGTCGACCTGCGATACGGCGATCGTGTAGACGTCGTTGGTGTTGCCGCGCAGCGGGCGCGTCTGCAGCTCCCACACACCGTCCAGCACGAGCTTCTGGAAGGCGAACGTCACGTCGTAGCCTTCGATCGGCGCGGTGAACTTCGCGATTCGCGTCCCGGCCCGGTTTTCGGCCACGTACGTCGCGGCCGATTTTCCGTTGACGTTGTCGAGCCTCCACCGCTCCCGGGCGATCGGCCCTTTGGCATGGGCGATCGTCTCGTCGACGTGCAGTTCCGAACGCTGGTTGCGCACCGCGTTGACGGCTTGATATCGCGCCGACTCGGCCGGCCAGAACAGCTTGACGCCGGCGACGATTCCGACGATCGCGACGACCACGATGAGCAGCGTGGTGGGAAAGCGGCGCATGCTCTTCTTCTACCGCGAACGACGCGACGAAGTGTCAGCGGTTCGCATCGAGCACCTGGTTGACGAGGGCATCCGCTTCCTTATTGTGGTGACGCCGCACGTGCTGCACGTCGACGTGCGCGATCTTGCGCAGCAGCGCCTTGGCTTGCGCGTGCAGCGGGATCAGCCCCGGGTTCTTGACCCGGTACGCCCCGGTGAGCTGCCGCACGACGAGCTCCGAGTCGAGCCGTACCGCGAGCTCGTCGACCCCGCGCTCGACCGCCGCCTTGAGTCCCTCGACCAAGCCGTTCCACTCGGCGACGTTGTTGGTCGCCACACCCAGAAACGTACCAATCTCGTCGAGCACCTCGCCGTCTTCGCCGTACAGAACCGCCCCCGACGCGGCCGGACCGGGATTGCCGCGGGATCCGCCGTCGGCATAGAGCGTCGCCTTCACGTCCAGGAGGGGAACCACATCGAACGGCCTATTACCTCTCGCAAGCCGGCGCAGCGCCGGCCAGTCATCGGGCAGTAGCGCAGCTTGGTAGCGCATCAGTCTGGGGGACTGGGGGTCGCAGGTTCAAATCCTGTCTGCCCGACCACGATCGAAGAGGCCCGATGTCGCGGGCCTTTTCTTTTTCCGCCGAGCAAAGTTGCCGTATCGCGCAGTGGCCGCTCGCCAGCGTTCGCCAGCGTACTGACGGACGTCCCTTATCGACATACGATTTCGAGCCAGAATGGCCGAAGTGCAAGACCGGGGATGCTCCTGCGGACACGACGCCAATCTTCACGACGGCTTCGGGTGCGCGGCATTTCTCGGCGCGTTTCCCGCCACCGCGGGAATAAACCGCCACTGCGGCTGCCGAATCCCGCGCGACGTGGCGTCGGCGTCGAGCGCGGTCCGACCTTCGAGCGAAGGTCCAACCGCTGCGCGCGTTACTGCTTCTGCTTGAGCGCCGCGGCGATGCCGACGACGCGCGCCGCGCTCGCAATCTCTTCGTGCTGCGAGCATTCCAGCTCTGCTCGTTTTGGATCAGGTCGCGGTTCTGCGTACCGACCGCGCTTCAACTGACGACAGCAGCAGCGCCGGCTCGAGCGCGAGGTTGATGAGAAAGTGCGACAGGATGCACGGGACGACCGAGCGTCCCGCGACGATGTACAGGACCGCGAGGGCAAAGCCCAGTGCCGACGTCGCCGTGACGGCACCGCGCGCGACTCGCCACCCGCCCCACAAGCCCCAAACCGCGTGGACGGCACCAAAAGCCAGCCCCGACGCAATCACTTGGACGACCGGTCCGTAGCCGGCGGCTTGGATGCCGTTCATCAAGACCTGCCTGAAATAGATCTCCTCGACCAAACCCGCGACGACGGCAACGGCGAACGCAGGGACCCGAAGCCACGACCGATCGAACAGGTGACGACCGATGCCGGGGTATCGCATCGCGTACACAACATAGGCCACGGCGATGAGCAGCGCGCCCGTCATCCCGATCGCTGTTTGCGGCCGTATCAGGCGCTCGAGATGTCTGAACGCGAAGACGATCGGGATCCCCTCGAGCACGACGATGGACGTGAGAATCACGGCCACCACTCGCCGAGTGCGCGGATCGACCGGAGCGCTCGCCTCCATCGTACCGCTCTGCTGCGAGACGGATTTGTTGTCCTGTCTGACCAAAAAGCTCATCGCGTCACCGAAAGGACGTTATCTCATGGAGCGTTTGGCCGGAAAAGTTGCCATCGTTACGGGCGCGGCGAGCGGGATCGGGCGCGCGGCGACGGAGCTGTTTGCGAGCGAAGGGGCACGCGTCGTTGCGGTGGACCTTGCCGCGAGCGTCGAGGCCGTCGTGGGCGGCGTCGTCGCAGGCGGAGGAGATGCGGTTGCGATGACGGGCGACGTCGCAGATGCTGCGTTCGTGACGCGAATCGTCGACACGGCGGCGAGCCGGTTCGGTGGGCTCGACGTCGCGTTCGCCAACGCGGGGATCTCGGGCGGGCTCGTGCCGTTCTTCGATCTCACCGCGGACGACTGGAACCGGATTCTGCGCGTGAACCTGGTCGCGCCGTTCCTGATGGTGCAAACCGCGGCCCGCGAGATGGTGAAGCACGGGCGCGGCTCGATCGTCTGCACGGCGTCGGTTGCAGGTCTGCGATTCGGCGCGGGCGGGATGCCGTACAGCGCCAGCAAGGCGGGCGTGATCAGCTTGGTGCAGACCGCGGCGAATCAGCTCGCGGGGACGGGGGTGCGGGTGAACGCGATCTGTCCGGGCCTCACCGAGACCGGGATGACGCAGCCGCTGTTCGACTCGGCGCGCGCGCGCGGCACGGATCACAAGCTGGGTCAGCTCAACCCACTCAAGCGCGCCGCCAGTCCGGCCGAGATCGCGCAGGTCGCATTGTTCCTCGCCTCCGACGACGCGTCGTACGTCGACGGCCAGGCGATCGCGGTCGACGGCGGCCTGTCGAGCTCGCACCCCGTCGTGCCGGGGAAGATGGCATGAGCGACGTTGCCCGATTCCTTCCGCTGGCACTGCTCGGGATCGTCGCTGGGGTGAGCTTCGTCGTCCAGCAGAGCGTCAATGCGAAGCTGCGCGCCGATCTCGGCTCACCGTCCTGGGCGGCGTTCTGGAGCTACGTGGGCGGCACGCTGACGATGGCGGTCGTGCTGCTGGTGACGCGCGCGCCGTGGATCGCGTCGTCGGCGTTCGCGAAGAGCGCATGGTGGGGCTGGACGGGCGGGTTCTTCGGCGCCGTCTACATCGTCATCTCGATCGTGCTGCTGCCGCGACTCGGAGCCGCCACCGTCGTGGCGCTGATCGTCGTCGGGCAGATGCTCGCGTCGGTCGCGTTCGACAACGCCGGCGCGTTCGGCCTGGCGCGCCATCCGATCGACGCCGCGCGCATCGCCGGCGCGGCGCTGCTCGTCGCGGGAGTGATCCTGATCCGCCGCTGACGATCGGCTGCGCGCCGTCGACCGTTGACGCGCTACTTCTTGCGGCCGCTCGATTTCTTCGTGCCGCCGCGCTTGGCTCCGCCGACCGCGTCCTTGAGACCCTTGCCGGCCGCGAACGCCGGCACGCGGCGCGCGGCGATCTTCAAGACCGCTCCCGTTTGCGGGTTGCGACCGGTGCGCGCTTTGCGTTCGCGCACCACGAAGCTCCCGAACGGGATCAACTGTACCTTGTCGCCGGCCTTGAGCGCACTCGTGATCTCGTCGAGGATCAGATCGACGATCTCTCCGGCTTGGCGCTTCGACAGCTCGTGTTCGTTGGCCACCGTCTCGACGATATCGGCTTTGGTCACAGCTTGATTTCACCTCGAGAAACGTCGGATCGTAACGGCTCCGAACGATTTGCCGTGCCGCTCACTCGGGGGAGGATACGCTTGCACGCAGCCTGCTCCTCCCCGCCGCGCGGATTTGGCCGCAACGGCACATCGCCGCGAATGGTTATTAGAAACGATGGATCGCATCGTCACCGCCTCGGCCGCGCGCGGCACCGTCTCGCTCGTGGCCGGCATCACGTCCGGCCTCGTGCGCGACGCGCGCGAGCGGCACGACTTGGCGCCGACCGCCAGCGCGGCCGTCGGGCGCCTGCTCAGCGCGGCGGCGCTGCTCGGAGCATCACTCCGGGGCCGCGAGCGTCTCACGCTCCAGATCGTCGGCGACGGCCCGATCGGTGCGATCACCGCCGACGCTTGGAGCACCGGCGACCACGCCGTCGGCGCGCGCGCGTACGCGCGCAACGGCCGCGCCGATCTTCCGCTCAACGAGCGCGGAAAGTTCGACGTCGCGGGGGTCGTCGGTGCGGGAAAGCTCCAGGTCACCAAGACCTACGAAGTGGGCCAGCCGTACAGCGGGATCGTGCCGCTGGCGACCGGCGAGATCGGTGACGACGTCGCCGCGTACCTCGCGAACTCCGAACAGATTCCCAGCGTGGTGGCCCTCGGGGTGCTCGCCGATCCCGACGGGATCCGCGCCGCCGGCGGCGCCATCGCGCAGGTGCTGCCGGGTGCCGACGACGCCGTCGTCGCCGCGCTCGAGCGCAACGCCGCGGCGATGACGCCCGTCACGACGCAGATCGTCGGCGGTGGCGATGCCGAAGCGCTGCTGCGCGCGGTCGCCGGCGACCTGGATCTCAAGCTGTTCGACACGTTCGAGCTCGCCTTCGACTGCCGCTGCACGCGCGCCAAGGTGGAGACGGCGCTGATGGGTCTGGGCAAGGACGAGCTCGCCAAGATCGCGCGCGAGCAGCCGCACACCGAAGCGACGTGCGACTTCTGCGGGCAGCGCTACGTCCTCAGCGCGGACGACGTGCGCGACCTCGCCGAACGCCTAGGCTGAGCCGGGCTCAGCCGCCTTTTCGGGTCCGGAGGTCGCGGCGCCGCCGATCCGCGGCCGGAACGCCTCGACGATCCGCCCGCGCCCGACGTTGCTGTACCACCAGCCGCACTCGCAGCGCACCGGCGCGCCGCGCTCCTGCGGATACGGATAGACCCGCTTGCAGCGCGGACAGGTGAAGGTCCGGCCTTCGATCGGCCCGTCGGGGGTGTACGTCACCGCCGGCGCGGCGGCTGAGTTGTGGCGTGCCATAGCGGAGTCTTTCCTCTTATGGGGCGATTCGCACGAACTTACGCGAGCCGACTTGGAGCACGGCCGGATTCGAGGCCGCCCAGCGCGCCGCCGGGTCCGTGACCGTGGCTCCGTCGATCTTGACGCCGCCTTCGACGATCAGGCGCTGTGCTGCGCGTTTGGAGTCGGCGAATCCCGCCGCGACGAGCAAGTCGGTCAGCTTCTCGCGGCCGGCTCGCGCCAGCTCCGGCATCTCGGCCGGAATCTCGCCGCGCTGGATCGTGCGCTCGAACCAGTCATGCGCCGCGCGCGCCGCGTCGGGCCCGTGGTACAGCGCGACGATGTCTTGCGCGACGCGCTTCTTCTCGTCCATCGCCGCCAGCCTTCCGGCGGCGAGCTCGCGCTCCACCCGCGCCACCTCTGGGCGCGGCCACCACGCCGCCAGCTTGGCATAGCGCGGGATCAGCGCGTCGGGGATGCGCATCGTCTTGCCGAACATGTCGTTCGGTGTGTCGGTCAGCCCGATGTGGTTGCCCAGCGACTTCGACATCTTGTGCTCGCCGTCGATCCCTTCGAGCAGCGGCACGGTGATGCAGATCTCCGGCAGCTGACCGGCGTTGAGCTGGTACGGCCGGCTGATGAGCAGGTTGAAGAGCTGATCGGAGCCGCCCAGCTCGACGTCGACGTTCATCGCGACCGAGTCGTACGCGACCGCGACCGGGTAGACGAACTCGTGCAGCGCGATCGGAACGCGGTCGTCGAAACGCTGCTTGAAGTCGTTGCGGTCGAGCATCTGCGCGACGGTGGTGAGCGAGAGCAGCTTGTAGATCTCGCTGAAGGTGAGCTTCGAGAGCCACTCGCTGTTGTAGCGCAACGTCACCCGCGACATGTCGAGGACCTTGCCGGCCTGCGTGGCATAGGTCTGCATGTTCGCCTCGATCTGCGCGTCGCTCAGCGCCGGTCGGAGCGCGTTGCGGCCGCTCGGATCGCCGATGCGTGCGGTGAAGTCGCCGATCAGCAGGATGACGTCGTGACCGTCGTCGACGAAGCGCTGCAGCAGCCGCAGCACGACCGCATGGCCGATGTGCAGGTCGGGCGAGGTCGGGTCGAGCCCCAGGTACACGCGCAGCGGCCGCCCGCGCTCGATCCGCTCGACCAGCTCCGCGAACTTCTCGACATGGTCGCATCCTTCGACGAGCGCCACCGCACGCTCGCGCGCACTCTTCGGAGCGTTCACCGCCCGCAGATCCATGTCATCGGAGATTCGAGAGCGAAGCGCATCATGAACTCGGCGACCGGAGTTCAAACACGGTCACGCCGCCGCCTCCCTCGTCGGCATGGCCGTAGCGGACGTTCTGCACGAACGGGTGCGCTTTGAGATATTGCTGCAATCCCTTGCCGAGCAGACCCGTCCCCTTGCCGTGAATCAACCGCAGCGGCGAGTGCCCGAGCATGATCGCATCGTCGATCCAACGCTCGACGATCGGCTCCGCCTCCACGAACCGCTTCCCACGCACGTCGATCTCCGTCTGCGCCGTCGTCGCCGCCTCCAAAGCCGCGGCACTTGCATTGTCACCCTGAGCTTGTCGAAGGGCCCGGCCACCTTTCGAACTTTCGGCAGAACGTGCGGGACTCTGAGCCTGTCGAAGAGTCCCGCCGGCGTGCAACCGCAGTTCGCCCTTCGACACGGTCATCCGCATCGCGCCCATCTGCACCAACACGTCGTCACCGAGATCCTCGAGCACCGTGCCATCCTGTTCCCAGGACGTCACGAACACGCGGTCGCCGGCCACGATCTCCTGCGCGGCCTCGTCGTCGCGCGTGCGCTGCGGCCGCGCTTCCAGGCCCAGCTCGCGGTGCATCTGGTCCAGCGTTCGCGCCAGCAGGTCGGCTTGGCCCGAGCTCACTCGCGGCGCGCGCGCGGCGCGGTCGCCGCTCTCGGCGGCGCGCCGCTCGAGCTCGGCGCTGAAGCGCCGCAGCGTCTCGGCCAGCTGCGCGTCGGCGCGCTTGGCGAGCTCACGGCGCTCGCGGTCGAGCGACTCGGCGCGCCGGCGCGCATTGTCCTCGAGCGAGCGCAGGTGCTGCCGCTCGCGCTCGACCTGCTCGCGCTCGCGAGTCGCGCGGATGCGCTCCTCGGCGACCTCCGCCAGCGCGCGCTCGTAGTCGCGCTCCTGCGTCGACAGCAGGTCCTCGGCGCGCGCGACGACCCGCGGATCCAGCCGCATGCGCCGCGCCAGCGCGAACGCCAGAGACTGCCCCGGCGAGCCGACGTCGAGTTGATAGGTCGGCTCGTAGGTGTCGGGGTCGAACCGCACGGAGGCGTTGGCGACGAACGGATGATCGGCGCCGAACAGCTTGAGCTCGGTGGCATGCGTCGTGGCGACGACGCGGGCGCCGCTCTCGAGGAACCGCTCGAGCACCGCGACGGCCAGCGCCGCGCCGGCGTTCGGCTCGGTGCCGCTCCCGATCTCGTCAATGAGGACCAGCGTACGGTCGTCGGCGACCTCGACGATCGCCGCCAAGCGGTGTAGGTGGGCCGAAAAGGTCGACGCGTTCTGCGCGATCGACTGCTCGTCGCCGATGTCGGTACAGACGCGTTCGAAGCGCCCGATCGTCGCGGTCGCGGCCGGCACGTGCAGCCCGCAATACGCCATCGCGACCGCCAGTCCGACCAGCTTGAGCGCGACGGTCTTGCCACCCATGTTCGGGCCCGAGACGACGAGCATGCGAATCTCGTCGTCGAGCCGGATCGATTGCGGCACCGCGCGCTCGTCGAGCAGGGGATGCCGCCCGTCGACGAGCGCGAGCACCGCGTCGTCGGTCAGTTCCGCCGCGACGGCCAGCATGCGGTGCGCCATCGCCGCCCGGGCGGCGGCGAGGTCGAGGTCGACGTAGACCTCGACGTCGGTGACGACTTGCGCCGTCTCGGCGCCGACCAGCGACGACAGCTCGGCGAGCACCCGCGCGACCTCGACCTCTTCCTGCACGCGCAGCGCGCGCACACGGTTGTTGGCCTCGAGGCTTTCGAGCGGCTCGACGAACAGCGTCTGCCCGCTCGAGCTCGTGTCGTGGACGATGCCTTGGATCTCGCCCGAGAACTCGGCCTTCACCGGCACGACGAAGCGCCCGTTGCGCACGGTGACGATCGCGTCTTGGATCGCCCGCGCATAGCGCGCCGAACGAGTGATCGCCGCCGCGCGATCGCGCGCGTCGTCCTGCGCCTGGTGCATCTGCCGGCGGATCCGCCCCAGCGCCGGCGACGCGCGGTCGAGCACCGTGCCGCGCTCGTCGATCGCGTCGGTGATCCGGCTGACGATCTGCGGCAAGGCACGAAACGACGAGCAGCGCTCGCGCAGCAGCGGCACCTCGGCTTCGGCCTCGCGCACCGCGCGCACGGCGGCCGCCGCGGCGGCCAGCGCGTCGGCGATCGCGCGCAAATCGCGCGGCGCGAGCGGCACGCCGCGCGCCGCGGTCGCGACCGCGTCGTCGACGTCCTCGATGCGCTCCATCGAAAAGCCGTCGTCCTCGACCAGCGCGCGCATCTCGGTCGTCTCGCCGACCAGCCGCCGCACCAACCCGAAATCGTCCGCAGGCTCGCACGCGATCGCGCGCGCGGCAGACTTCGGCGCGTGCGTCTGCCCCGCATACCGCTCGCGGATGCGCCCGAAGTCGAGAACGTCGAGCCCGCGCTCGTCGATCAGCATCCGGGTGTTCCGGTTAGCCCTTCCCCCGCTTCCGCCACGTCGACGGTTTACGGCTGGGCGGGTTGCCCGGAACATAGCCTTCCCTCAATGCCGAGATCTGCGGGCCGCCCGCCGCTGACTGCGCCAACATCGTTACGACGTATTGATTCAGGCTTACGCCATTTCGTTCCGCCGCTCGGACGAGATCCCGGTGCAGTGATTTCGTCAGCCGCACAACGAATCGACCACTGAATTCCTCCGCCGTCATGGGCGACGGGATCGATTCGCGACCCTCCAGCTTTGCCTCGATCCAAGACGCCATCGCATCGTCGAGCATTTCGAGCGCTTCTTCTCGAGTATCGCCAACGGTGATGCAGCCCGGGAATTCCAGGATACGCGCAAACCATGACCCGTCATCCTCGCGCACCAACTCGCGAGTGTACGGCAAACTCAGCACGCGCTGAGTCTCCGATCCACCTGCTGCTTTCACGTTAGCTTTCATCGATGAGCTCCAAGATCGCTTCTACGTATCGTCGCTTTACCGGCTTTGCTCTGGGGACGGTGATTGTGAGCGATTCCCGTTTGAACGTATAGTGTGAACCGCCGCGCCGGGGCTGACGGGCAGCGAATCCAATTGCCTCGAGGAGCGCGCGGACGTCCGCGAAGTCGCAGTTATTCTTCGCCCCAGCTACGCGCTCATATAAGCGCTGGGCTCGCTTCGAGTCGACCGGGCCCACCCGGTCATTATAGTACTATATACGATACCATGCAACGGCGCCCGCATCGACCTTGGTCGGGGAGAGAGCGTTTAGCCGCCGCCTCCGAGCTTTGCTTTGAGCAGCTCCTGGGCGACGGTCGGGTTGGCTTTGCCGCGCGAGGCCTTCATGACTTGGCCGGTCAGAAAGCCCATGACGTTGAGCTTCCCTGCGCGGTAGTCGGCGGCGACCTTGGGGTTCGCGGCGAGCACTTCGTCGACGAGCGTCTCGATCGCGCCGCGATCGCTGACCTGCGCGAGGCCTTCGCGCTCGACGATCGCCTTGGGCGAGCCGCCATCGCTCCACAGCGCCTCGAGCACCTGCTTGGCGGCTTTCGAGTTGATCGCGTTCGACGACGTCAGCGCGACGAGCTCGGCGAGCGCTTCGGGCGTCACCTTGCCGCCGGCGACGGGCGTCTCGGTCTCGTTCGCCAGCCGCGCGAGGTCGCCGAGCACGAACGCGACCACGGCTTGCGCGTTTCCGCCGGCCGCCGCGACGGCGCGGTCGAACCACGCCGCGAGCGCGTGGTCGTCGACGAGCTGCGTGGCACGCTTCGAGTCGAGACCAAACTCGTCGACGTAGCGCGCGTAGCGCTCGAACGGCGTCTCGGCAGCGCCGCGCGCACCCGCTCGAGGTCTCGCCCGTCACGTCGATCGGCACGAGATCGGGGTCCGGGAAGTAGCGGTAGTCGTGCGCTTCTTCCTTCGAACGCTGGCTGTGGGTCATGCCCGCGGCCTCGTCCCAGCCGCGCGTCTCCTGGATCACCCGCCCGCCGCTTTCGACGACCGCGATCTGCCGCGCGATCTCGCTGTCGATCGCGCGCCGCACGCTGCGGAACGAGTTCATGTTCTTGATCTCGGCCTTGGTGCCGTACTCGCTTCGGCCGCGCAGGCGGATCGAGACGTTGGCGTCGCAGCGCAGCGAGCCTTCCTCCATCTTCACGTCGCTCACGCCGAGCTCGCGAAACGTGCGCGCGAGCGTTTCGAGGAAGCCGACCGCTTCGTCGGCGCTGCCGCAGGTCGGGCTCGCCGACGCACTCCATCAGCGGCAGGCCGGCGCGGTTGAAGTCGATCAGCGACGACGTCGACGCCGGCCAGCCGTCCGTCGGCGCTCCGCGTGCGTCGACTTTCCGGTGTCTTCTTCGAGGTGGATGCGCGTCAGGCGGCACTCGCCGCGCGAGCCGTCCTCGAGCCAGTAGCGCCGACGCTGCCGCCGCGCTCAGCGGCATGTCGTACTGCGAGATCTGGTAATTCTTGGGCATGTCCGGATAGAAGTAGTTCTTGCGGTCGAACTTCGAGTGCGCGGGAATCGTCGGCGCCGAACGCCAGACCCGCGCGCAGGATGTGCTCGATCGCCTTCGCGTTGGGCACCGGCAGCGCGCCCGGCAACGCCAGACAGACCGGGCACACCTTGGTGTTCGGCTCGCCGCCGAAGGCGTTGGGACAGCCGCAGAACATCTTGCTCTCGGTCTTGAGCTCGACGTGGCACTCGATGCCGATGACGGCTTCGTAGCTTGAAAGGCGCTCGGCGCGCTCGCGTGCCGTGGTCCGCGCGCGGCGCGCGCAAGGCGGCCGTCATGCCGGGCTGATCTCCGGTGCGGCGAGCTTCTCGGCGTGCAGGGTCGCGCGCTCGTAGGCGTGCGCGTACGCCGAGCAGCGCGCGTTCGGTGAACAGCGGCGGTCGTCAGCTGCAGGCCCATCGGCATCGGCCGCGTTCCGTCGTCGGGCACGACGGCGCCGCACGGGACCGACAGCGACGGCAGCCCTGCCAGCGAGCCGGGGATCGTGTAGTAGTCCATCAGGTACATCGTCACCGGGTCACTCTTGGCGTCGAACCTGAACGCCGGCGACGAGGCGGCCGGCGACGGCGATAACGTCGCAGCGTTCGAACGCGCGCGCGAAATCCTCGGCGATGCGCGTGCGCGCCTTTTGCGCTTTGAGGTAGTACGCGTCGTAGTACCCCGACGACAGCGCGTAGGTGCCGATGAGGATGCGGCGCTTCACCTCGGGGCCGAACCCGGCCGCGCGCGTGCGCTCGTACATCTCGCCGACGTCAGCGCCGTCGACCCGTAGGCCGTAGCGCACGCCATCGAAGCGGGCGAGGTTCGACGAGCACTCCGCCGGAGCGATCAGGTAGTACGTCGCCGAGCCCGTACTCCGCGGTCGGCAGCGTCGACCTCGACGAGCTCGGCGCCGAGCCGTTCGAGGTCGGCGTACGCGGCCTCGTAGCACGGCGCGCGACGGACGCGCCGAGCCGCCGAGTCGAACTCCTTGACGATGCCGACGCGGACGCCGCGCAGGTCGTCGCGCAGGCCGTCGGCCGCCGGTTCGACGGCGCGGTCGACGCTGGTGGCGTCGAGCGGATCCTTGCCGGCGATCACGTCGTAGGTCAGCGCGGCGTCCTCGACGCTGCGCGCGAACGGGCCGATCTGGTCGAGCGACGAGGCGAACGCGATCAGACCGTAACGCGAGACGCGGCCGTAGGTCGGTTTGAAGCCGACGACGTTGCAGAACGCGGCCGGCTCGCGAATCGAGCCGCCGGTATCGCTCCCGAGCGAGAGCGTCGCGGCCCGGGCCGCGACCGACGCGGCGCTGCCGGCCGACGAGCCGCCCGGGACGCGGTCGAGGTCGTAGGGATTGCGCGTGTTTCCCGAAGGCCGAGTTCTCGCCCGACGAGCCCATCGCGAACTCGTCGAGGTTCGTCTTGCCGATCGGCAGCGCTCCCGCGTCGAGCAGCCGCTGCACCGCCGTCGCCGTGTACGGCGCCACGAAGCCCTCGAGGATCTTCGAGCCCGCCGTCGTGCGCGTCCCGGCGAGGCACATGTTGTCCTTGATTGCGACCGGAACGCCGGCGAGCGGCAGGCGCTCGCCGGCGGCGATCCGCGCGTCGACGCGCCGCGCATGCGCGCGCATCAGCTCCGGGGTGAGCTGGCGGAAGCGCGAGCAGCTCGGCATCGATCCGGACCGCGCGCGGGATCATCGTTTCGGCGATCTCGGCGGCCGACACGCGCGCGCGTTGACCTCCCGCGCGATCGCGCGGGCCGAATCGTGGATCGGATCCACGGTTAGCCCTCCTCGGCGATGATGCGCGGGACGCGGAAGTACCGGTCCTGCGCCTGCGGCGCGTTGGCCAGCGCGGCCTCGCGCGGAAGCATCGTTTCGGGCCGCAGCACGTCGTCGCGCTGAACGTTGCGAGAAGGAACGACCTGCGCGGTCGCCGGGACCCGATCGGTATCGAGCTGAGCGAGCGCGTCGACATGGGTCATCAGGCTCGCCGAGCTGTGGTGCCGAAGGTCGCGATCTCGTCGTCGGTCAACGCCAGACGTGCGAGCGCGCGCGACGTGTCGGATGTCGATCCGGTCGGTGGACATGCTCGCCGGCATTTCGCGCCGCGCGTGCCGTCTTCCGTCCCACCCGAAGCGTGTTTCCGGCGTAAAGTTTGTGCTTGCAGTAGGGGAGCGCTGCCCTCGCGCCGTACGCGTCGGCACGGCTCGTGAGAATCGTTCTTGCTGGGCTGTGCTTCGATGAAGGGGTCCTGGTGTGCCGCTCACGGCAGTTCAAGCCGGCCACGATCGCGCGCGTTCACTAGCTTACGCGGCTTCCGCGCGTCCCGCGCGGTGAGATTCTCTTGAGACGGCTCGGCCTGGTGCCGGTCCTGGTGTTCGCGGCCGGCGTTGCGCTGGTCGCGTGCCAGGGCAACTCGTCGACTCCGGTGCCCCCCACGGCCCCGACGACGCCGTCCTTTGCGGTTTCGACGACCGTGCCGCTGCCGCAGCCGGTCAACGGGATCTCCTCGATCACCCTTCCGTCGGCCGATGGGTTCGGCGGGCAGCTGGGCTTTCCGTTCACCGTCGTTCCGGCCGGAACGACGATCACCGCGACGTTCTCGTCGTCGAACCCGAACGGGGTGACGCCGCTGGCGAAGCGCGGCATCCAAGACGCGGCGCCTCACTCGACGGTGCTGTACCTGTGCCTCACGTCCAATGCCACCTTGACCACCAACGGCGCGCCGACGTTCACGTTCACCGCCCCGCCGCCGTACCTCGACGCCGACGTGCAGTGGTTCCTCGAACAGCTCATCGGCGGCTCGTGGTACGGCTATGCCGGCCCGTCCCACCCGAACGGAATGAGCGTCAGCTTCACCGGCCCCGGACCGCTGATGCTCGTCGCCAATGTCGCGAAGTGCTTCGGTGTCATCCTCGAGCTGCCCGGGGAACCGCCACCGCCCACCGCGCCGCCGACGCCGACATCGAAGCCGAGCAGTACGCCGACAGCTACGCCGACGTCGAAGGCGACCGCCACGCCGACCGCCACGCCGACGTCGAAGGCGACCGCGACGCCCACCGCCACGCCGACGTCGACGGCCACCACGACGCCGACGGCCACGCCGACGGCGACGGCGACCGCCACGCCGACATCGCAGCCGACCGCCACGCCGACGTCGCATCCGACCGCCACGCCGAAGCCGACCGCCACGCCGAAGCCGACCGCCACGCCGAAGCCGACCGCCACGCCGAAGCCGACCGCGACGCCGAAGCCGACCGCCACGCCGAAGCCGACCGCGACGCCGAAGCCGACCGCCACGCCGACCGTTCATCCAACGGCCACGCCGACCGTACATCCGACGGCCACGCCGACGGTGAAGCCGACCGCCAAGCCGACGGCCACGCCGACCGTGCATCCGACGGCCACGCCGACGGTGAAGCCGACCGTGAAGCCGACGGCCACGCCGACCGTGCATCCGACGGCTACGCCGACGGTGAAGCCGACCGTCAAGCCGACGGCCACGCCGACCGTGCATCCGACGGCTACGCCGACGGTGAAGCCGACCGTCAAGCCGACGGCCACGCCGACCGTGCATCCGACGGCTACGCCGACGGTGAAGCCGACCGTCAAGCCGACGGCCACGCCGACCATTCATCCGACGGCCACGCCGACGGTGAAGCCGACCGTCAAGCCGACGGCCACGCCGACCATTCATCCGACGGCCACGCCGACGGTGAAGCCGACCGTCAAGCCGACGGCCACGCCGACCGTGCATCCGACGGCTACGCCGACGGTGAAGCCGACCGTCAAGCCGACGGCCACGCCGACCATTCATCCGACGGCCACGCCAACGGTGAAGCCGACGGTCAAGCCGACGGCCACGCCGACCATTCATCCGACGGCCACGCCAACGGTGAAGCCGACCGCCAAGCCGACGGCCACGCCGACCGTGCATCCGACGGCCACGCCGACGGTGAAGCCGACCGTCAAGCCGACGGCCACGCCGACCATTCATCCGACGGCCACGCCAACGGTGAAGCCGACCGTCAAGCCGACGGCCACGCCGACCATTCATCCGACCGCCACGCCAACGGTGAAGCCGACCGTGAAGCCGACGGCCACGCCGACCATTCATCCGACCGCCACACCGACGGTCCATCCGACGGCCACACCGACCGTGCATCCGACGGCCACGCCAACGGTGAAGCCGACCGTTAAGCCGACGGCTACGCCGACCATTCATCCGACGGCCACGCCAACCGTCCATCCGACGGCCACGCCAACGGTGAAGCCGACGGCCACACCGACCGTGCATCCTACGGCCACGCCGACGGTGAAGCCGACGGCCACACCGACCGTGCATCCTACGGCCACGCCGACGGTGAAGCCGACGGCCACGCCGTCGCCGACACCGCTCCCGGGCGTGCTGACCGCCGGTCCGAACCCGACCGACCTCTACGGCCTGGGCTCGAGCTTCGCCAAGACGATCACCGTGACCGAGACCGGCTATACGGGATCGTTCGGCGAGCAGGACACCTGCAGCGGCATCGCCACCGTTTCGCCTTCCGTCGCCGCCGGTCCGACGGCGCACTTTACCGTGACCGGCGTCGCGGCGGGCAACTGTCAGGCCACGTTCGCCGACGCGAACAGTCAACAAGTCAACGTGAACATCGCCGTTTCCACGAATGGCATCATCATCAACGGAGCCCGTTGGTGATCACCCACCTCGCAAGGAGCAACTCTCACATGCGCAAGATCCTGACCCTCGTCGCCGTCGCGGCGCTTGCGGGGTGCGGCGGAGGCGGTGGCGGCAGCACCGCTCCGGCGCCCGCCAACAACCCTCCGACGACGACACCGACCCAGCCCCAGAGCAACTACGTCAAGCCGACCTTTCTGATCTCGATTCCGGCGCGCGGAAAGAGCAGCAAGTCGCGCCAGCCCAAGTACGTGTCGTCGGGCACCGCGTCGGTCACCGTCACGCTGACGGCCGACTCGGTCGGCATCACCCCGGGCACGATCGCCGGCAACCCCGCCACCACGACGGTGACGCCGCCGTGCAGCCCGTGCACGGTCGCCGGGCCGCCGTCGCCGCCCGGAACCGACTCCTTCACGGTGGTGACCAACGACGGTTCTGCGAACGCGCTCAATGCGGGCCAGCTCAACAGCGTACCGATCACCGCCGGCCAGTCGAACTCGGAGACCATCACGCTCGGCGCGATTCCGGCGACGCTCAGCATCTCAGGCGTCCCGTCGGGCGGCGGCGCGCTCACCGCCGGCACGCAGGGACAACACGCAACGATCAGCGTCGTCGCGGTCGACGCGGCCGGCGTCACGATCCCGACCGGAAACACGCCGGCCGTGTTCTACGTCGACGCCACCGGGACGCCGCTCAACGTCACCGTCAGCGATCCCGACACGACCCAGCACGGATCGTGCGTCGTCCCCACCGGCACGTCGACGTGCACCTCCGGCGCAACGTCGATCACGCTCAGCGGTCCGGACAGCAACGGCGTCCTGGCATACGACGGGCTCGCGGAGATCCCCGTCACGCTGACAGCCTCGGCGAGCACCGCCACGAACGGCACCGCGAGCTTCCAGCCGGCGCTCAACGCACCGGCCTTCAACGCGTCCAGCCCGGCGGATTTTCCGAGCGGCGTGGCTCTGACCAGCTCCGCCGAGATCGACCTGTTCGCCCTGAG
This sequence comes from Vulcanimicrobiota bacterium, assembly GCA_963738465.1. GTDB lineage: Bacteria > Vulcanimicrobiota > Vulcanimicrobiia > Vulcanimicrobiales > Vulcanimicrobiaceae > Vulcanimicrobium. The sequence continues at coordinate 301,960 of CAVTWP010000001.1, forward strand.
CGGCATCGGCAGCACGGGCACCGAGTCGTTCACCGAAAGCGGCTGGACGAACTCGCCGTACGGCCATGCGCTGAGCATCATCGGGACGCCGGCCTGCACAACCATCGCGACCGTGTCGGCTGGTTCGAACGACACGACCAACGGGACGCCGTTCACTGCGACCGTTGTCGGTGGTCCCAGCGCGGGGACATGTACGGCCACCATCGGCGACGGATTGTCAGCGAACGGGACCGACGGTTCGGCGACGCTGACCGTCACCTACACGACCTCGTCGATCGGCGCATCGTCGAAGCATCGCCACCAGTAAACCACGCCTCCCCGCGGCGCGCCGGCACCGAGCCGGCGCGCCGCTCGACGGTCTCCACGAATGTCTCGTTCAGCCGCTGCGGCGGCTGAGGAACGGTGTCCATGAAACGGCTCGGTACGATCTTCACCTCCTTCCTCGCCGCCGTCGCGGCCGTATCGCTCGCCGCGTGCGGCGGCGGCGGTTCGCGCAGCGCGCTGCCGCAAGCCGTTCCGACGAGCGCGCCGCAGTACACGGGCCCGCTTTCCGACGCCGTCTTCACCATCACGATTCCGCCGCCGCCGAAATCGACCGGCAAGGCGCGCCGCCCGAACTACGTCTCGTCATCGACCTCGAAGATCGTCTTCACGCTGAATACGGCGAGCCGCCTGACCGCGGCGCAGGTCACGTCGTTCAACGCCAGCAGCCTCGGCTCGGTCGCGGTGACCCTCAACAGCGCCGCTTGCCCCGGCACCGGCCCCTGGACGTGCAGGCTGACGGTCAAGCTGCCGCCCGGGAGCGACAATCTCACGATCTCCGCCCAGGACTCGTCGAGCAACATCCTCTCGCAGCAGATCCAGACGTTCACTGTCACCGCCGGCGGTTCCGCGGCCGGCGCCAACCACTTCAGCACCACGCTCGACGCGAACGCGAACACGATGGCGGTCACCGCGACGTCGGGATTCTGCGCGGGCAGCTTCACCGTCACGAACAGCGGCTCGGTCCCGACCGTCGGCACGACGGCCGTCACGTTCAACGCTTCCTATACCGACCTCGCGGGCAAGACGGTGATCGGGCCGGGCCTTCCGACGCTCAGCGTCAACGGCCACACCGACACGAACGCCGGCGCCGGCTACACGATCACGGGCGCCGGCGGCAATGTCAACGTCAAGGTAACCCAGTCGACACAATCCTACGTGCTGCAGGCGTCCACGGCGGGCGTAACGGCGACGATCAACGTCGCGGCGACGGAAGCCAACAGCACCGGGAGTTCCGATGGTCTCTCGTTCAGCAAGACGCTGACGTACACGTTCCAGGCGGGCACCGCGCCGCCGGCGAACCTCCTCGCGGCGATCGAGCAGACGGGCGGCGCGGCCGGTCAGATCGACCTGTTCACGTTGAACACGTCGACCAACACGTTCGCGGCGAACTCGCCCGCGACGCTGACGGACCAGGGCGGCGACGTCGACTTCCCGCAAGACATCCTGTTCGACACGAACGGCGACATGCTGATCGCGAACGGCGGGGCGGGCAGTCCCGACTTCGGCAACTTCGCCTGCGTCCCGGCCGGCGCGATCACGACCGGCGCCAACGTCGCGACCGTGCTGACGAGCAACATGAACGATCCAAAGTTCATCGAGATCGGGACGGACGCCAGCGTCGCGCTGGGCAACGTCCCCGCCTCGTCAGCGACAAAAACCCCGACATTCGTACTGAGCGGAACGTACACGGCTGCGCCGGCCAGCCGCACGATCACGAACACGGACTATCCGAGTCTCGGGGTCACCGGCCTCGTCGCGGTCCCCACGAGCGCTACGCACCCGGCGGGCAGTTACGCGGTCACGCTGACGAACGGCGGCAGCACGTCGCACGTCGTCGTGAAGCATCCCGACGGCACGGTGCTGCAGATCGACAACGCGCACCTCGTCGCACCGTCGCTAGGCATCGACACGAACGCGAGCCCGAACCAGCTCGTCGCGGCGAGCAAGAACGGCGCCAACTCCTACATCAATTTCTTCAACCTGGTGACCGGCGCGCTGATCAAGCAGTTCGTCATCCAGGATACGGGCTGCTACAGCAACGGCAGCACCCCGTATGCGGGCTGCCCGCCGAACACGGCGTCCGGCAACAGCAACATGAAAGCCGACATCACGGCCGTGTCCTCCTCAGGGTATGTGGCGGTCTCGGGAATCACGAACAGCGGCGAGCCGGAGGTCCAGGTCTACGACAACACGGCGAACCGCGCTCAGGTCGGCGGACCGATCCCGTACGATGCGACGACGACGTCCGGCGGGGCGACGTGGAACTACAGTACGTCAGGCGGTTCCGGCCCGACCATCATCGTGCACGCGATGCGCTGGGTCACCGGGACGAAGCTGCTCGTCTCGCTGGAGACGGGTACGGCCGCCACGCAGGGGTTGTACCTCTACGACGTGACGCAGCTTGGGTCGGGCTGCGTCGCGCCCGCCTCGACGAGCGGATGCTTCGACGCCGGCGGCAACGTGTATCCGAATACCGTGAAGCAAGTCGCGTTCCAGGCACTCACGCACATCCCGCTCTCGGTCGCATACAAGCCCTAAACGGGAGAGAGACCATCGATGAGTTCACCGTACGTAGGCGAGATACGCATGTTCGCGGGGTCGTTTGCCCCCGCCGGGTGGATGACGTGCGACGGCCAGCTGCTCCCGATCTCCGAGTACGACACGCTCTTCAACCTGATCGGAACCACCTACGGCGGCGACGGCATGAATACGTTCGGCCTGCCGAACCTCAAAGGTCGGGTTCCCGTGCACATGGGAACGAACCCCTCGACCGGGACGACGTATACGCTCGGCGAGCTGGCCGGGGCGAGCAGCGTGACGCTCACTTCCAATCAGATGCCCGTCCACAACCATCCGGTGGTCGCGGACAACAACAATCCGACGACCAACCAAACGGTGCCGACCAACATGTACTACGGCAACCCGTCGCCGACGAACATCTACTCGCCGGGGACGAGCGGCCTCCACACTTTCATGACGCTACCTGCCCAAGGAGGAAGTCAGCCGCATGAAAACCTGCAGCCGTACTTGGCGATCACGTACATCATCTCGCTGTTCGGCATCTACCCGAGCCCGACGTAGTCATGTCTAGTCCGTTCCTAGCTGAGATCCGCGTCTTCCCGCTCAACTTCGCCCCGAAGGGCTGGGCGTTTTGCGCCGGACAGCTGCTCTCGATCTCTCAGAACACCGCCCTGTTCTCCCTCGTCGGGACGTTTTACGGCGGCGACGCCAAGTCGACGTTCGGGCTTCCGAACTTGCAGGGGAACGTCGCGATGCACACCGACCAGTACGGGGGCGGCGGCCAGTACCCGATCGGCAGTGAGAGCGGCTCGGATTACGTCACGCTGCTGACCAGCGAGATGCCCATGCACTCGCACGTCGTGCAGTGCGACACGGGTGCGCTGAACACGACGCTGTCGAGCCCGTCGAACGCCGTGCCCGGCAACACCTCGCCGAACAAGATCTACTCGGCGACGACGACTCCCAGCGTCAGCATGAACCCGGCGATGATCGGCGTCGCCGGGGGGAGCCAGCCGCACAACAACATGCAGCCGTACCTGACGCTCAACTTCTGCATCGCGCTCCAAGGGATCTACCCGCCGCGCACCTAGCGCAGCGCGACGGCACCGGAGAAAGGAAGAGATGTCGACACCGTTTATGAGCGAGATCAGGGCCGTCTCGTTCAATTTTGCGCCCAAGGGCTGGGCGCTCTGCAACGGCCAGACCCTGCCGATCAACCAGAACCAAGCGCTGTTCGCTCTCCTCGGCACGACGTACGGCGGCAACGGCCAAACCACGTTCGCGCTTCCGGACCTGCGCGGACGCGTGGCAATGAGCTTCGGCGGTGGCCACACCCTCGGCGAGCGGGGCGGCGAGGAGAACCACACGCTGATCATCAGCGAGATGCCGGCGCACGTTCATGTCGCGCAGGCCGACCCCACCGCGAACAACACGAAGTTCAACCCGCTCAACGGCTATCCGGCCAACGCGGCGCCGACCCAGATCTACTCGTCGGGCAGCAGCAACATGACCGCGATGCTGCCGGCGATGGTCACGAACGCCGGCGGGAGCCAACCTCACCAGAACATGATGCCCTACGCGGTGCTCAACTACGTCATCGCGTTGCAGGGCATCTTCCCTTCGCAGAACTGATCCGGCTCCGCGAGCCGAACGCACCCACCTACCGCGAAAGGCATGACTTGAAGCGCGCGCCATTCTTAGGGGCCGGCGGAGCTGTTCTGTTGAGCGGCTGCGGCGGTCGTCACGTGATGCAAGCGCTGCCGGGTGTCGCGCCGAACTTTGTCGACAAACAGCCGAACTCTCTGGTCAAACAACTCAGCGCGTCGGTATCGGATCCGGCGGACCCGATCCCGGCCAACGTCTTGGCCAACCCCATCATCGGTGAGGCGCGCCGTTTCGACGGCGCCGTCGTGCCGAGCCGTTGGATGCTCGCGCAGGGTCAACCGATCGCGATCGGCGACAACCGTCCGCTCTTCAGTGAGCTCGGCACCATCGCGGGCGGCGACGGAAAAACGTCGTTCAAGCTGCCCAACCCGAAGCGCCGCTTGATCATCGCGGTAGCCGGGATGCTTCCGACGACGCCGGCCATGCTGCTGCGGACGGGCCGCCACATGACGAGGCAGGACTCCTTGGGGCCGGGCGCCAGGCCGGCGCCGGTCGAGCGGGCTTCGCCGCGCGTCCTCGCGACCCGCGCCACGCGGGATGCGGCCGTGCGGGCCGACCAAACGCTCGCCGCCAAGACACCCCGCTATCGGTCCGGGCCGGTGGTGCCGGTGCCCGCGGATCTGCGCGCGCGCATCGAGGCCGACCGCGATCGCTCGCGGGAGGCCGCGCTCGCCGCACTGAGCGCCCAGAATCGCGCCCGCGTGGAAGATCTCGTCGAAGGGATCCTCGACCGGCGCGTCTCGCATGCCGACGCGACGCGCCTGATGGCGTCGTCGTTGTCGGCGGCCGAAGCGTCCGCGCTGCTCGGCGTATTCGACGCGACGCAGCGCGCGTTCCGCCCCGCCTGGCCGGGGATGGACCATCCGGATCCGCAGCAAGAGGCAGCGCGCTACTTGATGGCCATCGCATTCGACCGCGACCAGCTCTATCGTCTGCGGACGATGTCTCAGGCCGAGTGACGTCCAGGCCGCACGCTGTGGGAAAGGTCGTCAACTTCCACCTTCCGGCCGACGACGTCGATCGCGCGGCGAAGTTCTACCGCGAGGTCTTCGGCTGGGAGTTCGTGCCGTTCCCGGACTCGCCGGTTCCGTACCTGGTGCACGAGCCGGGCGACGACGGCGCCGGCATCCCGGCGGCGATCACGGCGCGCCAGAACGTGGTCAACCACCCGGTGCCGACCATTGAGGTCGACAACATCGACCAATCCCTGGTGGACGTGGCGATGAAGGGCGGGCAGCAGGCGAGCGTCCAGGATATCCCGGGGGTCGGCCGGTTCGCGTACGCGATCGACTCGGAAGGGAACGTCATCGCGCTCTTGCAGCGCGCCTGACCGCCGTACGGCGGGCGCTTGCTCGCTGATCTACCCGATTTTGCGTATGGGCGGTGCGGCTCGCTCCTCCTAACCTCGAGGAAGGAGGAGGGAACCCGTACATGATCCGACTAGCCGCCCTCACACTCGCCATGGGCCTCGCGGCCGCCTCGTGCTCGGGAGGGCATGGCGCGAGCAGCATGCTTCCCCGCACCGCCGCCGCGTCTTCGCAATCGACGGCGGCGGTCACCAGGCTCGGCACTCGGAGCGCGCGGGACAAGGCGATTGCCGCACCCGCCGGCTGGAGCGCGACCGCGACCGACGCGATCGCGCCGGCGAACGCGAGCGATGCCGGCGCCCTGCCGGCCGGCACGACGATCGACGTCGTGCTGGGGTTGCAGATGCGCAACGTCGACGGCGCGAAAGCGGCGATCGCCGGCGGAGGACGGATTTCACGCAGCGCGTTCGTCGCGCAGTACGCGCCGTCGAGCGCGCAGGTGGCGGCCGCTGTGGCGTACCTACGAGGCCAAGGCTTCAGCAACGTGAAGCCGACGCCGAACAACCTCCTCGTCACCGGCAGCGCGCCGGCATCGGCGGTCCAGAAGGCGTTCAACACGACGCTGCACGCGTATCGCATCGGCGGCCGCAACTACTTCGCGAACACGGCACCGGCGTTCGTGCCGAGCTCGCTGGGCGGCAACGTCGTGGCCGTGCTCGGGCTCACCAGCGTTCCCGGGTTCAAGGTCGCGCCGCCGAAGCAGTCCACCGCCGACGCGATCTTCCCGCGGCAGAGCCAGCCGACGCCCTGTACGGAGAGCGTCAACACGACGACCGGCACACCGGTCTGCCCGCGCTTCTACGATCCTCAAACGTTCAACATCACCTATGACGCGACAACCGTCGCGCCGGCGGGCGCCATGCAGATCGCGATCTTCGCCGAAGGCGATCCGTCGATCGCGATCGCGGACTTCCATGACAACGAGCAGCGCTTCAGCCTTTCCCAAGTGCCGGTCAACGTCATCGACGTCGAGCCTCCGACCGCGGACACGAGCGGCAACAGCGAGTGGACGCTCGACCTCACCTACTCGCAGGCGATGGCGTGGAGCGTGAACCAGGTCGACCTCTACACCGCCGCGTCACTGTCGTACAAGGACCTCACCGTGGCCCTCAATGCGTGGGCCAGCGACGACGTCGCGCCGGTGATGAACGCATCGGTCGGCGGATGCGAGGTCTTTCCCTACGAGAGCGGCGACATGCTGGTCGGCGACATGATCCTCGTCGAAGCCGCGGTGCAAGGGCAGACGCTCTTCGCGTCGACCGGCGACACGGGCGCGTACTGCGGCGTTGCGGGCGTTCCCCCGAACGGTGGCGTGGGCGGCGCACCGCTCGTCGAATATCCGGCATCGTCGCCGTACGCGGTCGCGGTCGGTGGAACCGACCTCCTCAGCAACGTCGACGGTTCGTATCTCGGCGAGCAGGCGTGGCAATCGGGCGGCGGCGGGCTGAGCCAGTTCGAGTACTCCCCCTACTGGGAAAGCGGCGTCCAGCCCGTCGGGACGACGCCCGTCGGCCTGACGTTCCGCGGCGTCCCCGACATCGCGATGGACGCTGGACTCGAAACCGGCGCGCTGCTGTACGAAGGCGGCACGCAGTACATCACGGGTGGAACCAGCCTCGCCTCGCCGCTCGCCGCCGGCACGTACACGCGCGTGCAGAACGCGCACGGCGGCGCGCTGGGTTTCGCTGCGCCGCTGCTCTACCGCATCTTCAGCGCGAACGCGCCGACCCAAGTCGCGGGTCCGCCCGAGACCGAGCTGATCGGTCCCTTCCACGACGTACTGCAAGGCACGAACGGGCTCTACACCGCGCTGCCCAAGTACGACTACACGACCGGTCTGGGCAGCCTCGACGTGGCGCGTCTCGCGGCGGCGCTGAAGTCCTGAGGAGCGACCGGAGATCGGAAGCTAGCGCGCGGCCCGAATGCGCAGCGCGGCGTAGGGCTCGTCGAGCCAGCGCCGCGCCTGCGCCTCGATCGCGGCGGATACCGGCTCGCGGTTGGCCGTGAACGGTGCGCCCGAGAGCTTGGTGTCGCCGGCCGCGGCCTCGCGCATCGCCTCGCTTTCCCGGGCCGTCGGAACGACGCCGAGGAACGGGGCGATCCGCGACGCTACCGCGTCCGGCAGCTCCGCGTAGTCCACGAACAGCGCGCGCGCGTCGTGCGCGTTCCGTAACGCGGCGCCGCACAACGCGGCGATCACGCGCGCGCCGTAGTCCGGCGCGTACAGCTCCGAAAGGTTCGCGATTCCGAGCAGCGCCGCCGGAATCGCGCCGGGCAGCAGCTCGGCTCCCACCCGGCGGTCCTGAGAGCGCAGCACCGCGCGGGGCTCGCGGAACACGAACACCCACGGCGCGGATGGAAACGCGCGCCGGAGCAGGTCGAGATGGAGCACGTGTGAGGCGTGCGCCTTGATCACGATGCGGCGGCCGTCGCCGGAATCGAACGCGCGGAGCAAGCCGCGGAGCGCGCGCGCGAGGCGCTCGTCGTCGAAGTTCTGTCCACGGCGCCGCACGAGGCCGTCGAACGGCTGCGCCTCGCCTAGGACGATCAGTGACGGGAGTCGCGCGAGCATCTGCGCCACCAGCGTCGAGCCGCAACGTGACATGTGGACGATGATCCCGGCGGGCTCGCGAACGTCGGCCGCGCCGGCCAGCGCATCGAGCACGTCGAGTCTGGTCTGCCGTGCGAACAGCTGATTGAACGGGCGCCGCATCGCGAGCTCGGCGTCCTGCTCGAAGAACGGCGCGCTGAGTGGGTCCCGGATCACGGCCCAGTCGATACGGGATTCACCGGCCGCGAGGTGCACGGGCATCCAACCGCGCAGGTCGCCCGTCACCGAAACCAACGCTCCAGCCACGCGGTTCGCGACTCCGTCATCGCCGCCGCGATCTGGTCTCGCGCCAGCTCGAGCCGCAGATCGCCGGCCAGCCGCAGCACTTCGTTTACGAATGCGTCGCCGTCGAGCTCGACGAGGCGCCGCGCGAGCACGGGATCACCGTGAACCGCGTCACGCAACGCGGTGATCGCGCCGGTCTCCACGCGGGGTCATTGAGCGGACCCGCGCCCGAAGCCCTGTCCGCGCCCGGCCAGGGGTCGCGCGCCCGTCTTGCACAGGCCCTACCCGATTTTGTGTATGGCCGGGTCGATGGCCGGGCCGTAGCCTGGGCGCGGAGGAAGCCGACATGCACAGATTCGCGGCGCTCGCCGCCGTTACGCTGACTACCGCCGTCGCGACCGCATCGTGTTCGGGCGGCGGCAGCTTGAGCCACCTGCTCCCCAGTACCGGCGCGGGCATGGCGTCCAGCCAAGCGGTCCGGCAAACCGCCGTCGTCGCCCCGGCCGGTTGGACCGCGACGGCGACCCGCGGCGCGACGATCCCGGGCGCCACGGACAAGGGCGCGCTCGCGCCGTCCGCGCCGATGACGATTCGCGTCGGCCTCAACTTGCACAATGTGAGTCAGCTGCAAGCAGCGATCGTGGCGCGCCAAAAGATGTCGCAGGCGCAGTTCGCGTCGCATTACGGGCCGACGGCCGCTGAGCTGCAGTCGGTCGTGTCGTATCTGCGCGCCCAGGGATTCAGCAACGTCAAGACCGGTGCGCAGCTCGTCAGCGCCGACGGCACCGCCGCGCAGGTCGCAAGGGCGTTCGATACGTCGCTCGAGTCGTTCCAGCTCGGCAGCGCGTCGGTGTACGTCAACCTGAAGCCGGCTCTCGTACCGACGTCGCTCGGCGGCGTCGTGAGCGGCGTGCTCGGTCTGTCGAACGCGGCGAGGATGACGGTTCACCCGCACGCCAACAAGGCCGACGTGTCGTGCCTGATCACGCCGACGCCGACCGGGCAGTGTCTGCCCGCCTTCAACGCGGTCGACGTGCAGACGTACTACGATGTCGGCTCGACGCCGACCGCTTCCGCCACCACGATCGCCGTCATCGCCGAAGGCAACGTCTCGGAAGTCCCGACCGATCTGCAGTTCGCCGAATCGGTGCAGGGCCTGCCGGTCGTTCCCGTCACGGTGGTGCCGGTCGGCCTGTCCAGCACCGACACGGCGGGGATGGACGAGTGGGATCTCGACACCCAGAGCTCCACCGGCATGGCGCAAAACGTGCAGATGCTCTACATCTACGACACGACCTCGCTGACCGACTCCGACATCGCGAACGCCTACAGCACGTGGGTGTCGCAGGACGTCGCGCAGCTGGGCAACTCGTCGTTCGGCGAGTGCGAGTACCAAGCGTGGCTCGACGGCTCGATGAAGATCGACGACAACCTGTTCATGCAGGCCGCCGCGCAGGGCCAAACGATGTTCGCCTCGACGGGCGACACGGGATCGTCGTGCGCGCTCGCGCCGACCAACGGCGTACCGGCATCCGGCCCGCCGATGGTGAGCTTCCCGGCCACGTCGCCGTGGGTCGTCGGGGTGGGCGGTACGTCCGTCGTCTCGGGCTCGCCGAACGCAACTTACGTCGGTGAAGCGGCGTGGAACGCGGGCGGCGGCGGGCTGAGCCAGTTCGAGAACTCGACGAGTTGGCAGCAGTCGTCCATTCCGACCAGCACGGGATTGGCCGCGACGAACCTGCGCGGTCTGCCCGACATCGCGATGGCGGCCGACGCCTTCACCGGTGCGTACTTCGTGTACGGCCAGAACATTCCGGGCCTGGGCGCGTGCAATACGGGTTGCGCGGTCGGCGGCACGAGCGAAGCCTCGCCGCTGGCGATGGGCTCGTACGCGCGGTTGATGTCGTCTCACGGCAACGCGCTCGGCTTCGCAGCGCCGCAACTGTATCGGAACTACCTCGAACAAGAGAACAACGAGACGGCAGTGACCGGCCCGCCTCCCACCGAGACGCTCGGCGGATTCCACGACATCATCACCGGCGGCAACGGCGCGTACACGGCGTTGCCGGGCTACGACTACACGACGGGTCTAGGGACGCTCGACATCTCGGTGATGAACGGCCAGATCGGGACGTAGGCCCCGCTCTGAGCGTCATTCCGTACGCGACGAGGGCGGCGATCGAACGATCGTCGCCTCGCTTGCGTTCGCGCGCTTCAGCGCTCGACGAAGTCGGGATACTCGCTCTTCGCGTACCGATCGTCGGAAGGCCATTCGGGGATGCGGTCGTCCCATGGCGTGGCTTCGTGTTCGGGGAGCGTGACTTCGACGTCCGAGCCCGCCCGGTGCAGCGTGGCGAGGGTCTCGACGTGACCGGTCTGCGGGAACATGTCGAACGGCTGCGCGACGCCCAGCGCATAGCCGCGTTTCGCCAGGTAGGCGAGGTCACGCGCGAGCGTGGCGGGGTTGCACGACAGATACCAGACATTGGGGACCTCGGCGCGCGCGATCGCGTCGAGTGTCGCTTCGTCGCTGCCCTTGCGCGGCGGGTCGAGAAAGACGATCTGCGCCTCGGCCAGAGCGCGCTTTCCTTCGGCATCGGCGACCGCGCCTTCGACGCGGCCTTCGACGAACCGTACCTGACCTTCGACCGCGTTGAGCGCCGCGTTCTCACGCGCCTCGCGCACCGCGGCGGGGTTCTCCTCGATGCCGACGACGCGCGCGCCGCGCGACGCGAAGAAGATCGCGAACGTGCCGGCGCCGCAATACAGGTCGACGATGGTGCGGTCGCGCGCGATGCCGGGCGCGAGGAACCGAAAGATGCGGCCGACCATCTCGCTGTTGACTTGAAAGAACGACGCCGGCGAGACGCGATAGCGCACGCCCTCGATCGTCTCTTCCATCTCGCGCTGTCCCCACACGTAGAGCATCTTGCGGCCGAGCACCGCGTTGGCGGTGCGCGGCTCGAACGAGTTGGAGATGCCGACGACGCCGCGCACGCGGCGGGCGATCGCGGGGGCTTCCTCTTTGATCGCCGCCGACCGGCGATCGGTCGTGATCGACAGCACCGCCTGGCCCGACGCCGCGCCGGCGCGCACCACCGCATGCTTCGCGCCGGCGAAGGCCTCGCGCGAGTCCGGCGCGCGCGCGGCGTCGTACAGGCTCGCGATCGCGGCGTCGAGCTGCGGCAGCACGACGGGGCAGGCGTCGATTCGGACCAGCGCGTGCGAGCGCGCCTGGTAGAACCCGAACGACGTCTCGCCCGAGGATCGGTCGACCACCAGCGCCATCTTGTTGCGGTAGCTACGCGGGTTGGTCATCCCGACCGCGCGCCGCACGTCGGCGCCGGCGAACCCGCCGATCCGCCGCAGGGCGCTGCGCACGATCTGCTCTTTCCAGGCCAGTTGCGCCGGGTACGCCAGGTGCTGCACCTGGCAGCCGCCGCAGACGCCGAAGACCGGGCAGAACGGCTTGGCGCGCATCGGCGACTGCGACTCGTATGTCAAGAGGTCGCCGACCGCGTACTTCGGCTTCACCTGCGTCACGCGCACGCGGGCCGATTCGCCGGGCAACGGGCCGTTCACGAACACGACGAAGCCGTTGATCCGGCCCACGGCCTGCCCGTTAGCCAGCAGATCGGTAAAACGAACGGAGGCGACGAGGCCCAGCGCCGGTCCCGCCGGCCCAGGCCGGCCGGCCGCGGCGGACACCTACGTGTTTTTCTTCTCGTCGAGCGTCTTGATCAGCCGGTTGGCCTCGTCGATGAGGGCCTGCACGCGCTCGGTCGTCTCGTCGCTGGGCAGCGGGCGGCGCATCGTCGCGCGCAAGACGAAGAACGTCAGCGCGGCGGAAGCGCCGGCGATACCGAACCACACCAAGGTGCGGCGCAGCGGGAAGGCGGCGCTGGTTTGCTCGGCGCTGCGCTCGGCGGTCGGTGCGGCGATCTGATCGGTCACGGGCCGTCGCTTCGGCGAGCCGGCCGCCGCGTCCTCACCGGCGGGCCTCGCCGAGCCGGCCGTCAGGCGGCGGATTCGACGTCGGCGGTTTCGAGCTCGCGCTTCTCGGAGCCGGTGACGACTTTGGCGAGGTCGAGCAGGATGATGAGCCGGTCGTCGATCTTGCCGACGCCGCGAATGTACTCGGTGTCGACGCCGCTGATCATGTCGGGCGCCGGCTCGATCGCGTCGACCGGCAGGCGCAGCACCTCGGAGACGGAGTCGACCACCATCCCGACGCGCTTCGTGCCGATCTCGGTCACCACGATGCGCGTATTCTTGGTGTGCTCCGCGCGCGGCATCCCGAAGCGCGTGCGCAAGTCGATGATGGGGATCAGCTGCCCGCGCAGGTTGATCACGCCCTCCATGAAGACCGGCGCGCGCGGAACGTTCGTCACCGCCACCATCCGATTGATCTCCTGAACCTGAGCAATATCGACCCCATACTCCTCGGGGCCGAGCTTGAAACTGACGACCTGCGTGCTATCTGCCATGATCAAACTCCTGAAAACTCGGCGCGGGTGGCGCGGCCGCTGCCGTAGGCGCTCGCGACCAGTGAGTGGACGTCGATGATGAGCGAGATCGAGCCGTTGCCCAGGATCGTCGCGCCGGAGATTCCGGGGATGCGGCCGATGACGTCGGAGAGCGGCTTGATGACGATCTCTTGCTCGCCTTGGAACGAATCGACGACCAGCCCGACCTGCCGTCCCTGCAATCCGACGATGACGATCATGATCTTGTCGGGATCGCGCGGAGCGCCGAGCCGGAAGAACTCGCCGACCCGGATCAGCGGCACGACCTGACCGCGCAGGGTGATCACCTCACCGCCGTGCACCGTGCGCAACTCGCCGGCGTCGACCCGCTGCGACTCGATGACCGCGTCGAGCGGGATCGAGTACAGCTCGTCGGCGACGCGTACCATCAGCGCTTGGATGATGGCCAGCGTCAGCGGCATCTTCATGGTGAAAGTCGTGCCTTTGCCCGGCACCGAGTCGACGTCGAAGACGCCTTTGAGCCGCAGGATGTTCTTCTTCACCACGTCCATCCCGACGCCGCGACCCGATACGTCGGTCACCTCGTCGGAGGTCGAGAAGCCGGGCGTGAAGATCAGCTCGACGATCTCGCGGTCGCTCAGCCGGTCGGCCTCGCCGATGATGCCGTTGCGAATCGCCTTGTTGCGCACGCGCTGCAAGTCGATCCCGGCGCCGTCGTCGCCGATCTCGAGGATGACCTGATTGCCTTCGTGGTAGGCGTTGAGCTTGATCGTGCCGTGGCGCCGCTTGCCGCGCGCCTCACGCACCGCCGGCGACTCGATGCCGTGGTCGATGCAGTTGCGCACCAAGTGCATCAGCGGTTCGCCGACCTCATCGACGATCGTCTTGTCCAGGTCGGTGTCGGCGCCGGAGATCTCGAGCCGGATCTCCTTGTTGCGCGCCTTGGCCAGGTCGCGCACGGTCCGCGGGAAACGGTCGAACACCTGGCCGATCGGCACCATGCGAACCTTCATGATGCTTTCCTGGATCTCGTTGGTGGTCCGCGCCAGCAGCGCCGACGACTCCGACAGATCCTTGGCCAGCGCCGCCATGCCGCGATCGGCGCCGGCGTTGAGCTCGCGGCCCAGCGTCGCCGCGATGTCCGAGATGCGGGTACGATTGATGACCAGCTCGCCGACCAGATTGAGCAACAAGTCGAGACGGTCGATGTCGACCCGAATCGTTTGGCTCTTGGCTCCGGCGCGCTTGTTATCGAGCGCGGGTGCCGAGCCGGCCGCGGCTTGCGTCTGCCAGGCGCGCGGCGCCGGCGGTGCGGTCGCGTCGGCCGGCACGCTCGCCACCGGGCTCAGGCTCAAGAACGCGTCGACGACCGCTTGCGCGTCGCCCTCGTCGACCGCCGGTGCCGCGCATTGGGCCGCCGTTTGGGCCGCGGCGAGCAGTCGTTCGACGTCGGCCGCGAATGCGGCGACCCGCGCGTCGTCGACCGGCTCGATCGTCTCCTCGTCGTCGAGCTCGTCGCGCGGACCTTCGATCACCTGAGCCGTCGCATCGTAGACGCCGGCGAAGGCTTCGAGCCGCTCGACGAAGTCGTCGACCCCGGCGGGTGCGTCGCCGCCGGCGACCGCCGCGCGCACGAGCCCAGTGAGGACGTCGCGCCCCTCGAACAGCAGGTTGATCCCGGCCTCGGTGAGCGGCATCCGGTCTTTGCGCAGCAAGTCGAAGACGTTCTCGAGCTTGTGCGCGATCTGCTGAACGGCGCCGAACTCGAGCATCCCGGCGCTGCCCTTGATCGTGTGCAGCGCGCGAAACAACGAGTTGACGATCTCGGGCTCGGGATTCTTGGTGTCGACGAACCCTTCGAGACGCAGCAGATCGGCGTCGATCGCCTGCAGCAGCTCTTCCGTCTCGTCGCGGAAGTACTGCACGAACTCGGTCCGGTCGAAAAACTCGCCTCCCGCCGACATGGGACCGATCCGGGGCCGCTAGTCGTTCACCCCGAACACCGAGAGCAGCGGCTGCAGCGAACCGGTCTCGGGGATCAGGATGAACTGGCCCGACACGGTGCGGTCGGTGTCCAAGAACTGGGATTCGATCAGGAACACGTCCTGGTCCGGCAGGATCGACATCAGGGTGCGGAAGGCGGCCTGGATCGTCCCGTACGACAAGGTCGGCACCGACGGCAGCAGGTTGATGCCGGTCAGCGAGATCAGCGCGGTGAGATACGAGCCGGCGATGATGTTGCCGAGCTCCTTGAGCGTCGAGTCGGCGATCGAGTCGAAGATCTGGATGTCGCCGATGATGCGTTTGATGAACACGTGCACGAACTCGAGCGACTGGTCGCGGTCGAACAATACGACCATTTGGCCGGGCGCCTCGCCGCGCACGTACATGTGCAGCGCCGCGACGATGCGGTCGGGCGCGCCGATGCGGCTCGACAAGTCGCGGAACTTGAGCACGTCGATCCGCGGCTCCGACAGCTTGACCGTCGTGTTGAGCAGCTGCGACAAGGCGGTTGCGGCGTGGCCGGCGCCGATGTTGCCGACCTCCTTGAGCGCGTCGCGCTGGAGCTCGTTGAGCATCAGGGAGGGCACCTCAGGCCAGTACTTTCTGGATCGTCTCGAGGATCTTGGGCGGCTGGAAGGGCTTGGTGATGAACGACTTCGCGCCGGCCTGGATCGCCTCGACGACCAGGGCCTGCTGGCCCATCGACGTGCACATGATGATGCGCGCGTTCGGATCGCTCGCGACGATCTGCTTGACCGCGGCGATCCCGTCCATCTCGGGCATCACCATGTCCATCGTGACGAGATCGGGCGTCAGCGAGCGGTATTTCTCGACCGCTTCGAGCCCGTTCTGGGCCTCGCCGACGACTTCGTAGCCGTTCTTGTTCAGGATACCCTTGATCATCATTCGCATGACGACTGCGTCGTCGACGATCAGGACTCGCTTCGCGCTCATTTGCGGTACGTGCTCCTCAAGCCAAGCCGCGGTGTCGCCGTTCGGCTTGCCGCTTGTTGATGTATTCCATGATCGCTCGATCCTCGTCGTGCTTGACGCTTTGGAAGCGCACGCCCAACGAGCTCTTCTTCGGTGGATTCGATCGGTTCGCTTCGCATGACTTCGGCGACGAGCACCAGCGGTGTCGGCCGGGTGCTGATCGTGAACTTGATTTCGAGCTGGACGGTCCGCTTCACGTCGCGATCGGCGATCAGCGACGCGCCGGACCGGCTGACGTCGGTCAGCGAGGCGCGCGTCCAGTCGCCCGAGCCTCTGCCACCGGGCGCGAAACGCCACTGGGCGGGAACGGTAGCGTCGAGCCGGACGGCCGTGCGCGATCGCGCGCCGGCGAACGTCTCCAGCGTCTCGATCCGATCGGGGAGCGCGAAGACGGCCGCCGAGCGCACGTCCAGACAACGCGAGCTGAAACGGAAGCGGCCGCTCTCGTTCTCGTACGAGAAGACGCCCGTTCCACCGGTCTTGAGACCCGACAGCGCGCTGACGACGAAGCTGCGCGAGCCGATCGTCTCGACGCATACCGAGCCGCGCGGACCGCCGCCCGCCATCATGAGCGCGACGAAGCTGTTCACCGCCGGCATCTTCGTCTTGAGCATCGGCGGCGGCGGCTTGCGGCCTAGCCCGAACAGCGCCAGCATCTCAGGCTCCCGCCAACGCGGGCTCGAGCGCGTCCTCGGTCGTCGAGACCTGGCCGATCGACTCGACGCGCAGCCCCGGCGCGATCTCGCTGTACGAGAGCACGACCAGCGACGGCGCCGCCCGTTCCGTGAGCCGCTTGAGCGCCAGGCGCGTCCCCGGCGAGGTGAGCACCACCGGCTGCAGCCCGCCTTGCTGGGCTGATTGGATCTGCTTGGTCAGCGAGCTGTAGATCTTCGCGACCGTCGCCGGGTCGAGCAGCGCGTACGCGTCTTCGCCGCGGCGCACCGCTTCGCCCAGCAGCGTCTCGAGCCGCGGGTCGACCGTGATCACCGAGAGCAGACCGTTCTCGGCGTACTCGGCGCAGATGTGGCGGTTCATCGCCGCGCGCACCCGCTCGGTCAGGTAGTCGACGTCCTTGGAGGCGCGCGCCCCGTCGGCGAGGTTCTCGAGGATCAGCAGCAGGTTGCGAATCGGAATCCGTTCGCGCAAGAGGTTCTGCAGCACGCGCTGCACCTCGCCGACGGTCAGCAGGTTGGGGATCAGCTCGTCGATCACGACCGGGTAGTGCTGTTTGACGTTGTCGAGCAGCGCCGACGTCTCTTGGCGGCCGAGCAGATCGGGCGCGTGGGCCTTGATGATCTCGGTGAGGTGCGTCGCGATCACCGAGGTCGGGTCGATCACCGTGTAGCCGGCCATCTCGGCGTCGCTGCGCGCGCCGTCGGCGATCCACAGCGCGGGGAGTCCGAAGGCGGGCTCGGTGGTCGGGATCCCGTCGATTCCGCTGGTAACGGTACCGGGGTTCATCGCCAGCAGGCGCGACACCATCACCTCGGCGCGGGTGACCTCCAGACCGTAGATCTTCACTACGTATGTCGACGGCTTGAGCTGCAGATTGTCGCGCACGCGAATCGGCGGCACGACGATGCCGAGCTCGCGGGCCGCGTGGCGGCGGATCATCGTGATGCGCTCGAGCAGGTCGCCGCCCTGCGAGACGTCGACCAGCGGGATCAGCCCGAACCCGATCTCGAGCTCCATCGGATCGTACGACAGCAGCGGCACGACCGACTCGGCCGGCTTGGCGGCCTGGGTCCCAGGCGCACCGGATGTTCCGGCCGCCGCTCCGCGCGCGGCACCGGCGCCGGCTTTGAGCGCGGCGGCTTTGGCGGCATTGCGGCCGCGCAGCCACAGCGCGAGCACGATCGCGGCCATGACGAACATGAACAGCGGCGGCAGGCCGAAGAAGCCGAACAGCACGAGCAGCACGCCGGCGATCAGCAGCGCGCGCGGCTCCTGGACGAGCTGGCGCGAGAGGTCGTGACCGAATGAACCTTCGGAGGCGGCGCGAGTGACGATGATGCCGGTCGCCGTCGAGATCAGCAGCGCCGGGATCTGCGTCACGATGCCTTCGCCGATCGTCAGCAGCGTGTAGCGCTGCAGCGCCTCGACGATCGACATTCCCTGCTGCGCGACGCCGATCACGAAGCCGCCGATGATGTTGACGAACACGATGATCACCGCGGCGATCGCGTCGCCGCGCACGAACTTGGACGCGCCGTCCATCGCCCCGTAGAAATCGGCGGCGCGCTGGATGTCCTTGCGCCGCTGGCGCGCCTCGGCTTCGGTGATCAGCCCGGCGTTGAGGTCGGCGTCGACGGCAAGCTGCTTGCCGGGCATCGCGTCGAGGGTGAACCGTGCGGCCACCTCGGCGACGCGCCCCGCGCCATTGGTGATCACCACGAACTGGATGACGATCAGGATCGCGAAGATCACGATCCCGACCGCGTAGTTGCCGCCGACGACGACGTTTCCGAACGCTTCGATCACCTGTCCGGCGTAGCCGTGCAGCAGGATCGAGCGGGTGCCGGTGATGTTGAGCGACAACCGGAACAGCGTGACGATCAGCAGCAGCGTCGGAAAGACGCTGAAGGCCAGCGCGTTCTCGGTGTAGAGCGTCACCAGCAGGATGACCAGCGCCAGCGTGATGTTCGTCGACAACAGCAGGTCGAGCACCCAAGGCGGCACCGGAACGATCATCAGGACCACGAGCACGACCGACGCCGCCGCCACCCAGGCGTGCGACGTCGCGGCCAGCCGATCGAGCAGGCCCGGACGCGCCTGAACGGCCGCAGCCATTAGCTCACGGTCTCCACCGTACTATCATCGGCCGCACCGAGCGCCGGACTGAGGCGTGCGCCCCCGGGCCCTAAGCCCCGCCGGGTAAGGACCGTTGTCCCAGGGTTTTCCCAATCTCGTCGCAGGAAGCCCGCTCTTCCATGAATAGGCGACTTCGCGTTTGCGCAGCCGCGGCGATTTCCGTCGCCGCAAGCCTCTGGTCGTTGTCCGGCTCGGCGTTCGCCCAGGCCGACGGACCCGGCACGTCGCTCGGCACACCGCCGTCGGGCTCGATCCCGATCCTCTTCGACGACCGGCACGTTTACGCCAAGCCCGACATCGAGCGGGCCGACCGCGTCCTCGCGGCCTTGGTCCGCGACGGCGTCATCCTCGTCCCGCTGCGCTCGATGTTCGAGCTCATGGGGGCAACGGTCAGCTGGGATCCCTCCGGCCGCACCGCCACCGTCTCGAAACCGGGCTCCGAGGTCAAGGTCACGATCGGCAAGGCCGTCGTGGTCGTGAACGGCGAGGAACGGCCGCTCGACGTCCCGCCGATCGTCTACGACGGCGACGTGCTCGTACCGGTGCGCGTGATCTCCGAGGGGATGGGCGCGTACGTGCAGTGGCTGCCCGACCGGCGCATCGTGGTCGTCCGCTTCCTCAGCGCACCCGTGCCGCCGCCGCCGACGTTTACGCCGCCGCCGATCGTGACCGCACCGCCCGCGCCGACGCCCGTGCCGACGCCGGTAGCCACCCCGGCTCCAACACCGACGCCGTCACCCGTACCGACGCATAACGAGGCGTTCGTCGCCGGCGAGTTGGGTCTGGGTGCGAAGGTCTACAACGAGATCAGCCCCGGCGACAGCGCGACCGGATCCTACAACGCGCGCGGCGCGGTCGAGTTCCCGCTGTTCGGCCTGACGGCGATGGTCGAAGGCGACTACCGGCAGTACGACTACGACCATCATGCCGACCAGATCGTCGGTGCGTGCACGCCCGGTGGCCCGGTGGCCGGCTGCGGCACCGTCGTAGGTAACCAAATCTATCGCACGGGGATCTGTCCGTCGACGACTGATCCCGGCTGCGTCACCGTCGTCGGCTACCAGCAGCTGATCGGCTACAACGGCCTGGGCCAGGCCTACGTCCCGGCGCTGCGCGCGCAGGAGAGCGACGCCGACGTCCACCTCGGCTTCAAGATCTTCGAACCGCGTGTCTACCTCGGCGCGGGCTACTTCGAGAAGAGCTACAACTATCTCGGCTACCCGCGCATCACCGGCGCCGGCGCCGGCCTGACGAAGCTGCCCGACCTCGACCGCCCGATCTCGCTCGAAGGCAGCATCTGGTACTATCCGAGCGTCTCCGGAACGTACACCTTCCCGACGACCCCGCTGCTGGGAAGCCTGTCCGGACGAAGCACGACGCTCGCCTATTCGCTCTGGCGTTACCGGGCAGGCGCGACGATCGACCTCGGCCGGTCCGGGCTGTTCCTCGACTTCGGCATCGCCGGCGAGCGAGCGAACGCGCGTACCAACGCGCCGTCGGACACCAACATCGCAGCCCCGTACGCCGGGCTCGGTCTGCACTTCTAGCCGATGCGCGCGCAGATTACGATGCGGTCTTTCCTCTCGCGCCGGCTCGGCGCGCTCGCCGCGCTGGTTGCGCTCGCCGCCTGTTCGGGCGGCGGCAGCAGTGCGCCGGTCGCACCGATCATCGGCGGCGCGCCGCCGGCCGCTGCCGCGATGTTCCGCCTCGGCTTCGTGGTCGCGCCGGGACTGTTCACCGCGGCGGTCGCGCGCGCGCCGCGAAACGCGCGCACGCCGCGCTACGTCTCGGCCGGTACGCGGTCGGTCGTCGTCTACGACACCGGGACGCTGATCTACGTCGGCAACTTCACCCCGACGCCGCCCTTCTTCACCACGGTGTTCGACCTGAGCGGCGCGACGACGGTGACCGGCGGGACGTGCGCAGCGACGGAGGGCGGCGAGGACTGCCTGGTCAGCATCACGACGACCGCCGGCGCGCACACATACGACGTCGTCACCTATCCCGTAGCGCAAGGGCAAACCCCCAGCGCCGCGCGCCGCGCGCCGGCCGACATCGGGACCGCGCCGGCGACGTTTAACGGCGTGATCCTCTCGGAGGGCGAGCTTCCGGTGACATTGGCCTCCGGCAACAATCCGGACCAAGTGATCACCCCGCTCGGCGTCGCCGACCAGGCGGCGTTCAGCGGCGGCTCGCTCGCGGACAGCGTAACTGCGAACCAGACGCCTGTCGTGATCGTCGGCACGGCGACGACGGTCTCGTACGAGATCGACGACGTGAGCGGCAAACAGATCATCCGGCCCGGCGACTACGACAACGGTCCGGTCACCATCGCCGAGAGCGACGGCAACGGGATCCTGACGATGGCGCCGATCTCGCAGTCCAGTCCGCCCCCATCGTACGGGCTTCAAACGTTCTCGGTGACGTGCGCCAAGGCGGGGACGGCGACGATCAGCGCCACCGCCAAGGCCAAACCGAACGCGACCTACGCGTCGGGGCTGACCTACAGCTCCGCAAACTATGCGACCGGAATGCTCGGCTCGACGACGCTGCAATGCGCGGCCGGCTCCGCGACACTTCCCATCACGATCGACTCCACCACTAGGGGACGGAAATGACTCTTCGGCTCATCCCGGCCGCCATCGCCGTCGCGGCGGTACTGGCTGCCTCGCTCGTCGCGTGCGGCGGGGGCGGTTCGACCGGCCCGAGCACGCCTCCGGTCACAACCGACCCGCAGTCGCAGGGGTCCATTCCGATGACCTTCACGTTCCGGCGCCCGCCGTCGAGCAGCGCGCGACGACCGCGCTATCTCTCGGACGCGACCCAATCGCTGGCGCTATACGACGGGACGACGCTGATCTACGTGGTCAACATCGCGCTCGACAGCAGCGATCAGTTCCAGACCGTGTACGCGGCGTCGGGCAACACCAGCGTCACCCCGGGCTCGTGCACCTTCACGTCGGCTTCGGCGACCTGCACCGCCACCGTGACGACGACGGTCGGTGCCCACAAGTTCGACGTGGTCACCTATCCGGACTTGCAGTCGACGTCGCCGGCCCCGAGCGCCGCGCGCCGCGGCGTGCGCGCCACTGCGCCGTCCTCGTTTTCCGGCATCATCCTGTCCGAGGGTGAGCTGTCCGTGACGCTGGTTGCCGGCGCGAACCCCGCCAAGACGCTGAGTCTCAACGGCGTCGCCGACCAGGTCCTGCACGCCGGGCTTAGCGAGGCCGCTTACAACGATACCGTGACGTTCGGCTACCGCATCCTCGATGCCGGCAACCAGCAGATCGTTCAGCCCGGCGGCTACGACAACGGTCCGGTGACGATCACTGCTGCACCGGCCGGCGTGGTCACGATCAACCCCAACTCGATCACCACGCCGCCGGCGACCGTCGGCGACCAGAATTTCGACGTGCAGTGCGTCAACACGGCCGGCGGGACCGTGACCATCTCGTTCAACGCCGGCACGCACCCGAACACGACGTACGCCGCCGGGCTCGCGTATACGGCCGCCAACTACGCGAGCACGCCGATCGCGACGATCCCGTTCACCTGCGATGCTGAGCCCGCCACGATCCCCATCACCATAGACGCAAAGGTCAGCCGTGCGCACCAGTAGATCGCGAGCCGGACGATAAATGAGAGTCCTACGTGTCGTCGCCGTCGGTCTGACGCTCGCTTTCGGCGGCTGCGCAGGAGCCGGCGGTTCCGCTTCCCTCGCCGCCGCGCCGGAGAAGGTGGCGACATCGACGGGGAGCATGTCGCTGGCAATCTCGATTCCGAATCGGAAACCGAGCGGCGCCGCGCGAAAGCCGAGCTACGTCGACAGCGGTACGAAGGCCGTGGCGTTCTACGACGGGTCGACGCTCGTGTATGCGGCCAACATCGACCTCACCAGCGCGACGCCGTTCATGACGCTATTCGCGACAACCAGCGGCACGGTCGTCACCCCCGGTACCTGCACGCGAGGACCGCTCACCTCGACCTGTACGTTCACCCTCTCGGCAGCGACGGGCCAGCACACGTTCGGCCTGACGACGTATGACGATCTCCAAGGCGGTGTGGTCATGCCGGGGAGCGTGCGACGGCAGGTGTCGGACACCGGCACGCCGCCGACGTTCACGGGGATCATCGTCGCGGAAGGACAGCTCTCGATGGTCGTCGTCGGTGGGCCGAACCCACCGCAGACGATCACGCTGCTCGGTGTCGCGGACATTGCCCAGTGGTTCGGACCCCAGACCGCCTCGTTCAATCAGACGGCCACCGTCGGCTATGAAATCCAGGACGCAGGCTCGTCGCAGATCATCACGCCGGGCAACGCGTACGACAACGGGCCGGTGACGATCACGGCGTCGCCGAGCGGCATCCTGACGTTCACGCCGATCACGCAAACCACCCCGCCGTCGATCAACGGCTCGCAGACCTTCGACGTCACGTGCACGTCTTCGAGCGGCGGCCAGGTCACGTTTACGGCGAGCGCCGGTACGCAGCCGAACACCGCCTACCCGTTCGGGATCACGTACTCGTCGAGCAACTATTCCAGCGGCACGTTGAGCACGCGAGGGTTCCGCTGCTTCGGGAGCTGATCGTCAGGCGATCGTCTTTCGTTTGACCTTGTAGACGAAGGCGATGACCTGGGCGACGGCCGCGTAGAGGTCGGGCGGGACCGGGGAGTCCAGCTCGACCTTCGCGTACAGGGTGCGCGCCAGCGCCGGGTTCTCGAGCACCGGCACGTCGTGCTCCTTGGCCAGCGAGCGGATGTGGAGCGCGATGAGGTCCGCGCCCTTGGCGACGAGCACCGGCGCGTTCATGGTGAGCTCGTCCCACAGCAGCGCGACGGCGTAGTGGGTCGGATTGGTGACGACGACGGTCGCCTTCGGAACGGCAGCCATCATGCGCTTGCGCGCCATGGCGCGCTGCCGCTGGCGCAGGGCCTGCTTCGCTTCGGGGTTGCCTTCCGATTGCCGGTGCTCGTCGCGCACCTCGGTCTTGGTCATCTTCAGCGACTGCTCGAGCCGGCGGCGCTCCCACGCGTAGTCGGCGATGCCCAGCACGAGCAGCAGACAACCGACCTTGACGCCGATCCAGAACACGATCCCTTCGACCGCCACGATGATGTCGCGCGGCGCAGCGTGGGCCAGCGCGTAGAGCATGGTGAGGTTGTCCTTCACGCCGAACCAGCAGATCAGGATCACGATCGCGAGCTTGAGCAGCTGCTTGGCGAACTGCACCAGCGTCTGGGCCGAGAAAAAGATGCGCTGGACGCCGGCCAGCGGGTTGAGCTTGCCGAAGTTCGGCACGATCAAGCTCGGCGAGAACAAGATTCCGAACTGCAGCAGGTTGGCCGTCACCGCCAGCACCAGCGCGGATGCGAACGCCATGCCCAGCAGCGGCGCGTACGGCATCGCCGCGCGTGCGAACAGTCCGCCGACCGAGGCGATCGTGACGTCCTCGCGCGACCCGGCATGGGTGAGCGCGACGGTGAACGCCTGGGCGCCCGCGTCGATCGCCGCCAGGAAACCGACGTGCAGTGCGACGATGATCGCCAGAAAGATCGCCGAGCCGCTGATGTCCTGCGAGCGCGCGACCTGGCCGCGCCCGCGCGCCTCGCGCTTGCGTTTGGGGGTCGGCTTCTCGGTAGCGTCGGGACGGGCCACGCGTCAGGGGGTTCCTTGCGGCCCCATCGCGCGCAGCACGGTGTCCAGCTGGTGGGCCGACGTGTCGACCAGCGACGGAAAGACCGCACCCATCAGCGGCAGCGAGACGATCAGCATGATCAGCCCGACGCTGATCTGGATCGGGAAGCCGACGACGAACACGTTCATCTGCGGCGCGACGCGCGCCATCAGGCCGAGCATCACGTTGACCAGAAACAGCGCGACCGCGACGGGCGCGGCGATCTGGAAGACGATGAACAGCGCCTGCGAGAAGAACCGCACCACGTCACCCGCCACCAGCTCCGGCGCGCCGCCATACGGCAGCGGCACCAGCGTGAACGAGCCGACGATCCCGGCAATGAGCACGTGGTGGGCATCGACGGCTAGGTAGAGCAGCGTCGCGAGCGCGAGCTGGAACTCGCCGATCACGGTGACGCTCTGCGAGGTCAGCGGATTGACGATGTTGACCACCGCGAAGCCGATCTGGATGTCGATCACCTCGCCGGCGAACTGGATCCCGGTGAACAGCAGGAAGGCGACGAACCCGAATACGAGGCCGACGAAGAACTGCGCCAGGATCGCCACGACTAGGTCGCCCAGCCCGCTCAGCGGCGCCATCGGCGGCAGCGTCCGCGCCGCGACGAGCGCCAGCAGGGCACCGATCCCGAAGCGCGTGAGGCGCGGCAGCTGTGTCTGCGAGAACACCGGCACGAGGGCGAGCATCGCCGATACGCGCACCAGCACCAGGAGCAGCGCTTCGAACCGTCCGGCCGACAGCCCGAACACGTCGAAGCCGTGCACGGCTACGCTCGCGCCCCGCTCACCGGACGAAGGTGGGTATCTCGGTGAAGACGCGCGTCGTGAAGTCGGTCAGCAGCGCCAGCATGAACGGGCCGAACAGCAGAATCGCCAGCGCGACCACCACGATCTTGGGGATGAACGCCAGGGTCGGCTCCTGGATCTGCGTGACGGCCTGGAAGATCGACACCACCAGACCGGTCGCCAGCCCGAGCAGCAGCGCGGGCGCGCATACCAGCAGCGCGACGAAGATCGCTTCGCGCCCGAGCGACAGCGCGACCGCGTACGTCATCGTTGATAGCTCGCGAAGAGAGCGGCCACGGTGAGGTTCCAGCCGTCGACCAGCAAGAAGATCAAGATCTTGAACGGCAGCGAGATGATGACCGGCGGGATCATCATCATCCCCATCGACAATAGCACCGACGCTACGACCATGTCGATGATGATGAACGGGATGTAGATCGCGAAGCCGATCTGAAATGCCGTCTTGAGCTCGCTGATCACGAACGCCGGCACGAGCACGTACGTCGGCACGGCGGCCTGATCGGCCGGGCGCGGCTCCTTGGTGAACGAGTAGAACAGGGCGATGTCCTTCTCGCGCGTCTGCTTGAACATGAAGGCGCGCAGCGGCTTGGCGGCGCGCTCGAGCGCGACCGGCTGCGAGATCTTGTTGGCCAGATAGGGCTGCAGCGCGGTCTTGTTGATGTCTTCGATCACCGGGTGCATCACGAAGAAGGTCAGCAGCAGCGCCAGCCCGACGAGGACCTGCGTCGGGGGCACCTGCTGCGTGGCGAGCGCGGTTCGCACGAAGGACAGCACGATGACGATGCGGGTGAACGAGGTCAGCAGCACCAGCAGCGTCGGCGCCAGGGTGACGACGGTGAGCAGCAGCAGGATCTGCAGTGACAGCGCGACGTCGGAAGGCTTGGTAGCCGGGCTGACCCCGATGTTGACGCGCGGGATCGGGATCGCCGCGCTCGACGTCCCGGCCGTTTGGGCGAGCGCGGGCACGGCGAAAAGCACCACGGCGATGACAGCGGCCGTCGCGGCGATGACGGCGAGCAGGCGACGGTTCACGTTATGTTCGGAATCTCTGCAGCAGGCGAAGCACCGCATCGCGTTGCTCGCCGAGCGCCTTCCGTTGCGTCTCGATGAAAGGTTCGACGACGTCCGGGGGAACGTCGGCGACATGGGTGACCCCGGCGGAATCCTCCGCCTAAGAGGTAGTATCGGTCGCCGACCTTGACGACGTGAACGGTCACGTTCTGTGCCAGCGCGGTCGACTCGACGACGGTCAGCAGCCGCCGGCCGCTGGCCGCGACGATGCGGCTGCGGTTGAGCAGGCGGACGACGTAGGTCAGCCCGACCAGCAGCAGCGCGACGACCGCGAACGCCCAAACGGCGCGCAGCGCCAGGTCCACGGTCAGACCCGCTCGACGACTGGGTTGAGCTCGCTGATCTTCACCGCGAACTTGTCGTCGACCACGACGACCTCGCCGCGCGCGATGAGGATCTTGTTCACGTAGAGGTCGATCGGCTCGCTCGAGAGCTTGTCGAGCTCGAACACGCTGCCGGTCTGCATCGAGACGACTTCGCGCAGCGACAGCTCGGTCTGGCCGAGCACCGCGGAGATCTCGAGCGGCACGTCGTGGACGAGGTCGAGGTTGGCGTGCCCGGGCGCGGCCGGCCGCACCTGCGTCGGCTGCATCGGCGAGAACGTGACCGGCCGGCCTTCTTCGACCCGCGCGCTCGCCGGCGGTGCGGCCGGCGCGGGCCGCTGCACGGCGGGAGCCGGCGGAACGAGCCGGTGCTGGGCGAGCACGTCGAAGTCGATCGTCAGCGCGGTCGCGAACCCATCGCCCAAATCGAGCTCGGCGCGGAACGTCGCAAAGGGCGGGGCGGGAAACGCGCTCGAATCCGCCGCGACGACCGAGCTGATCCCGCTCGTTTCGTGGTTCGCGGCGGCCGCGACGGCTTCGCCCATCGCGCTCGAGATCTGGGCGACGGTCTCGGCCACGATCGAAAGCTGCATCGCGTCGAGCTCTCCGCCGCCGCTCGGCGTGCCGAGCATCAGCTCGACGACCCGAGCCAAGTCGCGCTTGTGGTAGCGCCCCACGAAGCTGACCTCGGCCGAGGGAATGCGGGTGATGGTGGCGACGACGTCGGGTTCGACCCGTATCGAGGCTTCGGTCGCCAGCGGCGTCGACGGACCCGCGTGCACGGTGCGGCCGGCGAGCGTCCCCAGGACTCCGGCGGCGGAGGCGAACATCGCGTCGGCGATCGGGCGCAGCGTATCGGACACGTTTATTCCTCGTTCTCGACGATGTGGCTCACCCGGACGACGAGCCGGTCTCGGTTGACGCCGGGAAAGACCTTGAACTTCTCGCGCTCGTTGACGCACACGGCCAGCGGCTCGGCGACCGGCCTGTCGAACAGAACCACGTCGCCGGGCTGCAGCGCGATGAGGTCGCGCAGCGACACGACGGTCTTGCCCAGCTGAACCTTGACGTCGACCGGCGCGCGCTCGACGTTGCGCGCCAGCTGCGTGACGTCTTGCTCGGTCACGCCGCGTCCGGCGACGATGCTGGGCGACCACTGGAAGTCGGAGAGCTGAGTGCCGACCTGCTGCAGCACCTGATACGGCAGGCAGAAGTTCATCAAGCCGGTCATGTCGCCGACCTTGAGCTCGCACGTCACCAAGGCGACGATCTGATCGAGCGGGATGATGCGCGGTATGAACTGCGGGTTCGAGTCGAGCGCCTCGATCTTGAGCGACAGCGTCAGCAGATAATTCCACGACTCGCGGTAGCTGTTGAGCATCCGGGCCATGAAGCGCTGCATGAGCGTGCGCTCGATGTCGGTGAGGTCGCGCAGCTTCTGCGGATACCAGCCGGGACCGCCCAGCAGCCGGTCGATGATCGAGAAGACGAGGTTCAAGTCGACCTGGACGATTCCCGAGCCGGGCAGCGGGTCCATCGAGAAGATCGACAGGATCGAGGGCAGGCCGATCGAGGCGATGAAGTCGCCGTAGCTGATCTGGTCGATCGCGACGATGGCGGCTTCGACGCGCGTGCGCAGGTAGACCGACAGCGAGTTGTTGAGCAGCCGGGTGAAGTTGTCGTGCAGCGTGCGCAGCGTCTGCAGCTGGTTGGTAGAGAACTTGTCGAGCCGCTTGTTGAAGCGAAAGTCGAACGGCTTGATCTTGCGCGCATCCGGCGGCAGCCCCGGTTCGGGTGCCGCCAGCTGGTTGACGAGGGCGTCGATCTCCTCTTGGGAGAGCATGCTCATGAGTTGTTGCCGTTCTCCAGGCCGGGTGCCGAGTTGGCGTTGAGGATGACGATGTCGACGCGCCGGTTCTGGTGGCGGTGCGCATCGGTGTCGTTGGGAAGCTTGGGCCGGAACTGGCCGTAACCGGCGAACGATATCCGCGTCGGCACGATCTTGTCGTGCTCGACCAGATAGCGCGTCACGCCGGTGGCGCGCGCCGCCGACAGCTCCCAGTTGGTCGGATAGGCGGCGGTTGCGATCGGGACGCTGTCGGTGTTGCCTTCGATGCGGACTTCGTTCCGGACGCCGCGCAACTGCTCGCCGATCACGTCGAGCAGTGCCTTGCTCTCGGGCCGCAAGTCGGCCGAGCCCGAGTCGTAGTAGGCCCTGTCGCTCAGCAGCGTGATCACCAGGCCCTGCCGCTCGACATGCGTCTGCACCTTGGCTTGCAGATTGCGGCGCGCGATGTACTTGTCGATCTGGGCCTTGACCGAGGCCATGTTGGCTTCGTCGGTGCGGCCGTGCTCGTTGCCGACGACGCCGCCGTTGGGCGGGTTGTTGGCCGAGTCGCTGCTGTTGAAGCCGCCGGAGATCGCCGTCACCAGCCGCTGGAACTTCACCCGCGAGACATTCGAGATCGCGAAGAGGATGATGAACATCGCCAGCAGCAGCGTGATCATGTCGGCGTAGGTGAGCAGCCAGCGCATCATGCCCGCGCTCTCGGCCGGACCGTGGCGCAGGGCGGTGCGCCGCAGGCGCGAGCGCGACGTCGTGGACTCCATCAGACCCCGGCGAGCTCGGGTTCGCCGACCACGCCGCCGGCTTCGACCTCGGTCTCGCGCTCGGCCGGATCGAGGAATGCATGCAGCTTTTCCTCGAGCAGCCGCGGGTTGTCGCCGGCCTGGATCGACAGGATCCCTTCGACCATGATCTCGCGCAGCAGCAGCTGCTCGCCGGCGCGCTCCTTGATCTTCGACGCCAGCGGGATCCACACCAAGTTCGCCAGCGCGATGCCGAAGAACGTGGCGACGAACGCCTGCGCGGTCGCGACGCCGAGCTGCCCGGCGATGTTGGTCGAGCCCGTCAGCGAGCCGAGCTCTTTGAGCATCGCGATCAGGCCCAGCACGGTTCCGATGATCCCCAGCGTCGGCGAGAAGCCGCCCATGGCCATGAACACGCCTTCGGCCTTGGCGTTGCGCTCCTGCACGAACGCCATCTCGGTCTCGAGGATCTTGCGGATGATGTCGGTGTCGCGGCCGTCGATGACGAGCTGAATCCCCTTGCGCATGAAATCGTCTTCGAGCGCGGCCGCCTCGTTCTCGAGCGCCAGCAGACCCTCGCGCCGCGCCTTCTCGGCGAACGATACGAGCGTCGCGATCACCTCGCGTTCGCGATAGACCGGCTCGACGAACGCCGTGCGCAGACCCAGCGTGATCCCGCTCCAGAAGTTGCGCAGCGAGAACGAGACCATCGTCGCGCCGATCGTCCCGAAAAAGACCAGCATGAACGCTTCGTACCGGGCGAAGATGATGCGGACGTCGACGTTGCCGATCCACGCAGAAAGCGCGAGGGCAGCGACGGCGATCGCCAGGCCCAGTATCGTCGCGAAATCCAAAGTACGGCCTTTCCGAATGGGGCGGCGTCCGAAGGTGCTCTCCAGGACACTATCGGCGCCCCCGACCCGCTATTTGAGAGCGCCTCGCAGCCAAGCAAGCCCGTGTCACCCTGAGCTCGTCGAAGGGCCAACGGGCGACCAACGTGCCCTGCCGGCCGAACCCCTAGGAGCCGGGCTCCTCGGGCGCGTGAATCCGCCGCTTGAACTCGATGATCTTCTCGCGAATCTGGTCCATCGTGTCGCGAACCAAGACCTTGTTCCCCGAGGTCAAGGTCACGACGGTGTCCGGCGTCTCCTCGAGCGTCTCGATCAGGTCCGGGTTGATCATCACGGCCTCATTGTTCAGCCGCCGTAGCGCAATCATCGTTTCCTATCATGCCAGAAGCCGACCGTACAGGCCAAGCCTGGCTCCCGCGGCGCGGTGGGTGGCCGCCCTTCGACCCGGCTCAGGGCGCCCGGTGGCGCGCCAAGAATTTCGGTACGCCGTCGTCCTTCGACAAGCTCAGGATGACGGAGGGTGGTTCGGCTCGCGGGAACCGCACGCGGCAGGAGCGGGGAGCGAGGGTCGAGCGCAAGGCGCCGCGGGGTGCAGCGTACTACGGTACGCAAACCCCGCGGCAACGCAGCGATCGGCCTTCGATGCCCGCGAGAGACCCCGCGGCAATGCAGCGATCGGCCTTTGATCTCCGCGAGAGACACGGCCTATCGGATCAGGCCGATGACCGTTTGCAAATCTTCGCTGGCGGTCGTGATGCTCTTGGAGTTTGCCTGATACGCGTTTTGGGCGGCGATCATCTTGGTGAACTCGTCGGCGATCGAGACGTTCGACTGCTCGAGCGAGCCGGAGACGATCGCGCCGTAGCGGCCGCTGCCGGCCGTGCCGACTTCGGCGAGACCCGAGTTCGCCGTCGCGGTGAAGTCGGAGTCGCCGACCCGTTGCAGACCCTGTTCGTTCTGGAACGTCGCGACCGCGACTTGCCCGATCGTCGACGTCTGGCCGTTCGAGAACGCGCCGGTGATCGTGCCGTCGGCGCCGACCGTGACGTTCGACAGGATGCCGGCCGCGTATCCGTTCTGCGCGATGACGTTGGCGGTGTCGGTGCCGGCCAGTGACGTCATGCCGTGGAAATCCAACCCGATCGGGCCGGTCGCCGGTGCTGGCCCGCCCGCCGTCGGCGCGGTTGCCGCGTCGGCGCCGCCGGTGCCCCAGGCGGTGACGTTGAGCTGGTTGCCGTCGGCGAGCGACGCCGCCTGACCGTTGGCGTGCACGTTCGCGCCCGCCAGCGCGACGCCGCCGCCGAGCCGGCTCGACGTGTTGATGAACTGGCCGTTCTGGTCGAAGTATGCGAAGCCGACCACGCCGGTCGTCGCCGGCGCAGCGTTCGGCGCGCCAGTCGCCGGGTTGATCCCGGTGAACTGCGTGCCGTCGGCGAAGCTGACGCTGACCGACCAGCGCGACGCCGGTGTCTCGGCGACGCCGCTCGGGTTTGCGACCGAGGTCGGCAGACCGTTCTTGGCGGCCGTGGCGCCCGCGGCGTCGGGCGTGTAGGTGACCTGCGCGAGGTGCGCGTTCCCGAGCGAGTCGTAGATCGTCGTCGAGATCGTGTACGGCTGACCCGTTCCCGGCGTGCCGGCGGCGACGCCCGTCGCTTCCTTTGTCCACTGCGACT
The DNA here is from genome assembly GCA_963738465.1 of Vulcanimicrobiota bacterium. Lineage (GTDB taxonomy): Bacteria > Vulcanimicrobiota > Vulcanimicrobiia > Vulcanimicrobiales > Vulcanimicrobiaceae > Vulcanimicrobium. Next base: position 333,695 of record CAVTWP010000001.1, read on the forward strand.
GGTCGACGATTGCCGCCCATCGAGACGTCGAACACGGAGTCGCCGCTGGCGCCGAACTTCTCGGCCGCGTTGAGCCCGGTGCCGACGGCCTGCGACTGCAAACCGATCGGAATCGTGATGTCACCCGGCGTACCCGTCTGCGTGATGACGCCGTTCTTGCCCGCCACGTAGCCCAGTACCGCCATCCCCGACGAGCCGTCGTAGAGCAGGCCGTCGGAGTTGAGCGAGAAGTCGCCGTTGCGCGTGTACAGCGGTGAGCCGTTGCCGTTGGGCTTCTGCAGGATGAAGAAGCCGTCGCCGTTGAGGGCGAGGTTCGTGTTGACGCCGGTCGTCTGCAGGCCGCCCTGCGAGAAGTCGGTGTCGATCGAGCCGATCTTCACGCCCAGACCCACGTCCTGACCGTTGATGCCGCCGGTCTCCTGCGTCGGCGCGGTCGCGTAGCTCTGCGCCTGATAGATCATGTCTTGGAAGTTGACGTCCTGGCCCTTGAAGCCGGTCGTACCCACGTTGGCGATGTTGTTCGAGATGACGTCGATCTGGTTCTGGTACGCTTCCAGACCGGTGACGCCGATGAACATCGAGTCCAAACCCATCTAGGTGCCCTTTCGTGTCGTCGAGTAGCCGGACGTCGTTCGATCGGTCCGGCATGAGAGCTCCACGGATGGTCCGCTCTCGGGGTGCGATATGTGGCCGGGAAATTGCCGGCGCAGATTCGGGAGCGCCGCGAAGATCAGTCGATGACCGCGGCGGAGTCGATGTTGGTGAAGACGTTGTCCTTCATGCTCTGCTGATCGACCGCGGTGATGACCGTGCGATTGGTGATCGAGACGACCATCGCGGTGTCGCGCATCATGAAAAGGGACTGCTTGGCGCCTTTCGCCGCCGCTTTGTCGGCCATCGCGTTCATCTTGGCGAGGTCGTCTTGCGACAGGTCGATGTTGCGCGATTGCAGCCGCTGCTGCGCGTGCGCGGAGAACTTGAGCGGTTGTCCCGACGTCGTGCGCAGGACGTCGCGGAACGAACCCGTGCCGGTGGGCGGGATCTGGACCGGAACGCCTTGCGGGCGGACGGCGGGGATGACCGGTGGCGGGATCTGCACCCCGCCGATTTTGGGGTCGGCCACGTCAGTTGCCGATCGACAAGATCGCCGACGTCGGCAGCTGGAGCGGCTGACCGTTGCCGCCGGTCAGCAAGTTTCCGTTCGGGCCGGCCAAGGTGAATTCGGGCGTGCCGTCGATGACGGAGATCGTCTTGACGGTCCCGCTGACGGTGGTGACGTTGCCGTTCGCATCGGTCGACTGCGCTGAGACCGTCTTGCCGAGAAGCCCGGCCGACTGCATCACGGAGAAGTTCGATTCGAAGGAGCTGAACGACTGGTTGAGCGACGTGGCTGCCTGCACGGCGGAGAACTGCGCCAGCTCCGCGACCGACTGCGTGTCGTCCATCGGATTGAGCGGGTCTTGATTCTGCAGCTGCGTCGTGAGCAGTTGAAGGAACGCCGTCTCGCCGAGCTGTGAGTTGAGCGACGACGTCGGCGCCGCGCTGGTGTTCTGGTTGATCAGGCCGTCGATCGGAAGAACGCCGGTCGATCCGCTGGTGGACATACGAGATCCTTTGGCTAGACGAGGTAGTTGAGGGCGCCGAGTGCCGGGTTCGCCACGTAGATCGGCGGGCCGAAGCTCGGAACCGCGAGCAGCGCCTGATCGGACGCGTCCGCGTCGGTCGCCTCGACGGCGCCGATGCGCCGCGTCGCCGGCCGGGTGAACTGGTCGTTGGGCCGCGACTGATCGCGGGGGTCCGCGAAGCTGCCGGCGAGACCGACGTTGAAGCTCTGGAGCTTCAGCCCGGCCTCGGCCAGCGACTTGGCGAGTTGGGTTTGCGCGCCGGCGAGCGCGCTCTGCGCGTCGGCGGTGTGCGCGGTGATCGCCGCGTCGACCGAGCCGCCCGAAACGATCAGCTTGATGCTGACGTCGCCGAGCTGCTCGGGGACGAGCCGCAGCCGTACCTCCGACTGACCGTCGGTGGTGCGGATCGCCATCCCGCGCAGGACTTGATCGATCACCGCGTTCGCGTCGACGTGCTGCGGTTGCGGCAGCGCCGGCGGCGGCACGGGCGGAGCGATCGAAACGGCGTCGTGCGCGGCCTGAGCCCCGAACGACGCAACGGTCCCGACGGCGGCGGTCGCTGCGCTCGCCGTGGCGCTCGCAGCGGTTACGGCCGGCGGCGGGGCCGCACCATCGCCGGAGCGATGATCGCCCGCCGCATCGCGCGTGCGCGACCGCGTTCGCGAAGGCAGCGACGAATGCTTCGACCGCCGCGCCGGCGGACGCGGCTTCAGCGCTCGACGGCACGACGGGAGCCTCGTCGGTTTGCGTCGCGCCGGCGGTGCGGCGCGGCGACTGCGCGGTTGCGGCCGCGTTGCGCGACGCGTCGGCGAGGACCGCGCGCGTGAGGGCGCGTCCCAGCGGCGTGTCGCCGCCGGACGCCACGGCTGCCAACGGCGCGAACGCGACGGTCCGCCCTTCGGCCGGGGCGGCCGCGTGCTGGAGCGCGACCGTCGCAGCCGCAGCGGGACCGGGCGGTGACGTGCTCGCTGCGAGCGCGCTCTGCGCGTCGCGAAGGATGTCGTCGAGGTCGGGGGCTGGATTCGCTTTCGCCGTTGCGGCGTCCGAGCTGTTTCCTGCGATCTGTCTGACCGGTTGCCCCTGGTCTCCGTTCGTCACCCTCGTCGCGAGCTCGGCGATCTGCCGGAATCTCGATACGAGGGCCGACGCCCTCTCGGCGTTACTGCCCGGTGGTCCGGTATCGTTGAACTGGAGCGCTCGAGTGAACGCCTCGGTGAGACGCTGCTGCGCCGCTTGCGGCGAGATCCCGAGCTGCGCCGCGACCGATGCGGCCAGCGAGCCGGCCAGTTGCGCGATGACGTCGTCGATCGGCGTGCCCGCGTCGAGCTTCGCCTTGATCGTGCTCGCGAGCGTGGATGCCGCAGCCGAAGACGTCGTCGTCGGAGCCGAGGTGAGGCCGTCGGTCGCGTTCGAGCGCGCGGCGATCGAATCACCGAGCTGGGACTTGAACAGCGCAGCCTCGAGCCCGGCGGGTCCGCTCGGGTGGGCGTCGGTACGCGCGGAGGTCGACGCGCGAGCGTCGACGATCGGGACGGCGTTCAAGGTCTCACCTCCTCTCTTGTGGTCTATCGGTCCGCGCCGGGCGAGACCTGAGCGACTGCTCGGCTGAGCCGGGCGGCGACTTTCGTCGGCAGCACCTCCATGATCGCGCCGGCGCTGTCGGGGTCCATCTGAGCCAGCACGCGGCTGACCTGATCGTCGGGCAGACGCATCGCGATGGCCGCGGCGCGTTCGGGTTCCATCGCGGCCCAGGTCGCCGCCAGGCGCGCGTCGGCCGCCGACGCGCGCCGCCGCCGGCTTTCTCGCCGCCAACCGGACTGCGTGCGACGGCGCGACGGGCGGCTGGTCCAGGGCCGCGCTCAACTGCTGCTGGAGCTCGTCGGCGCGCGCCTCGGCGTCCTCGGTCGCCGCGCGCTGGCGTTCCAGCTGCGCGGAGAGGTCGCGGATGCGGCGGTTGCGCTCGGCGATCGATTGCTGCTGCGCGGCAAAGGCGAACGGCCGCGCGGCCACGCCGGCGGCATGCGCACCGGCGTTCCACAGCGGCGCGAGCGGACCACGGGCAATCGCGTGCTGCGAAGGCGGAAAGATCAGCCCGAATGCGAGCAGCGCCACAACGCCGAACACTACGAGGATGCGACCGGCGCCGCTGCGGCGCTTGCGTTGACGGGTGACGATCACGGCGAAGATCCTTCGTAGGCTTGCGCGCGGTCGAACAGCCGCGCGTTCTGGTCGTCGAGCTCGCGCTGATCGGCCAGCGCGGCGTCGTGCTGGAAGGTCTCGCGACGACGCTCCTTGAGCGTCTCGAGGATCTTGCGATCGCGCGCGGCTTCGACCAGCCGCAGCCGGGCGCGCTCGGTCTCGGCGATGCATGCATCGCGGCGCTGCAGCGCGGCGACCATCGCGCGATCGAGATAATCGAGGTGCGCGTAGCTGGAACGCAGCGTCTCGGCATCGAAGTCCGCGTGCTCGAGCACGAGCCGCCGGCGCAGCGCATCGCGCTTCGCGGCCAGGTCGTCGACGACGCGCTGGGCCGACAGCTGATCGGCGAGCATTCGCGCGTGCTCCGCGGCGCGCTCGCCCTCGATGCGCACGCGGTGTCCCAAGACGGGCTCGAGCCGAAATCGGAACTTCATCGCGGCCGCTTCATCCGAGCGCGAGCACCGCGCGCTGTGCGTCCTCGAAGCGCGAGCCGTCATCGATTCCCTGGCGCAGGAAGGCGCGCACCGCATCGATCCGGGCCAGCGCGTGGTCGACGCGCTGGTTCGACCCCGCCACGTAGGCGCCGATGTTGACGAGGTCCTCGGCCTCGCGATAGGTCGCGAGGATATCGCGGATCTTCGACGCCGCGCTGAGGTGCGCCGGCGGTACGACGTCGGGCATCACGCGGCTGACCGAGGCGAGCACGTCGATCGCCGGGTAGTGGTTGGCGGCCGCGAGCTTGCGCGAGAGCACGATGTGCCCGTCGAGGATCGAGCGCACCGCGTCGGCGACGGGTTCGTTGAGGTCGTCGCCGTCGACGAGCACGGCGTAGAGCGCGGTGATCGTTCCGTGCTCCGAGCTTCCGGTACGCTCGAGCAGCTTGGGCAAGAGCGCGAACACCGACGGCGTGTACCCGCGGGTCGTGGTCGGTTCGCCGATCGCCAGGCCGACCTCGCGCTGCGCCATCGCGAAGCGCGTGACGCTGTCCATCATCAGCAGCACGTCGAGACCAGAGTCGCGGAAGTACTCGGCGATGCGGGTGGCGACGAAGGCCGCCTTGATGCCGGACGAGCGCCGGCTGATCCGAGGTCGCGACGACGACCACCGAGCGTTTGAGCCCGGCCTCGCCGAGGTCGCGCTCGAGAAAGTCGCGCACTTCCTTGCCGCGCTCGCCGACCAGCGCGATCACGTTGACGTCGGCGTCGGTATTGCGCGCGATCATCCCCAGCACGGTCGATTTCCCGACACCCGAGCCGGCGAAGATTCCGGCGCGCTGTCCTTTGCCGACGGTCAAGAGGCCGTCGATCGCGCGCACGCCGACGCCCAGCGGCTCGGTGACGCGGCGGCGGCTGCATCGCGCTGGGCGGCACGCCGCCGACCTCGGCTGCGCCGCGCGTCGACGATCGGGCCCAAACGGTCGAGCGGGCGGCCCAACCCGTCGATCACGCGGCCCAGCAAAGCGCTCGACAGACCGATCTGCAGCGGCTTGCCCAGCGCGACGACGTCGGAGCCGGCGGCGATCCCGCCCAGCTCGCCGAGCGGCATCAGCAGCACTTTGGCGTCGCGGAAGCCGACCGCTTCGGCCAGGACGGGCTTGGCGGTGCGCCGGTATGCGATCGACGCGGTCTCGCCGATCGCCATCGGCGGCCCGTTCGACTCGATCACCGTTCCGATGACCTGACTGACCTTGCCGTTGGTGCGGATCAGATCGGCGTCGAGCAGGTCGTCGATCGCCCGCGACGCGTCGAACTTGCGGGCCGGGGCGGCGGTCAGCGTCACGACGCGCGAGCCGCGGTGAAGCGCGGCTTTGAGCGACGGGTCGGCCGGCGCCGGTTCGACGACGACGTCGTCCTCGATGTGCAGGACCTTGCGCGCTTCGTCGAGCTGGGTCGCGATGCGCGCGTCGATCGTCCCCGGCGTCGGTGTCGATGACGACGCCGCCGCGGTCGACGCGCTTGTCCTCGACGACGCGCAGGTTGCGGATGTCGCCGATCGCGATGAGCTCCTTGCGGTGATCGCGCATCCGCTCGAGGTCGGCCGGGTTGACGCGCACCGTCACGGTGTCGCGCTCGATCAGGCGCGCGATCGCGGTCTTCGCCATCTCGACCACGACGCCGCGGTCGAGCGCGACCTGCTGGTGCAGCACGCGCTCGGCGATACCGAGCGCGAGCCGGACCAGCTCGGGCTCGGCCTCCTGGATCAGCTTGTGGCGCTCGATGCGCGCCATTTCGAGCAGGCCGCGCATCGTGGCGAGCATGTCGTTCATCGCGGCGTCGGCGGCCTGCGCGTCCGGCGCGAAATCCCTCGTCGTGGCCGCGCCGCCGCGCGTCCTGAGCGATCGCGTCGGCGCGTGCCGCCGCGTCTTCGATCAGCGCCCGCGCGCGGTCGTGCGCGTCGCCCAACAGGGCTTCCGCGTTGCACGCGGCGTCGTCGAGCAGAGCCTGCGCCTGACCGCGCATCGCGTCGACGTCGACCGCCGGGCGCGGCGGGGCGTCGAGCAGCGGACCGTCGAGCACCACGCCGTCGCCGGCGCCGCCGGCGAAACCGAAAGCGCTCGGCGACGCGAAGGCGACGGCGCTGGGCAGCTCGACCGGCGGGACGACGATCTCCGGGACCTCGAGCGCATACCGCTCGTCCCGAAAGCGCGCACCCTTGACGACACGGCCCATGGTGGCTAGTGCCGCGGCTCGGGACTCCGCACGGAAGATCGCGAAGAAAAGACGAGCGAGATTTCGGGCGTGAAGTTCTGAGCCGCGGCACTAGACGATTCGGTCTTCCTTGCCGCCGCGGGCGATGACGATCTGGCCGTTCTCTTCGAGCGTGCGGATGACGTCGACGATGTTCTGCTGCGCTTTGCCGACCTCGCGCACGCGGACCGGACCGAGGACCTCGATGTCTTCGCGCAGCGTCGTCGCCGCGCGAGTCGACATGTTCTTGTAGATGCGCGCCAGCAGCTCGTCGTTCGCGGTCTTGAGCGCCAGCGCGAGATCCTTGCCGTCGACTTCCTTGAGTACTCGCTGGATCGCCCGATCGTCGAGGTTGATGATGTCCTCGAAGACGAAGAGCAGATTCTTGACCTCTTCGGCGACCGCGGGATCGCGCTTGGCGAGGCCGTCGAGGATGTTCTTCTCGGTCTCGCGGTCGACGAAGCCCATGACCGACGCGAGCGATTGGACGCCGCCGGCCTTGGTGAAATCGGAACCGCTGACCAGCAGCCGCCGCCCGAGCAGCTCGTCGAGCTGCTCGAGGATCTCGGGCGCCGTTTTCTGCAGGATCGCGATCCGCATCGCCACCTCGCCTTGCAGCTCGGGCTCGAGCTGCGAGAGCACGGCGCCGGCTTGTTCGGGCGACATGTAGACCAGGATCAGCGCGATCGTCTGCGGGTGCTCTTCCTTGATGAACTCCAGCAGTTGCGCGGGTTCCGTCTTCTTCACCAGCTCGAGCGGGTTGCCGTGCTTGAGCGCCGCGAAGAGCCGATTCGTCATGTCGTCGGCTTGGCCGGCACCAAACGACCGTTCGAGGATTTCCTTGGCGTACTCGATCCCGCCCTCGTTGATGTACTTCAGGGCGATCGCGCGCTGGTACGCCTCTTGGATGACGGCGTCGCGCTTTTCGATCGAGACGGTCGAGATCTTCGCGATCTCGAGCACGATGCGCTCGACCTCGTCCTGCCGCAGGAACTTGAAGATCGTCGCGGCGAGCTCGAGACCGATCGTGATCATCAGGATCGCGGCTTTCTCGGGTCCGCGACATGTCGGGAATCGCCGGCGCTCCGTACGCGCCGAGGTCGCGAGCCGATGCGGGGTCGTCGCCGAGGGTCAAGATCGGCTTGTCGGAGATCATGTGTGGTTTATTCTGCCAGAGCCACAACTTCACGAGCTTGGCGATGCTGTCGGGGCTCTCTTGAGCGACGGTCGTGACGTACTCGATCATCTGTTCGCGTGTGAGGTCGGCGGCGGAGCGGATCGGCGCCGCGATCGCCGGCGTCCCGTCGAGCATCGGGTGTTCTTCGAACGACGGCAGCTCTTCGGCGAGCGTGGAATCGAACGTCGGCAGCTCGCCGATCGGCCTGAACGTCGCGGCGGCGCATCGCCAGAACGCGAAGCCCGCGCCCGCTATTCCGAGGACGACGAGCAGCATGACGCGGGGACGGCCGGGAAGCCAGAGACCGTGGTCCCGCTCCCGAGGCAGCCGCCGGCGACCACCGCCGGCGGCGCGAACGGGATCGCCTCGACGGAAACCTGATCGCCGCGCGAGGCATCGATCCCGGCGGCGGCCGCGATGGCGTTGCGTATCTTCGCCACGTCCGCCGGCGAGACGGCGTAGGCGGGGCTCGCCGCGTTCGCCGCGCGCGCCGCGGCCGGCACGTTGACCAGCACGGCGACCGAAAGGCGCGTCACCTTGCCGGGCGCATCGACGTGCTTGGCGTTTCGCTCGGTGATCTCGTAGTTCGTCGTCGTCTTCGACTTGGTGTAGCGGCTGTTGCCTGCTGGCTCTGCGTGCCTTGATACGTCGGGACGACGTTGGTCGTCGTGCCGGGGACGCCTCGCGCGCGCCGCGCGCGCCGGCCGGTTCCGGTGTAGCTCTCGCGCTCGGTCTGCTGCGAGCGGACCGTGCCTTGCGGCGCGTACGATTTCGTCTCGGTGGAGTTGGCGTCGAAATTCATCTGGCGTCGCGACGCGCACGGCCGAGCGGTGCGCGCCGATCGTCGCGTCGAGCAGACCTTGCAGCGACTGCTGCAGATCGGACTCGTAGCGCTCCTTGGCGACGAGCTGCTCTTGCGTGAGCTTGAGCGCGCTCGACGCGTCGCCGACGCCCGCTGTCGGCGAGCGCCGACGGACGCAAGATCGTCCCGTTTTGGTCGACGATCGTGACGTTCTCGGGCTTGAGCCCGTCGACGGCGCCCGCGACGAGCTGCGTGATCCCGCGGACCTCTTGCGGCGAGAGCTGCATCCCGGGCTTGGTTTGGATCGCGACCGATGCCGTCGTCGGCTGCTGCGTCGTCGAGTAGAGCGACGCTTCGGGCGACGCGATGTGGACGCGCGCGGACTGCACCGGCGTCAGTCCGGAGATCGTGCGCTGGAGCTCGCCTTCGGTGGCGCGCGTCTTGGCGATCTTCTCTTGGAAGTCGGTCATGCCGAGGTTCGTGCGGTCGAACAGCTCGAAGCCGGTGCCGCCGCCGGCCTTGACGACGCCTTCGCCGGCGAGCTGCGACGCGCTGCTCGTAGACGCTCTTCGTGCGGGACCAGGATCGTCGCGCCGCCGTCGGCAAGCCGGTGCGGGATCTTCTCCGCGTCGAGCTTCTGAACGACCGCGTTCGCCTCGTCGGGCTGCAGGTTCGAGAACAGCACGGCATAGTCGGGACCGCGCAGACGGAAGACGCCGAAGAGCGCCAGACGCCAGCACGACGACGCACCGCGATCGCGCCGTACGACAGCGATTCGTACGGCTCTGCGCGCTCCACCAGTCCCGAATGCGAGCGGGGAACGACGCGACGGACGAGGTCAGACGATCCAAATGCCACCTTGCGGGGCGTCTGAACGACGCCTCGTGGGTATGCCGACCGTGGCTCGATCCACCGGGCATCCATGCCCGGTGCTGTGGATACTATCGGCCAGGAAACGCTCGCGGTTCTTTATCGGCGAGCGCGCTCAGCAGGCGAGGTCGGGCCGGCACGCCTCAGATCGCGAGAGCGCCGTCGCTCCGGGCCGACCGAGACGGCGGCGACCGGAACGCCGGTCAGCGCCGCGAGCCGGTCGACGAAGGCGCGCGCCGCCGGCCGGCAGGTCGGCGATGCGGCGGACGCCGCGCAGGTCGTCGCTGCCAGCCCGGATGCTCCTCGATCTCGACTGCGGAGCTCGGGGTCGCGAGCGCGTCGATCCCGCACGGCGTTCCGTCGGCGCGGCGATAGCCGGTGACGATCCCGACTTCGATCGAAGCCCGACAGCACGTCGAGCTTGGTGATGAGAGCGCGTCGAGCCCGTTGAGCTGGGCCGCATAGCGCGCGGCGACCGCGTCGTACCAGCCGCAGCGTCGCGGCCGGCCGGTGGTGACGCCGAACTCGCGGCCTTGCGCGCGCAGCCGCTCGCCGCTGCTCGTCGAGCAGCTCGGAGGGAAACGGGCCGCCGCCGACCCGCGTGCAGTACGCTTTCGCGACGCCGAGCACGCCGCCGACCGCGGTCGGCCCGATCCCCAGACCCGTGCATGCGCCGCCGGCGACGCGTGTGCGAGCTCGTCACGAAGGGATACGTCCCGAAGGTCACGTCCAGCATCGTGCCTTGCGCGCCTTCGGCCAGAAGCCGCGCCGCCGTCGACCGATCGCGTCGTGCAGCCAGGCGACGTCGTCGACGACGTGCGGAGGATGCGCGGCGGCGAGCGCGAGCGTCTCGCCGATCACGTCTTCCTCGCGCGGCACGTCGTCGGCGCCGGCGAACAGCGGTGCGCGCGGCGAGCAGCGCTTGGCGGATCTTGGTCGCGAGCGCCTCGCGGCTTGGCGAGGTCGCCGAAGGTGATGCCGAGCCGCTCGACGCGGTCGACGTAGGCCGGACCGATGCCGCGGCCGGTCGTCCCGATCGCCGCGCTGCCGCGCTGCCTCTCGGCGCAGCCGGTCGAGCGTCGCATGGTACGGAAAGACGATGTGCGCGCGCGACGGAGACCGCGATCCGGGCGACGTCGACTCCCGAGCTCGGCCAGCGTGTCGAGCTCGTCGACCAGCCCGCGCAGCGAGACGACGGTGCCTGCGCCGATCAGCAGCTTCGCGTCCTCGACCAGCACGCCGGACGGCACGACGTGCAGCGCGAGCTTCGTGTCGCCGACCTCGATCGAATGGCCGGCGTTGTCGCCGCCGCCGAACCGCGCGATCACGGCGTAGTCGCGCGCGAGCAGGTCGACGACGCGGCCTTTGCCCTCGTCGCCCCACTGAATCCCGACCACGATGTCGACCGGGCGCCGTGGGTCGACGGCGCGGCGAAGACGCCCATCGATCACGTCGCCGCGGAAGTCGAGGTCGGCGGTCGATCCGACCGGCAGCTGCGGGACGCCTTCGAACTCGGTCATGACGTACTCGCTGAACAGCGCGTTGGGCCAGCCGAAATCGGCGCGCGTGAACTTGCGTCGGGATCGTCGGGATTGAACGACTCGTGCAGCAGATGGTCGCCCGGATCGGAGGCGAGCAGCTGCGTTGAGCACGTCCTTGCGTTCGCCGTCGCTCGACGCGGTGAAGCCCTGCATCAGCATCGCGATCGGCCAGACGTAGTTGTCGTTGGTGTGCGGCGAGCCGATCCCGCGCGCGTACCTTGCCGACGTAGTAGGTCGGGTTGTCCTTGGAGAGCAAGAACCTGCGCGTGTTGCGGTAGACGAACGACGACGGCTTGGTGTAGCCGAGGTACGGCGCCGAGAGCAGCGACGGAACGTTGGCGTCGTCCATGAGGATCTTGTTGCCCAGCCCGTCGACCTCGTAGGCGTAGATGTAGCCGTAGTTCGGCGTGAACTGCACGCCGTAGGTCTGGATTCCGGTCTGGACCTCGTCGCGCAGCGCTTTGGCGCGTTGCGCCTTGATCACGTTGTGGTAGACGTCGCGCTCGATCTCCTCGAGATCGCCCAGCGCCACGACCGCCATCATCTCCGACGGGATGAGATAGTTGTAGGTGCACGCGTCGTCGGACGGCCGGAAGCCGGTCCAGATCATCCCGGTATAGCCGACCGGATTGCCCTTACCGCCGTTGACGAGCTCCCGATGCGTGTAGGTCGAGTTGCGCGGATGGTCTTGCTCGCGCTCCATCGTGCTCAGAGCGCTGTCGAATCCCAGCGACAAGTCGCCGGTGAAGATCGAAGCGTCGCCGGTCTGCTTCCAGTACGTCCAGGCCAGCGTGATCGGATACGCCAGCGAATCGAGTTCGAACTTGCGTTCCCAGACCCGGTAGTCGAGCGTGAAGGCGTTGGCGTACGGGTCGGCCTGCAGATACTTGCCCATTCGCGCGATCGTGCCGCGCAGCAGCGCGTCGACTTGCATGTCGCCCTTGGCGAAGAACAGGTACGGCCGCACCTGGACGCTGGCGTCGCGCAGCCACTCGGCCGGGATGTCGCCGGTCTTGATGTACGCCGTCCCGTCCGAGGTGATGGTGACCTGCTTGTTCGTGTCGAGCAGGGCGTTGCGGTACATCGACTCGAGCTTCGGGTCGTTGACGGTATAGCCGGCAGCGGCCTTGCTCACGGCGTCGAGCTCGATCGCCGGGGCGGGCCGCGGTGCGAGCATAGCGAGGGTCGCGAGAGTGCATAGCACCCCCCGAACGATCGGGATTCGCATCGTTACCGCGACCTTACCATGCCACCCTGCGGATTCCTCGAAAAGTGGGTCACCTAGCGTAGATCGGCACGTCGCCGGTCCGTCCCAAGCGCTTCACAACCGCCGGGCGCCCGAGGGAGCTCGTCGTCTCCGACCAGATCATGCTCCGTCCAGTCAGCCGATGGTAGCGCAGAGCTGAGAGCAGGGCACGATAGCGAGAAGGCTCCTGAAGCCAGTCATCAAACCGGCTGGACGATGCAGCGGCAGCCGACTGCGGCTGGGGAGCGTTTCGCGCCGTCAGGGTCGCCGACGGACTCGGGCGCGGTGAGCGCCCTCTCGCCGGCGTATTTCGGGTTGGTGATGGCGACCGGCATCGTCTCCATTGCGGCGCTCAGCTTTCAGCTGCGCGCGCTGGCCGTCTCGCTCTTCGCGCTGAACGGCGTCGCCTATGCAGTGCTGGTCGTCCTCACGATCTTCCGCGCCGTCCGTTACGGGCCCGAGTTCATCGCCGATTTGACCGATCATCGGCGTGGGACGGGTTTCTTTACGACTGTTGCGGCGACGTGCATCATCGGCGCTCAGCTGCAATTGATTGCCGGCGACGTTCGGGCCGCCACGGCATTCTTGGCCGTCGGTCTCGTGCTTTGGCTGGCCATCACCTACACCGTCTTCACCGCGTTCACGATCAAGAGCGAGAAGCCGCTGCTTCAGGACGGGATCACCGGCTCGTGGCTTCTCGCGGTCGTCGCGACCCAGTCGATCGCCGTCCTGGCGGCGCTCGTCGCCCGGGATTGGCCGCAGCCGTACCGGCTGGAGCTGAACTTCTGCGCGCTCTCGATGTGGCTGGGCGGCGGCATGCTGTATATCTGGCTCATCTCTCTGATCTTCTATCGCTACATCTTCTTCACGTTCAAGGCGAGCGATCTGACGCCGCCGTCCTGGATAACGATGGGCGCGATGGCGATCTCCACGCTGGCCGGAGCGCTGCTGGTGCAGAACACGCCGGATGCGCCGTTCTTGGCGTCTCTTCTTCCGTTTCTCAAGGGATTCACGGTGATGTACTGGGCGACCGGCATGTGGTGGATCCCGATGCTCATCACGCTGGGCGTCTGGCGCTACGTGATTTGGCGCTTTCCGCTGCGTTACGATCCGTTGTACTGGGGCGCGGTCTTTCCGTTAGGTATGTACACGGTGGCCACGCAGCAAATGATGTCCGTGCTCGAGCTGCCGTTCCTAGGTTTCCTGCCGCAGACGATGTTCGTGGCCGCGTTGGCGGCGTGGACGATCGCGTTCGCCGGATTGCTGTTCGATCTGCGCAGAATCCTCACGCCGAAGACGCTTTGACCCAGCGAGCACGCGCACTCAGGCGAGATCCCCTAGAACCTCTCCGAACTCTGCTCCGGCGTGGTCGCGGAGCACGCGGTAAATGGACGACGCGGGGAATCCGAGCCGCTCCAGCCGGCGCGCGGCCGATGCGTACGACACGGACGGTTGCGCCCGCCGCAGGCGCGCGTACGCGGATGCGATTCGCTCGGACTCGGGGGCGCTCGACTCCGCGACCCGCTCGCGTGCCGCGTCGCGGTCGATCCCGCGCTTGACGAGCTCGGCGACGAGCCGGCTGTCGCCGACCGGGACGCGCCGGCCTTCGACGTACAGCGCGGCGTAGAGAGCGTCGTCGAGCAAACGGTCGCGCTTACACGACGCGACCGCCGCCGCCGCGGCGGCCTCGTCGAAGCCTTTGCGTGTGAGTCGCTCGAACAGCTGCGCCTCGGTCAGCCGCCGAGCCGCCAGCATCCGCAACGCCGTGATGCGAGCAGAACGCGAATTGTCTGTCATGTGCAAGGAGGCCGAATAGCTCGGCCTTTGTCATCCTGAGCGCGTCGAAGGGCTGAGGTTCACGAAGGGGCTACTCGTCGTCGACGGCGGCGCCGACGGGTTTGGCGAAGCCGTTGGTCGAGACGGTGGCCTTGAGGGCGTCCCGGATCTTGGTCGAGATCTCGTCGGCGACGTCGGTGTGCTCTTCGAGGTACGACTTGGCGTTCTCGCGGCCTTGGCCGATGCGCTGTTCGCCGTAGGTGTACCACGAGCCCGACTTGCCGACGATGTTGCGCTCGAGCGCGACGTCGATGATGGAGCCCATCTTCGAGATCCCCTTGCCGTAGGTGATGTCGAACTCCGCCATCCGGAACGGCGGCGCGACCTTGTTCTTCACGACTTTGACGCGCGTGCGGGTGCCGACGACATCTTGGCCGACCTTGATCTGCTCGAGCTTGCGCACGTCGAGCCGGACCGAGGCGTAGAACTTGAGCGCCCGCCCCCCGAGGTCGTCTCGGGGCTGCCGAACATGACGCCGACCTTCTCGCGCAGCTGGTTGATGAAGATCATCACGCACTTCGAGCGCGAGATCGCCGAGGTGAGCTTGCGCAGCGCCTGCGACATCAGCCGCGCCTGCAGGCCGACGTGGGTATCGCCCATGTCGCCTTCGAGCTCGGCCTTGGTGACTAGCGCGGCGACCGAGTCGACCACCACGACGTCGACGGCGTTCGAGCGCACGAGCATCTCGGCGATGTCGAGCGCTTGTTCTCCGGCATCGGGCTGCGAGACGAGCAGGTTGTCGAGATCGATGCCGAGCGCTTGCGCGTAGGTCGGATCGAGCGCGTGCTCGACGTCGACGAAGGCCGCGGTGCCGCCGCTCTTCTGCGCTTCGGCGATGACATGCAGCGCGAGCGTCGTCTTGCCGCTCGACTCGGGGCCGTAGATCTCGATGACGCGTCCGCGCGGCAAGCCGCCGACGCCCAGGGCGAGGTCGAGGGCGATCGAGCCGGTCGAGATGACTTCGAATGCCATCTTGTCGGTGAACTCGCCCATCTTCATGATGGAGCCCTTGCCGAACTGACGCTCGATCTGCGCGAGCGCGTTGGTCAGGGCGATCTGTTTTTCGTCGGCCATGATGCTCCGTGCGAATGTCGGTGGGTTGCTCCGACGGTACCGCGCCGTAGTGCCAGATGCGTGGCAGGGTGCGAAGCCGTCGCCGGTCATTCCCACGCTGCTTCCGCGCCGGCTAGGGCGCGTCGTTAGCTTCCCTTTCGAGGCAGGCGGGCATCGAACCTCTGTTCGATCCGTTCTATTCTGAGGTCTTTACTTATTTAAGCTGCTACTATATTATCACGGCATGCACGGCTTCGCCGTTCTGGGCGACCCGACCCGGCGTCGCATCGTCGAGATGCTCGCGACGCGCGACCTCCCAGCCGGCGCAATCGCGCGCCGCTTCGACATGACGCCGCCGGCCGTGTCGCAGCACCTCAAGCTGTTGCGCGACGCGGGGTTGGTCGCCGTCCGGCGCGACGCGCAGCGCCGCATCTATACGCTCGACCCGCGCGGGCTGGCCGAGCTCGACGCGTGGCTGGCGCGCTTCCGCCGTTTTTGGGGCGGCCGCCTCGACGCACTCGAGCGCGAGCTCTCGCGCGAACCCGACGTGAGGACATCACCGTGATCGACGAGACCGCATTGCGCGCGTACGGCACCCTAATCGATGCGCACACGATTCGCTTCGAACGCGATCTGCCCGGTCCGATCGAACGCGTGTGGGCATATCTCACCGAGTCCGATCTCAAGGCGACCTGGATCGGGGCCACCGAGATCCCGTCGACCGTCGGCGGCGAGACCACGATGACGTGGGAGGGCGAAGACGGCGAACCCGGCGGCGGCCTGACGATTCGCACGCGGGTGTTCGACCCGCCGCACGTGCTCGAGTACGACTGGATCGAGCTCGACGCACCCGGTGGCGCGATCCGCGACTCGGTCGTCCGCTTCGAGCTCGCGGTCCAGGACGACGGCGTGCGCCTCACGCTGACGCACCGCGCGCTCCCGGTGGATTCGTATACGACGGTCGCTGCAGGTTGGCACGCACACCTCGACACGCTCGCCGCTCAGCTCGACGGATCCGGCGGACCCGACGCCTTTGCGCGCTACGCCGAGATCGAGCCGCGCTACGGCGCGCTGGGCACGTTCCCCAGCGCCGGAACGGTACGGCTCGAACGCGTGCTGCCCGCGCCGCCCGAGCGCGTCTGGTCCTACCTGACCGACGGCACGTTGCTCGCAACCTGGCTCGGTCGAGGCGAGATCGCGCCGGCCACCGGCGCCACGTCGACCTTGACGCTGCTCGCCAACGACGACGTCATCGAAGCCACGGTGCAGACGTACGACCCGCCGCGCGCGCTCGCGTACAGCTGGTTCTCGACGCAACACGAGACGCGCCGCCCGGATCCGTCGGTCGTGCGCTTCGAGCTCGCGCCGCACGATGACGGGACGCTGCTCGTCCTCACCCACTCCGGCGTGCTCCCTGAGTTCCGCGGTCGCGTCGCCGCCGGCTGGCACGCGCTGTGCGACGCCCTAGCCGCGCGTCTGCGCGACTCCGAACCGCGCACGTTCGACGACGTCTTCAGCCGCGTCGTCGAGGGCTATGAGTCGCTCACGCCCGCAGCGCAGTAGTAGCACGCTGATCGCGAACTACCGACAGGGAGTCGTCGTGTCGATTTGCTTTCCGTTGCCGTCGTAGCGGCGGATCGAGACGCTGTCCACGGTGTAACCCGAGGCGACCGAAGCGGCCGGAACCGGACAGGCGCCGTTGGCGAACGACACGATGATCTGTGGCGGCACGCCGAACCGTTGCAGGACGTGCGCGCTCATGTGCGGGCTACCCTGACCGTACTCGCGCCACACGCCGTCGCTCTTCATCAGCACCATGTCGCCACCGAGTTCACGCACGATTTTCCAGGAGGCGAATCCCCAGCGGCCGGCGACCACGACATAACTCACGTGGATCGTCGAGCGCGGGACCGAGGTCTTCGCTTGGAGCGCGTCAACGGTGGCGGAACGGACGTCGTCTTGAACTGCCGCAGGCGCAGGTGACGTCCCGGCCGCGATAGCGAAGAGCACGGCGAACGCGCCGAGCCCCCACGGGTTTCTCATGTCGTTCACGATCCTCGCTGGCGGCGGCATCGGCACGTCGAGCCGCCCCGGAAGGATCACTTTGGCGATAACCCGATCTGACTCCCGGCGAGGTCGTAGTAGACGTCAAAGTCTTGCTGGTAGGCCAGCCCCAGGCGAACCGGTCGGGGCCGACGCGGCGACTGCCGCGAGCGCGCCCGTTGTCGCGGCCAGCAACCTATGCAGCCGGCGCATTCTCGAATAGGGCGCGCGTGAACTGGGCGGCGTCGAACGGGGCCAGCGCGTCCTGCCCCTCGCCGATGCCGACATACTTCACCGGCACGACGAGCTGATCGACGATACCCACGAGGACGCCGCCCTTCGCGGTCGAGTCGAGCTTGGTGAGGATCACACCGGTCAGCTGCGTCGCTTCGTTGAAGAGCCGCGCCTGCGAGAGCGCGTTCTGGCCGGTGGTTCCGTCGACGACGAGCAGCGTCTCGGCCGGCGGCCCGCCCGTTTCGCGCTCGATAATGCGGCGCATCTTCTTGAGCTCTTCCATCAGGTTGGTCTTCGTCTGCAGGCGGCCGGCGGTGTCGACCAGCACCACGTCGACCCCGCGCGCCTTGGCGGCATTCATCCCGTCGAAGACCACCGACGACGGGTCGGACCCTTCGGCGCCGCGCACGTAGTCGGCGCCGGCACGCTTCGCCCAGATCTCCAACTGCTCGGCGGCGGCGGCGCGGAACGTATCGGCGGCGACGACGAGCACGCGTTTGTGCTGCGCGCGCAGCAGCGACGCGAGCTTGCCGATGGTGGTCGTCTTTCCGCTTCCGTTGACCCCCACGACCAAAATCACCGAGGGCTTCGCGCCCAACTGCAGCCCCATGCCGGGCAGGGTGAGGAAGTTCTCGACATCGCGCCGGAAGCGCGCCACGACCTGATCGCTGGTCTCGTAGCGGTCTTGCTTGGCGACGACGCGCAGCGCATCGACGATCTTGGCGGTCGTCGCGACGCCGAAGTCCGCGCGCAACAGAATCTCTTCGAGATCATCCCACAACGCTTCGTCGACCGGCCGGCGAGCGAGCGCCATCTCTTCGAGCTCGCCGCCGAACGCTTCGCGCGTGCGGCTCAGCGCCGCTTTGATCTTTCCGAACCAGCTCACCGGTTCGGCGGGTTCGCCGGAGCTGGGTACAGGGCCCCTATGATTCCGCAACGCGAGCTCGCCCCGGACGTCGCCGTCTCGGCGATCGGTTTCGGCGGCTATCACTTGGGGATGGTGAAGGACGAATCGGAGGCGATCCGTCTGTTGCGCGCGGCGATCGAGGCCGGGATCACGTTTCTCGATAATGCCTGGGAATACAACGAGCACGTCAGCGAGGAGCGGATGGGCAAGGCCCTCGCGGAGGGCAACCTGCGCGACCGCGTGTTCCTCATGAGCAAGGTCTGCACGCACGGACGCGGCGCGGACGTCGGAATGCGACAGCTCGAAGAATCGCTGCGCCGCCTGCGCACCGATCGTCTGGATCTGTGGCAGATCCACGAGTGCGTCTACGACGACGACCCGGCGCGCCACTATGCCAAGGGCGGCGTCATCGAAGCCCTCGAGCGCGCCAAGCGCGAGGGCAAGGTGAGGTTCACCGGCTTCACCGGCCACAAGCGGCCCGAGATCCACCGCGAGATGATCGAACGCGGCTTTCCGTTCGACACCGCGCAAATGCCCCTCAACGTGGTGGACGCGAACTACCGCAGCTTCGAGCAGGCCGTCCTGCCGCTGGCGCGCGCGCGCGGCATCAAGGTGCTCGGCATGAAAGCGTTCGCCGAAGGCCGGCTGCTCGAGGCCGGCCAGGTCGATCCCGACGACGCGCTGCGCTACGCGATGTCACTGCCGGGCGTGCTGACCACCATCACCGGCATCGACAGCCCCGACGTTCTCGACCACCACCTTCGCATCGCCGACGGCTTCACGCCGCTCGACGAGGTCGCGCTCCAGGGTCTGCGCGACAAGTATCACGACCGCGCGACCGACGGCCACCTCGAGCTCTACAAGTCGACCGCCAAGAACGACGCCGGCGAAGGCCGAGCCCAACACGGCTTTCCCCCGATGGAAAAGCTCGCCATGTAGTGCGCGCTACTGCCGAACGGCTTGGATTCCGTCTTTGGCCAGATCGGCTTGCACGCTGTCGGGACCGCTGAGGTGGCCGCCGCCGATCGCGACGAAGGTGACGCCGCTGCCCTTGAGAAGCTGCTCGATCTTGTTGGCGAACGCGCGGTTGCGCTGCACGGCCAGGACATTGTAGAGCGCCGGATACCGGTTCAAGTCACCGTTGATCAGCGTGCCGAGGGCCGTCACGTCGCCGGCGGCCCAGGCGCCGACCATCTTGTCGAGCTGCGCGCTCGCGCCGTTCGCGTCGTCGAGCGTGACCAGCAGAAAATCGACCTGCTGCTGCTGCGGAAGGTCGGCGAAGAAGTGCATTTGCTGGTCGAGGGTCTCGAAGCCCAGCACCGGCTTGTGCGCCGCGTCGGCCATGCTTTTGAGCACCAAGTCGACGCCGCTCTTGGGATCGTAGCCCGCTTTGATGACCGGCAGCGTCGAGAATGTCACCGCGGCCAGCCACGGCCGCAGCATCTCGATCCCGGCGCTGGGCAGACCGTACGCCGTCTCGAACGCGGTCAGCTTCGCCTTGCCGGCCGCGTCGAGCTGGCTCGACAGCGGGTGCGCCGGATCGACGCCGTACTGCATGACGAGCGCCTGCGCGGCGGCCGTATCGTCCGCGTCGGGCACCTCTTCCCACAATGTCCCGGCCGCGTCGAACGCCGCTTGGATCTTCGGCGACCGCCAGCGCGTGGTACCCTTGAGCACGTGCACGGTACCGAACAGGTAGACCGTCGCGTGCGGCCCTTGCAGCTTCCACAGCGCCGGCTCGGCCGACGCCGGCAACGACAGCGCCAGCGCCACCAGACCGCCGCCGAGCGCCGCGAGAATCTTCGATCCCATGCTCGGTTGTCGGCCGGTCGACCGCACGATGCCTTTCGCGACCGCCGCGGACGGCTCGGCCGGCTCGCCGGCAGCGCGGAGCACGGGTGTCGCGCCGATCACCAGGTCGGCCTCGCCCGGAGGTGCTATTCTCCGGGCGCCACCCTCTCTTCGTCCGCTTAGGAGCACCGAATGGCGACCACCCTCAAGCCCTACATCTTCTTCTACGGTCGCTGCCGAGAGGCGCTCGACTTCTACAAAGGCGTGTTCGGCGGTGACGCCGAGGTCATGCTCGTCAAGGACAGTCCGATGGCGGACCAGTGGCCGCCCGAGGGACAAAATACCGTGATGCACGCGTCGTTCACGTCGGATGCGATCGCGTTCTTCGCCTCCGACGGGCCTGCCGACAAGACGATCGATCCCGATGCCGGCAACATTTCGCTGACGCTGTCGTTCGACGACGACTCGAGCGCGGAAGGCGTCTTCAGCGCGCTGGCGCAGGGCGGGAAAATCATCATGCCGCTCGAGCCGGCGTTCTGGGGCGGACGCTTCGGGACGCTCGTCGACAAGTTCGGCAACGAGTGGATGGCGACCACGCCGTGAGCGACAAGATCACGCCCTTCCTGTGGTTCGACGGACGCGCCGAAGAGGCCGCGAAGTTCTACTGCTCGATCTTTCCGAACTCGAAGATCATCGGTGGTCTCGATAACACGGACGCATCGCCAGGCGAGACGGGGAGTGCGCTGACGGTGCAGTTCGAATTGGACGGCCTGCCCTTCACCGCGCTCAACGGCGGACCCGAATACAAATTCACGCCGGCGGTCTCGTTCTCGATCGACTGCAAGGATCAGGCCGAGGTCGACTACTACTGGGAGCGGCTGACCGCGGGCGGCAGCGAGGTGCAGTGCGGCTGGCTCGAAGACAAGTTCGGGCTGTCGTGGCAAGTGGTGCCGTCGATCCTGCCGCAGCTGCTGCAGGACGACGACGAGAAGAAAGCCGACGCCGTCATGCAGGCGATGATGAAGATGGTCAAGCTCGACGTCGCGGCGCTGCAAGCCGCCTACGACGCGGCTTGATCGCGGCGGCCGCGCCCGAAGGAGCGACGCCCTGGGCCGGAAGGCAAAAGGCGTCCATCGCATCTGCTCGCTGCGCGCGATGCCGAGCGTCTTCGCAATATCGCGCCGCTCGCGCACCGCGACCGCGACCGCGCGTAACGGGGCAAGCAAGCATCTGCCGCGGGCGATCGACCTCTAGTGCGTCGCCGCCGTGCGGTAGAATGATGCGAGCTCGGCTTTGAACTGGACCAGCGAGTCGTGGTTGAGGTACACTTCGTGGCCGCTGGCGAAATAGGCGAAGCCGACGCGGCGGTTCTCGGCGGGCGTGAGGTCCAGGTGGTGCAGCAGGTACTCGGTGCCGTAGAAGCCCGTCGCGAGGTCGAAATAGCCGTTGGCTGACAGAACGTGCAGATACGGGTTCTGCACGATCGCGGAACGCAGGTCGGCGACGACGGAGACCGCGTTGCCGTCCTCGCCGCGCTGGTATTTCCAGGCGCGGTTGACCTGGCCCGAGATCACCTCGTAGGGCCGGTCTTCGGCGTAGTGCAGTACGTCGTGGGCGTAGTGATAGAACGCCGCGACGTACGCCGCCGAGGTCATCGTGTCGGAGAAGTCGTCGCTCGGAAACGTGCCGTTCGCGTCGATCTCATGGCCGGTGTAGCGGCCG
The DNA here is from genome assembly GCA_963738465.1 of Vulcanimicrobiota bacterium. Taxonomy (GTDB): domain Bacteria; phylum Vulcanimicrobiota; class Vulcanimicrobiia; order Vulcanimicrobiales; family Vulcanimicrobiaceae; genus Vulcanimicrobium. Next base: position 355,428 of record CAVTWP010000001.1, read on the forward strand.
TCGTAGCGGCCGATGCTGCGCTCCTCGGACCGGAGCAGCTCTTCGCGGAACCGGTTGGGGTTGATGCGCAGGTCGGCCCGTTCGATGTAGCCTGTCGACAGGCCGGTGTATGCGTGCAGCCGCGCGACGACCTGCGCGCGCACGCGCGCGTCGAGCGTGTCGCCGGCCACGAGCGCTTGCGCGTACGGCCCGCCGGCGAAGGCGCGCACCTCGGCGACGAAACGCGCCAGATTCCGCGGGTTGCCGGCGACCTTGTGGTGGTACCACGCGACGGCCGCCTCGGTCGGCAGATAGCCGATGTAGACCAAGTCGTTGCCCGGACCTTGGCCGATCGGCAAGAAGTTGTAGTCGAGCGCCGACGACAGCAATACGACGCCGTTGACCGCCTCGCCGTCGTTCTGCAGCACGGCGGCAACGTTGGCCGCGCGAGTCGTGCCGTACGACTCGCCGAACAAGAACTTCGGCGACTGCCAGCGCGAGTTGATCGTCGTCCAACGCTCGATGAACTGCGCGAACGCGCGCGCGTCCTCGTCGACGCCGAAGAAGTCGGCGGGTTTGGCACGCGCGACGATCGTACTCCAGCCCGTTCCGACCGCGTCGATGAAGACGAGGTCGGTGGTGTCGAGCAGCGACGACTCGTTGGCGACCAGCGGCGCGGTCGGCGCCGGCTGCGTTCCGTTCTTGGGCACGGCGACGCGCACCGGCCCGAACGAGCCCATGTGCAGCCAGATCGTCGACGAGCCCGGGCCGCCGTTCCACAGAAACGTCACCGGCCGGCGTGTCACGTCGCGGCGATCGGCGGTGTACGCGACGTAGAAGACGCTCGCGGTCGGCGCGCCGCTCGCGTCACGCAGCAGCAGGCGCCCGGCGCGCGCGGTGTACGCGATGCGCTTGCCGTCCAGCACGATCGCATGGTGCGTAACGGCGTCGCGCGTGCGCGGGATCGGCTGGTAGGTCGGCGCGGCGCTGGGTGCCGGTCCGGCCTGCGCGCCGGCACGCTGCGGCGCGCCCGCGGCCAACGCCGCGGCGACGGCGAGTACCGTCAGAGCGGGAACGATCCGGCGCGTCATCGCGCGGTCGCCTCGCGGTAGAATCGCACTAAATCCGCCTTGAAGCCGCGGCGAGCTTCGTCGTTGAGATATACCATGTGTCCTGAAGGATAGAAACCGTACTCGATGTGCGAGCGCACCGAGGCGGGCAATTGAAGGTGACCCAGCGTGTACTCGGTGCCGAAGAACGGCGTCGCCAGATCGTAGTAGCCGTTGGCCGAGAACACCCGCAGGTACGGGTTCTCGATCAGCGCCGCTCGCAGGTGCCCGGCGACGTTCGCGGTGAGGATCGAGTTGCGCAGCCGCTGGTTCCAATGCGCCCCGACGACCGGATAGTTCGTGCCCAAGTACGGACGGTCGGCATGGTAGTCGAGATCGTCGCGCAGGTACGCGCTGAACCCCGCCACGATCGCGTCGGTCAGCGCGCTGTCGCTGGTCGGGTCGTAGCGCGTTGAATCGGCGGTGGGATCGATCGTGGGCCCTTGGTAGCGTCCGTCGAGCCGCCCCGTCGTGATGCCCTTCGCGGCCAGCAGCTGGTGCTCGAAGCGGCCGGGATCGATGCGCAGGTGAGCGCGCTCGATGTAGCCCGGGTCGAGGCCGGTATAGGCGTGGATCCGCGCGACGATCGCGCGCCGCGTCGCGCCGTCGATCTCGTCGCCGCGCTGCAGCGCTGCGGCGTACGGCCCCGCCGCGAACGCGCGCACCTCAGCCACGAAGCCCGCCAAGTCCGGCGGGTTGCCGGGGACCGCGTGATGGTACCACGCGACGGCGGCCTCGGTCGGCAAGAACGCGATGTAGCCGTAGTCCTCGCCGGGCCCGCCGCCGTTGTCGATCACGTTGAAGTCGAGCACCGATGACAGCAGCACCACGCCGTCGATCGCCATCCCGTGTCCTTGCAGCCGGTCGACGACGTCGGCCGCGCGCGTCGTGCCGTACGACTCGCCGAACAGAAATTTCGGCGAGCCCCAGCGGTCGTTGCGCGTCGTCCATTCGCGGATGAAGTTGTCGAACGCGTCGGCATCCTCGTCGATGCCGAAGAACATTGCGGGCGTTCCCTTTCCGACGATGCGGCTGTAGCCGGTTCCGACCGCGTCGATGAACACCAAGTCGGTGACGTCGAGCAGCGTGTCCGGATTGGCGGCGTAGGCCGTGCCGGGCGCGGGCGGCGTCGCGTTCGACGGGATCGCGACGCGCACCGGACCGTACGAAGCCATGTGCAGCCACATCGTTGACGAGCCCGGCCCGCCGTTCCACACGAACGTCACCGGCCGCGTTCGCTTGTCGGCGCCGTCGAGCGTGTACGCGACCGAGAACACCTGCGCCGTCTCGTCGCCCGCGGCGTTGCGCAGCGGGATCGAACCGGCGCGCGCCGTGTAGGCCAGCGTTCGGCCGCCGACGTCGACGGCGTGGTGCGTCACCGCTTCGGGGATCGTTGCTTCACGCGGGTACGCTTCGCGCGAAGCCGCCGGCGACGCCGAGGCGACCGGCTGCGCGGGGATCGACGACGGCGTCGGCACCGCTGCCGGCGCGGGAGTGGCGCGCGCCCGCGGCGGGGGCTGCTGGGCCGGAACCGGCGCCGCGGCGCAGACGAACACTGCCACGGCGACGAACGCCGCGATACTCCGCATTTTCACGGAGCGCCCGTTCGGCGCCCGGGCTCAACCTCCGTTCGGCGCGCCCTGAGCGTCGACGGAATACACGAACGCCAGCACCTCGGCGACCACCGCGTAGAGCTCGCGCGGCAGGCTGCGCCCGACCTCGAGCTTGGCCAGCGCCTCGACCAGACCGGCGTCCTGATGGATCGGGACGTCGTGCTCGCGCGCGATCCGCACGATCTCCTCGGCGGTGAGCCCGCGGCCCAACGCGACGATCTCGGGTGGTTCGGGTCCGAGCGGATCGTAGGCCAGCGCGGCGGCGGCGGGGCGCGCCGGCGCGTTGCGCCGCGCGTCGTAATAGCGCGCGTTCATGCGGAGCGGTCCACCACGGCGTTCGGATCGGCCGGCCGCGCCGGCGGCGCGTCGACGGCGATCGTCGAGGTGGTCCCCACCGAAGCACCGGCCGACGCCACGCGATACCGCAACGATTCGAGCCGCGCGGTCAAGCCTCCGAGCGCGTCGCGAAACGCGCGCATCGCCGGGGCCGCCTCGGTGCGCACGTCCACGGTCACCTCGCGACCGACCGTCACGAGGTCGATCGCCACGGTCCCGTAGTTCACCGTGTCGAGCACGAAGGCGATCCGAAAGTTCTCCGCGTCGACCGGCGCGGCGCGAGCCTGCGGCGTATCACGCCGGATGCTGATGCGCGCGCCGGCGTGTCCGTGCGCGGTCACGATCGGCAGCGTGAACGTGAGGGTGTCGGGACGCGCGGCCAGCAACTGCGCGGCGTTGAGCTGCAGCGCGGTCAACGCGGTCAGCGCGCCGGACAACGACGGCCCGAGCGCGGCCGGCGTCTGCGGATCCGCGGCGACGTTCAGCAACGTCTGTTTGAGATCGACGCTCAACGCAGCGCTGCGCTCGGCTGCGACGGCGGCCGGCAGCGGAGGCGCCGGCGGCGCCGCGTGGGGAGCGTCGGCGCTTTGGGTCGCCGGCGCCGCGGGCCCGTTGGGCGACGCGGCGCGCGTCGCGGCCAGCAGCGTCGCGAGCTTCGGCTCGGCGCCTTCGACGACGTGATCGACGTAGGCCGCGATCTGCGCGGCGAACACGGGCGAGCGCGGATCGAGCCGGCCGACGAACGGCAGCAGCGCGCGCAAGCTATCCAGCTGCAAATCGTCGCCGGCGGCCGGCAGCGCACGTTCGAGCGCCGCGAGCGCGGCCGGCAAGCGCTCGGGATTGGCCAGCGCGGTGGTCGCGGCGGCGAGATTGCTCGCGGTCACCGGCAACCGCAGCGCGCGCAGCAGCGCGGCCGGTTCGATATAGGCCGACAAGCTCGTCGGTCGCGCGCTCGCCGCTCGCGCCGCGAGCGGCGGCGCGTCGATCGTCGGCGGCGGCGCCACGCGCAGCGGCGCGAGGATCGTGCGCGCGACGACCGCCGTCGCGCGCTCTGCAGGAACGGCGACCGGTTGTTGAACCGTCGCGCGCGCGGTTGCCATGCGCGCCTCGATCGACGTCGGTTCCACCGTGACGGCGACGGCGGCGCGCTGCGCTGCGGCCACCGGCTGCGGCCCCGGCGCGTCGTCGGCGAGTTGCGGCGCGACGTTGGCGCGCGAAACGGCAGCAGCGAACGCCGCACCCGGCGGCGGAACGGACGGCGCGGCGAGGGGCAGCTCTTCGAGCGCCACGGACGACGGGCGCGGCCTCGGGGCCGGGCGCGGGCGCGGCCGGCAGCGGCGATGGGAGAACGGTCGCCGGCTCGGCTGGGACGGTCGAAGGCCCGGTTTCGACCGCCGCATCGGCACCGGTGTCGACGATCTGCAGCAGGATGCGGTCGCCGTCGAAGCCCGTCACGCGCACCGCCAGCGCGTCCCCGGGGCGAACGGTCGGCGGCAACGACGCGGCGACGCGGCGGCCCGCGATCTCGAGCAAATCGGTCAGCCCGTTCGACGGCAGGACTCGCGCCGTGACGACGGCGTTCTCGACCAGCAGTGCGCGCAGCGCCTGCGCTTCGCCGGCGAGCTGGACGATCTCGGCGTCGATCAGCGCGGCGAGATCCGCATTGCCGGCGATCGCGGCGAGCGGATCGAGACTCATCTCAGGCCCGAACGTCGATCACGTGCGGCGGCTCGTCGAGCAGGGCCGCGTCCTCGAACGCGTTGCGCGGCCGGCCGTCGTGCGGCTCGTAGCTGTCGCCGCCCGACTGCCGCTCGGCGTTGGGATCGATTCTGTTCCCGAGCGCCTCGCCGGTCTCGTCGACGCGCTCTTCGCGCTCTTGCACCTGGGCGGCGAACGACGCTTGGGCGGTCTGTTGCGCGGTGCGAGCCGCGTCTTCGGCGCGCTGAACCAGCGGCGCCGTCTGAGACGCCTGCCAGATCGCTCCTTGTAAATCGGTCGGCCGAATCGCCATCTCTACGCCCCGTGGGCGGCTTGGTCTGGAGCTCGGGAGCTCCGCTAACCTCGGGCGCCGATGTCGGGCGCCCCGGAAGCGTTCCGCCGCGTGTACTTTTGCTTCACGGTCGGGTCGCCCTCACGATAACCCAGATCGGCGCGCAGCGCCCGAAGCTTAGTTCGCAGGTGGATCACGGCCTGGGCGTGGATCTGCGAGACCCGCGACTCGGAGACGTTGAGGGCGCCCTTGATCTCCTTGAGCGTCAGGCCCTCGAAGTAGTACAGCGAGATGACGGTCCGCTCTTGGGGCGGCAGCTCGTCGACGGCGCGCACCAGGGCGGCCTTGATCTCGCGGGCCTCGACGGCGCTGGTGACCTCGGTGCCGTCGTCGCGCAGCGTGTCGAGCAGCGGAATCTCGTAGCCGCGTTCGTTGGGCAGAAACTCCTCGAGCGACAGGACCGACGTTCCGCGAATCTTTTGCATCAGCACGTCGAGCTCTTTGAGGCTGATGCCCATCTTCGCCGCGACCTCGTCCTCGGTCGCCGCGCGCCCGTACTCCACCTCGAGCTGCTGGTAGACGCGCTCGAGCTCGCGCGCGCGCTGGCGCACCGCGCGCGGTACCCAGTCGAGCGCGCGCAGCGCGTCGAGGATGGCGCCGTTGATGCGGGTGATCGCATAGGTCTCGAACTTGACCCCGCGCGCGTCGTCGTACTTCTCGATGGCGTCGATCAGCCCGAGGATGCCGTCGTTGATGAGGTCGTTGATCTCGACGTTCGGGGGCAAGTTGATGGAGATCCGCCCGGCCACGTACTTGACCAGGTGCAGATACTTGTGGACGATCTCTTCGCGACTGAGCTCAACCCCACCGATCACGTAGCGCGGGGTATCGCGGAGTGCTTTCACGGCTTGCTCCCAAGACGGGACACCCGGCCCCGCTTTGCCGCCAGGTTCCCGAAGAGCAGGTGGTCCTCCCCTCGGCGTCGGTCAACTTCTGGTTCGCCGACGGTCAAGCCGGTGTGTACGCGGTGCCGGTCAACTCGCACAGCGCGCGCGCCACGCCGCCGAGCGGAAGCACGCGGTCGACCAGCCCGGCGGCGACGGCGGCGCGCGGCATCCCGTATACGACGCTGCTCGCCTCATCCTGGGCGAGCACGTAGCCGCCGCGCGCCTTCATCGCCCGCAGACCGGCCACGCCGTCGTGTCCCATGCCGGTCAGGATCACGCCCAGCGCACCCGCGCCGAACACCTGGGCCACCGACGACGCCATCACGTCGACGCTCGGAACGTGCAGCGACGTTCGCCGGTCGTCGTCGAGCGCGATGCGCGGCCCGCTCGAACCGCCGTCGACGCGCAGCTCTTTGCCGGCCGGCGCGATGATCGCCCGCCCGGCCGTCAGCGGCATCCGGTCGGTGCCTTCGATGACCTCGATGCTGCTGGTCGCGTCGAGCCGCTCCGCCAAGGGCCGGGTGAAGCCGGGCGGCATGTGCTGCACCACCACGATCGGAACCGGGAACCCCGCCGGCAGCTTGGGCAGGATCTGCGAGAGCGCAACCGGGCCGCCCGTCGACGTGCCGATCGCGATGCAGCGGAACGGTCCGGTCGCCGGCCGCGCGCGCGGCCGGGGCGGCGGCGCGGCGTGGCGCCGCTCGGCGGCCGCGTCCAGCGCGGCGCGCGCGATGCGCGTCGTCTCGCGCAGCGCGCGCAAGTACGCGCCGCGCGAACCAAAATGCTTGACCTTCTCCACCAGCTCGCGCTGCACGTTGACGATGTCGATCAGCGCCGAATCGGGCTTCGGGATGAAGTCGACCGCGCCGGCTTCGAGGGCGCGCAGCGTCGTCTCGGCGCCGTCGCGCGTCAGCGCGCTCACCATGATGACCGGCGGCCCGCGGCGCGCCACGATTGCACGCGCCGCTTCGAGCCCGCCCATCCCGGGCATCTCGACGTCCATTGTGATCACATCGGGCTGCAGGCGCTGCGCCATCGCGATGCCTTCTTCGCCCGACGCGGCCGCACCGACGACGCGAATCTCCGGCTCCTTCTCGAGCATCTTCTGGATCGCCCGGCGCATGAACGCCGAGTCGTCGACGACGACGACCGAGATCGGGTTCGCGCTCATGCCGTCACCGCCGAGCGCAAACGGTACACGATCGTGTCGGGGCCGACGACCGGCTCGTAGAGATCGGTGAGGTGGAACAGCGACTCGGCATGGCCCAAGAACAGATAGCCTCCCGGCCGCAACGCTTTCGCGAAGGACTCGACCACCCGCTTCTGCGTCGGCTTGTCGAAATAGATCAGGACGTTGCGGCAGAAGATCGCGTCGAACGGCCCTTCGGACCCCACCAGCGCGTCGTCGAGCAGGTTGAGCCGGCCGAACGACACGAGCCGGCGCACCCGGTCGTCGACGACGAAGCCTTCGCCCTCGGGGCGGAACCAGCGCTGGATCATCGCCGGCTCGGTGGCGCGAAACGAGAGCGTGCGATAGAACGCTTTCGCGGCGAGCTCGAGCGCGCGCGGCGAGATGTCGGTGGCGCGAATCGACAGCATCGCATCGGGCACCTTGCCGCTTTCGATCAGCGTCATCGCCAGCGAGTATGGCTCTTCGCCCGACGCGCACGCGGCCGACCAGAACCGCAGCCGCGAGGTGCGGCCGCGAAGCTCGTCCAGGATCGAGCCGGCCAGCGTCTTGAGCTGCGCGCGCTCGCGAAAGAAGTAGGTCTCGTTGTTCGACAGCACCGAAGCGAGGTCGTCCCACTCCTCTTCGCGTTTGAGATCGGTGCGCAGAAACTGCGCGTAGGCGCCGTAGGTTTCCACCCCGCGCTTCGCCAGCCGCGTCGACAGCCGGCTGAGCAGCAGAAAGCGCTTCTGATCGTCGTACCAGATGCCGAACCGGTCGCGGATCAAATCGCGAATCAGGCCGAACTCGTCGTCGGAGATCTCGAACATCCGCTATGTCCGAGGGGGACGCCGGCGGGTCAGGCGCGCAACGCGCGCAGCGAGAACTTCGCCGCCTGGACGCAGAGATACATCCGATCCCACGCGCTGTACGTGTTGCGGTCGCGCTGCAGCAGCGCGGCGAAGCGCGGCGCCTCCTCGAGTTGGCGGAACAGCACGTCGAACCGCACCGGGTTGCGTTCCAGGAAGGTCATCAGTTGATGGCGGTGACGCAGCCGACCGTAGAACGCGCGCTTCACCGCGCGCTCGAACGCCGGCGCCGGATCCGCGGCGCGCGTGCGCGCGGCGCCGGCGGCTTCGGCGGCGAGCCGGCCGGTCATCGCAGCCTCGTGGATGCCTTCGCCGGTGGTCGCGTCGACGAGTCCGGCGGCCGTTCCGCCCAGCATCACTCCGTCGGCCCCGATCGCCGCACGCGGTAGTCCACCGTAGAGAAGGTTACCTTCCTCGCGAACGGTGTAGGCGATCCCCGCAAAGAGTCTGCGCTCGACAGTCGCCACGAACGCGTCGGTCTCGGCGCGCAGCGCCGCACCGGGGACCTTGGCGCCGATCCCCAAACCGATCGAGAGGTGATCGCGCTTGGGGAACATCCAGCCGACCACCATGCGGCCCGAGAGCGGGCTCACGTAGTAGTGCATCTCCAGTGTCGCATACGTCTCGGGCAGCGCCGGCCGCTCGGGATAGACGCGATATTGAAAGCAGGTGATCAACCCCGCTTCCCAGCCGGCGTGACGAAAGCGCGGGTCGACACCGTCGAGCCGCGCGGTCGAGCCCTGCGCGAGGAACACGCTGCGCGCCTTGATCCGCGCGCGCGTGCCCGCCCGAGTGTCGGCGTACTCGACCACGATCCCGTCGCGCTCGCGCTCCAGCCCGCGAAACAACCTGCCGGTACGGATCTCGGCGCCCTCTGCGCGCGCCAGCTCGGCGATCGTGCCGTCGAGCTCCTCGCGGGTGGTCGTGTGCGCGGGCCCGACCGGGAAGGCGTAGGTCGCACTCGCGGTCGACAGCGCGATCGTCGCCGGATCGAGATGCACGATCGAGCGCGGAAGGTCGAACAGCTTGCAGAACCCCGGCCGCAGCCCGGCAGCGCAGACGCGCTTCGCGCCGACGACCGCATCGCGCTCCAGGACGACCGTCGCAATCCCCCGCCGGGCCGCCTCCCGCGCCGCGGTCCCGCCGGCCGGACCGCACCCCACGACGAGGAACTCGGTCGTCTCCATGCCGGGCGCTCCCTTCGCGCCGCAAGCTGCCGGGCCCCGGAGGACCGCATGGGAAACATGCTAAACCGGGGACCGTTCGGAGCGCTCGGCGGTGTCGAGCCTTTCTTTGTGTCGTAAAGGACTATCGGTTTGACGTTGACATCTCAGCTCGGGATCGAGCTCGGCCTGGGCGCCGGGGTGCTGGCCATCCTCTACGGCCTCTACTTGATCTCGTGGGTGCTCAGGCAGCCGGCGGGCAACGCGACGATGCAGTCGATCGCGGCCGCCATCCAGGAAGGCGCGATGGCGTTCTTGCGCCGTCAGTACACCACCGTCGCCATCGTCGCGGTCGTCCTGTTCGTCGTCATCGGCTTCTTGCCGCCGCCGCTGCACTGGGAGGCGGCGATCGGGTTCGCGATCGGTTCGATCCTGTCCGGCGCAGCGGGCTTCATCGGAATGATCGTCTCGGTGCGCGCCAACGTGCGCACGGCCGAAGCCGCCCGCAACGGTTTGGGTCCGGCGCTGAACCTGGCCTTCCGCGGCGGCGCCGTCACCGGGCTGCTCGTGGTCGGTCTCGGGCTGCTCGCCGTCAGCGGCTACTACTGGATTCTTGCTCACCGTCAACGGCGGCGACGAAGCGCAGTCGCTCGGCGGGCTCGTCGGCCTGGCCTTCGGCTGTTCGCTGATCTCGGTGTTCGCGCGTTTGGGCGGCGGCATCTTCACCAAGGCGGCCGACGTCGGCGCCGACTTGGTCGGCAAGGTCGAAGCCGGCATCCCCGAGGACGATCCGCGCAATCCGGCCGTGATCGCCGACAACGTCGGCGACAACGTCGGCGACTGCGCCGGGATGGCGGCCGACCTGTTCGAGACCTACGTCGTCACGACGACCGCCGCGATGCTGCTCGGGCATTTGGTGCTGGGCGCCGTGCAAGGCGCCACGACGTTCCCGCTGATTCTGGGCGCGCTCTCGATCGTCACCTCGATCATCGGCACGCTGTTCGTCGGCCGCGGCAAGATCCAAAAGACCGGAATCATGAACTCGCTCTACCTCGGGATGATCGTGGCCGGCGTACTTTCGGCGGTCGGTTTTTGGTTCGCCTCGGCCGGCGAGTTCGGCGACGGCGTCGTGGTGGGAACCAAGACGATCGCCGCGTGGCAGATCTTCGTCTGCGCGCTCATCGGCTTGGCGGTCACCGGATTGATCACGTACATCACCGAGGTCTATACCGGCACGACGTTTCCGCCCGTCAAGGGAATCGCCAAGGCGTCGGTCACGGGCCATGCCACCAACATCATCGCCGGACTCGGCGTCTCGATGCAGGCGACGGCGCTGCCGGCCCTCGTCATCGTGCTCGCGATCCTGTTCTCGTTCGCGCTGGCCGGGCTCTACGGGATCGGCATCGCCGTGATGGCGATGCTGTCGATGGCCGGCATCGTCGTGGCGATCGACTCGTTCGGCCCGATCACCGACAACGCCGGCGGAATCGCCGAGATGGCGGAGATGCCCGACTCGGTCCGCGAGGTCACCGATCCACTCGACGCGGTCGGCAACACGACCAAGGCCGTCACCAAAGGCTACGCGATCGGCTCGGCGGCGCTGGCTGCGCTCGTGCTGTTCGCCTCGTTCCTGCAAGAGCTCAGCGACCGCTGCCACGAAGCACCCGGCGCCGCCTGCGCGCAGGGCGTGAGCTTCAGCATCGGTGATCCGTACGTGCTGTGCGGTTTGCTCATCGGCGGAATGCTGCACCAACATCTTCTCGTCGCTCGCGATGCAAGCCGTCGGGCGCGCCGCCGGTTCGGTCGTCGAAGAGGTCCGCCGCCAATTCCGCGAGCGGCCCGGGATCATGGACCGCACCGAGCGGCCCGACTACGCCACCACCGTCGACATCGTCACCCGCGCCGCGCTCAAGGAGATGGTCGTCCCGGCGCTCATCCCGGTCGGCGTCCCGGTGATCGTCGTCATCCTGTCCGCCATCGGCGTGTTCCAAGGCACGCAGGGCGCTCAGGTGATGGGCGGCATCCTGGTCGGCTCGATCGTCACCGGACTCTTCCTCGCCATCGCGATGACGGCCGGCGGCGGCGCGTGGGATAACGCCAAGAAGTACATCGAGGACGGCAACTACGGCGGCAAGGGCTCATCCGCGCACGCCGCCGCCGTTACCGGCGACACTGTCGGCGATCCGTACAAAGACACCGCCGGCCCCGCGATCAACCCCATGATCAAAGTCCTCAACATCGTCGCGCTGCTGCTGGTCGGATTCTTGGTTCACTAGCGCTGCAGATGGGTGGGGTCGCGGGGGCGACCCATGACGTGTGCTGACCCGCGAAGATTGCGGACCGGTGTTGGCGAACTCATGGCCAGCTCTCGTCCAGGGGAAATTGACGATGCGGCGTTTGGTCTTCTTCATTGCGGCGATCGTGCTGGTTGCGGCCCGCGGTGCGTCGGCCGACCAGACGACCGCGACGCCAGCAGCGGCGGTGATTCACGTGCAGGTGCTCGGCGCGGTGCTCCGTCCTGGGGTTTGCTCGCTGGTCGTTGGTTCACGGCTATCCGATGCGCTGGCTGCGGCGGGTGCGATGCCGGCGGCGAAGGCGGGCGTTGACGGCGACATCGCGACGGTGGTGGGACGGGCCGATTTGCGGCGCGTGTTCTTGACCCGGGTCGTTGACGGCACGTCTTGGTCCTACTCGATCGATACGACGGGCCGGCTCAGCGACGCTGCGTACGATCCGGTGCTTCAAACGGGCGACAAGATTTACGTGCCGGCGTGGCGGCTGCAGCCGCAGGTCATTGCGACGACATCCGTCTAGCGGCGATGCCGTCGAGGGGGGAGCCGCTGGAACCGCCGGTCGGACTTAGACCGCGGGTACGGCGGCCTCTTCGGTCGTTTCGAGCAGCGCGCCGACGGCTTCGGGCGTCATCGGACGGTAGAAATAGAAGCCCTGCGCCAGCTCGCAGTCGAGCGCCATGAGCTCGGATGCTTGCTGCGGGGTCTCGACGCCTTCGGCGACGACGTCGATGCCGTACGAGCGGGCGAGCTGGATCAACATCCGCACGATCGGCGCGCTGCCGAGCCCGCCGTCCGCGCTCTCGACAAAGCTGCGGTCGATCTTCATCGCGTCGAACGGCAGCTGGTGGAGATAGCGCAGCGACGAATACCCGGTGCCGAAGTCGTCGATGCACAGGTGGACGCCCGTCGCGCGCAACCGCGCCAGCGAGCCGAGCGAGAGCGTGTTCGAGCGGATGACGGCGCTCTCGGTTATCTCGAGCACGACGTCGTCCGACGACAGGCTGAAGCGGCGCAGGTTGCGCGCCACGAACGCGTCGAGATCGGGCTCGAGCACTTCCTGGACCGATAGGTTGACGTGCATGCGCAGGTCGAGCTGCGGAGCGCGGCGGCGCCACTCCGCCAGCCGCTTGCAGGCGTCGACGAAAACGAAACGGCCGATGGGCACGACCAGTCCGACCTCTTCGGCCAGCGGGATGAACTCGCCGGGCAGGATGTCGCCGGTGACGGGATTGCGCCAGCGCACGAGCGCCTCGAAGCCCGCCAGCTGGCCGCTGCCGAGCCGGACGATCGGCTGGTACTCGACCCGGAACTGCTCGCCTTCGATCGCGGCGCGCAGGTCGCTGGTCAATGCCAGTCGTCGCGCGGCCTCATAGTGCATGTGGTGGTCGAAGAATGCGTGCCGGCCGCGGCCGAGCGCCTTGGCGTGGTACATCGCCGTGTCGGCGTTGCGCAGCACGCCCTCGATGCGCTCGTCGGTCGGCTCGATCACCGCGATGCCGATCGAAGCCGTGTTGTAGACCGCCCGGCCTTCGATCAGCATCGGTGCGACCAGCGAGTCCTGGATCATCTCGACCGCATCTTCGACTTGACCGAGATCGTGGCGGTGAGCCAGCAGCAGCGCGAACTCGTCGCCGCCGATCCGCGCGATGAAGTCGTCGGCACCGACCGTCGCGCGCATCCGGTCCCCGATCGCCATCAGCAGCGCGTCGCCCGCCATGTGTCCGAGCGAGTCGTTGATCGACTTGAACTCGTCGAGGTCGACGAACAAGACGGCATAGACTTGGTCGGGGTTCGACCGCGCGTGATCGAGCGTCGCCGCCAGCCGTTCCTGGAAATACGTGCGGTTCGGCAATCCCGTGAGCGCGTCGTGCGTCGCTTCGTGCCGCAGCCGAGCCTGATTGGCTTCGAGCAATCGGCGGCGCTCGACTTCGGCGCGGTGCGCCTGCGCGTTGGCCAGCGCCAACCCCATGAGGTTCACGAACAGCATTAGGCCGCGCAGCGTCTCACGCGTCGGGATGCATCCGTCGGCCGGACCGTCGGGGCTCAAGTAGCCGATCATCTCGCCTTCGGTGTCGCGCAGCACCAGGCACAGCGAGTCGCGCTCGTGCCAGGCGTTGGGCATACTGCGTGGCGAGTCGCGATTCGTTACGCCGGCGAAGATCGCGCGCTCCCAGTGGAACTCGCGCTCCGCCGGGATGTAGTACGTGTTCTCGAAGACCTCGTAGTTGTGTTCGAGCACTGCGAGGATCTCGGCTTTCGATACCTGCTCGTTTTTGCGTTCCCGGGTGATCGCCGGATCGTAGCCCAGCAGCACCCGGCGGGTCATCTCGCCGGTCTGGTTGCCGTCGGCCAGCACGATCGTGACGTACCGGAAGCCGAACAGATCGGTCACCCCGCGGGCGATCGACTCCAGGGCAAGGTCGAGCTCTCGGAGACGTAAGATGTCCCGCGTGATCTCAAGGACCCGCTCGAACCGCCGCTCGACCGACATTATACGGAGTATCGGCGGTCAGCGGGCTCGTCCCTAGCACCCGGCGAGTGGCCGCCTCGCCCGGCGGCGGTGCCACCCAGTTGGCACGGGACGGGCCTACTGTCGGGCCATGGACACGCCTTTTCTCTGCCCCGACTGCGGCGACGGGCACGACGATCCCGCCGAAGCGACCCTCGGCCACCAAGTACGCTGCCTGGACTGCCAAGTCGAGGTCGAGCTCGCCCTCGAGCTCAGGTACGTTCCGCAGCTTGCCGCCTAACTCGGGCGCGATGTATGCGGGTCAGTCCAGCAGCGCCAGCACGCGATCCGGCGTGGCGAGCTGCTCGACCGTGCACTGGCGCGGCGCTTTGTCGGTGCGCCAGCGCACCGGGCGGGTACCGTGCCGAATACGACCCGAGGTGACTTGATCGAACGCCACCTCGAGCACGAGATCGTGCTCGAGCTTGACGTAGGTGCGATCTCGGTCTTCGCCGCGGCTCCAGCGGCTGGGCGCCGAGTCCGGTGCGCCGCCGGTGAATCCGGGCTCGCCGACGTGCGGCCGCAGGCGTTGGAGCAGCGCCTTCTTCTCGTCCGCGGCGAACGCGCTGCAGAATCCGATGTAGTCGAGCAATCCTTCGTCGTCGTAGAGGCCGAGCAGCAGCGATCCGATCTGCGTCGTCGAGCCCTTGGCGTAGCGAAAACCGCCGACCACGCAGTCGGCGGTGCGCACGCGCTTGACCTTGACGGCGGCGTCGCGCGATCCGCTGGCGTACGGCGCGTCCGCGCGCTTGGCGATCACGCCGTCGAGCGCTCCGCCGACGCGGGCGAACCAGTCGTCGACCACCTTGCGGTCGCGCGTCGCGGGCGAGAGGCGCACGGTCATGCCGTCGAACGCGGCGGCGAGCGCTTCGAGGCGGCTGCGCCGCTGGGTCAGCGGCAGCTCGACGAGCTCCTCGCCGTCCTCGACCAAGAGATCGAACACGAGGTACCACGCGGGCGTCTTCTTCGCGAGCATGGCCACCCGGGATGCAGCCGGGTGAATGCGCTGCTGCAGGGCGTCGAACGAGAGCGCGCCCGCCAGCGGCACGACGAGCTCGCCGTCGAGCACGAAGCGCCGGGCCGACAGCCGCGCCAACGCCTCGGCGATCTCCGGGAAATAGCGTCCCAGCGGCTGTCCCGCCTTCGATTGCAGCGCGACCTCGCGGCCGTCCCGAAACGCCAGGCAGCGAAAGCCGTCCCACTTAGGCTCGTATTGCCAATGCGGACCGGTCGGGACGTCGGAGACCGCCCGCATCTCCATGGGTGGGTAGCCGAAGGGGATCACGCCGACGTCCTACCCGTCAAACCGCCGCCGGTTCCGGCCGAAGCTCGTTGTGACGGGTGGGTCAGGAGGGAACATTGGTGGCCATCGGCTGGTGGCAGCCTTCGCGCGCGGCGCGGACGTCTCGACCTCGGCGCTGCAGATGGAAGACGACGCGGCCCGATCGCGTTCAGCCGGCGTCGGCCTTGCGGCGCCTGCTCTTCGCCGGCTGTTCGGGCAGCAGCCGCTCGAGTCGGAGCCGCCCGGTGCGGCTCTTCATCGGCGCCCAGAGGTCGCCGACTCGCGTGAAGCGCTCGCGCACGTTGTCGAGCCGAAAGTCCTCGATCTCGATCCCGGCCGAGATCTCGTCCCAGGTGACCGGCGTCGAGACCGTCGCGCGCGGGCGCGCCCGCACCGAGTACACCGAGGCCAGCGTCTTGCCCCAGGCGTTCTGATTGTAGTCGACCAGCACGCGACCCGACGGCCGCTTCGCGATGCGGTACTCGGCCGTGATGACGTCGGGATGCAACCGCTCCATGGTCTGGGCGAACGCTTTGGCGAACGTCCAGACGTCCTTCTGCCGCGGCCCGCGCTCGATCGGGACGTAGACGTGGATCCCGGCCGAGCCCGACGTCTTGGCATACGCCGCTATCCCCAGACCCTCGAGCCCTTCATGCACGTGGAGCGCGACGGTCCGAACGGTGGCGAACGTCGTGCTGCCGTCCTTGACCGGGTCGAGGTCGAAGTGCAGGTAGTCGGGCCGGTCGGTGTCGTCGCAGCGCGAGTACCACTCGTTGAGATCGATGCAACCGAGGTTGATCAGCCACAGCAGACCGGCCACATCGTCGATCATCGGAAACGCGATGACGCTCCCCGAACCGTGCTCGATCGAACACGTGCGCAGCCAGGCCGGCGCATTCGAGGGCGTGCGCTTCATGTAGAAGAACTCGCCGCTCGCGCCGTTGGGATAGCGCTTCATCACCTGAGCGCGGTCTTGCATGTACGGCACCAAGAACGGCGCGACGTCGGCATAGTACTGGAGCAGATCGCCCTTGGTGGCACCGGTTTCAGGAAAGAAGAGCTTGCGCAGGTTGGTCAGCGCGACGTCGCGCCCGCCCGGACGAACGACCACCGCCTCCCGGTCGCGAGGGATCGGGAAGCTCCCGGGTTCAATGTTCGGGGTCGTGCTGCGGGCCATGGGAAGATTGTAGTATCATGCCGTTCAGGATCATCACCTGCAATCTCAACGGCATCCGGGCCGCGGCGCGCAAGGGCTTCTTCGCTTGGATGGACGCGCAGGACCCGGACGTCGTGTGCCTGCAGGAGACCAAGGCGCAGGAGCACCAGCTTCCGCCCGAAGCGCTCGACCTCGACCGATTCAACTACGCGTTCGTCGACGCGCGGAAGAAAGGCTACAGCGGCGTCGCCATCTACGCGAAGCAGGCGCCGGTCTCGATCGTGCGCGGTGTGGGGATGGACGACATGGACGCCGAGGGGCGTTTCGTCCGGATGAATTTCGAAGGCGGGCTATCCGTCGCGTCGCTGTACGTGCCGTCGGGGACGACCGGCCCGGCGCGCCAAGCCGTCAAAGAGGGCTTCCTCGACCGGTTCATTGCCAACCTGGTCCAAATGAAGAACGAGGGTCATCCGTTCGTGATCTGCGGCGATTACAACATCGCCCACCTCGACATCGACGTGTTCAGCGTGAAGTCGTGCACCGGCGTGACCGGTTTTCTGCCCCAGGAGCGCGGGTGGATGGACGACGTGATCGAGCGCGTCGGTTGGGTCGACGCGTTTCGCGCGGTGCGGCCGGCCGACACGAAGCAGTTCACCTGGTGGTCGGGCTGGCGCGGTGCCTGGGAGAACAACCTTGGCTGGCGGATCGACTATCAGCTGATCACGCCGGACCTCGCCTCGCGCGTACGGGCGGCGTCGATCTATCGGGACGAGCGGTTCTCCGATCACGCGCCCGTCACGATAGACTACAGCCTGCCCTGAGCTTCGTCGAAGGGAGCTGTCCTGAGCTCGGGTCAGGACTTCTTGCGCGGAACCTTCTTGCCGGAGCGTCGTGCTTCGGAGAGCCCGATCGCGATCGCCTGTTTGCGGCTCTTCACCTTGCCGCCCTTACCGCCGGGACCGCTGCGCAGCTTGCCGCGCTTGTACTCGTGCATCTCTTCGCGGACGTTCTCGCCCGAGGACCGGCTGTACTTGCGCGAGCTCTTCTTGCGCCCGCCCTTCTTGCGGCCACCGGTGCTCTTCTTGCGACCGCCGGTGCTCTTCTTGCGACCGCCGGTGCTCTTCTTGCGACCGCCGGTGCTCTTCTTGCGACCGCCGGTGCTCTTCTTGCGACCGCCGGTGCTCTTCTTGCGGCCGCCGGTCTTCTTGCGGCCGCCGGTCTTCTTGCGGCCCCCGGTCTTCTTGCGGCCGCCGGTCTTCTTGCGGCCGCCGGTCTTCTTGCGGCCCCCGGTCTTCTTGCGGCCGCCGGTCTTCTTGCGGCCGCCGGTCTTCTTGCGGCCGCCGGTCTTCTTGCGGCTGCCGGTCTTCTTGCGTGACGTGCTTTTCTTGCGCGTAGTCGAACGGGTCGCCATCGGCAATCCCTCCTTTCCCGTCTGCGTACCCGCCTTGGCGCCGAATCGAAACCGCCGAGCATCGTTAGCTCGGCGGGCTGATTCGCACCAGCGGCGCGACGCGCGCGGCTTCGACCACGAACTCGACGGCGGTCGCGACGGTCCGTTCGACGTCGTTGCGCTCGGTGTCGAGGACGAGATCGGGCGCCTCGGGGACGTCGTACGGCGCGTCGACGCCGGTGAACCCCGTGATCTCGCCGGCTCGCGCCCGCCGGTACAGCTGCTTGCGATCGCGCGCCTCGCATACCGCCGGCGAAGCTGCGACGTAGGCCTCGCGAAACGTGTCACCGACGATCTCGCGCGCCAGCGCGCGGTCCCGCGCCGACGGGGAGACGAGCGAGATCAGCGCGATCGTTCCGCTGCCGGCCAGCACTTTGCCGACCTCGGCGGCGCGGCGAACGTTCTCGCGCCGGCCCTCGTCGGAGAAGTCCAGATCGCTGTTCAGGCCGAGCCGCAACGTGTCGCCATCGAGCGCGTAGACCTGGTAGCCGCGCGCAAACAACTCGCGCTCGACCTGCATCGCGATCGTCGTCTTGCCCGCGGCCGGTAAGCCGGTGAGCCACAACACGAGACCGCGATGAGCGTTGCGGTCGTCCCGCTGCTCCGCGCTGACCAAGTGCGGCGACCTGAAGACATTGGCGCCCTGCGGTTGGAAGCGCTCGGCGCGAGCCGCCGCGATCGGCCGGCCGGAGCGCGCGATCGCACAGCGCTCGCCCCAGTCCAGCGCAACCGGAACCGCGGTCCGCAGTGCCAGCGAGTAGATCATGCCGCGCGACGCGAGGCCGTGCGTCGCGGTCGCGAGCGTGCGCGGATCGATCGCGTCGCGGATCGCGACGACCTGCGCCGAGACGTCGGCGGTGCCCGCGCGCAGCCGCAGGGCCTCGCCGACGTGCGGCGGGTCGCGGTCGAACCAGCAGGCGCGCACTTCAAGGGCCCGGACCGAGACCGGCGGATCGTTCTCGTGCGACAACACATCGCCGCGGTCCACATACACGGGCGCGTCGAACACGACCGCCGCCGGCCGACCCGCATCGACTTCGCAGGGATCGGCCGGCCAGCCGCGCAGCGCCGCGACGCGCGCGCTCTGGCCGGCCGGCGAGAGGCGCACCATGTCGCCGACGCGCAAGCGTCCGCTGCGGACCGTTCCCACCGCAAGGCGGTCATCACCGCGCCGGTACACGTCCTGCACCCACATCCGCAACGGGTCTCCGGTTGCCGATTCCCTTCGCTGCGCGATCGTGGCGATGAGCTCGGCCAGCACCGGTCCGTCATAGTGCACCCGCTGCGACCGGTGAACGACGTTGTCACCGTCGCGCGCTGAGACCGGCACGGTCGCCGACACCGGCACGCCGACCGCCTCGAGCGCACTCCGCGCGGCTCGGCCGACCGCCTCGATCCGCGCCTCGTCCTGCACCGCGTCGATCTTGTTCACCGCGACGATGACGCGGTCGATGCCGAGCAGCCCGAGCAGATAGGCGTGGCGGCGCGACTGGTCTTCAACCCCGCGTTCCGCGTCGACCACGAAGATCGCCGCGTCGGCGTCGCCGGCCCCGGTCATCGCGTTGGCCAAGAACTCTTCGTGACCCGGCGCGTCGATGATCGCATAGCGCCGGTCGCCGAGGCGCAGCCAGACGCGCGTCGTGTCGATCGTGACGGCCTGATCGCGTTCGTCCTGCAGCGAGTCGAGCGCGAACGACCATTCCGGCTCCAGGCCGCGGCGCCGGCTGCCGGCGACGATCTCGTCGAGGCTCGCCGGCGCCAGCGATCCGGTGTCGAGCAGCAGCCGGCCGATCAGCGTCGACTTGCCGTGATCGACGTGTCCGAGAACGACCACCCGAAGATCGCTCACATGTACCCGCCGGTGCGCAGTCGTTCGAACGAGGCCTCGCTTTCGTGGTCCATCGTGCGGCCGGCGCGCTCGGGTTCGCGCGTGGTCGCGAGCTCTTCGACGATCGCGTCGATCGTCGAGGCGTCGCTCGCGACGGGGACGGTGATGTTCTTCTCGCCCAGCGACCGGTAGCGCAGGCCGTCGCGCGCGAGGTACAGCGACACGAACGGGATCGCTTCGCGCCGCGTGTAGCACCACACGTCGAGCTCGGTCCAGCCCAGCAGCGGATGGACGCGCACGTGCGCTCCGTGCGGGATCTCGCTGAGCGTGTAGCCCCAGAACTCCGGCGGCTGCTCGCGCACGATCCAGCCGCCGTCGGCCGCGCGCGGGCTCACCGTGCGCTCCTTCGCGCGCGTCGGCTGCTCGTCGCGTCGAATCCCCACGAACACCGACCGATACCCTTCGCG
The DNA here is from genome assembly GCA_963738465.1 of Vulcanimicrobiota bacterium. Lineage (GTDB taxonomy): Bacteria > Vulcanimicrobiota > Vulcanimicrobiia > Vulcanimicrobiales > Vulcanimicrobiaceae > Vulcanimicrobium. The sequence continues at coordinate 375,588 of CAVTWP010000001.1, forward strand.
CCCGAGGAGCGCGGCCAACCCTGCGGTCTTCCGCGCCGCGGCGCGCGCCCGCGGCGGCAAGCTCGGGTCGCACTTTTCTTCAGGTGGGCAGAGCTCGATGCGCAGGTCGAGCTGCCAGTCGCGCGCGATCCGATCGCGAAACGCGTACACCTCGGGCAGTTCCATGGCGGTGTCGAGCTGCACGACCGGCAACGGAATCTCGCCGATGAACGCTTTGCGCATCAGCCACAGCAGCGCGGTGCTGTCCTTGCCCATCGACCACAGGACGCAGCACGGCTCGAACAGGCGATACGCGTCACGAATGACGGCGATCGCCTGCGCCTCGAGCTCGTCGAGGTCGGGGGCGCCTTGCTCGCCGCTGCTCATCACGGTCCGCTTCTGCACGCGCAACCGCAAACTCCGCTCGAACCGGCCGGCGCGAAAAGAAGAGCCTCGCCCGACGAAACGTCGCGCGAGGCCCTTAACGCTCAGCCGGCGGGTCAGAACGTGACTTTGAGGCCCGTCGAGAACCCTTCGAGGCGGCCGCCGGCATAGCAGTGCGGTCCCGTGTAGCTGACCGGCGGAGTCACGGTCGCGTCGAAGGCCGAGAGCGGCGTCGCGTCGTGGCAATCGGTCGTGACACCGCGTCCGCCCGCCCCGAGATCGTAGTGCGCCGCCGCATGGTTGAGCGTCAACGCCCAGTCGGTGTACCAGGACACGTGCCGGTTGAAGGCGTGCTTGTAGGCGATCGTATAGAGGTTCGCCATGTTGTCGGGATTCGCGCCGCCCGACGTGTTGTGCTGGCCGGGATCACCGGGCGTCGGATTCGCGCGCGCCCAGCCGAAGTTGATGTCGTTCGAGGCCGACAGCCGCTGGGTCATCGCTAACCAGAAACCATTGCGCGTGCGCTCGTTCTGGTATTGCAGATAGGCCGGATCGAAGCGCGTCAGGTTCTCGTAGATCGCGTCGACCGTCGTCCCCTTGGCGATCCGGAACTGACCGCCGACCTTCCACGCCTGCTCGTCGACCGTGTCGTTCGGGTCGAGGTTGGCCAAGTCGCTCGTGCGGTTGACCTTCTTGTGCAGCTCGTAGGCGCCGGTCAGGTAGACCGGGCCGTGATCGTAGACCAACGCCGTGCTCCACGCGGCCCCGAACGCGCCGTCGTTGCACTGCGGCGGCAGGGCGCCGCTGCCGGGGATGTTGCCGCCGGCGCAACTCGACTCGCCGGCCGAGATGTTGCCGTCGTCGAAGGAGCGGTTCTGTCCGGGTGCCGCCAGGAACGAGAACGTGAAGTGCCCCATCTGGGGCGAGTCGTACCACAGCGCGTGGTCGAAGCGCGTGCCGAACTCGACCCGGTTGTCGCCGCCGCTATTGCCCATGATCACCGAATAGTCGCCGAGCTCGGCGCTGAACGGGTTCATCCGCGCGGTCGCGGTCTTGTAGGGCGCGTCGGTCTTGCCGATCCTGAACGTGCCGGCTTTGTTCGTGACGCCGATGTAGCTGTTGCGCGAGGTCAATCCGCCCTTGACGACGGTATCGCTGTTGCTGTTCGTGTTGACGGTTCCCGACGTCGACGACACGTCGATCTGCGTCTCGAGCTGATACACGAGCCCGCTGAGCGGCCCGAGCTTGTGCACACCTCGAACGCCGATGTACGAGAGGTTCGTCGAGACCGCCGACAAGTAGCCGACGTTGCCGACCGGACTGCCCACGCCCGGATAGAACTTCCGCAAGCCTTTCGTCGTGTCGTCGAACGAGAGGTCCAAGTTCCCGTAGACCTGCACCGCCTCGCCGCCGATCAGGAACGTCGTTGTGCCGGGTCGGACCATGACGGGCGTGCCGGCCGCGGGTTTGGGAGCCGGCGCCGGAGCCGGTTGGAGGGACTGCTGTGTCCGCAGGAGATCCAGTTGCGCCTTTACCGCGTCCAACTGGGCCTGGAGCGCATCGATCTTCGCTTGCGTCGCCGCGTCTTGGGCATTCGCGGCGCCGGTCATGGACAACGTGAAAATGGCGGCTAAGAGAATCCCTGTCAGCTGCTTCATGTGAGAACTTCCTCCGGCGATACTTGGCGGCGCCGAGTGTGTGCTTCCAAGAGACCGTACCGAGTAGCCCTAAGCCTGCTACCGGTATTTTGTATAACGTATGCCGAGTTTTGCATGCCGACTTCGAGCGGAGGCTTGCTTTTCCTCGGGGGCGGCCATCACGGAGTTCGACCTGCTTGCCTGCGAGCCGGAGTGACAACCGTCCCGGGGCGCGAAAGCCGGCGGATTTCCGGAACGTCTCGCCGCCCGATCAAGGTCAGTTTCGGCCGGGTCGCTACGCGCGAGCTGACGGGAGGGCGGCAGTTCGACGGCGCGAACCGGGTCAGGTCGCCGGCCGAGATAGCTCAGTTGGTAGAGCACAGGTCTGAAAAACCTGGTGTCGGCAGTTCGATTCTGCCTCTCGGCACATTCCGAAACCCCGTCGTTGCAAGACTCTGGCGGGGTTTCTTGCTTCCCGGCGCGGTCGGGAATCGGTCCTGTTTCCCCAACTGCTTCCCTAACGCGGTTTCTTCTGGCAGGACTGCTCGAGCGCCGGACTCCTCATAGACGCCGACGCGCTGCTCGAACCGCACGCCTAAGGTACCGCTGCTATCCGGTAGCACATGAGCGTAGTAATCGAGCGTCAATCGGGCTGAAGAACTACAGAGCCAACGTAGCCGCCGACGTTAGTCCACAAGAGCGTCCCGGGGTTGGCCTGCAATACCCCTGACCGGACCCAATTGACCGGTATCATATTTGCGGAAGCGCCCAAAGGCGCTATCCTGCCCTTTAGATGCTGAAGTTTCTCGCGCGTTGGTTCGCTTTACCCGATATGCCTGTCGGGCTCCTCGCCTTGCTCGGCATTGCCGTGTCGATCTTTCCTGACCAAGCCAACTGTTGGCATTGGTGGGTGCTAAGCGCAGCGATAGCGTTGCTCCTCTTGTACTTGGGCCTCGCCGCACGTGCCAGAGTTGTGGAGGCGCATCGGCAGGACGCTATTACCGCTGAGTTTCGCGAGACGAAGGCTTCTGTCGCACGGCTTGAGGCACGGCGGGATCAAACTCAGGTCGCCGTCTTAGATCGTGCTCGCCGTATCCGGGATGATCTCTTCACAATGGAATACCAAGGGAAGACAGGCGGTGACTGGCGAGAAATTCAGGAGGCCTATTGGTCACTGCGTAAATCGCTAATGGACTCGCTAGACGACCTTGCCCGATATGACCTTTCGGATATCTGGCTCTGGCAGATGCGTCCAGAGCTGCCGCTGGCCGATCAATCACGACTCGTCGCGATTGCCGATAAGTACGACGATCTTGTGGAGAGGTTCGAAAAGAAAGAACGGCCGTGAAGCGCGCTACTTAGCCCTGTATTTCCTTAGGAGACCTGCGGCGAGAGCATCACATGTCGCGCGAGGCTCATCTGCGAAACATGAAAAGAACTCCGCTACCCGTGCCTTATCAAGTCCAGGGTAGTTTTCGTAAAAGTCGTCGATGTTGTGCAGATATGTTCCGAACGTCTTGGAAAACGACAAACCCGAATGAGTCGCCTCCCGGCGCCAAAACTCGGTACGCTTTTGCAAAGGAATGAAGGGCTCAGCGTCCACGAGACCACCGGCGTAACCCATGGTCTCGCCCATCGTGAAGCCTTCCATCATCCCTTGAATTGCGGTTACCTTCTGTGCATCTGTTAACTGGGTCCACCATTCCGGTCCGGGATGATCGTCTCGGTTGCGGAGGCACGAGCAAATAGCGTCAGGACCATAACGGCTGCAAGAACCGTTAGTTTGGCAAATCTTTTACACGGGCCCAACGACAGGGTGAGCCGCATTTCTTGAATCGCACGGAACAAGAATGCAGGCCTGGTCGGTGATCCGAGAATCATCTCTTCTGATCCCTTCGATGTAGCCTAAGCGTTGGTTCGGCTCAGGCGCTTCTCGTCTTGCGGGACAGCGTCCTAGTAGGGACTTGCGCCCGCGCGTATCTTTTCGCAAGTCCATCCAAGGCGTGCACAGAAACCCTCATGGAAGATACCAACTCCGGCAATAGCCTCTTTTAAGAAACGTGCACTCGGAACACATAGTATAGATGTCACCGGCTCCGTGCTCGCCCTGCCACCACGCCGACCGATGCTTACTCTCGGCGTGGCCGCAATTGTTACAAGTCCTGACGGGTCGCCGTCGTTTTCGAATCATCTTTCGCATCTCGTTCCCTCGGAATAAAAGTAAACGCGGAACACCAGCTAAGACAAAACCGCCCTGACCGACGAGTGTCGGTCTGTGGGACGGTTGCCAAAGTTGATGATCCGCGCAATCTCGCCGGACTCACGGCCCGGTACGCTAGGGCGGACCGTTCTCCGGACACCGGGCTCGACCCTTCTGCCCTTTTCTAGGCGCCGCGGCACTCGCCGCACAGGCGAACCCCGACGCAAGATTCGGGTTCCACGGAGAGGTCGGGCATCGCTTTCGCCAATGCTCCGTCATGGCAGCATTCGATCGGTTCTATTACCCGGATGGTCCGGAGCGTGAACCGTACCACCACGGCAATGAGGCAGGGGAGTCCCTCGCGGCGACGATGGCTGCCATGTTCGCGGCTCGCGGTAACGATTTCGCCGTAGGGCTGCTCGTGAATGCACGACACTTCATCGAACGCTTCGAGTTTGTGTCGGGATCAAAGGCTGGTAAGTTGTCCCGCTATAAATGGCTGATCTCGATTCCGCCTCCGCTTTACGCGCTGTACGTGGAGCAAGACCAGAGCGGCGACAATGACTTCTGGGATAACCGCGACGATTTCGTCGCGCAAGCATGGCGTCTAGGCGGTCCACTGATGGAGAATATAGCCTCGAACGACATCGTGGTGAGCGCCGACCTCTTGGAAACCCCTCGCTGGCGCGAAGCGGCACGTTCCCACCTTGCCGGAGCCGGTGTAACGAACCAGGGAAACGTCCACGTTCAGACTCGGCCCAAAATCCTACACGACGAACTTTGGTTCCGACATATTGAAGAACAGTATATCTACGAAGCCCTATTGCGACGAGGGCATCCGTTCATGCCGCTTCCCGTAGTGATGCGAGCCAACGGCAAGAAGCGACCGAACGGCATCAACTCGCGTATCGAGCCAGACTTCTGTATTTTGTATAAGGGCCGACTCGTCGTGCTTGAAGTAGACGGCGGAAGTCATTGGGAGAGCCCGGCGGACGCGGAAAAGCGGATACTGTTCCTTCGCGAGCATGGAGCTATTGTGCGCCGGATTTCCGCTGACGATTGCGGAGACCAAGAGAAGGCTTCGCTCGCCGTAGCGGACGAGCTTCGAAGCCTTGAAGCGGAACTCGCTCGCGGCGGCGGCGCACGCCGGTAAAGACGGTCAAGTCCCACCTTGGAGAGCGCCTGTGACGTCTAAGCAAGCCGCAGATTTAATTGAGTCTATCAGACAAATCGCGTCGCACACAACTCCTGATCAGTCAGCGATAACCGTCAACGTCCTCCTTGCCGCGGGCACATTTCTAACTTTCGCTGCAACGGCGTTCATGGCGTGGAAGACGGCGCAACTTGCGAAAGATACAGTCGAGGCCTCAATCCTCGCTGATATTCATCACCAAGAATCACAGTCTGGTCTTGTCGTTTGGCTGGGCGAACGGCGTATCGACTTCTCGCCAACAGAGTTTATCGTGTGGGGGTATCTTGCGAATGTGGGGCCTGGGACCGCTACTAATGTTTCGCTCCGAATCGGTGGTTTTGGTGAAACGGATACCAGCACAGGCGTCTTAATCCCGACCTTAGCGAGCGGCGCAGAGTATCCACCGATGTCGTCGCTCGGTCCGAGCCGCTTTCCGCTATGGGGAGGCGCATTGTCTGGACCGGGCCGAGACGCAATACTAAGCGAAAGCGTCGAGTTTACGGTTAGGTATTTCACGATTTTTGAGCGCGAACGCACCACCGTTTACCCGGTCGGAGGACGCTCCGAAGAGGCTGGCAGTACACGGCTTGACTACATGCAAGAGTTCATTCATCTCAATCGCGATCCGCGGCTGGCGACATTGCTTCCCTAACTGCTTCCCTAAGTGCCTCGAAAGGGGTGGGCGGCGGCGGACGGCCCCTGGACGGCTTCAAGGTTTTCGAACCCGCATAATGACGGGTTTTTTTGATGACTCTAGACGCCGACGAACGGCGGCGGAATGCTCGTCTGGCGGGTCTGAGAAACCTGGTGTCGGCAGTTCGATTCTGCCTCTCGGCACATTCCGAAACCCCGCCACTTCGTTTTGGCGGGGTTTCTTGGTTCCCGGAGGAGCTGGCGATCGGCCGAGCCTCCCTAACGCCAACGGCCCGCCACTACAAGGTTGCGGGGAGTTTCGATTTTCAGACGGCGTCGTGCCGTCGGACCGGTGACGAACCGCGACTCTCTACCGACCTCGCTCCTTCATACGTGCGCCTACGCGGTGGACATCACTACGATGACCACGAGGATGATCGAAGGGCCGGGCCGTTCAAAAAGTCGTTCGCGTTCGCTGCCCTGCGAGTCTCAATTGGGATACGGCGGCAATACCGCATCCGTGCGCCGTGGCCCCCGCGATCTGACTCGAATGACCTATAGCGCCGGGCCGAACTGCGCGGTATCATACGCTCGAGTCGCCCTTCGCGGGGGTTCGAACGATGCATTTGAGCTTGCGTCATCTTCTCTGGCTGGCAACGGCGGCAGCTGCGACACTCAACGCGTGCTCCGGCAGTGGCGGCTCCGCTACGGTCGCTCGGCCCGGGCCGACGCCGACCGCGACGGGCTCGCCGACGCCCAAACCCAGCGGCTCGCAGAGCGCCGTTCCGACGGCGACGCCTACGGTTTGACCCCGTCGCCGAAGCCCTCGAGCAGTGCCACGGCAACACCGACCGCCGTACCGACCGCAACGCCGACGACGAAGCCGACCGCGACTCCAACTCCGAAGGTCACGCCGAGTCCGACGCCCTCACCGACGAGTTCCGGGAACACGGCGTGCACGGCGCCCGGCGTAACTGCCGGAACCTACACCAGCATCGACACGAGCGGTGTCGTGAGCGGCAACATATACACGCAGCAGAGCGGCAACTGGGAAGCGATCGCGTATTCGTCGCCGTCTCCAACGCCGGCGCCGACGATGACGCCGACGATGACGCCGACCCCAACGCCGACGGCCGTGCCGACGGCCTCCCCGACGCCGGGGCCCTCACCGACGCCAGTGATGGTCACCGAGTATTTCGGCGAATATACGGTCACCTCGTACAGCGGGAACCTGCTGGGCGGCGGGACGTATATTGCCGCCGCGACCAACGGCTGCTTCTCCTTGATTCTCGAACAGCCGGTCGGAGGGAGCGGCGGGACAATTCCGATCCGGACGGCAGGCAACCGCGGCGCTGAACACATTCGGCGATGGCGAACCGAACGAGCCGGGCACCGAGGCGGAAACGTTCCTCGACGAAGGCTCGATCACGAGCCTGACCATCAACAGCCTGACCCACACGACCGGCAGCGGCAGCTTCTCGTTCACGAACAGCGCAGGGTCAAGCGTGACCGGAACGATAATGATCACGGGCAGCCACACGGTCACGAGCCTCGTCGATTACCGTCGAATCAAGGCCATGCGCGAGCGAAGACTCCATTTGCGTCCACGTTAGCGACGGTGACATGACGCAAGAAACCCGCCGCAATAAGCGGCGGGGTTTCTGTCTTCACGGGTGCAGCCGCTACTTGCGCATCGGTTGACGGCGCACCGCGGTGACGCTGCCGAGCGGAATGCGGCCGATCTTGCCGGCTCCACGAGGAACGTCCTACAGACCGGCAGCCTATAACGCCGCTGCCTACCGGGCTTCCAAGGCTTTTGCCAGAAACGGCGCGGTGCGGCTGGTGGGCGCCGTTGCGACGACGGCCGGAGAACCCGCTATGACGAGGCGGCCTCCTTCATCTCCGGCGCCGGGGCCGATATCGATCACCCAGTCGCTGCGCGGCGATCACCTGCATGTCGTGCTCGACGACGATCACCGTATTGCCGGCGTCGACGAGGCCGTCGAGCTGCGTCATCAGCTTCTCCACGTCGGCCGGGTGCAGCCCGGTCGTCGGCTCGTCGAGCACATACAGCGTATCGCCGCGCTGCGGCCGCTGCAGCTCGGTCGCGAGCTTGATGCGCTGCGCCTCGCCGCCGGAGAGCTCGGTCGCCGGCTGGCCGAGCCGCAGATAGCCGAGCCCGACCTCGCGCAGCACGCTCAGCGAGCGGCGCGACGGACGGCTCGTCCGCCGAAGAACGTCCAACGCGGCGTCAACGGTCAGGCCGAGCACGTCGGCGATGTTCTTGCCCCGATAGTCACCTTCCAGCGTCTTGGCGTTGTAGCGCGCGCCATGGCAGTGGGGCACGGGGCATAGACGCTGGGCAGAAACAGCAGCTCGACCATCACCGAACCCCTCGCCCTCGACAAGTCTCGCAGCGGCCCTTCGCCACATTGAACGAAAACCGGCCGGCGTCGTACCGGCGGGCCCGGGCCGTCTTGGTCGCACGCGAAGAGCTTGCGCACGTGATCGAACAGGCCGGTGTACGTCGCCAGGTTCGAGCGCGGCGTGCGGCCGATCGGCTTCTGATCGACGCGCACGAGCCGGCGTACGCGGTCCATCCCGCCGGCGATGCGTCCTTCGCTGCGGACCGCCGGTGCGCGTTCGAGCGGATCGCCTTCCTCGTTCGGCTGTCGGCGGTTCGAGGCCGAGGGCTTCCTCGACCAGGTCGACCAGCGCCTGGCTCACCAGGCTCGACTTCCCCGATCCCGACACGCCGGTGACGGTCGTGAACGACGCCGAGCGGAAACGCGACATCGAGGTCGCAGATGTTGTTGCGCGTCACGCCGGCCAATCGCAGCCACGCCATGGGCTCGCGCGGCGTGCGCCGCCGGCGCGCCGCGCGATCGAAAACGTACCGCCGGGTGATCGACGACTCGACCCGGGCTAGTCCGGACGGCGGCCCGCTGTAGAGCACCGCGCCGCCGTGCTCGCCTGCCGCCGGGCCGACGTCGACGAGCCAATCGGCATGCCGGATCACATCGATCTCGTGCTCGACGACGAACAGCGAATTGCCCGACGCCTTGAGCTGGTCGAGCGCGAGCAGCAATGCTCGCGTGTCGGCAGGGTGCAGTCCGGCTGACGGCTCGTCGAGCACGTAGACGACGCCGAACAGATTCGAGCGCACCTGCGTCGCCAGCCGTAGGCGCTGCAGCTCGCCCGGCGACAGCGTCGGCGTGCTGCGATCGAGCGTCAGGTAGCCGAGTCCGAGATCAGCAGCACCTCGAGCCGAGCGACGAGGTCCTGCGCGATGCGTTCGACGACCAGCGCCTTCTCGGGATGCTGCGTTTTCATCGCAGCAACCGCCGCATAGCCGGCCTGCGCATATGGTCGAAAGATCTCGAGCAGCCGCTTGAGCGGAAGGTGTGCCGTCTCGGCGATGTCGCGTCCGTCGAAGGTGACCGCGAGCGACTCGCGCCGCAGCCGCTTGCCGTGACAGAGCGGGCACTCTGCGCCCATCAGATAGCGCGCGACGCGCTTCTTCATCAACGCGCTCTGCGTGTTGGCGAACGTCTCGAGGACGTACCGCTTTGCGCTGCTGAACGTGCCCTGATAGCTCGGCTCCTCCTTGCGCTTGAGCGCGCGCCGCGTTTGGGCCGGCGTATATCCCGCATAGACCGGAACCGTCGGCTGTTCGTCGGTGAACAGCAGCCAGTCGCGGTCCTTCTTCGGCAGCTCCCGCCATGGACGATCGACGTCGAAGCCCAGCGTCACCGCGATGTCGCGCAGGTTCTGGCCGTGCCACGCCGGCGGCCACGCCGCGATCGCGCGCTGGCGGATGGTCAGCGACGGATCGGGCACCATCGATCGCTCCGTCACCTCGTACACGCGGCCCAGACCATGACAGCGCGGACACGCGCCGGCGGGCGTATTCGGCGAGAACGCCTCCGCTTCGAGGCGCGGCTGTTTGGACGGATACGTGCCGGCGCGCGAGTAGAGCATGCGCAGCAGGTTGGACAACGTCGTGACGCTGCCGACCGACGACCGGGTCGTCGGGGAACCGCGCTGCTGCTGCAGGGCGACGGCCGGCGGCAGCCCGTCGATCTCGTCGACCTCCGGCACGGCCATTTGGTGGAACAGCCGGCGCGCATAGGGCGATACCGACTCGAGATAGCGTCGCTGCGCCTCGGCGTAGAGCGTGCTGAACGCCAGCGATGATTTACCCGAGCCCGAGACGCCGGTGAACACGACGAGCGCGCCGCGCGGGATCTCGGAAGTCGACGTTCTTGAGGTTGTGCTCGCGCGCGCCGCGGACCGAGACGAAGCCGGCAGTTCCGTTCACGGAATCCCTTATGCCCGATGCCCAGCGGTTCAGTGCACGATCGGGTATGTGACCGTCACGGTCGCGTAGATCGTCACGGAATTCTCCCGGTCGTCGACGCGGATCGCCTCGGGGTCGCGAGCGTTTCTTCACATGCGACGGCGGTGGGTGCGCCAAGGCATGACGACCGACTCGAGCGCGTCGAGAATACCGGACAGCGCGAGTCCGAGCAGCGAGACGGCGACCAGCGCCGCGTACAGGCGGTCGACATCCAGCAGTTGCTGCGCGTTGAAGATCGCGAAGCCGAGTCCGACGCGCGTCAACTGGTACTCTGCCGCGACGGCGAGCACGATGGCGATCCCGATGCTCAGCTTGATGCCGGCGTAGATGTTCGGCAACGCACCCGGCAGCAGCACGCGAAAGAAGAACGACGCCGGCCGAATGCGGTACGCGCGTGCGACGTCGAGGTAGATCGTCTCGATCTGGCGCACGCCGGCTTCGGTGTTGATCGCCATAAGGAAGAACACGCCGACCGCGACGGCCGCCCACTTCGCCGCCTCACCGGTACCGAAGAAGAAATAGAACAGCGGCAAAATGGCGATCTTCGGGATCGGGTAGAGCAAAGCGATGACCGGGCCGAAGTATGCGCGTACCCAGCCGTTCATCCCCATCCCCAGACCGAGCAGCGTCCCCGGAATTCCGCCGATCACGAGTCCCACCAGGATGCGCGTAAGCGTCCAGTACGCGTTGGCGGCGAGCTCGCCGCTGCGCGCGTAGGTCGATGAAGTTCGACGCGATCGGCGCTGGGCGGCGGAAACAGTCCCGGGTTCAAGAACCGCGTCGAGACGGCGAGCTGCCACAGCAGCGATCAGCGACAGCGGTGCCGCGATGTTCACCCAGCCGCCGCGCGTTCACCGCAACAGCTCCCAAAGGCGCACGACCTGCGCGCCGAACGCCGGGTCGCCGCGCAGCGTGACGGCGTCGCGCGGACGCGGAAAAGCGATCGGCAGGATCTCTTTGACGCTCCCCGGGCGCGCGCTCAGCACGACGACGCGGTCGGCCAGCGTCACCGCTTCCTCGATGCCGTGCGTCACGAACACGATCGTCTTGGGCGAGCGCTCCCACAGCCGCATGAGCTCGTTGGCGAGCCCGACGCGCGTCTGCTCGTCGAGCGCGCCGAACGGTTCGTCCATGTAGAGCACCGGCGGATCGGTGACGAAGGCGCGCGCGACGGCCGCTCGCTGCTTCATCCCGCCCGACAGCTCGTGCGGCCAGGCGCGCTCGTAGTCGGACAGTCCCACCAGGCCGAGCACGTCGCGCACGCGACGCATGACCTCGTCGCGTGTGACGTCGAGCGAATCGAACGCGAACGCGACGTTCTCGCCCACCCGCATCCACGGGAACAGCGACTGCTCCTGGAAGACCGTCGCACTGGGCAGCTCATGTGCTCCGCCCGAGAGCGCCGGCGACGACGACGCGTCCCTCGGTGGCCGCGTCGAGCCCCGCCATGATGCGCAGCAGCGTACTCTTCCCGCACCCGCTCGGCCCGACGACCGCGACGAACTCGCCGTCGCCGATCTCGAGATTCACGTCGTCGAGCGCGAGCGTTCCGGTCGGATAGCGCTTCGTCAGATGCTCGACCGCAATGACGCCACGCGCCCGTCGTTCGCCAAACGGCGAACGCCGGACCGCCCAGCGGACAAGAGAGACCCTCCTTCGGAGATCTCAGAGTCTGGCGACGTTGATGGGGCTCGAACCCACGACCTCCGCCGTGACAGGGCGGCGCTCTAACCAACTGAGCTACAACGCCATCGAGATGGTGGGCACGGTTGGGATTGAACCAACGACCCCCCGCGTGTGAAGCGGATGCTCTCCCACTGAGCTACGCGCCCGCGACCGATCCGACGACGAACCCGCGTATTCTACCGGGAAGGCGCGGCGCCTGTAAACCCCGCCGCCCAGCGGCAGCGGCGGGGCTACGGGCGGGTAGAAGCCAGCCGAATGCTGCCGACCGAAGGGCCACAAGCTGCGAAGGCGGCCGGCCTGCGCTATACGACCGACGCCGTGCCGGGCATCCGGCGCGTCAAGCGGGGCAAGAGCTTCGCGTTCATCGCGCCCGACGGCCGCCGATCACCGACGCAAGGGAGATCGCCCGGATCAAAGCGCTGGCCGTCCCGCCGGCGTATACCGACGTCTGGATCTGCCCGCTGGCAAACGGCCACCTCCAGGCGACCGGTCGCGACGCCCGCGGGCGCAAGCAGTACCGCTACCACAAGCGCTGGCGCGCGATCCGCGACGAGAACAAGTTCGACCGGATGATCGCGTTCGCGAAGGCGCTGCCGGCGATTCGCGCCGCCGTCGCGCGCGACATCGCCAAGCCGGGGATGCCGCGCGAGAAAGTGCTGGCCACCGTCGTGTCGCTGCTCGAAGCGACGTCGATTCGCGTCGGCAACGAGGAGTACGCGCGCGACAACGACTCCTACGGCCTCACGACGCTGCAGGAGGAGCATGCGCGAGGTTCGCGGCGCGACGATGCGGTTCCACTTCCGCGGCAAGAGCGGCAAGGTCCACGAGGTCGAGGTCAAGGACAAGCGGCTTGGCGCGCATCGTCAAGGCCGGTCAGGATTTGCCGGGCCAGCATCTGTTCGAGTACGTCGACGACGGCGGCGACGTCGCGACCGGTGCGCTCGGAGGACGTGAACGACTATCTGCGCGAGATCGCGGGCGGCGACTTCACCGCCAAAGACTTCCGCACGTGGGAGGCGACGGTCAGCTGCGCGCTCGAGCTCGCGGCGGTCGAGGTCGAAGGCAAAGGTGAAGTGAAGACCGCCGTTACCGACGCCATCAAGCTTGTCGCCGAGAAGCTCGGCAACACGCCCGCGGTCTGCAAGAAGTCGTACATCCATCCCGGCGTGATCGACGAGTTTCTGGCCCACGGGGGTCTCAGACTGATCGAGCGCAAGGTGGCGGCGACGCGCGCACGCGCTCAGCGGCGACGAGGCGGCGGTGGTCGAGCTCGTCGAGCGAATCATGGCACGCGAGAGCCGGCCGCTCAGCGACGTCCTCGCCGAGTCGGTGCGCACGGAACGCGCCAAGCACCCGAAAGCAAGCAAGAGCTCAACCGCGGCGAAAAAGCAAACCGCCGCAGCGCGCAAGAAGCAAGCGGCTTAAGGGTACGATGGCGTACATGCGTACTGTTCTCGTCGCCGCGGCACTCGCCGCGCTCCCTCTCACGGCGTCGATGGCGATGCCGGCGGCCGCGGTCCCGGTCGGCTCTTCGTGGGTCGAAGGCACCCTGGTTCACATCTCGGACAACAACATCAAGATCAAGGATGACAAGACCGGCAAGGAGCTGTCCTTCCTGCTCGTGCCGCATTTCGACCAAGTCTTCTCGAGTGACGGAAAGTCGACGTACCAGATGAAGGCATTGCACTCCGGGCAGCTGGTCAAGGTGTTCTACGACCAGAAGCTCCTCGGGCAGCGTCACGCCGACAGGATCCTGGTGCTCAACCGCCGCGAGACGATGGTCAAGCAGCAGAAAGGCTAGCTCGAGCGGCTCATCGCGGGAGCCGCGACGCGAACGTCACCGCGTGACCGCCCGGCTCCCGCACCGTGATCTCGTGCATTCCGTAAAAGGTCTTGCGCAACGGCACGATCACGTCCGCGTCGGCGATCGTCGGCACCACCAGCTCGACGTCGCTCACCGTCACGAACAACCCGACCGCGCCGCGCGCTGAGATCGTGTCGTTGATCGCCCGCGCCGCGTCAGGCCCGACGTCGTCGATCACGCTGCGGTGCGACTGCACCATGACGACGACGCCGTCTTTTTCCAGCATCGCGAATCCCAGCTCGTCGCCGTCGGCGACGACCGCGGTCTGGTCGAACCCCAGCCGGTCGCGGAAGAAATCGCGCGTGGGCTGGACGCGCTCCACGATGAGGACCGGAGCGATCGACTCGTAGCGAAGGTGCGGCATCGCGCGCAGCTTCGCGTGCGGCGCCGGGCGCTCCCGGGCCGCGGCAAGACTTCGCCGCTGGCCGGTGTATTGTGGCCGCATGAGCATTCGTCGCGTTTTTACGATGCTGACGGCATCGGCATTGGTCATCGAGCTGTGCACCCTGGGCGGCACGGTCCCAGCCGGCGCCGCCGGCGCCAAGGCGCCGGTCAACGTCGGCCTGATCTACTCCAAGACCGGACCGTTGGCATCATATGGTGCACAGTATGCTGACGGTTTTGCCGTCGGTTTGGACTATGCGACGCACCACACCGGGATGGCCGCGGGCCACAAGATCGTGGTGACCGAGCGCGACGATGCCAACGACGCGGCCAAGGCCGTTGCGGCCGCCAAAGACCTCGTCGGCCAGGGCTTCAAGATCCTCGGCCGGGTCGACCGCGTCGGGCATCGCACTGCAAATGGCGCCGCTCGCCAAGGAGAACAACATTCTGTTCGTCTCAGGCCCGGCCGCGGCCGACGGCGTGAGCGGCAACAACCGCAACACGTTTCGATCAGGGCGCCAGACCTACCAAGACGTGCTGACCGCCGGAACGATCGTCGGCACCAGCCTGCGCGGCAAGAAGGTGCTCGTGTACGCGCAAGACTCCGCCTTCGGCCAGGCCAACGTCAACGCCGTGCGCGCGGTCCTCGGCGGGGAAGGCGCGAGCGTCGATGCGGTTCTCGCGCCGCTGTCGGCGAACGATTTCACACCGTTCGCGCAGAAGATCAAAGACGCCAAGCCGGACCTGCTCTTCGTGGCCTGGGCCGGCGCGACCGCGCCCGCGATGTGGAAATCGCTCGACGACGCGCGCATCTTCGATTCGACCAAGGTGGTGACCGGGCTCGATCAGCGCTCGTCGTACGAGACGCTGGGCAGCGCGGGGACGAAGATCGCGTTCCTGTCGTACTACTTCTACGAGGCGCCGAAGAACGCGGTCAACGATGCCCTCGTCGCCGGGCTCAAGAAGCAGAACAAGGTCGCCGATCTGTTCGATCCCGACGGTTTCGTCGCCGCGCAGATGATCGTGCAAGCGATCGAGAAGGCCGACGGCGACGACGTCCGCAAGATGATCTCGGCGCTCGAGGGGTGGACGTTCGACGCCCCCAAGGGCAAGCAGACCGTGCGCGCCGCCGATCACGCGATGCTGCAGCCGATGTTCGTGGCGAAGCTGCAGGGACCGGGCACGAACCTGACTCCCAAGCTGGTCCGCACCGTTCCGCTGCAGGCCGTATCGCCGCCCGTGCATCCGTTCAAGTAACCGCATGAACCAGGCGGGTTCTCCCGCAATCCTGTCGACCACGAACCTCGGCCTGCGCATCCGCGGCGTCACCATCGTCGACGGCGTGGACCTCGATGTGAACGAGGGTGAGCTGCTCGTCATCATCGGACCCAATGGGGCCGGCAAGACGACGCTGTTCAACCTGCTCTCGGGGGTCACGCGGCCGACGTCGGGGACGGTAGCATTCCGCGGCGAGGACGTCACCGCGGCGCCGCCCTACGTTCGGGCGCGCCGCGGGATAGGCCGAACGTTCCAGACGTCGACCATCTTCGCCGCGCTCTCCACGCTGGAGAACGTGCGACTCGCCGCGCAGGCGCATTTGGGCGGCTCCGATCGCGTCTGGGCGCTCGCCGATCGGCAGACGGCAGCGCTCGAGCGCGCGCGCGGCGCGCTCGCCGCGGTCGGCCTGGCGCAGCGCGAACGTGTCAAGGCCGCGTCGCTATCGCACGGCGAGAAGCGCAAGCTCGATCTCGCCATCCTGCTGTGCGGTGATCCCCACGTGGTGCTGCTCGACGAGCCGACCGCGGGAATCGCCGTGGAGGACGTGCCGGAGATGATGGCGCTGATCCGCAGCATCCACCGCGACCGCGGCAAGACCGTGCTGATGGTCGAGCACCGCATGGATCTGATCATGGGCCTGGCCGACCGGATGGCCGTGATGCACCACGGCGCGCTGCTCGCGGTCGACACCCCGGCGAGCATCATCGCCAACGAGGTCGTGCAGTCCGCCTATCTCGGCGATCCGCTATGATCTTCGCCGCGCCGCTGCTCGAGGTCCGCGACCTCAACGTGTATCTCGGCGAGTCGCACGTTCTGCAAGGCGTGTCGTTCGACGTGCGGCAAGGCGGCATCACCGGCTTGCTGGGCCGCAACGGCGTCGGCAAGACGACGACGCTGCGCGGCATCCTCGGATTGGTCACCCGCACGGGCAGTGTCGCGCTGGGCGGTGAGGAAACGACCGGCCTGCCCGTCCACGAGATCGTGCGGCGCGGCGTCGCGTACGTGCCGGAGGACCGCGACGTGTTCGCCGGCTTGACGGTCGAGGAGAACCTGCGGCTCGCGGAGCGTCCCGGCTCGGCGCTGCGCTACGATCTCGTGTACGAGCTGTTCCCCGAGCTCCGCGAGCGGGGCGCGCAAAAAGCCGGCACGCTGTCCGGCGGCCAGCAGCAGATGGTCGCGCTGGCGCGCGCGCTGCTCAACGGAAAAAATCGGATCTTGCTGGTCGACGAGCCGACCAAAGGGCTCGCGCCGCTGGTCGTGCGGCACGTGGTCGACGCATTGCGGCGCGCGGCCGAACTTGCGACGATCCTGCTGGTCGAGCAGAACCTCAGCGTGGCGCACAAGCTGGTACGCGATGTCGTCGTGCTCGACCAAGGCCGGGTCTCGTTCACCGGCAACGTCGATCAGCTCATGGGCGATCCCGAGCTCGCCCGCCGTCACCTCGGCCTGGCCGCAGCGGGGAGCCACTGACGCGATGACGACGGTCGCGCTCCTGTTGATCACCGGGCTCGGACTGGGCGCGCTCTACTTTCTGATCGCGGCGGGGTTGTCGCTGATCTGGGGCTTGATGCGCGTGCTGAACTTCGCGCACGGGGCATTCTTCACGGTCGCCGCGTACGCGGGGTGGATCGCGGCCCGGCTGCTGCCGAGCGCGTCAGCGGAGCTGCGCTGGACGCTCGCGGTCGTCGTCGCGATCGCCATCGGCGGGTTGTTCGCCGCGCTCACCGAGGTGCTGCTGATCCGGCCGCTGTACGCGCGGCACGTCGGACAAGTGTTGGTGACCGTCGGTTTGGCGCTGGCCACGATCTCGCTGGTGCAGGGCGGTTTCGGGAGCGACCCGCAGACGTTCGTCCTGCCGGCGTGGATGACGAACACCGTGTCGATCGCCGGCGCCGGGATCCCCACCACCCGGCTCGTCACGATCGTCTTCGCCGCGGTCGTGCTGGGACTGTTGCTCTTCTTCTTGCAGCGCACGCGTTTCGGCCTGATCGTGCGCGCCGGCGTCGAGAACCGCGACATGGTGCAGGCGCTCGGGATCGACGTGCAGCGCGCCTTCACGCTGGTCTTTACCATCGGCGGCATGGCGGCCGGCCTGGCGGGGATCCTCGCCGCGACGTACTTCGGCACGGTCGATCCGCTGCGCGGCACGTCGATGCTGATCTTCGCTTTCATCGTCGTCATCATCGGCGGGCTCGGCTCGGTCACCGGGTCCGCCCTGGCGGCCGTCGTCGTCGGTGTGTTGCAGCAGTTCCTCAACTTCTACGCGGCGGCCGGTGTCGGCGACTTCTCGGTGGTGCTGCTGCTGGCGGTCGTGCTGCTGGTGCGACCGGGCGGCTTCTCGGGGACGTCGACGTGACGCACGTGCGCTCGCATCGGGCATCGCCGTCGGACTGATCGTGCTCGCGCTGCTGCCGTTCGCCGGCGTCACGATCCCGGGGTTGTTCGACGGCGCGCTCAGCTCGCCCGGCACGCTCAACCTGCTCGGGATGTGCTTCGCGTTCGGTGCGCTGGCGATCACCTACGACCTCGTGTTCGGTTACGTTGGCCTGCTCTCGTTCGGTCACGCGCTGTACTTTGCGACCGGCGTCTACGTCACGGCGATCGCGCTGGCGCGCTGGCACTGGTCGCTGCCGGCTGCCGTCGGCTTGACGGTGATCGTGGCCCTCGTGCTTCCATTGATCCTCGGGGCGGTCTGCCTGCGCATGCGCGACATCCCGTTCGCGATGGTGACGCTCGCGTTCGCGCAGGCCGGCTCCATCCTGGTGATGCAGAACCCCTTCGGCCTGACGGGCGGCGAAGAGGGCCTCGCGCTCAGCGGCGACGTGCTGCCGTCGTTCCTGGTCGGCGTGGTCAACACGCGCAACCTGTACTGGCTGGCGCTGGCGCTGATCGTGGTCGTGTACCTCGTCGCCTGGCGTGCGGTGAATTCGCCGCCGGGCCGCGTCTGGCAGGCGATTCGCGAGAACGAACGGCGCGTCGGCGTGCTCGGGCTGAATCCGTATCTCTACAAGCTCGGTGCGTTCGTGCTGTCGGCGTTCCTGGCGTCGATGTGCGGCATCGTGTACCTGCTGCTGCAAGGCGGTGCGAACCCGCAGGTGACGACCGCCGATTTCACCCTCGCGCTGCTGGTGATGGTGGTGCTGGGCGGGGTCGGCACGCTGTGGGGCGCCGTGCTCGGCGGCGTCGTGTACGAGTACTTGGACTTCCGCTTGGTCGCGCTGTCCAACGCGCCGGCGGTGCAATCGCTGCCCGCGGTGCTGCGCGTCCCGCTGTCGGAGCCGCTCTTCTTGCTGGGCGTGCTCTTCATCGTGCTCGTGCTCTTCGTCCCCGGCGGCCTCGGCGGCGCGCTACAGCGCCGCCTGCTGCGCGCGCCGGTCCGCAGCCGGCCTGCGACGGGAGGGGTTTGACGCGGCGCCGCGCATCCGGTAGACTCACCCCTTGACGGGCGGCTAGCTCAGTGGGAGAGCGCTACATTGACACTGTAGAGGTCAGAAGTTCAATCCTTCTGCCGCCCACCGTTTTCGAGAGACCTCGCGGTGCGAGGTCTTCTTCTTTCGCGACGGGCGACGTCAAATCGCGTGCGAGA
>CAVTWP010000002.1:0-391051 GCA_963738465.1 Vulcanimicrobiota bacterium
GGGCCCGGCCTCGGAACGGCCGCGCTGTCGACCGCCGCGCTGTCGGCGAACGACGCGTTCTCGAACGCGATGCTGAGCTGCCGCGGTGGTGGTTCGCTCGGTGAGCGCGCCGGCAACTGCAGCTGGGGCAGTCTCGATGCAGTGCACGGCAGCCAATCGGCGACCTTCGGCGGCGTCGGGTACGCGCAGACCATGTCCGGCGTCTCAGCGGGCTACCAGCGCTCGATCGGCGACGGCCGCAGCCTGTTCGGCGCGGCGCTGCGTTACGACAACGGTTCGCTCGACACCGCCGGTGCGCAGTCGCTGTCAGGCGACGAGCTCGAAGCCGGGCTGGTTGCGAAGCGCCTCGTCGGCGACCATGGGGTCTTGTCGGCAAGCCTCGCCGCCGGCACGGGCTCGTGCGCGTCGACCCGCACGCCGAGCTTCCCGACCGCGACCACGTCGGCGCGCGGAAATCTCCGATCGAGCTTCGTCGCCGCGCACCTGCGCGCCGAGCGCAGCATCGAGCACGGTACGACGACGCTGCGTCCGTTCGTCGACGTCGGAGCGACGCGGGTCGGCGCCGGGCGCTCGACGAAACCGGCGCGGGCGTGCTCGATGCCCACGTCGCCGCGCACGGTCAAACGTTCACGACGCTGACCTCGGGCGTCTCGCTGCAGACGATCGCGCACTCCGGCTCGACGACGCTCCGGCCGTCGCTCGATCTGTCCGTGCGCCGTCTGCTCGGGAATCCGCAGAGCTCCACGTCGGCGACGCTCGAAGGCGCGCCGGCGAACGTCGCACCGTTCGCCGTGAGCGACCTCGTCGACCGGACGGTGGTGGACATTGCGCCGTCGGTGCAAATCACCTCGAAGAACAAGCTCGATCTGAAGATCGGCGCCGAGTACGGGTTCTCCGCCCGCACGCATACCTTCGGCGCCTACGTGCAGATCGGCAAACGTCTATAGTGTGCGTTCGGCCCCTGGCGGGGCCGAACGCTGGGCGTGCGGCCTGCGCGGGCATCGGCGCCGCTGTTAGCGGCGGAGCTGCTCGTAGGCGGCCGGGAAGTCGTCGAGGCCGAGCTGGATCGAAATGGTCTGCTCGGTCGTCCCGTTGAGTCCCTCGTACGCGATGCGCATCCGCTGTTTTCCCGTGCGCATCGCGGCGAGCATCGGACCGCCGAGCTGCGCCGTCGCGAAACAGCCGCGCCGGTCGCAGGTGAAGATCGGGACCGTTTGCTGCGCGCCGTTGTCGAACCACACGCGCACGCCGTGCGCGACGGCGATCCCGAGCGGAACCTGCACCGCGACCACCGGCGATTTCGGCTCGCCGGCCAACTGAACGCGAACCGCCGCGACCACGGAGTCGCTGCCGCGCACGGTGACGACATCGCTCACGTGGCAGGCGAAAGTGCCGCTGCTGGAATCGCACTCGTAACGCCAACCCGAGATCACGATCTGGGCGGCCGGCACTTGGGCCGCGGGTGCCGGCGACGTCCCGCCGGGCAGCGGCGCGCCCTGGGCCAGCGCCGTGCCGCTCAGCGCCGCGAACAGCAAGGCAACCCATGCAAACTTCATCGTCTGGCCTTCGAGACAGACCGAGCGGAGACTTGCTCACCGCGCGGCGACCGGCGCACTGTCGTGTTGCTCACCGCCGGCGCGCCGGCGGGGCGAAGCCTAGGGGGCCGCTTGAACGATGTCGTCGGTCGCGTACGGGCCGGCGACGCGCACGAACCAGCTCAGCAGCAGACCGATCAGCGCCGCATCGTCGACCAATCCCAGCAGCGGGATGTCGCCCAAGAAGTTGATCGGCGACAGGATCAGCAGCAGGCCCAGCGCCGCCCCGACTTTGAGGCGTTTGGGCACGCGCTCGTCACGGGCCAGCCGCCAGGCGCGGACGACCGTCCGGCGCGAGGTCAGCAAGAGTCGCAGAAGGCCCATGCCGATTGCTAACCCGCCGGGGCGCCCGATGTTTCGGCCCGGCGCTCGTGGTCAGGCTTCTGAGAAGAAAAGACTAGAGCGCCGCGATGGGAAAGTGAGCCGTCGTGGCTAGCTCCCGTCGCGCCGGCGCCCAGCCGGCCGTGGCCTCAGGTTTGGATCGCGCGCGCGCGGCATGGGATGCGGGCGAGTACGAGCAGGTCCTGCTGTCGGCCGCTGCTCTGCGTTTCGAACGGAGGGAAGACCGCGTCGCGGCTGCGCTGCTGCGCGCGCGCGCGCTGCTCGCGCTCGATCGGCCGGGCGACGTCGGTGCCATCCTCGAGCGCGTTCGCAAAGAAGCCAAAGGGACCGAGGAGACCGTGCTCGTCCAGATGCTGGCGGGAGCGGCGCTCACCCGCACGAGCGCCCGCGAGCGCGGCCATGCCCTGCTCGACGAGGCGGCGGCGCTGGCCGGGCGCGGCGCGAAGCGACTGTCGGCGGAAGTCGCGTACTATCGCGCGCTGAGCCGCTGGAGTGCGCGGCAGCTGCCCGAAGCCGAGGCGATCATCGAAGCCGCGCTGCCCGCCGCGACCGGCGTCATTCGCTCGCGCCTGCTGCAGCTGCTCGGCTGGATCGACGTGCGCCGCGAGAATTATGCGGCGGCCGCTCCGTCGTTCACCGCCGCGCTCGAAGCGCTCGACGCGGCCGACGGCGCGGACGTCAAAGGTCGGGCGCGCATTCTCAACGCGCTCGGCATCATCGCGGCCGAGACGATCGATCTTCGCCTGGGGCGCTTGGTGCGCCGGCAGTACCACGCCTGCACGTGGTCGGACGACACGCGCATCGAGCGGTTCTACGTGCTCGAGTACCTGTCGTGGTTGTCGCTGCTCGAAGGCGAGATCGTGCGCGCGTGGGACGAGCGGCAGCTGGCGCTGTCGCTGACGGTCGACAGCAGTCATCACGCGCTGGCACTGATCGGCGCCGCGCTGGTGTCGACAGTCGTGGGCGACCGCTTCTCGGCGTCGCGCTATCTCGAGGTCGCCGGAGCGCTGCTGTTGCGCGGCGACCAGGTCGACCTCGACGTCGAGCGGCGGATAGCGATGCTCTCGTTCGCGATCGCCGTGCCGCCGGCCGAGCTCGAGACGGCTCAGAAGGTGCTGGCGCTCTACGATCGCACGCGGCCCAGGCGCACCGAGATGCTGTCGATCGAGGGCGACCGGCGGCTCGAAGCGTACGAGCTGCAAGCGCGCGGAAAGGTCGCGCTGGCCGAAGGCCACACCGCCCAGGGCGTCGCGCTGCTCGAGCGCTCGCTCGAGCTCTGGACCCGTTTATCGTACCGGTTGCGCGCCGCGCTCACGGCCGACGACTTGCGCACCGCGACCGGCGATCGCCGCTACGCGCAGATCGCGATCGACGCGCTTCGCAACACCACGAACGCGTGGCTCCGGAAATCGCTCGAAGCGCGCAGCACCGAGGACGACGCGATCGGTCAGCTCACCCCGGCGGAGCGCCGCGTCCTCGGCGAGCTGTGCAAAGGCAAGAAAGCGCGCGAGATCGCCGGCGAATTCGAGCGCAGCTTCAACACCATAAACAACCATACGCGCGCGATCTTTTTCGCGTTCAACGTGCGCACGCGCGCCGCGCTGGTCGCCAAGTGCGCCAAGCTCGGCCTGCTCGACGAGCTGCGTTCCCCGCGCTGACGTCTTCGCGGGCTGGCCGAAGGGGCGTCGCGAGCCCCTTCGGCGCCTGTCCTGAGTTTATCGAAGGGTAAGCGGTCCGTTCGTCAGCCCGGCGGTCCCGAGCCGTTGAACGTCCCGCCGGAATCCGCCGTCGCCCCCGTCGAACGGCGTCACGACGGGCGACCCCGGGTGGTGCGCCGGACGCGCGGTCGCGAAACCGATCGTGAGCGCGACGGCCAGCGCCGCGATGATGGACAGTACGTGCATGGAGCCCTCCTGCGGAGCGCGCCGAAAGCCGGCGCGTACCGCAGGATGTCATGACCAGTTTGTGCTATGCCTTGCCGAGTCATGGACAGGCCGTGAACTCGGCCGAAAGGGCTATCGACCTACGGCCGGCGCGAGGCGTAGAAGCGCAGATCGATTCGCGCGCGTGCCGCGTCGACCGTGAGGACCGCGTACGAGTAGAGCGGATTGAACCGCTTGTCGGTCGGCGAGCCGGGGTTGGCGACGAGCCGCCGCCCGTCGCGCCCGACGTAGGGCCGGTGGCTGTGGCCGAACAGGATCACGTCGGCCTCGTCGGGCGCGAATGCCTCGAGCGCGCGCGACGCGGTGCTCCCGCGCCGCCCGTCGCCGTGAATCATCCCGATGCGCACGCCTTCGATCTGCACGACTTTGCGCCGCCCGAAGCGCGCGCGCAACTCTGCCCCGTCGTTGTTCCCGGCGACGGCGTCGAACGGCGCGAGCGCCTCGAACAGCTCCACCGCCAGCGGCTCGGTCAGGTCACCGAGGTGCAGGATGCGCGTCACGCCGGCGCGCTGCAGCCCGCGCACGAGCGCGCGCGGCAGCGCGCGCCCGAAGCGGGGCAGATGCGTGTCGCTGACGACGCCGATCTTGGTCACGCACGTACCGTACCCGGCTCGTCGTCGAGCGCGACCGCGACGACGGTGACCGCTCGGGCGAATGCGTAGACCGCGACCGCCGCGTCGCGGCGCAGCCGGATGCCGCGCGCGAAGGCGAAATCGCGCGCGATGGCTCGCTGCCGATCGCGGACGAGCACGGCCAAGACCTGCTGGTTGAATGGCACGAAAAAACCTCCGTTGGTACGGAGGCTTCATCAAGACCGACGTGCCGAAAACGGTCAGGTCAGCGTGATGCAACCTCCAAAAGTGCGAAACCAGAACGCGCAACGACCGACGCCGCGTGCATCTCGGTGGGGATGAGCATGAGCCCGAGTAGATTCATCAACGTTCCTCCCTTCTTTTTACACATCGCACCCGCGCGATACGTCCCAAGACCCTATCACGCCGCCAAACAAAAAGTCAACACCGTCACAACTCGCCCCGCGGCGCGCAATCGGACTTCCATCTGTCACCCTGCGCCGCGCGCAGGATGACGCCACGATCGCGACGCCGCACGTTCGATCGTCGAATCGCCCGATCGTTACTCAGGCTGACATTGCCACTCACCCTGCAACCCTCGCGAATGATCCCCCGCAGCCTTACCGCGATTCCGACCATGTCGCGGGGGGCGGAGTGGGGTCAATGAGCCGACCACCCTCCGTCGATCGCGATCGGCGCGCCCGTGATCGACACCGCGTAGTCGCTGCACAGGAACGCGCACAGCGCGCCGACCTCGGCCGGCTCGATGAAGCGCCGCGACGGCATCGCTTCGAGGAACGCCTTCTCCAGCGCTTGTGCTTCGGTGATGCCGCCGCCGTAGGACTCGACCAGCTGCGGCGCTTGACCGCGCACGAGATCGGTCATCACGGCGCCGGGGCAGATCGCGTTGACGGTGATGTTGTGCGGCGCGCCTTCGAGCGCGCTCGCGCGGGTGAGGCCGACGACGCCGTGTTTGGAGGCGACGTACGCCGCTTTGAAGGGCGACGCGACGAGTCCGTGGACGCTGGCTACGTTGACGATGCGCCCGGCTCCGCTGCGCACCAAGTGCGGCCAGACGGCCTTGGTGGCGTAGAAGACGCTGTCGAGGTCGATCGCCCGGACGTCGGCGTATTTGTCGTCGGGGAAGTCGGCGATCGGCGAGACGAACTGCACGCCGGCGTTGTTGACCAAAATGTCGAGCCGGCCGAGATCGTTCGCGGCGGCGTCGATCGCCGCGTGGATCGCGGCCGCGTCGCGCACGTCGCACGCGTACGCGCGCGCGGTGACGCCGTGCTGCGCCGCCAGCTCGCGCGCGGTCTGCTCGGCGCCCGCCCCGTCCAGGTCGATCAGCGCGACCTGTGCGCCGGCCTGCGCGAGCGCGCTCGCACAGGCGCGTCCGATGCCGCGCGCCGCGCCCGTCACCACGCTCGCGCGGTTTTGCAAGTCGATTCGAAGCAAGGTCGTCGTCCCTCCTCGCGAAGGAGATCGCCTCGTGGGTACTTTGCTCCTGTCCGGTGTCGCCCGCTCGTTCGGCAGTGTGGTCGCGGTGCGCGACATCTCGTTCACCGTGCGGCCGGGCGACGCGTTCGGGCTGCTGGGTCCCAACGGCGCCGGCAAGACGACGACGATGCGCATGATCCTCGGCATCCTCGTCCCCGACCGCGGAACGATCACCTGGAACGGCACGCCGGTCGATCTCGACGTGCGGCGGCGTTTCGGTTACATGCCCGAGGAGCGAGGTTTGTACGGCAAGCTCAAGGTGCGCGATCAGATCGCGTACTTCGGGCGGCTGCACGGCGTCGCGCCGCCGGACGATGCGCGGCGCGCGGCCGCCTGGATCGAGCGCCTCGGTCTGGGCGAATACGCCGACCGCCCGTGCGCGGAGCTCTCGAAAGGGAACCAGCAGAAAGTGCAGATCGCCTGCGCGGCGCTGCACGATCCCGAGCTGCTGGTGCTCGACGAGCCGTTCTCCGGGCTCGACCCGGTCAACGCCGAGACGCTGCTCGGCGTGCTGCGCGGACTGCAGCAAGCGGGAACGACGCTGATCCTGTCATCCCACCAGATGTGGCAGGTCGAAGACCTGTGCGAGTCGTTCGGCGTCATCGCCGGCGGAACGGTGCGAGTCGAAGGCACGCTGCGCCAGCTGCGCGCCGCGTGGCCGACCCGGATCGTCGAGGTCGAGCCGGTCAGCGATCCGCTGCGCGCGGTGCTCGACACGACCGCCGGCGCGGCGCGGCTGCCCCAAGCCGACCGCGCGGTGCTGGCCTATCAGGTACCCGCCGACGCCGATACCGCGGCGCTCCTGCGGCGCCTCGTCGCCGCCGGCGACGTCACGCGCTTCGAGCGCGTCGAGCCCAGCCTGCGCGACATCTACCTGCGCGCGATCGGAGCGGCGGCGTGAACGTCACGACGGTCGTCTTCAGCGCCGAGTTCAAGCGCCGCATCACGTCGCGGCCCTATCTGTTCGCGACGGTGATCGGCGCGCTCAGCGTGATCCTCATCGCGCTGCTCCCCAAGCTGTTCGGCGCCGCGCTGGGGTCCGAGGCGAACGGCATCGTCCTGGTCGGCGATCCGCGCTTGACCGCGGTCGCCGCGAAGCTATTGGCCCGGGACTTCAGGATCGGCGCGAGGCACACCGCGCTGACCGCCGCGCCGAGCGTGGCGTACCTCGAAGCTAACGGCAAGGCCGCCGCGGTCGCTGAGCTCGCCCGCGACGGCGACCGGCTGCGGGTGCTGATCTACGCCCGCGATCCGTCGGCGTTCGGCGGCGCGTTCGCGCGCGATCTCGCACCGCTGCAGATCGCGTTCTCGACCGGCCTGTCGGTCGAGGACATCCAGCGGCACGCGACGGTCGCGGTCCAAGTGCGGGGTATCGGCGGACGCTTCAGCAACGCGTCGGCGGCGAACACCGCCAAGGGCCTGGGCTATTTGTTCGTCATCCTGCTGTACATCGCGATCCTGCTCAACGCGCAAGCAATCATGGCGTCGGTGGCCGAAGAGAAGACCAGCCGCATCGCCGAGCTGCTCGTCGCAATGGTCGATCCCACCCGCTTGCTGGCCGCCAAGATTCTCGCCTCGGCGTCGACCGGCGTCATCCAGCTCGTGGTCTGGATCGCCGTCGGCGGCGCGGCCGGCGGGGCGATCGTCGGGATGTTCGGCGACACTTCGAGCGCCGGCGTTCCGCTCGATCTGGCGCCGATCGCGCTGCCGCCCGACGAGATCTTGTCGCTGATCGGTTTCTTTCTGGTCGGCTTCGTGCAGTACTCGGTACTCTATGCCGCCGCCGCGTCGCTGATCAACCGCACCGAGGATCTCGGCGCGGTCGCCGGGCCGCTGGTCATCCCGGTCGTGCTCGGTTTCGTGCTCGCGCAGATCGGGCTGCAGGCGCCGAACTCGCCGACGGTAGCGATCTTCTCGCAGGTGCCGCTGCTCGCGCCGTTCGTGATGTTCACCCGCATCGCGGTCACCAACGTACCGCCGTGGCAAATCGCGCTCTCGCTCGCCGTCAACCTCGCTGCCGCCGTCGCGCTGGCGTGGCTGGCCGGCAAAGTCTATCGCGTCGGTCTCCTGCTCTACGGCCGCCCACCCTCGCTGGCCCAAGTCGTGCGCATCCTACGCACGTGATCCTCGGTTGGCGCTTTGCGCCGACCTACCATTGTGGCGGATCGGCCCTGAGCCCGTCGAAGGGCCGAACAGCCTATCCTGAGCTAGCCTGTCCTGAACTTGTCGAAGGAAAGGGCGAGCGAAGACGCACTTGCGCCTTCACGCTTGGGCGACGGCGGCGTGGGCGACCGACGTGCGGTCGCGGCCTTCGCCTTTGGCCTCGTAGAGCGCCTGGTCGGCCGCGTCCACCAGCGACGCGGGGAGCGTGCCGAGCTCGGGAATGGTCGCCGCGACGCCGACGCTGACGGTGACGACGCGGTGCTCGCTCGAGTGGTGCATGATCCCTTCACCGCGCACCGCGACGCGCGCCGACTCGGCGACCGCGAGCGCGTCCGCCAGCGTGCAGCCGGGCAGCAAGATGACGAACTCCTCGCCGCCGAACCGGGCGACCATGTCGTACGTGCGGCGCACGACGCGCGCGATCGACGAGGCGACGCGAGCCAGTACCTCGTCGCCGAGCAGATGGCCGTGCGTGTCGTTGTAGGCTTTGAAGCGATCGATGTCGATCAGCACCACCGCCAAGCTGGTATTGCTGCGCGCGGCGCGCCACCACTCGCTCTCGAGCTGCTGCTCGAACGCGCGGCGGTTCCACAGGCCGCTGAGGCTGTCGCGCAGCGCGACCGCTTCGAGCTCGTCGCGCTCGCCCTGCAGCTCTTCAGCACGAATCGTCGTGCCGCGAATGTGCTGCGACAGCGCGACCGACAGGAACAGCGCTTCCCACGCCGCGCTGAGCGCGGCCGCGATCGTCGCCCACGAACTGTCGGGGATCAGGCCGTTGCGAGCCGAGGTGTCGAGTACGATCCCGACGATCCCGCCGGCGAATGCGATGCAGTAGTAGCGCGCGAGCGGCGTGCCGACCCGGCGCCACAACGCGACGCCCGACGCGAGCATCGCGATCAAGAACGCGCCGCTGGCCAGCGGATCGAGCCACGGCAGCAAGTGCACCGCGTCGAGCACGTTGGGGCAGACGACGTAGAACGTCGCCGAGAGAAACACCGCCGCATAGGTGACGCGGACGAGCTTCCACAGCTTGGGATCCGCCGCCGGCAGGTGCAGCAGCGAGCGGCTGAAGCCGACGACCAGCCCCAAGTAGGCGAGGTACGTCAGGTAGATCAGCGGATCGTACGGCAGCAGCTCGTGCACCGGCGTGATGCGCGACATCGCACCCGACACGACCAGCTCGTACGCGGCGAACGCGATCATCGCGGCCGCGTACCAGGCGAAGGTCCGATCGCGAACGCTCAGCGCCAGGATCAGGTTGAGGAACCCCAGCGCGAGCATGATCCCGATGGTGAAGACGAAGGCGAGCAGCCGTCCGATCTCGGCCGGCCGGTTGTAGGCCAGCACCCACGACTCCGGGCGCAGCGCGAACTGGCCGAACCGATCGATCCGGGTGACGACGCGCACGTAGATGCTGCCGCTGCGGAGCGCGCCCTGCGGCAGCCGCGCCACCAAGCCCGACGTCGCGACCGGTTCGATCGCGAACGGCAGCGGCCCGTCGAAGGCGGCGTGCTGCACCGTGCCGTTCGGCGCGACGTAGAACAGGTCGGCGCGGCTCACGTGGGCCGACAACTCGAAGTACCATGGCTCGGTCTCGACCGCGCGCGGCGTCAGCCGAAACCAAATCGTCGACGGTTCGAACAGACCGAGCCCGCCGGTCGGCCCCAGCGAGACCGCCGGCGCGAACTGTCCGCCGCGCCGGCGAACGTCGTCGACGGTCCACTTCGCACCGGGGTCGCGCAGGTACTCGCTCTGCGGACCAGACGTCCCCGAAGCCCGTGACGCTGCCCGCCGGAAAGGACGCCGATGCGGAGCCAGTCGACAACACGAGGAACAAACCGAACAGCAAAGCGATGCGAAACACGAGTCGAAGACGATGTACCCATGCGGCGCCGTTGTGTGCGAAAGTGCGACCGGTCGCACGTAAAGTCTCCGACAACCGCGGGACTTTCGAACCTTGTTCGGCACGACGACGTACGGAAGCGTACGTTGATACGCGATGGGCAGCGATCTCATTTTCAGGATCATCGAGCTGGGCTGCTGGATGCTGCTGGCGCAAATCGCGCTGTGCTGCGTTGCGCTGGCGCTCTCGACTCACCCCGTCCTGTAGACCGCCGGCGCTGAGCTGAGGCGCGAACCCCCGCGGCGCCGGCGCCCGGTCGGGGCGCCGCGAGGGTCTCGTAGCGGTCAGGACGTGCCGCCTCCCGGAGCCGGCGTGGGCGTCGCGGTCGGTTTCGGCGTCGGCGTCGGGGTCGGCGTCGGCGACGGCGTCGGCTTGGGCGTCGGCGTCGGCACCGGGTCGGCGTCGGCGTCGGCGACGGCGTCGCGGTGGGCTTCGGCGTCGGTGTCGGCGTCGGGATCGGCGTCGGCGTCGGCGTCGGCGTCGGGACCGGCGTCGCGGTCGGCTTCGGCGTCGGCGTCGGCGTCGGCGTCGGCTTCGGCGTCGCGGTCGGCTTGGGCGTCGGCGTCGGCGTCGCGGTCGGCTTGGGCGTCGGCGTCGGCTTCGGCGTCGCGGTCGGCTTGGGCGTCGCGCGTCGGGACCGGCGTCGCGGTCGGCTTCGGCGTCGGCGTCGGCGTCGGCGTCGGCTTGGGCGTCGGCGTCGGCACCGGCGTCGGGCGTCGGCGTCGGCTTCGGCGTCGGCGTCGGCTTCGGCGTCGGCGACGGGCGTCGCGGTCGGCACCGGGGTCGGCGTCGCGGTCGGCGCCTGTGTCGGCGGCGTCGTGGACGGCGCGTAGGTGCTGGGAGGCGTCGGGACGGGCCCGGCGTCATCGCGGCGTCGCACTGCGACGCGGCCAGCGCCGGCGCGGAGATCGAGCCGTTGAGCGGGCGTGGTGATCCCGCCCGTCGAGTTGTCGATCGACCGGGCTCGAGCGAGTCTTCGATGGCATTCGCGAACTGCGCCGGCAAGCAGCGCACGACCGACGTGAGGTCGGGCGTGCGGTAGAAGCGCTGCGAGGCGTTCGCGTTGGCGACATAGGCGGCGAAGGTCGACCGGAACGGTCGCGTCGATCGACGCGTCGGTCTCGAGAAAGATGTACGTGCCGCGAGAGGTTGGCTTGGAGAGCGTCGTCACGTGCGTCGTGCACGCGGTGGCGGAGTTCCGTTGGCGACGATCGAACCGGGCTGCCAGAACGACGGAACCGTCAGCGTCTGCGAGGCAATGTCGCTGCCGCCCTGCAGGACGTCGGTCGTGATGCCGGCGCACAGGGCGAGGTCGAAACCGTCGGCGTTGGAGCCCAGCGCGTTGTACAGCGTGTAGAGCGAGTAGTCGTGGAACGCCTGACTTTGTGTCGCCGAGCATGCCGGTGTACCGAACCGCGAGCTGCACGCGCTCGTTGATCGTGCTCAGCTGCATCCCCCACACCAGGCCGAACAGCGAAAGCAGGGCGACCGGCAGCGCGATCGCGGTCTCGATCAGCGCGGCGCCGCGTTGGCGGTGGTCTCACGAAGAACATCCCAGCTTGGTTGTCGGGCAGCGTGCCGCTCTGCGGCCGGATCGGCACGGCGTTCCACCAGCCGAGGTAGGCGGTGAACTCGTTGTTGTAGATGCCGAAGGTGTAGCCGTTCGTGCGCCGTGTTGGCGGCCGAGCCGTTGCCGGCGAAGTCGACGGCGTACCAGTCCTTGTCGTCGCCGGTCGCCGTCGCTCGAAGCGCTCCCGGACGGAAGCTCGGCCGGCTGATAGTAGTTCTGGGTCCAGGGGTTCATCAGCGAACCCGGCTGGAACCAGTCCTGTTCCATCATGACGGCCGTTGCGGCGGCGCGCGCGATCACGCGGTGCGGCGCGGGCTGGAAGTTGAAGAAGGCCGGCACCGGCGACGGGACGTCGGCGCAGACGGCGACCTCGACCTGAACGGGGTCGAGCGACGGGTTGAGCGTCCCGGCCGGCGTCATGTGTGCGCCCAGCGACGGCTTGATGAACGCGCGCGCGTCCATCTGCACGCCGTAGACCGGCGTACGGCCGGCTGAACGAGACGAGCGAATAACCGAACGCGCAGTCGCCGCCGCCCTGCTTGCCGCACAGCGTCGCGCTGCCGAGGTCGGCGATCAAGCGCGTGCGCGTCGCTGTTCATCGTGGTGAAGTCCATGTTGCCGGCGACGCGATCGAGCAGGATGACTTCGTTGTTGTAGCGCGCGACCGCCTTGAGGTACTGTCCCTACGAGCGACGCATAGCGAGCCGCGCAGGAGCCGTCGATCTGCAGCCGCCGTTGCCGTAGGCGGTGAGCTCCAGCGCGTACAGGATGTTTCGGATGCGGTACTCCTCGACGTCAGCCGCGTACAGCGTCATCTCCATCTCGTTGAACTGCTGGGTCTGCAGCGCCACGATCGCCTGGGCCGCGGCATCGGCCGCGTTTTGCGCGCGAACCTGCCAGCGCACCATGTCGGAGTAGCGAACGACGGCCATCGTGACGATGAGCATCGCCACGATGCCCATCGCCCAGACCGGCAGGACCTGGCCACGCTGGCGATGCCGGCTCACGGTGCGTTTGCTCCCGGGGTGAGCGGATAGGTGCCGGGCACGTAGCCGGGCGCCGGGAATCCGCCCTGCTGGTCGGAATCCCACGAGTAGACCTTCCAGATCGTCTTCGACGAGTCGGCGCGGTTGAGGAAGGCCTGCGCTTGCGTCTTGTTGGCCGCCGAGTAGATGTCGGTTGGCAGCTGCGCCCGAGATCTCCGCGTAGACGTTCTGGTGATAGAGCGTCTCCCAGAAGACGGCTTGCTGCTCGGGCGCGATGCCGTTGGGGCTGCGCCCCCAGTTGTCGACGTCCAGATATTCCGCTTGGCCCAGCGCGAGGAACGACCAGGTGACCGGGCACGAGTTCCAGGAGGTCGTCGTGCTGTCGGCGGCGCCGCAGAACTGCATGTAGTTGAACCCGCCGAAATAGGGCGGCGTGTTCTCGCCTTCCGAGAAGTAGTCGGCGGCAGACGCGAACGAAGCCTGAGTGCCGAAGTTGTTGCCGCCGATGTTGCCGTGCACGCCGGTCTCCTGGAACGACGGCTCGACGCCGATGCCCGTGACGGTCATGATGCTGCCGCCGAAGATGCTGACCGGATCGAGGTTGGTACGGGTCACCGTCGAGATCGTTTGCAGCGGCTGGATCAGCGACGCGCCGCCGTGCCGGTTGTCGGTCTGGTCGAAGCCGTAGTTCGGCAGCGACACGCTGGGCGGAGCGTAGGTCTGCGGCGAGATCGTCGTGTCGCCGGTCGCGTTGCGCGGAAATACCTGCTGGGTGGCGGCGTTGGGGTCGAGCTGCGTCGCGGCGCCCGGATACGTCTGCTTGAGCCCGGTCTCGTGCGCGTTGAAAAAGGCCGCGCCGTCGGCCGAGACTTGCTCGATAGCCGATGACCGAGACGCGAATCGCGCCGATCACGACGGTCAGCATCAGGGTGAGGACGAGCGCGGTCTCGGGCAGCGCCGCGCCGCGCCGGAAGTGGCCTGAGATCACGGCGGGGTCTCTCCGGACGACGTCAGCAGCTGGCTGTCGTTATTGAGTCCTTGGGTGGTCTGGCCGCCGAACGCCGCCAGCGCCAGCACGGCCACGACGGAGAACGCCGCGAGAACCAAGGCGTACTCGACCAGGGTCGCGCCGTCGTCGGCGAGCAACATCTCGAGCAGCGCAGACCTCCCCATCACCGCACGATCACGTCCGGCGTCATCACGAACACCACGTCGGTGTCCGTTTTCTGATACTGCGTCGAGCGGAACAGCTTGCCCAGGATCGGCAAATCGCCCAGCAGCGGGATCTTGTTGATGTTGCGCTGCTCGATGCGGCGCAGGAGGCCGCCCATGACGACGCTCTCACCGTTGCGGGTGACGATGTCGGTCGAGAGCTTGCTCGTTTTGAGCGCAGGCACGACGAAGCCTTGCAGCGTGATCCCGTCAGCGAAATCGAGATCGGAGACTTCGGGCGCGATCTTGGTTTCGACCGTGCCGTTGCCGAGCAGCGTCGGCGTCATCTGCAGCTTGACGCCGTATTCCTTGAACACGATGCTGACCTGGCCGAGCCCGGTCGAGAAGGCGTACGGGATCTCGCCGCCGACCAGGAACGAGGCTTCCTGACCCGGCGACGTCACGAGGTCGGGCGAGCTGAGGATTCGCGCGTGACCGCTCTGCACGATCAAGTCGAGCGTCGGCGCGAGCTTGGTGAGCCGGAAGAACGGCTGCAGGTTGAGCGCCGGAGCGTTCCCCGCTCCGCCTTCGATCGCGACGTAGCTGGGGTTGCCGATCGTGTAGCTGCCGGGGTTGTTCGGATCGGGCGTCGCGCCTTGCAAGTGGATCCCGAGCTGCTTGAGCCCGGTGCGATCGATCTCGAGCACGTTGACCTTGATCGCGATCTGCGTGGTGGTATCGGTCGCGAGCCGGTCGACGATCTTGCCCTCGGCGGTCAAATTGCGGCCGGCCAGGCTCCGGACGCGTGCCAGCACGGCTTCGGCGTCGGCCCGGTCGTGGACCGAGCCGCCGACGACGATGTTGCCGCTCCCGTCGGTTTCGACGCGGACGTGCGTCATCAGCGGATCGCGCGCCAGCGAAGCGTGAAGCTCGCTGAGCGGATCCGCGATCGTCACCGCGTTCACGAACGAGACCTTCTTGTCTTTGGCGTACGCGGCGAAGCGGTTGAGCACGTCGGTGACGCGCAACTGCTGGGTGCTGTCACTCACCGCGCCGCGGACCAGGATCGTGCCCGGGGCCTGCGAGACGGAGATCCCGGGGATGTCGATCGCTTGGCGGATCGCCTGCTCGATGGCGTCGAGCGCGGGGTCGGTAACGGTGACTTCGTAGTCCATGCGGCCGGCGGCAGCCCAGACCGTCACGGTCGTCCTGCCGGGCGCTTTCCCGTTGATCAGCAGCTGAGTGCCGGTCGGCACGACACCGGCGATGCTTGCGTCGCCGACGGCGACGCGCGTCATCCCGGGCGCCGAGACCGACGTCGAGGCGCCGACACTGAGCGAGAGCAAGTGTTCTTGCGCTCGAGCCGGTGCGGCGGCGGAAAGGAGGACGGCTGCGGTTAGCGCAGCCGCCGCGGAGCGGTGCACGTTCATCGAACGCAGTATGACACGCCGCCCCCGCGTTAACGCGTCAACGCTCCGCTCACATTGCGCTAATTTTCAAGTGACAACCTTCACAGCGGGGCACCGAGGGTCTAGACTGCGTCTGCCGGCCCACCTCTGGGAGAACGCATGTCTTCGCTAGCACGCCTCACAATCGCACTCGCCCTCTTCGCCACGACGGCCGCCCCCGTCGCGGCTCAACCGAACGGAACGCCGCTGGCGCGAATTGCGGTGCAGGACGGGTATACGTACGCGTGGCTCGCCGACGAAGCCGGCGTCCAACTCTCAAAGCCGGGCGTCGTCATCGAATTCCGAGCTGGCCAGGCGCTCTACCGCGTCGGTGATCGGGTGTTTGCTGCCGACGTGCCGCCGTACTACAACGGGAGCGATCTCGTCGTGAGTGCGTCGGTCGCCGAGCAACTGGCCCGGATCGCGCAAGCGTATCCGGTCGTCACGCCGCCACCGCCCCCGCCGGCACCGCCGACGACCGGTAGCGGCGCGCTCACGGTGGAGGCCCGGATCGCCAACGGCATGGAGGCTGTTGCGATCCGTGGTCGCGGCCCGGCGAACGTTCCCATCACGGTGACTCTGACCGGCGAGATCTCGCGGGATCTTCCGGTCGTCGTCCTCTCGCGCACGACTGCTCGCACCGCTGCCGACGGCACGTACGCCGTGACGATCGGCATCGCGGCCGGGCCGCCGCGCGGAAGCACCATCGTTGCCACCGTCACGTCGCTGACCGGGATCACGCCCGGCAGCGCCCGGTTGCAGCTCGATCGCCCGAGTCCGAACATCGTGGACTCGCCGCTCGATGCGGATCCGCAGTAGTTGCGGAAGCCGCCGATGACGCAATCGCTCGTTCCCTTCTTGCGCGACGACGACGGGGCGACCCTCGTCGAGTACGCAATGGTCGTCGCCTTTGTGGCTCTGGTCTGTGTGACCGCGGTCGCAATGTTCGGCGGCCCTATCACCTCCGCGTTCTGGTCGTTCGATACGAAGTTCAACACCGGACCGTAAGCCGCGGTCGTTTACCACCACCAAAACCCAACCCGAAAGGAATCACCCGTGTTCACCACTCTGCGCTCGATGCTCCGCGACGACGAAGGCGCGACCCTCGTCGAGTACTCGCTCGTCGTCGCCCTGATCGCCGTCGCGGCGATCGCCGCCATGACCCTGCTCGGAAAGAACGTCTCGTCGTTGTTCACCACCATGGGCGACGAACTGACCACGGCCTAAGCAGCACGTCCACCGGCGGTTTGCGACGTGTTCCTCACCGTGGTCCTGGTGATCGCATGCACAATCGCAGCCGTCACCGATCTCGCGACGCGGCGGGTCCCGAACGTGCTCACGTTCGGCCTTGCCGCGGTCGCGATCGTCGGATCTCTGCAGCACGGAACCACCGTGCTGCTCGTCACCCTGGTCGCCTACGGCGTGCTGCTCGTCCTCGGTTCGGTCGCGTACGGACGCGGCTGGTTCGGCGGCGGCGACGTCAAGCTCCTCGCGGCAGGCGCGGTATGCGCGGGCTGGCCGGGGGGCGTTCTCTTCTTCATCGCAACCGGGCTCGCCGGCGGCGCACTCGCGCTGATCGAGCTCGCTCGGGCGCGACGGCTCTCGATGTCCGTTTCACTCTTGGCCGCGTCGGCAGCCTCGGGCAATCTGGCCGGCCTCACGCTTGACCCCGAACGGCGGCGCCTGCCGTACGCAGTGGCGATCACCGCCGGGGCACTCACACTTCTCGCTTCGGAGACCATCGCACCATGGTTGCAGCTCGTCCGCGTCTAGACCGTCGTTCGACGACACTGATCATCGCAGCGATCCTAGCACTCGGCACGGGGTTGCTGACCTTCAACTATCTCACCTCGGTCGGCCGCAGCCGCACCGCCGTCGTCGCGCCGCGTCCGGTGTTGATCGCGGCTCGCGACATTCCGGCCCGCGTTCCGATCACCAGCGACATGGTGACGGTCACGATGCGCCCGGGCGACGCCGTCGACCCCGACGCGCTCAACGCGCCGAACCTGGCCGTCGGCCGAACCGCCGCGATCACGATGCCGGCCGGCAGCACGATCACGTCGTCCAAGATCATGTCGGCCCAGGCCCAAACGCTCGAAACCCGCGTACCGCGCGGGATGCGCGCGATCGCGATCCCGATCGATCGCGTCAAGGGCGTCGGCGCGCTGATCCAGCCGGGCGACCACGTCGACGTCATCGCCGCGAGGCCGGCCCGCCAGGGCCAACCGCCCGTCGCCGCCACGATCCTGCGCGACGTGCCGGTGCTCGCGATGGGAACGACGCTCGAGACGGCCAACGGCGCCACCCCGTCGCCCGACGCGAGCCAGACCGTTTCGCTGGCCGTCACGCCGGTTCAGGCGAAGCTTCTCACGCTGGTCGACCTCAACGCCACGCTGCGCCTCTCGCTGCGCGCACCCAGCGACGACAAGAGCGGTAAGCCGATGGTCGGAGAACCGATCGATCTATCCGTCCCCGCGCCGCCGCGCGTGGCCGCGCCGGCAGCGCCTGTCGCGGCACCGGCCGCCGCACCGGCCGCGGCGGCACCGCGTCCCGCTGCTCCGGCGCCCGTGCACCGCTCGGGCGTCGAGGTGATCAACGGAGACAAGGTCGTCTCGTCATGAGCGCCAACGTCGCCATCGTCATCGGCGCGAAGGGCGGCGCCGGCGCGACGACGCTCTGCGTCGACGCGATCGCCCGTCTCTCGAAGAACGCCGACGTCGCGCTGATCGACGGCGATCTCGTCGCGCGGCGCGCCATCGCCGTGCTGCTCGACAAGGTGCGCGCGCTCGACGCCGCGCGCTCGACCCCCAACATCGCCACCATCGACGACGGCCGCCTCACGATCGTCGAGCTGACCGCCACCTTCGACGGCGGCTTCACGATCAAGCCCGCCGACGTGGCCGCCCTGGCCGACGACCTCGCCGCCCGCAAGTCGATCGTCGTCGTCGACGCGCCGCAGCCGTTCGCCGCCGCCGTCCGTCCGTTCGTGACGATGGGCCGCCGCTTCATCCTGATCGTCGAGCCGTCGGTGCTCGGCTTGACCAGCGCGCGCGTCGCGCAGCTGGAGTTCGAGCGCTTCGGAATCGCCAAGGAGCGGCTCGACATCGTCGTCGTCGCGCGCGATCCGCGCAATGCGCTGCCGCGCGGCCGCGTCGAATCCGCATTGGGCACCAAGGTTTCGGTCGAGATTCCGCCGATGGCGGACCGCCGCTACGAGCGCGCGCTCGAAGCGTTCGCCGAGCTGTGCGCGACGCCGTCCCCGTACACCGAGAACCTCAAGCTTTCGCCGTCGTCACAGGCACCGGTCGGCGACCGCCGGCTAGGACCGCGCCGCCCGCCCGATCAAAAGGTCGTTCCGATCGTCGCCGCGCCCAAGGACGGCGCGTCGGGACGGCGTCACCCGCATCGCGCCGCAGGTCGGCCACAAGTTCGACGCGCTCAAGACCGAGATCCACGAAGAGCTCGCCAAGCGCGTCGATCCGACCAAGATGACCCGCGCGACCAACGAGCAGGCGAAGGTCGCCGAGCTGCGCCAGCAGGTCGGCGAGATCGTCGGCGAGCTGCTGCACGGCCACGGCGAGATCGGCTCGGCCGAAGAAGCCGCCCGGCTCAAGCTCGAGATCGTCGACGAAGCGATCGGCCTCGGGCCGCTCGAGGACCTGTTGCGCCAGCCCGACATCAGCGAAATCATGGTCAACGGCCCCGACAACATCTTCGTCGAGCGTGCCGGGCGCATCGAGCGCACCGCCAAGGAGTTCACCAGCGACAAGCATTTGCGCGCGACGATCGAGCGCATCATCGCCCCGCTGGGCCGGCGCCTCGACGAAGCGCAGCCGATGGTCGACGCGCGCCTGCCCGACGGCTCGCGCGTCAACGCGATCATCGAGCCGCTGTCGCTCAACGGCGCGACGATGACGATCCGACGGTTCGGCACGCGCCGCATGACGGCCGCCGACCTCGTCAGCCTCGGCGCGGCCGTGCCGGAGCTGCTCGACTTCATGCGCGCGGCGGTCGAAGCGCGGCTCAACATCGTCGTCGCCGGCGGCACGGGCTCGGGCAAGACGACGTTCTTGAACGTGCTGTCGAGTTTCTTGCCGGTCCACGAGCGCATCGTGACGATCGAAGACGCCGCCGAGCTGTCGCTCGACCAAGACCACGTCGTGCGGCTCGAAGCGCGGCCGCCCAACATTCAAGGCGCGGGCGAGATTCGCATCCGCGACCTCGTCCGCAACGCCCTGCGCATGCGGCCCGATCGGATCATCGTCGGCGAGTGCCGCGGCGGCGAAGCGCTCGACATGCTGCAGGCGATGAACACGGGCCACGACGGCTCGCTGACCACGATTCACGCCAACAGCCCGCGCGACGCCCTGTCGCGTCTCGAGACGCTGGTGCTCATGGCAGGTTTCGACCTGCCCGTCCGCGCCATCCGCGAACAGGTCGCCGGCGCCGTCGACATGATCCTGCAGCTGACCCGCATGCGCGACGGTACGCGCAAGCTGACCAGCGTGTGCGAGGTCGTCGGACTCGAAGGCGACGTCGTCACGACCCAAGAGATCGCGCGCTTCGACCAGCGCGGGGTCGACAAGGACAACAAGGTGCGCGGCAGCTTCATCTTCACCGGCGTGCAGCCGATGTGCTTGGCGAAGTTCCAGGAGTACGGCATCACGTACGACGTCCGCGGTCTGTCGGAACTGGAGCGCGTCGCGTCGTGGTGAGCGCGATGCCGTTCGCCATCGTCCTCGGTGTCATCGGCACCATGGGCTTCATGGTGTACGCCGCTTGGGGCCGCATCGAACGCTATCTGGCCAAGTTCGTCGGCAGCTTTGCGGTCGACCTCGAGCGCGCCGGGCTGCGCATCCCCGCCGAACGGCTGGGTGCGGTCATCGGCACGATCACGGTCGGGTTGTGGCTGGTGGCGGTCATCGCCATCCGTCCCGATCCGCTGCGCGCGATCCTGTTCGTTCCGATCTCGTTCGCGGTGACGGCGCTCGGCTTCCGGTTCTGGATCAAGCGCAAGGTCAAGCGCCGCCTCAAGGCGTTCGACGAACAGCTGGAGCTCGCGCTGCGGCTGATCTCGAGCGGCCTGCGCGTCGGGCTGAGCTTGCGCCAAGCGCTGGTCCTGGTCACCGAAGAGATGAGCGATCCGGCGCAGACCGAGTTCAGCCGCGTGATCGCGCGTTCGAACATCGGCGTGCCGATGGACGTCGCGCTCGACGACCTCGTGCGGCGCGTTCCGAGCGAAGAGCTCGCGATGATGGTCGACGCGATCCAGGTGCAGAGCAAGACCGGCGGCAACCTCGGCAAGATCCTCGACCACCTCGCCGGGACGATCAAAGGCCGCCGCCAGATCGTTCGCAAGATCGCCGCGCTCACCGGCGAGGCGACACTGAGCGGCTGGGTGATCGGCCTGTTGCCGGTCGGCGTCGGCGCGTTCATCATGATCGCGCAGCCGGGGATGCGCCACGCGCTCCTCACGACCGGGGTCGGCCACCTCAGCTTGATCGTGTTCTTCGTGCTCGAGGTGCTGGGCATCGGCATGATCCGCGGCATCATGAAGATGGACATATGATTCTCACCGTTGCGATCATCGCTCTGCTGCTCACCGGGGCGCTCTTCGCCGTCGGCTTCGCGGTCGTCGACCGGGGCGACGACATGAGCCGCCGTCTCGCCGAGCTCGACCCGTTCCCGGCCGAGAACGCGCGCAACGACAAGATCGTCCATTCGCTAGTCGACGCGAAGCAGCAGGTCGTGCTCTCGGGCCGGTTCGCCGAGGCGGGCTGGTACAAGACCACGGTCGTCAGCTTCACGCTGACGCGGCTCGGAATCGCGGTGGCGCTGGGCGCCGGCGCGGCGCTCGTGGGCGCGCTGCTCCACGCGCCGCTGCTGATGCTCGCCTGCGCGACGCTGATCTCCGCCATCGTCGGCTTCATCTCGCCGTCGTTCTATCTCGACAACGCCATCAAGAGCCGCAAGGCGCAGATCGCGCGGCGCATCCCCGACCTGCTCGACATGGTTTCGACCACGGTCGAGGCCGGCACGGCGCTCAACGGCGCGATCGCGGTCGCGGTCACCCGCATGCAGGGTCCGCTCTCGGAAGAGTTCCGGATGACGCTGTCCGACATTCGGGTCGGGATGCCGCGCACCGACGCGCTCACGGCGCTGTCGCGCCGCGTACAGCAGATCGATCTGTCGAGCGTCGTCACCGCGCTCGTGCAGACCGAGCGGCTGGGCGGCAACATCGCGCACGTGCTCGACGAGCTGGCCGAAGAGTCGCGTCACCGCCGCATGAGCCGAGCCGAAGAAGCGGCGGCGAAGCTGCCCGTCAAGATGGTGATCCCGATGGCGCTGTTCATGCTGCCCGCGCTGTTCGTGATGATCTTCGGTCCGGTCGCCGCGGAGATGCTCAGCAAGTGATCCTCATCCTGCTCTCGACGGTCGTCTTCGGGGCGATGGGCGCGCTGGGCGTCTACGCCGCGCGCTACGTCTGCGCCGATCACGCGCCGCTGCCCGACGGCCCGCCGACGCACAAGGTTTCGATCCGGCTGCTGGTGGTCGGCAACGCGCTGCTCGGCGCGCTCACCGCGATGCGGCCGGGACTGCCGCTGCAGGCGCTGGCGATCATCGCGCTGGCCTGCGCGGTGCTCACCGCGATTTGGGTCGCCGACACCGAAGTCGGGATGATCCCCGACGCCTTCACTCTCGCGCCGCTCGGCGCGCTGCTGCTGGCGGCGATCTTGAGCGGCCACTGGTACGTCGCGATCGTCGCGGCGGTGCCGGCGATTCCGTTCGCGATCCTGGCCTGGCGCTCGCACGGTATCGGGCTGGGCTGGGGCGACGTCAAGCTCGCCGCGCTGGGCGGCCCGCTCATCGGGATGCAGGGCGCATTGATCTTCTTCGCCGTCGCTTGCGCCGCCGCGGTGATCGTCGCGCGCGTGCGCGGGATCAGCGGAAAGCCCGTCGCGTTCGGTCCGTACCTGGCGGCCGCAATCGCGCTGCCGCTGGCACTCCTGCCGCAGACGTTCTGACGGTGGCGATCCTCCGCAACCGGTCGACCGGCGCAATCCTGGCGGACAGCATCGCCTTCGCGGTACCCCCATTGCGCCGGCTCGTCGGGTTGCAGCTCGGCAGCGGTTCCGAGTTCGACGAGAACGTGTGGCTCGAGCGCTGCCGCGGCGTGCACACGCTGGGGCTGCGCGCCGACGTCGACGTGGTCTTTCTCGACGCCTTCGGTCGCGTGCTGGCGTGCTGCCCCGGCGTGCCCCCCGGCTGCCCGAGCATCGCGTACTCCGACGCGCGCGCCACGTTGAAGTTGTCGCCGGGCTCGCTGGCGCGCACCGACGTGCTCGTCGGCGACGTCCTGACCCTCGACGAAGGGTAATCAGGGGCGGACGAGCCGCATCGCTACCGGGTCGGCCCGCCGCGAAGCCGCGGCGCCCGAACCGCGCCGCGCCCGCGCCGCCGCCGCTTCGACCGACGC
The DNA here is from genome assembly GCA_963738465.1 of Vulcanimicrobiota bacterium. Lineage (GTDB taxonomy): Bacteria > Vulcanimicrobiota > Vulcanimicrobiia > Vulcanimicrobiales > Vulcanimicrobiaceae > Vulcanimicrobium. The sequence goes on from CAVTWP010000002.1 coordinate 22,652, forward strand.
GGCTCGCCGCGCGATCCATGGCAGCGGCGGCTCGTCTTCGAGCAACGGCGCGGCAGCGAGTGCGACCGCCGCAGACCACGCGACGCGCGCGGCGGACGAGTCACCGTCGCGCTCGGCTTCGGTCGCGCGCGCGACCTCGGCTTCGAATGCATGCAGGTCGCAACTCACCTGCGCGAAGTCGAGGATCACCGCACCGCTTTCGACGCGGAAGATGCGATCGACGTTCTCGCGTCCCGCGCAACGCGCGAGCGCACTGCGAATCATGCTGCACGCGGTGCGCAAGCCTTGGCTGCGCGAGTCGCGGCCCCCACTCGGCCAGAACGCATCGAACAGCTCGGCGCGCGTCGCCCGGCCACCGGGTGCGAGCGCCAAGTACTGGATGATCTGACGGTCGCGCCGGCGGCTGAAACGCACCTCGCTGCCGCCCAGCAGCATCCGAAACGCCCCGAACAGCGCGATCGAAGCCCGCTCCTCGGCCGGAGCGCCGTCGCGGCCCGCGCGGCCGCGCGCGACTTCGCGTCCCCGCGCGGCGACGACCGGGTTGAGCTGCGGCCGCCCGTCGACGACGTCGACGAACAGGCCGCGGCCGGCGAGCTCGGCGAGCTGCGCGGTCGTCGCGCGCTGCGGCTCGGCCAGGACCGTCGTCAGCAGCGCGGCGTCGGGGGGCGGCGCCAGCTCGAGGATGCGATCGACGACCGCACGCACGACGACACCACCGCCGCCGCGCCAGTCTGTCGCCGCCTCGGCGAGCGGCAGCGGCCGCGAACGCGCAGCGCGCACGGTTTCGGCCAGCGCCGTCGCCCAGCCATTGGTCATCTGCAGCGCGAGCTCGCTCTCCGCCGGGGCGAACGTCACGCCGTTCGCGTCGCATAGCTGCAGCAACTCACCGGCGTCGAACCGCAGCAGCGCGGCGCCGCCGATGCGCGCGACCGGTCCGGCGAGCTGGCGGACGCTTTCGGAACGCGCCGCCAGCACCATGCGCGCCGCGGGCGGAGCGTTCTCGACGGCACGGCGCAGCAGCTCTCGGGCCGGCGCGCAGAGCTCGTCGACCTGGTCCACGACGACGACCCGCGACGCGTCCGACGAGCCGAACGTCGCGACCGGCGAGCCGGTCGCTGCGGCGAACAGCCGCTCGAAGATCGCGGCGTCGCAATTCGGCGGGACGTCGATCCAGCGCACCGGATCGGGTGAAGCGGCGGCCCACAGCGCGAGGGCGGTTGTCTTTCCGGCGCCGGCCGGCGCCTGCAGAACGCGGACGCGCTCGGTCGCGTGTGCCGCGAGCCAGCCTTCGACCGCGCGCCGGCGGACCGCGTCGTGCGCGATCTTCGGGATCACCGCCGTCGGACTCGAGGCGAGGTCGAGCCAGTCGGGCATCCGCCCCTGCGCGTCCTGCAGTTTCGTGCCTCCGCGGAACTGCCGGCGACTGGGATCAGCGAGCCGACAAGCTCCTCAGATGGACTATCGGCCGCCCAGTACGGCCGGCTGAGCGGTTGCCGGCCGTCGAAGGGGAGCCTGTGACGCGGCCGACAGTCGGCGCGGGACGCGCAGCCGCGCGGCGTCGGCCAGCGATGCGTACTTCTCGGCCATTGGTTCGATCCAGGTCGTCGCCGGCTCGCCGGCGAGCAGCGGCGCGGCGTAGATCTTGGCGGCGGCGCTCCAGTGGGTGGTCGCCTGGACGGTATCGTCGCGCGCTTCGGCCGCCGTCGCGAGGTTCACGTGCGCCTCGAAACGGTGGCCGGAACTGATCACGGCTTCGAAGCGGAGTCCGACGGACTCGCCGGCGGTGACGAAGTAGCGCTCGACCGCGTCGGGGCCTGCGCAGCGGCCGATCGCGCCGCGAATCGCGCTCAGCGCGGTCCGCAGTCCCTGCGAGGCGAGCTGGCGTTCACCGTCCTTCCAGAACACGTCCAGCAGTTCGGCGCGCGTCGCCCGACCGTTCGGTCGCAGGGCGAGGTACTGCACGATCTGCGCCTCACGGCGCCGCCCGAAACGGACCTCGCGGTCGTTGATCACCATGCGGAAGCGGCCGAACATGTCGAGCTGCGCCGGTGCGATTTCGTCGGGGGTGAGCCCGGTCGCCCAGGTGGCGCCCAGCGTCGCCGCCACGACCGGGTTCGGGCGGAACGCGTCGCCCAGCCGGTCGACGAACAGGCCGGCGTGCTCGAGCGCGACGAGATCGGCCAGCGCCGGCTCTTCGGCGCCGAACGCTCGCGCGAAGGTTTGCGCGTCGGCCGGAGTGCAGCGCTCGACGCTTTCCTCGACCAGCTCTTCGACGGCACTCTTCTGCGCGGCGAACCAGGCCGGATACGCTTCGATCAGCGGAATGCCGCCCGCGTAGGCGGCGCGGACCGCTCCGGTGACGGCGACGGCCCAGCCGCCGGTCGCGCGCCGCAGGCGGGCGCAGTCCAGCGGCGTCGACGGGACGGCCAGCGACTCGGCGAACAGCGCGATCTCATCGGCTCCGAACAAGAGGTGCGCGAGCGGGACGGTGGCGACCAATCCGCGCGACTCCGGCAACCGCACGTCGACCGCGCTCCGCGAGCGCATCAGGTAGACGAAGGTCACGCTGTCGGGCGCGAACGTGCACAGCGTCGCCAGGAACGAGCGGCCGCTGGGATCCGCGTTCTCGATCCCGTCGATGACGACGGTCGACCGCGGCGGGGCGAGGGCCGGCGGGCAGGCCGCTTCGGCGAACTGCAGCGCCGCCGCGATGCCGTCGGAAAGCGCCTGGGCGCAGCCGCCAGGCGCGACATCGAGCCAGCCCACGCCGCCCGGCTGCCGCTGCATCCAAGCACGGGTAGCGGTCGTCTTCCCGCTGCCGGCCGGCGCGACCACGAGCCGCAGCGGCGTCGCGGCATGGCTATCCAGCCATTCGTCGTACCGAGAGCGGGACAGGGTCGGGACGCCGTGCTCCTCGCGGAACGCCGGCTTGGACGGTTGGGCCGCCGCCAAACGTTCGTAGCTCATCGCCATTGGTCCTTACCCGATTGGGACTGAAGTCCCATTCAATCGCACCGCATCTTTACTGTGTCGAGGTAGGAGGCGAGCGGCCGTCAGGGCCGTCCAGAGCAGCACCAGCTCGGCGGCCCAGGTCACCACTCGGGCCGGGAGGGTGCCGGCCTGGAAGGCAGCCGAATCGACCGCAATCCCGATCGCCCAGGTCGTTTCGGCCAGCGCCTGGGCCGGCGGCCGCACGACGGCGATCGGCCGCAGCGGATGGTCGAGGTGGGTGAGCAGGAGGGCCAGACCGATCAGCAGCCCGCAGAAGCCGGCCGCCAGCGCCGCCAAACCGAGCAGCCCCCGCGGCGAGAGACGACGCCATTCGCCGAACGCCGCGGCGAGCGCGAAGCCGGGTCCCCATTTGAGCGTCAGCAGCGAAACCCACGGGACCGCCAGCCCGTAGACGGCCGCCCGCGCCAGCGCCGGCGCACCCTCGAGGGTGCACAGCAGCAGCGCACCGGGCAGCGCGCAGCTGAGCTGCTGCGTGTGCAGGTGCGGCGCGGCGAGCGTTCCGATCATCGTCGTCACCCACACCAGTGCTTCGGGACGGGCGCTGCGCCGCGCGATGCGAGCCGCGACGGCGATTCCGCCCGCGATGGCGACGAGATACGCGACGTCGCCGATCGCCAGCGCGACGCGCGAACCGACCCCGGCCGCCGCCAGCGCACTCGGTAACGCGAGCTGCGATGCATCGATGAGGTTCGCGCCGGCGTGGGCCGGCAGCACGCGCGCGGCGTATTCGAGCGTGAGCGGCCCGAATGCGACCGCGCTCAGCGCGAGCAGCACGCCGCCGAGCGCGATGACTGCCCAGCGCGCCGCGCGAAACGGCGCGAACAGCAGCGAAGCGAACAGCGGGAGCGCGACGTGCGGCTGCAGCGCGGCGACGGCCGGCCAGCCGATCGAACCCGCGCGCGCGCGCTCGCGCAGCGCCAGCCCGGCGGCGACGACCGCCAAGAACACGACCCCGGACGGCTGGCCGAGCCGGATTCCGGCCGGCAGCACCGAGAGAACGACCGCGACGCCGACGAACGGCGCCGGCAGCGACGGCAGCGCCCGCCGCAGCAGTTCGGCTCCCCACGCGGCGCCGGCGATGTTCAGTCCGGTCCACAGCACGATCGCGATGCCGAACGGCAGCAAAGCCAGTGCGGCGAACGGCACGAGCGCGAGCGGGGGGAACGGAACCGGGACCACGATGTTCTGCGAGCCGGGCCAGTCGTGCAGCTGCAGGGTCCGCAGCTGGTTCTCGCACGCCGTCAGCGACGCGTTCAGATAGGGGTCCCGGCCGGCGTCGATCGCCTGGCCTGCGCAATAAAAGGCCTTGGCGTCGACGAACATGCTGTCGTCGACGTGCAGCACCGCCCACAGCGCGACGCAGGCCGACATCAGCGCGACGAGGGTACCGGTGAAGAGCACGCTCGCCGCCCACCTGCGGCGCCGCTCGAAAGTCATATCATCCGTGTGATCGGCCGATCGGCCGAGCGCGTTCACCGTTCTGGGTCACAGAGGCTGGGCGAGCGTTGCTGCGGCGCGCTCGGCGCGCGACCGGCAGCGCGCCAGCTGCGCGACGAGCTCGGCCCCGACGCCCTCGAGCGCCGGCGGCACGTCACCGTTGAGGAACGCCCCGGTGCCCAGCGCCAAAGCGGCCCGGTCGAGCTCGTAGCCGGCGGCATCGGCACCCGCCGCCCAGGCGGCGTCGGCGTCGCGCACGTGCGCGCGTATGCTGCGCGCGTCGATCGAGAACAACGACATGTTGAGCGCGATCTCGTCGCCGAACGTCACGTAATGCGTCAGCGCGGCGTATCCCACCACTTCGGCGAGCGCGCGGCGCATCGTGCTGCAGGCGCTGCGCAGGTTTTGACCGGCCAGTTGCCGCTCGGCATCCGGCCAGAACGCGCGCAGCAGCGCCTGACGGCTCGCGCGCCCGTTGGGCTGCACCGCGAGAAACGCGAACAGATGCGCGTCGCGCCGCCGGATCCACCCGATCGTCCGGTTCTCGTACGTCACCGACGGCGCACCGAACAGCTTCACCGTAAACGGCGCGAGCAGGTTGGTCGGCGGCGTCTCGACCAGCCGCGGGCAGCGCGCCAGCGCGCGATACGGATGAAACGCGCCGTCGCGCCAGCGCACGAACATTCCGCGCGTTTCTAGGCGGTCGACCGTTTCGATCTCGAGCGTCTCGCCGTCGAACAACCGGCGCGCCGCGGCGCCGAGCTCGATTTCTTCGTTCTGCAATGCACGGTCGACGAAGCTTGCGATGAGCCGTGACTCTTGGCGCCGCCAGCGCGCGAACGCGCCGGCGAGCTCGCCGCCGGTCGCAGCTGCGTGGCGCAAGACGCTGCACAGCGCGAACGCCCAGCCTTCGGTTTCGTGCACGAGGCGCGCGATATCGCTCTCGTCGGCCGCGACGCGTGCCGAAACCGCCAAACGCGCCGCTTCGTCGGTTGTGAACGCGAGCCGATCGGCACCGAGCACCGCGGCCAGCCCGAGCGACACGAGACGCGTCACGTCGACGACCTCCCGCGAGCGGGTCGCGTACGCGAACGTCACGTTGTCGGGCGCGTCATAGACGAGCCGGCCCAGCAGCGCGATCAGTTCGGCCGAGCCCGCGTGCAGATCGTCGACGAGGATCTCGCAGCGCCCGGCCGTCGCGAGCTGTTCGACCAATGACGTCTCGTCGGCGGCATCCAAACCGAATCGCCGCGCGATCGACCCGCACAGCTCCGCGCAGCTCATCCCCGCTTCGACCGATACGTAGGCGGTCGCGTGAGCGGAGGCGGCGGCGTACGAGACCAGCATCGTGGTCTTGCCGGCGCCGGCGGGCGCGGCGATCAGCCGCACCGGAACGTCGGCGCGCTCGCCGAGCCACAGCAAAAGACGCTCCCGCAATATCGTGTCGGGGGCAAGTTTTGGCAGCCTCGATCGGGAAGCGACCACTCCTCCGTGCTCTCCTCAGGCCTAGTCCTTTAGTCCCTAAGAGCCTACCCCGATCGGTCGGAACCGTAACCGAATGACCTGGCAGCTGGTCGACGCCGGGACAGGCCGCGTTCTGGCCGGGCGCGTCCGGCGCGCCGACGGCTGGCTCGACCGCACGCTGGGCTTCCTGCCGCGGTCGAGCGTCGCGCCGGACGAGGGCGTCTGGTTCGCCCGCTGCGCCGGGGTGCACACGCTCGGGATGCGGGTCGCCCTCGACGTCCTGTTCCTCGACCGCGACGGGCGGGTGGTGCGGGTCGCCGCGGCGGTACGTCCCGGCCGCTGGCATGTCGGCGACCGGCGAGCGGCGGCGGTGGCCGAGTTCGGCGCGGGGTTCGCGGCCGCCGGCGGCGTGGTCGCCGGAATGGTACTGGAGCTGCGGCCGGTCCCGCAAGGGCAGGCTCCGGCTTAGCGCGAGCCGATGACGTGCAGCGGCCGGACCAGCGTCTCGGTGCCGATCCCGCGCTGAATCGTCACGCGCACGGTGAACGGGCCGTCGCGGGCCGGCGCGGTGAGCATCACTTTGCGGTCGCCGGCGTGCAGGTCGACCCAGGCCAGCTCGAGCCCGTCGCGGTCGCGGACGAGCTCGATGCGCGCGGCGTTCGCGAACGGGATCTCGACCGAAAACGCCTGGCCCGCCCGGACAGGGTCTGGCGTTAGGGTGAACGTCTCGGAGCCGGCGGTATCGATGATCGTCGGTCCGCTCGCGGCCGGCGGGGGCTGGCTGTTGGCGGTCTGCGCGTTGACGGTCCCGGGCGCCGCTGACATCGACGGCTGCGGCGACGGGGTCACCGCCGAGGCGATCGAGATGCGGGTCTGCTCGCCGGCCGGACCGCCTTCGGCGGTGGCGATCAACTGGTATGGCGCATCGGGTCCGGGCGGCGGCGCCGGGACGCGCACGACGCCGTTGCCGGACTGCGTCGTCGTCTCGAAATAGGTCTTGCCGTTGCGGTCGACGATCGACAGGTGCAGATCGCGCGCACGCGCCGCGTAGTGAACGGTCAGCGGCGCGTTGGGCTGCGGCGCATCGACGGTGATGGCGCCGATCGCCGGCGGCGGCGTCGTGACGATCGTGATCGCCGGCGGGGGCGTCGCGCGCGCATACGCCGCGTCGCGCGTGTCGTGGCCGAACGCGTTGGCGACCGCGATCTGCAGGCTGGCGGCGTTGCCGTGGCCGAGGTCGAGCGTTCCGCTCGGGGCGGGGAGCGGGCCCTGGCCGACGACCGCGCCGTTCGCGTCGCGCAGCTCGTAGGTTCGCGTGCCGTCGCCGGTCGTCGCCCAGCGCGCCACCAGCCGGCCATCGGGGTTTGCCAGCAGCGCGGCATCGACGACGCGCGGGCGCTCGGCGCCGAACACGACGAGGACGGCGGCGGCCAGCACGCCCGCGACGCCGAGCGCGATCACCGGCGGCACCCAGCGCCGGCGCGGTCGCCCGCCGCGCGGCGGCGGCGCGTCCACCACCATGTGGATTCCTTCGCCGTGCACCTCGGCGGTGACGCGCTCGTACGCCAGCGACGCGTCGAGTGAAAAGCCGGTTCGCAGCGCGGCGTGCGGCTCGACCTCGACCACGATCGCGGCGACCGGATGGCTGTCGTCGACACGCACCGCGCTGGCGCGAGCGCCGAGCACGCCCGGCGTGCCGTTGGTGATCCGCAACTCGTAGTGCGCGCCGGACGCGTCGATCCCGGTCGGCTCGAGCTCGCACGCGACCGCGCCGTCGGGGGTCGCGAGCAGACCGCGCGCGCTGGGCGCCGGGCGGTCGGGGACGTCGAGGGCGGTACTGCCGCGGGTGGCGAGCGCGGTCGACGAGCTCGGCTTGACGATCTTGATTCGGGTCCTACCCTTCTATTGCTCGCTGTTCGGAGGGTGTTTGATCGCCGACCGGGGCGCGGGCCTGCCGGGCGTCATCGTCTCTCTTTCTCTTGAACGGTCGCGGCGCTCGTTTCGGCGGCGTCGATCGCCAGCGTCAGCTCCCGCAGGAACGACGAGGCATCCATCACGATCCCGAGCGTCTGGTGCGAGCCGCGATCGGTCAACTTCGTGACCGAGGCGGGATTGATGTCGACGCAGACCGTCTTGACCGTCGCCGGCAGCAGGTTGCCGACCGCGACCGAGTGCAGCAGCGTGCAGACCATCAGCGCCATCCCGATCTCCGGCACGTAGTGCCGCATCGCGCGCTGGCACTCGACCACGTCGGTGATCACGTCTGGGAGCGGCCCGTCGTCGCGAATCGAACCGCACAGCACGACCGGAATCCCTTTGGTGTAGGCTTCGTACATCACGCCGGAGCGGAGCATACCGCGCACGATCGCCGCCCGGATCCCGCCGACGGCGCGGATACGGTTGATCGAGCGCAGATGGTGGACGTGGCCTTCCTCGGCCGGAAACGCGTCTTCGAGATTCACGCCGAGCGACGTGCCGAAGAACTGCGACTCGATGTCGTGCACGGCCAACGCGTTGCCGGCGTAGAGCGCCGTGACGTGACCCTTGCGGATCAACTCGGCGAGGTACGGACCGGCGCCGGTGTGAACGATCGCCGGCCCGCCGACCAGCAGCACCAGCTTGCCCGACGCGCGCACGGCGAGCAGCTCGCGGGCGAGCTCGCCCAGCAGCGCGTGGCGGGGCTTCTCGCTCGACACCGCGCTGGCCATGAATTCGAACACGGCCTTGCGGCGCGAGCGCTGGGGCAGGTTGACTTTCACGCCGGCGTGCCCGACGACGACGCAGTCACCGGCTTTCACGTCGGACGGCGCGACCGTCACCGCGCCGCCGTCGTCGATCACGATCGCGCAGTCCATCTCGGGCCGCTCGACGTCGATCCAGGTCCCGTCGAGCCGCACCTCGGTCTGGTAGTTGGTCGTGGCGTAGAAGTCATCGGGCAGGACACCGTCGGCGGGCGCGGCCTCGGTCGCGACGTCGCCTTCCTCCAGCACGACAGCGCCGGTCTCGCGCTGCAGTTTCTCCACCACCTCGTCGAGGTGGGCGGCGTCGTCGGCCTCGATGCGCAGCCGCGCGTACGAGGCTTCGGTCTTGGTCTGCCCCGAGTCGAACTCTTCGATCACGTACGCCGTCTGCTCGTCGTCGGTGAGGATCCCGAGGACGCGATTGAAGATCCCCGAGTCGATGATGTGACCGCGAAGCTCGATCCGGCGGACGCCGACCGGAGACGGCGAAGCGGAGTCCATGGCTCTCGTGTTCGTACCGACGCCGCTGGGCAACCTTCGCGACGTCACGCTGCGCGCGGTCGACACGCTGCGCGAGGCGTCGCTGGTGGTGGCCGAGGACTCGCGCGTCTCGCGCCGGCTGCTGAGCGCGCTCGAGGTGACGGGCAAGGAGATCTGGACGTACCACCAGCACAACGCGCGCTCGGCGACGGCGGCGATCTTGCAGCGCGCGCGCAGCGAGACGGTCGCGGTGGTCACCGACGCCGGCATGCCGGGGATCAGCGACCCCGGCTCCGAGCTCGTCGCGGCGGCGCGCGAGCAGGGCGTGCCGGTCGAGGTGCTGCCCGGCGCCAGCGCCTTCGTCTGCGCCGCCGCGCTGTCCGGTTTCGACCTGCGGCGGTTCGTCTTCGCCGGCTTTCCGCCGCGCGGCAGCGCCCAGCGCCGCAGCGCGTACCGCGCCGCGCTCGGCGACACGACGGTTTGGTACGAGGCGCCGCATCGCATCCGCGCCTCGCTGGCCGATCTGGCCGCGGTCGCGCCGGACCGGCGCGTGTTCCTGGTGCGCGAGCTCAGCAAGCTGCACGAGCAGCAGGCACTCGGCACGCCGGCGCAGGTCGCAGCGGCGCTGGAAGAGCCGGTGCGAGGCGAGATCGCCTTCGTGGTCGAGGGCGCCGCGGCTGACGAACGCCGCGCCGAGCCGCCCGAGGCCGAGGATCTCGACGCGACGATCGACGCGCTGCTGGCCGAAGGGCTCACCACTTCGGCGATCGCGAAGCGCCTCGCCGACGCGGGCCACGGCGCGCGGCGGCATCTCTACGCGCGCGTCGGCGCGCGCCGCACAGGCCGCGCCGAACCGGGGTGACGAAGCCGACGCGGTGCCCGCCGACCGCCCCTTCTACCTGACCACGCCGATCTTCTACATCAGCGGAACACCGCACATCGGCCACGCCTACACGACGATCGCGGCCGACGTGCTGACACGGACGGCGCGCGCCCACGGCGAGGCGCGCGCGCTGACCGGCACCGACGAGCACGGCCAGAAAGTCGCCAACGCTGCCGCCGCGGCCGGGATGACGCCGCAGCAATACGTCGACTCGCTGGTGCCGAAGTGGCGCGCGCTCGCGCCCGAGTTCGACGCGCGCTTCGACGACTTCATCCGCACCACCGAGCCGCGGCACGTCCGGGCCTGCCTGGCGCTGTTCGAGCGCATGCGCGCGAGCGGCGACGTGTACGAAGGCGTCTATGAAGGCTGGTACTGCACCAACGACGAGACGTTCTGGCCCGAGGCCAAGCTCGTCGACGGGCGGTGTCCGAACGCGGAGTGCCGCCGCGCCGTGCAGTGGCTGTCGGAGAAGAACTGGTTCTTCCGGCTCTCGAAGTACCGGCAGCCGCTGCTCGAGCTGTTCCGCAGCAAGCCCGACTTCTTGCGCCCGCAGACGCGCTACAACGAGATGATGGCGATCCTCGAGGAAGGCCTCGAGGACTTCTCGATCTCGCGCTCGTCGTTCGACTGGGGGATCCCGCTGCCCGGCGGCGGCGTGCTCTACGTGTGGTACGACGCGCTGATCAACTACGTCAGCGCGCTGGGCTGGCCCGAAGACGCCGAGGGACTGTACGCGCGCTTCTGGCCGGGAATGCACTTGATCGGCAAGGAGATCGCGCGCTTTCATACGATCATCTGGCCGGCGATGCTCATGTCGGCCGGACTGCCGATCCCGGCGCGCGTCTTCGCGCACGGCTGGATCACCAGCGACAGCGGCACCAAGATGAGCAAGTCGCTGGGCAACGCGATGGATCCGTTCGCGATGCGCGACGAGTTCGGCGCCGACTCGCTGCGCTATTTCCTCCTGCGCGAAGCTCCGTTCGGCAGCGACTTCTCGATCTCGATCGAGAAGCTGCGCCAGCGCCACAACAGCGATCTCGGCAACGATCTGGGCAACCTGTTGCACCGAACGCTCGCGATGCTGCAGCGCTACCGCAACGGTTTGGTTCCCGAGCCGGTCGCCGGCCCGGTGCAGGAACGCGTCGCCGACCTGCCCGCAGTGGTGAACGAGCACGTCATGGCGCTGCGCTTTCGCGAAGGGCTCGACGAGATCTGGAACCTCGTCACGCTGCTCAACCGCACGATCGACGAGCGCAAGCCGTGGGAGCTCTACAAGCACGAGCGCGGCGTCGAGCTCGACGCGCTGCTCTACGAGCTGTGCGAAGGATTGCGCTGGCTGAGCTTGCTGCTGTTTCCGTTCATGCCGTCGAAGGCGACCGAGATGTGGCGGCAGCTCGGCCTGCCGGGCGCGCCCGAGCTGCGCTGGGACGACGAGCTGGTCTGGGGCCGGCTCGCCGCCGGCACGCCGACGGACCCCGGTGACGCGCTCTTTCCGCGCGTCGATCCGGTTCCGACGTGAGGGCTGCCGTTACGGCGAAGCGCCGTTCGCGCGCTCGCGATCGATGACCGCCTTGCAGTCCGCGCGAAAGTACGTGCACACCGCGCGCGACAGCGAGAACGGGTGCCGCAGCACGAAACCGTCGGGCGGCCCCTGACCCGGAAACTCATGGCGCCGGCCGTCGCGAAACGCGAAGGGGTCGTTCGCGCGGGTGAACTTGAACTGCCACGGAAAGTCGACCTCCTCGACGTAACCGTCGGCGTAGTGCACGGTGCAGTGCAGGAAGTACCACACGTATCCGCCGTGGTACGAGCCGTCGTCGAGCGGATCGCAGATGCCGTCGGCGCCGGTGACGTCGTCGATGTTGCCGGTCAAGTAGCGGTCGTACTGCTTCATCGTGGTGGGAGCGGTTCGCACGCTGGGCATCGGCGTCGTCTCTACGTCGTGCTGCGCCTGATTGATCGTCTTGCGAAACGTCGCGTCGAGCGCGCCGATGTCGAGCGATCCGCTCGCCGAGGAGCTGCCGTGCGCGCCGCGCGGCACCCGCACGAACGCGACGCGCTCAGCCCGCGGCAGATGGATCTTGGCGATGCGGGGCGCCGCGGTCGGCTCGGCTTGCGGGGCGAAGGTCGGCTGCGCGAGCCGCGGCATCTGGCGCCGGCGCGGGATCTCGCGCGCGGACGGTCGCGTCACCTGCGGCGCGCTCTGCGCGATCTGCGGGGTCGCGGTCGGCACCGGCGTCGGGACGGGCGTCGGCGTCGGTGAGGGCAGCGGTGGGAGCTTTTCGATCGTGACCCGGGCCGTTCGAGCGACGACTTCGTCGGGCTCGTGAAACACCGTTCGCGTGGAGCGCAGCAGCAGCGCCCACAGCGAACCGCCCGTCACGTGCAGCAGCAGTGACAGGCCGAGAGCCAAGGCGAGGAAGCGGCGGCCGCGCCGATCGCGCTCCGGGAACAACTGCACGGGGGCTTTAAGGGTTCACCATGATCGACACGCACGCCCACGTGCACGACCGCTCGTTCGACGAGGACCGCGACGCGATGGTCAGCAGGGCACGCGAACGCGGCGTCGCCGGGATCGTCACGGTCGGCTGCGACGTCGACGATAGCCGTCGAGCCTGCGAGCTCGCTGAGACATACGGGCTCGTCGCGACGATCGGCATCCACCCGCACGAGGCCAAGGACGCGCCGCCCGATCTGGCGTCCGCCTTCGACGAGTTGCTCGCGCGCTTCGCGCCCCGCGTGGTCGCAGTCGGCGAGACGGGACTCGACTACCACTACGATCACAGCCCGCGCGACGTGCAGCGCAGCGTGTTCGTCTCACAGCTCGCCTACGCGCGAGCGCGCGAGCTGCCGCTGGTCTTCCACCAACGCGAAGCGCACGACGATTTCGTCGCGGCGCTGCGCGCCGGTTACGATCGGCGCGCGCAGCGGGGCGTCGTGCACTGCTTCACCGAGACCGCGTTCGAGGCGCGCGTCTTCGTGCGCGAGTTCGGTTTGCTGCTGGGGATCGGCGGGGTCGTCAGCTTCAAGACCGCGCAGGCGCTGCGCGAGGCCGTGCGCGAGGTCGGACTCGACGCGCTGGTGCTCGAAACGGACTGTCCGTATCTGGCGCCGGTCCCGCACCGCGGGCAGCGCAACGAGGTCGCCTACGTCGCCGACACGGCGCGCGCCGTCGCGGACGTGCTCGGCACTGACGTGGCGACGGTCGTCGCGCGCACCGACGCCAACGCGCGCGCGCTGTTCGGGCCGGCGCTGAACTCGGCGTAGGGCAGCGCCGCGTCCCAGGTGCGCGCAAAGCGCGCGCGCAGCGCCGCGGCGATCGCCGGATCGGCGACGGTCATCCCCCAGTCGAGCTGGCGCGCGCTCGAGCCCCAGTCGCGCGTCGCATTGGTCGAACCGACCCACGCTCCGTTCTCGCTCACCGCCAGCTTCTCGCCGGCTGGGGTCACCCGCACGTCGACGCCGTCGCGCACCAGCCGGTCGAGCGCGCGAATCTCGGTCGGCACGGGGCCGCTTCGCCGCGCGCGCTGCTGGGCGTCGAGCAGCTCGCGGTCGCAGACCAGCAACCGCGCCGGCCGGTGCGCGGCGGCGCGCGCGGCGAGCGCGCCGAAGATCGGCCCGATCCCGAACGACTCGGTCTCGACGTCGAGCGGTCCGGCACCGGCCTGGCTGAAGATGCGCCGCTCGAGCGCGAGGCTATCGGGCTTGAGCGTCTGCAGGTGCGCGTTGCCGGCCGGCCGGCGCGCGAGCGCAGCGCGGACGATCGCGACGTCGCCGGGCTCGTCGTCGCGCAGGATCGTCTGGGGCCCGTCGTCGGACCAATTACGGTCGTCGAGGTACGCGACCCGGTCGTCGATCAGCGCTCCCTTGAGGTGCAGCGGGTCGCGCGGCGAGACCAGGGTGCCGCTGCCGCCGGCCCGGCGCACCGCGTCGACCGCGTCGCGGTTCGCCGCGGTCAGCCGGTGCTGCTCGGCGGGCGTGTCGGCGACCGGATACTGCGTCAGCGCGAGCTCGACGTGCGCCCCGCGCCGCGCCGCGGCCGCCAGCCGGTCGGTAACGGCCGGCGGCAGGATGTAGGCCGACAAGGAGACGGAACGGGCGCGGTCGATGGCGGCCAAGACGGCCGGACGGTCGGACAGAGCGATCATGAAGGCCTCGCGGGCGTGGGGCTCACCAGCCCTTCACGCGCCGCCGCGCGGCGGCAAGCGGAGTGGATCGCCGCTCGGCCGCCGAACGAACCCGGTCCACTCCGAGATGGACAAGGCACTCTATGTCCGCGAGATGTTCGCGGCGATCGCTCCCCGGTACGACCGCGCGAACCGGCTGCTCACGGCGGGCGTCGACGAGGCCTGGCGCAAGCGTGCGGTCGCGGAGCTCGCGGCGCCGCCCGGCGGAAGCGTGGTCGACCTGTGCTGCGGCACCGGCGACCTGGCGTTTCACCTGCTGCGCAGCGACCCCGCCCTGCGGGTGACCGGGGTCGACTTCACCCCGCCGATGCTCGACGGCGCGCGCGCCCGCGCGCGGCGCGAGGATCCCGCGCAGCGCGCGACGTTTCTGGAAGGCGATGTGACCGGGCTGCCGTTTGCCGACGCGAGCTTCGACGGCGCGACGATGGGCTTCTCGATGCGCAACGTCGTCGACGTTCACCGAACGCTGCTCGAAGCGCGGCGGGTGCTGCGGTCCGGCGCGCGGTTCGTCAACCTCGACGTCACCAAACCGGCGAACCCGCTGATCCGACGGCTGTTCGGGATCTATTTCTACGCGCTGGTCCCGCTGGTCGGCGGTCTCGTCGGCGGGTCGAAGACCGCCTATCGCTATCTGCCCAACTCGCTGACCAACTTTCCCGACGCCGACGGGCTCGCGGCGCGCTTTCGCGACGCGGGTTTCCGCGACGTGCGCACGATCCGGCTGGGCTTGGGCGCGATCGCGATCCACGTCGGAGCCGCGTGATGCTCGAGCGCGCGCACGAACGCGACCTGCACGGCCTGATCGAAGGCTATTTCGAATCGTCGTTCGCCACCGACAACACGCTGATCACCGAGGCGATCCGGCGGATGCTCGACGCCGGCGGCAAACGGCTGCGCCCGCGGTTCACGCTGCTGGCCGCCGAATCGGCCGGCGGCCGCGCCGAAGACCATCTGCGGCTGGCCGCGTTCATGGAGCTGATCCACGTCGCGACGCTGATCCACGACGACGTCGTCGACGGCGCGCAGACGCGGCGCGGCGTCAACGCGACCGCGGTCGACTTCGGCAACCGGATCAGCGTGCTCGCCGGCGACTACCTGTTCGCCTGGATCTTCAAGAACGTCACCGCGGCCTACCCGCCTCCGATCCCGCACGTGCTCAGCTCGACGCTGGCCGACATCACCGACGGCGAGGTGCTGCAGCTGCGCGCGCTGGCCGAGCTCGACACGCCGCTGGCCGACTACGTCGACATCGCGACCAAAAAGACGGCGTCGCTGTTCGCGGCGTCGGCCGAGTGCGGCGCGCTGGCGGCGGGCGGCTCGCCGTTCGCGGTCAAGGCGCTGCACGATTTCGGCACCTCGTTCGGCGTCGCGTTCCAGATGCGCGACGACCTGCTCGATCTGACCGCTGACGAAGCGACGCTGGGCAAGCCGGTCGGCAACGATCTGCGCGAGCGCAAGATGACGGTGCCGCTGATCCTCGCGCTCGAGGCGGGGGATCGGGAATTCCGGGCCGGCGTCGAACGTTGCTTCGCGCAGGACGACGATACGCCCGAGCACATCGCGGCGGTCGTCGCGGGGATCGCAGCGCAGGGCGGCCTCACCCGAACCGAAGCGGTCCTGGCGGGGTACGTCGAACGGGCGAAGCAGTCGCTCGCGCCGCTCGGCAACGCTCCCGCCCGCACCGAGCTCGCAGCCCTCGCGGACGCCCTTCTCTGAACCGGAGACCCCAATGTTCACACCCATAGAAATCGCCGCCGTCGTCGGTGTCGCGATCCTCGTGTTCGGCGCCGACAAGCTGCCGAAGCTCGCTCGCAGCGCCGGTCAAGCCAAGAAAGAGTTCATGGTCGGACAGGCCGAGGCAGACGTCGCGGCCGAACGCGCGCGCGAAGAGGCCCGGCGCCGGGCCGAAGCCGAGGCGGCGACGGCCGTCAGCACGACTACCGTGAGCGGCACCGGTCAAGGGACCCCTGTGCCCGACCCGCTGACCGGAACCGCCGGCCCCACGCACGTCGCCCCGCCTCAGTAAGTAACGCAGCGTGCTCGCGGAGCGGGCGCCGCTCGACGAGGAGAAGCGCGAGCGCGAGATCGCCTGGGACCAGAAAGAGATGCCGTTCACGGAGCACCTGCGGGAGCTCCGCAACCGGCTCTTCATCTGCGTCGTCACGATCGCGGCGCTGGCGGTGGCCATGCTCTACCCGGCGCAGCTCGCGATCCCGTGGCTGACGCGCGTCTACTTCGGTGCCATCCAACTGCACGCGTTCGGACCGGCCGACGCGATCTGGGCGATCTTCAAGCTGTCGATCTACGCGGCCGTCGTGCTGGGCTTGCCGGTGATCTTGTTTCAGGTGTGGATGTTCGTGGTGCCGGCGGTACACCCGCGCACCCGGCGGGCGGTGTACTCCTACGTCGCACCGTCGTTCGTGCTCGCGCTGGGCGGCATCGCCTTCGCCCACTTCCTGGTGATCCCGCGTGTGATCTTCGGTCTCGACGCGATCACCCAACGCATCGCCGTCGCGACCTACGGCATCGAATCGACGATGAATCTCGTGCTGCTGCTACTGCTCGCCTTCGCGATCGTGTTCCAGACGCCGATCGTGATGCTGCTGCTCGCGCGCATCGGACTGATCAGCAGCGGCCTGCTGCGCCGGTACCGCCGCTACATCGGCTTCGGCATGCTGACCGCGGGCGGGTTCCTCGCGCCCGACGGCAATCCGGTCACGATGTGCCTGTTGGCGGGGCCGATGTACGTGCTGTTCGAGCTCTCGATCTGGATCATCGTCTTAATGGAGAAGCGATGGAAGCGCGAAGCCGCTTCGCTCTAGCCGCAACCGTTGCGGAGCCGCTGCGCAAGGTCTGGCGCGACGTCGTGCGGCTGTTCGCCCACGTGCCGTTCGGCGTCACGCTGCTGGCGGCGTGGGGACTGCTGACGCTGATCGGCGTCGTCGTCGAGCAAGGAAAAGATCCGTCGTTCTACTTCGGAGCGTACGCGCCGCCGCTTGCGCGGCTGATCGTGCGGCTCGATCTCGACAACATCTATCACAGCCCGGCCTACATCGGCGTGATCGGCTTGATCCTGTGCTCGATGGCGGCTGCGACGTTCACCAAGGTGATCCCGCGGCGCATCCCGCGGCTGGCGCCGGTGAAGATCGACGCGATCCCGCTGCACGCGACGGTGCACGTCGCCGGCGACGCCCAGCGCGCGCGCGAACGGATCGCGACGTTCTTCGCCGCCCGCGGCTGGAACGTGCGCAAGCGCGATTTCGGCGGCACGGAGTGGACCTTCGCCGACAAGAACAACTGGGCGCGGCGCGGGGTGCTCGTCGCGCACATCGGTTTCGTGCTCATCGCCGCCGGCACGACGATCTACTGGGCCACCGGGTACAGCGGGCAGTTCGCCGTGCTCAGCGGGCAGACCGCGACGATCCCGCAGAACGGCACGACCGTCGCGCTCAAGCGGTTCGCCTACCGCATCGATCCCGTGCGCACCAAAGCCGGAATCGTGTATCAGCCGATCGACTACGTCTCCGACGCGACGGTCACCCTGCGCGACGGCACGCCGCACGACGCGGTCATTCGCGTCAACCAGCCGTACGACGCGAACGGTACGCTGATCTATCAGGCGACCTATGGGTTCGCGATCGACTTCCGGCTCACCAAGCACGGCCGGCCGCTGCCCGGGCCCGACCATCCGCTCAAAGAGGGCGAAGGCTTCGCGATCGACGGCACGTCGCGCGCGATCGAGTACCAGCGCTTCGTCGGGACGATCGACCGCGCGACCGGCAGGCCGGGCGCCGATCCGCGACCCAACGACCCCGGCGTGGTCATCCAAGCGTTCGACGGCGACCGGCCGATAGGCGGCGCGCTCATTCCGTTGGGCCAGCCGGTCGATCTGGGCGCCGGTTACCGGCTCGAGGCCGCGCGCTACGTCCTCTACTCCGGCTTCCAGTACCGCTACGACCCCGGCATGCTGGTGGTCGGGCTCGGCGCGCTCGTGCTGCTGGCCGGCCTGTGCATCTCGTTCTACTTCCTGCCCGCGCGGCTGTTCGTGCAGGTGCGCGACACGGCCGGCGGCGGAGCCGAGGTCGGGATCGCCGCCACGACCGTCCGTGGTTACGACGTGTTCGAGGAGCGCTTCGCCGAGCTCATCGATGCCTTGCGCCGCGACGAACCCCCCGCCGCGCAGACCGAAGTCACCACCACGCCGGTCCTCCGAGGAGTATAACAAGGTTATGGATCCGACCCGACAGCTGATCGACCAAGTGCTGCTCGAGATCGGGATCGCCGCCTATGTCACGGGCGCGCTGGTCCTGTTCGGATACTTCTTGACGCGCCGTCCGCTGTTGCGCACGATCGGGATGCCGCTGGCGATCCTGGGCGCCGCCGCGCAGTTTGCCGAGCTCGGCACGCGCTGGTGGATGACGGGCGTCTGGCCGTTGACCAACCTGTACGGCTCGCTGTCGCTGTTCAGCGCCTGCGCGGTGACCATCTTCGTCGTATTTGCCTACCGCTACCAGATCGATTTCATCGGCGGGCCGGTGCTGGCGATCGCGGCGATCGCGCTCGGCTATGCGACGACCTGGAACGAAGGCTACATGCCGGCCGTTCCCGCGCTGCAGTCGTACTGGATCAAGATCCACGTCCCGATCGTGATCACGGCCTACGCGTCGTTCATGGTCGCTTTCTCGCTCTCGCTGCTGTACCTGTTCAAGGTAGCGATGGAGAACCGCTATCGCACGCGGACGACCATGTTGCGCGGCCTCGCCGCGGCGGGCGTCGGCGCGAACTTCGACGTCGCGCTCGCGTATGCAGCGCAGCCGGGACAGGGGATCGTGCGCAACGACACCCCGGCGATCGCCGACGCCGCCGCGGCCGGCGACGCGACCGCGAAGTGGCTCGCCGGTCTGCCGTCGCTGGCGAAGCTCGACGTCATGCAGTATCGCGTGATCGCGGTCGGCCTGCCGCTCTTGTCGCTCGGGATCATCACCGGCGCGATGTGGGCCAAAGAAGCCTGGGGCGCCTACTGGCAGTGGGATCCCAAAGAGACCGCCGCGCTGCTTTCCTGGATCGTGTACGCGGCCTACATGCACCTGCACACGCGCCCCGAATGGCGCGGCACGCGCACCGCCGTGATCAGCGTCGTCGGCTTCGCGTCGATCGTCTTCTGCTATCTCGGCGTCAACATCTGGATCAGCGGCCTCCACAGCTATAAGATGTAACGAGAGGCCGATGCTCCCGCTCGCCCTTCATCGCGCGAGGGCGACGGCGATCTCGGCGGCGAGGCGGGCGTTGCTTTTTATGAGGGCGACGTTGGCCGCGAGACTGCGGCCTTCGGTCGCCGCGAGCATCGCGTCGAGCAGAAACGGGGTCAGTGCCTTTCCGGTGATCCCGCGCGCGTTCGCAGCGGCGGCGATCTCGGCGACGTGCCGCGCGATGACGTCCGGCGGGATCTCGTCGGCCGCCGCGATGGGGTTCGCGACGACGATGCCGCCTTCGGCGCCGAGCTCGCCGTGCGCGCGGAGCAGCGCAGCGATCTCGTTTGGAGTGTCGAGGCGCAGGTGCAGCGGCAGACCGCTCGACCTGCTCCAGAAGGCCGGAAACTCGTCGGTGCGATAGCCGACGACGGCGACGCCGCGCGTCTCGAGTGCTTCGAGCGTCTTGGGAAGATCGAGGATTGCCTTGGCGCCGGAGCAGACGACGGCGACCGGGGTGCGCGCCAGCTCCTCGATGTCGGCCGAGACGTCGAACGACGTCTCCGCGCCGCGATGCACGCCGCCGATTCCGCCGGTCGCGAAGATCGAGATCCCGGCGCGGTGGGCGCAGAAGATCGTCGCGGCGACCGTCGTCGAACCGTGGCGGCGGGCGGCGATCGCGTACGGCAAGTCGGCGCGGTTGAGCTTGAGCACGCCGCCGGCGGTCGCGAGCAGCTGCAGTTCGTCGTCGGTGATCCCGACGGTGATGCGGCCGCCAATCACGCCGATCGTCGCCGGCACGGCACCTGCGCCGCGGACGATCGCTTCGACCGCGCGCGCCGTGTCGAGGTTGACCGGCGGCGGCATCCCGTGCGAAACGATCGTCGTCTCCAGCGCGACGACCGGCCGGCCGGCGTGCAGCGCGTCGCGCACGTGCGGCGCGATCTCGATGTGCCCGACGCCGGCGGCCAGTGCCTCCGTCATCGCGCGCTCGGACCGGCGTCGAGCGCGCGCACGGTGCGGTCGGTCTCGATCGTCCGCGCCGCCGCCTGCGTTCCCGCCTCGACCGCGGCGACGAGATCTTCGCGCGCGGACAGGTGCGCAAGGGTCGCCGCTACGAGTGCATCGCCCGCGCCGGTGACGTCGGCGACGCGAGCCGGACGCGCAGCCGGGAGCCGATCGACGCGTTCACCCGCCGCGACGACCACGCCGGCAGCGCCGTCCGTCACGACCGCACTACGCGCACCGCGCGCGCAAATCGCCGCCGCACACGCCTCGACGCCGGCCGGAGCGAAACCGCCGGCAGCCCGACGCAGACGATCTCGGCGGCCACGCTCACTTCGGCCGCGGGCGGCTCGGGAGCGCGGGCATCGGGGTCGGCGCGGCGACCTGCGCGGGGTTCTCCCAAATCGACTTGGCCGCCGCCGGCAAATTGTCGGGGACGCGCTTCATGAAGTAGGTGACCTGCCAGATCGACTTCTCGTCGAGCGACTTGGCGAATGAAGGCATTCCGGTGTAGCGAATGCCGTGCTCGACCTTCCAGTACGTTTCGCCTTCGGGATCGTCGCTGACGTCGTTCTTGTTGAACTGCGGCGGGTGCACCGGCCCCAGTCCGCGGGCGACGGAGTTGGGCGTCGAGTTGGCCGTCCCGTGGCAGAACGCGCAGTTCTGCACGTACAGCGTTGCGCCGCGCGCGATGTCGGCATCGCCTTGGGTGTAGGGGTACGGCGCTTTGGGCGCTTCGCGCGCGATCGTCGCCTGCAAGGCGGTGTGCGCCGCCCAGCGCTCGCCGGGCAGCGGCGGAGCATCGGCGCGCGCCGGAACGAGCCCGGTCTCGACCGCGCCCAAGCTGACCAGGGCCAACACGATGAGCGCGACGATGACGCCGCCGAAGAATCCACGCATGGCGTTCCTGTTCGCCATCGAAGCTGCGATCTAATCGCCGTGCCGCCTGGCGAAACCCGGCGCGGTGCGGACCGCCGCAACGGGAGGTCACCCTCGCGGGGTTCGAGGGTGACGATGGCCATCGCCCCGCCCCGGTCGCTCGCACTCGAAGAGCTCCGCTTCGCCAACTCCTTCGCGGGGCTGGGCGACGCGTTCTCCGAGCGGCGCACGCCGGTCGGCATCCCCGGCTCGCGACTGGTCGCCTTCAGTCCCGATGCCGCCGCGCTGATCGGGCTGCGTCCGGCCGAAGAAAAGCGGCCGCTGTTCGCCGAGCTGGTGAGCGGCAACGCCGTGCTCAACGGGATGGAACCGGTCGCGGCGCTGTACGGCGGTCACCAGTTCGGCGTCTGGGCGGGCCAGCTCGGCGACGGACGCGCGATCCTGCTCGGCGAAGTGGCGCAGCCGCAACCGATCGAGCTGCAGATCAAGGGCAGCGGGATGACGGCGTTCTCGCGCTTCGCCGACGGCCGCGCGGTGGTGCGCTCGACCGTGCGCGAGTTCCTGGCCAGCGAAGCGATGCACCATCTGGGCGTTCCGACGACGCGGGCGCTCGCCATGGCCGCCGGCGACGAGCCGGTGCGACGCGAGTCGATCGAGCGCGCCGCAACCGTGATTCGCATGGCGCCCTCGTTCCTGCGCTTCGGTTCGTTCGAGATCTTTCACTACCGCGACAAGCTCGCCGAGCTGAAGATGCTCGCCGACTACGTGATCGACCGCTTTTATCCCGAATGCGCCGGCAGCGACGACCGGTACGCGCGCTTCTTCTCGGCGGTCGTCGAGCGCACGGCGGCGCTGATGGCGCACTGGCAGGCCGTCGGCTTCGCGCACGGTGTGATGAACACCGACAACTTCTCGATCCTCGGACTGACCCTCGATTACGGCCCCTACGGCTTCGTCGAAGAGTACGACCCCGGCTTCATCTGCAACCACACCGATGAGAGCGGCCGCTACGCTTTCGAGCGCCAACCGACGGTCGGACTGTGGAACTGCTACGCGCTGGCCGAAGCGCTGTCGTCGCTGATCCCGCGCGCGCAACTCGAAGCGGCGCTCGCGAGCTATGAGGGCGCCTACCGCGCCACCATGCTGGCGCTGCTGCGCGCCAAACTCGGCGTGCTCGATGCGCACGACGACGACGCCGACCTGGCCTTCGAGCTGTTCAAACTGCTGCACGCGCGCCGGGTCGATTGGACGAACTTCTGGCGCGCCCTCTCGCACGCGGACGCCGATGCGCTCGCAATGCTCGGCGAAGACGGGACCTCGCGCGCCTGGTTCGACCGGTACGCGGAACGGGCTTCCGGCGATCCGCGCTCGGACGGCGCGCGCCGCGCCGCGATGCGCGCGGTCAATCCGAAATACGTGCTGCGCAACTGGGTCGCGCAGCAGGCAATCGAAGCCTGCGAGGCCGGCGACGACTCGGTCGTCGCGGCCGTGTATGGCGTCTTGCGCGCGCCGTACGACGAGCATCCCGAGCGCGAGACGTGGGCGCAGAGCGCACCGGAGCGCTACCGTGGGCTCGAGGTCAGCTGTTCGTCGTAATCCGTTCGCTGAACGTCGCCGCTTGCCGATTCGATCGATCGCGATCGACGTGCGCGCCGGCGGCGACACGCTGCGCTTCTCGGTGCGCGGCGATGAAGTCGCGCTTGTGCTGGGCGCCGACGCGACGCGCTGGGCGGCGAAGATCGCCGCGCCGGCACCGTCGCTGGCCGCGAAGCTCGGCCTGACCGCCGCGACGCGCGTCCTCGTCGCCGGACGGATCGACGATCCGGCGCTGGCCGAGGCGCTTTCGGTCGCGAAGCGAACGCGCGCCGGCGCGTCGGCCGACGCGATCGTCGCCCGGGTCGACGACGCCGACGTGCTCGCGCACCTCGCCACGACGCACCGCGCCGCGCTCGACCGAGGCGTCCCACTGTGGGTGGTCTACACGAAGGGCAAGAACGCGCCGCTCGGTGAGACCGCCGTGCGCGCGATGCTGCGCGAACGCGGGCTGATCGACCTCAAAGTGGCGTCGGTGTCGAGCGAGCTGACCGCGCTCAAGTTCGCGCGCCGCGCCAAGAACTGAGACCCGGCGTCCCGCACCGCCGAGGACGGCGCACCCTCGGCCGGGAACGCGTCCGGTTATGGAACGCGTCGGTGAAGTTCGGCTGCTCGTGCGAGGGATCGCGCGCGGTGTCTCGAGCATCGAGATCGCCGAGCTGTTCGCACCGTACGGCGTCGATGCCGAGCGCATCGCGCTGCCGCGCGACCGCCGCACGCGGCGGCGCAAGGGAATCGCCTACGTGATGGTCGCGAACGCGCGGCAAGCCGCCGAAGCCATCAAGGCACTCGACAAGACGGTGCTGCAGGACAAGACGATCACGATCGAAACCGCCGCCGAACGGCCGCCGCGGCGGCCGCGACGCTTCAGGGCCGCCGCGCCGCTCCGCCCCGCCGCTTCTGATCACTGCAGATATTTCTCGACCGTCTCGGCGCTGCGCTCGTGCGTGGAGTCGGGATCCTGGCCGAACTCTGCGCGCGCACGGCGCTGGCGCAGCAGATCCCACAGGCGGTCGAGCTGCACGTTGATCGCGCCCAGACGCGTGCGCTCGGCATCCGTCACCTCACCGCCCTTCTCGAGCAGCGCATGCTCCTCGCCGACGAGCCGTTCGATCTGCTGGTGCAAGCTCTTGGTCGTTCACGCCCACCAGCTTCCCGTTTCGCGGCCGAACACCCACGCCGGCTCGAGCCGGCCCGCGCGGCATCCGGGCCCGAGGGGAGCCATCCAAGCTCCTACGAAGGTACGCGAGTTTTGCCGGGCCGTTCTCGTACACTACGGAGCAGGCGGCGGCTGTCGGCCGTCCGGCGATCGACCTGAGGAGAGAGAGTGGCTCACGCAGAGGCGTACAACGACCCGGGAACGCCCGATGAACAGAGCCGGCGCACCTTCATGGCCAACGCGGTCATCGCATTGGGAGGCGTCATCGGCCTGGGAATCGCGATTCCGCGTCGTCGAGTCGCTGCTGCCGGTCGAAGGCGCGACCAGCGATCAGTGGTCGAGCCTCGACGCCCGAGCGAGGCGGCGGCCTTCAAGAAGGCGACCGACCAGCCGGTAAAGGTTCTCTTCACCGTAAAGGACGTGAACGGCTACTTCGGCGAGACGGACGCCGATCAGTCCGTGTGGGCGGTGAAGACGACCGAAGACAAGCTGCGCGCCGCGCGGCCCGAGCTCTTCTCCACCGAGAAACCGCCGTACGACGTCCTCAACCTGGGCTTCGTGATCTTCAGCCCGATCTGTCCGCACCTGGGCTGCAAGTTCGACTGGAACAAAGGCCAGCAGAAGTTCATCTGTCCGTGCCACGGCTCGCAATACAGCGAGCTGGGCAAGCATCGAAGGCCGCGGTCCCGCGCTGCGCGGACTCGATCCGCTCCCTCTGCGCGAGTATCAGGGCAAAGTCCAGATCACCTGGATCGAATACGAGTCGAACACCCCGCAGCTGATCGTCGCAAAAGGTCGGCTGACGCGATGCTGACCTGGCTCGATCAGCGCACCGGACTCGTCACCTTCACCAAGGATTTCCTGACCGAAGACGTTCCGGGCGGCGCGTCCTACTGGTACGCCTTCGGCAGCGCGACGCTGTTCGCGATGATCCTGCAGATCGTCACCGGGCATCTTCCTGTGCTTCTACTACGCGCCGTCGACCTCCACGGCGTACGAATCGACCAAGTTCATCATCGACAAGGTCCCGGCCGGCCACCTCGTTCTCTCGCTGCACTACTGGGGCGCGTCGGCGATGATCGCGTTCGTCGCGATGCACCTGCTGCAAGTGCTGCTGTGGGGGGCCTACAAAAAGCCGCGCGAGCTGCAGTGGATCGTCGGCGTCATCCTGTTCATCGTCACGCTCGTGCTCGGCCTGACCGGCTACCTGTTGCCGTGGGATCTCAACGCGCTGCTCGCCTCGCGCGTCGCGATCAACATCTCGGGCAACGCGCCGGTCCTCGGGCCGCTCGTGCAGCAGTTCCTCCAGGACGGCAACGGGATCACGACGCTCACCATCAACCGCTTCTTCGGCATCCACGTCTGGCTGATGCCGGCACTGCTGGTGCTGCTGGTCGCCCTGCACCTGATGATCTTCCGCTGGAACGGCCCGGCCGGACCGCCGATCGACGAAGCGCCCAAGCTCAAACCTGGACGCTTTTGGCCGGATCAGATGTTCATGGACACCGTGCTGTCGTTCGCGATGTTCGTGATCATCGTCGCGCTGGCAGTGTTCGCGCCGGTCCCGCTCGACGCCAAGGCCGACCTGAACAACTCGCAGTTCGTTCCGTATCCCGCTTGGTATTTTCTCGCGCTCTACGCACTGCTCGACGTGGTCGGCAGCTTCCCGCCGGCGATCGTGCAGCTCGCGACGCTGTTCGCAACGATCGTCGGTCCGACGCTGCTCATCGTCGTGCTCGTCGTGCTGCCGTTCTTCGACCGCAATCCGTCACGGCGGCTCATCGCGCCGTCCGTGGGTGCTGGGCATCACCGCGCTGGTGATGGTCGGCGCGATCAGCCTGAGCTGGATCGGCCAGCACAACGTCGTCGAGAACCAGCTGCTGCACAACATCATCGGTCCCAATGCACCCGCTGCGGTCGCCGCCAACGGCGGCGGCGCGCTGCAAACCGGCCCGAAGGAACCGCCGGATCGACTGGCAGCAGCACGGCAGCGGGGCCGACGCCGCCAACCCGGCGGCGGCGCAGCGGTCTACTCGGCGAACTGCGCCGGTTGCCACGGCGCTACCGGCACCGGCATCGCAGGCTCGTTCCCGCCGCTGGCCGGCAACCACGTCGTCGATCGGCGATCCGAAGAAGGTCATCGCGATCGTGCTCAACGGCCTCAACGGCGCGATCACCGTCAAAGGCTCCAACTACAACGGCCACGATGCCGCCGTGGAAGGGCACGCTCACCAACAAACAGATCGCGGACGTGATCACCTACATCCGCAGCGCTTGGTGCAACAAGGCCGGCGCCGTCTCCGAAGCGGAGGTCGCGAAGGTGCATCGGGCGCAAATAACGCACGATGGTGGCGTTAAGGCCCGGGCTTGCCGGCGCTCTTTGCCTCCAGGGCAGACGGCGACAGATTTGATGCCACGTCGCGATAGAGGTGCCGCATCGCGTTGACCATCAGCGAGCCGACGCGAAACACTCCATCGCCTGAAAACTGCACGCCGCTCCAAGGCATCGACTGGTGCCGCTGGACCAGGAGATACGTGTCCGCGCCGACGGCGTAGATCGCAAATTGTTCCGATTCCGCGATAGGCTCTCTGCCGAGCGTCCTCTGGTCGACCTGATCGATGAAGTTCATGCTGGGATCACCTATCTTCTGGATGATGTCGGAGAACAAGCTGGACGTCGGCCAGGTCCTCTCGGGCGCCCGCTCGCGCGTTTATTTGCAAGGAATGCTGCCCGGCCGATCACCGGTAACAAAATATTGTCCATTTGACCCTCAGTTCGATCCTTCCAAGCGTCCTCGAACCGAACGCCGTCAATTGCCGTAATCACGTCGATTCGGTACGGGACAACGCCAATTTGGTAGATCAGATTCGTCGCTGGTAAAGTCTTCGACCTTCATGCGATCAAGCGGAGCACCGAACCTGGCCAGGGCGGCGAACACGAGACGAGCATTGTCGAGGTCATTCGCGACCCAGACATCAAGATCACCGGTCGCGCGAGGCTCCGCGTGGACGGCCAGCGCGTGAGCGCCAACAAGCAGAAACCTAACTCCGCCGTCGACGAATTCGTGCAACAGATCGCTGAAGTTTGAGTTCACGCGCATCGCTTTCCGAAACTGGAAACGAGTCGGCGGATACAGTCGCGACCATACTCAGCCTCTCGCTGGGCGACGTTGACGCCCACCATTCGCGCTCCGCTGCTTCGACGGCGTCGCGATCTCGCATATGGAGAACCCGCGCCGTCCACGTCTCTTGACGCCGAATTCTCCGAAGTGCAGCATCGTCCACAGCGAGAGGATTCGCCCCGTGCAGTCACTCTTCCGTCACGTGCACCATGAATACTCACCTCGCGCCTAAGGGGCGGGCGTCGTATGCTGCGTCAGAGGGGCGTTTCGGAGCGAGCGGCGCCTGGAAGGCGAAGAGCCGCGGAGAACCGAGCGATGAAGGCGCACGATGCGCCGTAAGGAGCGCCCGGCCGACGCAGCATGCGACGCCCGCCCCGCCGCCACTAAGGCCGCATGGGTTAGCCGTGCGCGCATCGGGGCCGTCGATGAGGAGGAGGACCGCGCGCGGATATTGCGTCGTTCGGGGTCTGCATGAGATGCGCGCGGTGCGCTGCAGGGAGTGTGCGAGTACGACCAGGCGGGGCGCGTCGTGCGGGCGCACGACGACCCAGTGGTCGCCGGGGTCGCAGACGTCGAGACGAAGCCGGCGTTATTCTTGATGTCGCGCACGGGAGGGACGGTGTAGAAGATCAGGCCGTTGCCGCCGCTGACGCCGCCGATCGCGACGGTGTCGCCGGGTTTGCGCGCGTACGTCGATCGTGCGCGCGATCGGTGGTATGGGTTTGAGCGGCTCGGCGACCGGTTCGGCGACGAGCGCGATGAAGAGCACCAATGCCCCGCTGGTGACGGCGAGAACGTAGGGCGACCATGAGGCGGTCGTGCGCCGGGCGAGCGCGACGACGGTCAGCAGCGAGCCGGCAAGCATCGCGATGCCGAGCACGACGAGATCGGCATTGACGGCGGCGAGGTCGAGGTCGAGCCGGTTGCTGCGCGAGAAGATGCCGATCGCGATCGCGACAGGCCGACGAAGACCGGGATCGACGCCGCCGAGATCACCGCCGCGTGCCGGTCGTCGCCGGCGCGGACGCGTTGGAACCACAGCGCGACCAGAATCGCCAGCGCCGGCAGCATGAGCGCGACGTAATTCGGCAATTTGGTGCTGGCGAAGCTGAAGAACAGGAACGGAACCGCGGCCCAGACGATCGCCAGCCGCGCGAACGCACCTCGCGGACGGCGCGCATCCTGCAGCGCGGCGGCGACGGCGACCGGCACGAAGGCGATCCACGGGAAGAAGCCGAGGATCACGACCGGGACGTAGTACCAGATCGGACCGGTTTGGTTCTCGATCACGCCGACGTAGCGGCCGAACGTGTAGTGTCCGATCAGCTGTCCGATGGCGCCGAAGCCGACCCGCAGCCCCAAGGCGACGAACCAGGGGACGGTGACCGCCGGTAGAGCACGCGGCAAGCGCGATCGCGCCGGCGGCGCGGTGCGGCCAAGCGTCCGGCGCGGCGTTCCCACGCCAGCCATACCGCCGCGATGAGCACCGCGATGACCGGAGCGACCGGACCTTTCGCCAATGTCCCGAGCGCCAGCGCGAACGTGCCGCAGAGGAAGGCGGTGTCCCGCCGGCGGCGGCTGCCCGACGGTTCGAACGCACGGTACCACCACAGCACCGCGGCGGCGACGCCGAAGTCGAGCAGCGCGTCCATGATCGCCAGCCGTCCGACGATCGCCTGCATCAGGCTGGTCGACAGCACGATCGCCGCCACCATTCCGGCGCGGGCGCCGGCGATGCGCGCGGTGGCGTACCCGACGGCGCCGCCCATCGCGATCGTCGCGAGCGCCGAAGGCAGGCGCATCGCGAACGCCGTCGGGCCGAAGGCGTGCGCGAACAGCGCCGCAATCCAGAAGTACAGCGGCGGCTGCACGTACCAGGTGAAGCCGTTGAGGTGCATCACGACCCAGTCGTGGGTCAGCAGGATCTCGCGCGCGACCTCTCCGTAGGTCGTCTCGCTGTTGTCCCACAGCGTGCCGGTGCCAAGGCCGGGCAGCGTGACGAGCGCGGCAAAGAACGCGCCGAGTAGTGCTGCGCGCGCGGGGACGGATGGCATCTCAGGGAAGATAGGGCCTGTGTATCCCGTCGCCCTCTCGATGCGCGGCCGGCGCGCGGTGGTCGTCGGGGGCGGAGCCGTTGCCGAGCGCAAGGTCCGCGGTCTGCTGGCTGCCGGCGCGCTGGTGGTGGTCGTCGCCCCGGGCGTCACCGAGCCGCTCGCGGCGCTGGCCGAGGCGGGCCGGGTCATCCGGCACGCGCGACCGTTCGCCGCAGGCGACCTGGCGGACGCCGTGCTGGCCTTCGCGGCGACGGACGACGACGCGGTGAACGCCGCCGTCGCCGCCGAGGCGCGCGCGCACGGCATCCTCGTCAACGACGCGTCGAACGCGGAGCGCGGCGACTTTGCCACGCCGGCCGTGCATCGGGCGGGCCCGTTGACGGTCGCGGTCGACTCGGGCGGGTTGTCACCGTCGTTCACCAAGCGCGTGCGGGACGAGCTCGCACTCCAGTTCGACGCGCGCTACGCCCGGGCCGCGGCGACGCTGGCCGTGCTGCGCGAGCGGGTGACCGCCGTCGTGCCGCCCGAGCGGCGGGCGGCGCTGATGCGGCACTTCGCCGAGCGCGACATCGACGAGCTCGCCGCGATGCCGCCCGGCGCGATCGAGCACGAGATCGAGCGCGCGGCCGACACGCTGGCGGGCGTCGTGCCGTGTCGAGCGCAGCCGCTCGTCTGCGCGACACGCGCCAGCAAGCTCGCGATGATCCAGACGCGCGCGGTGATGTCGGCGCTGGCCAAAGCGGGGATCCCGTCCACCGTGCTCGAGGTCACCACCCGCGGCGACGCGGTGCAGGACCGCTCGATCGCAGCGATCGGCAGCGACAACGTGTTCGTGACCGAGCTCGAGCTCGCGCTGCGCGAGCGGCGCGCCGACTATGCCGTTCACTCGTGCAAGGATCTGCCCAGCGCGCTGGCCGGCGACATGACGCTGGCGGCCGTGACGGCCCGCGAAGATGCGCGCGACGCGTTCTGCAGCGAGCGCCATCCGTCGTTCGACGCGTTGCCGGCCGGCGCGCGAGTCGGAACGTCGTCGCCGCGCCGCCGCGCGCAGCTGCGCGCGCTGCGCGACGATTTGGTGTACGACGACGTCCGCGGCAACGTCGACACACGACTGCGCAAGCTGCGCGACGGTGAGTACGACGCGATCGTGCTGGCGTGCGCCGGGCTCAACCGCCTGGGCGCGCGCGCGATGCACACCGTGCCGTTCGCGGTCGAGGCGCTCACGCCGGCGGTCGGACAGGGCGCGCTCGCGATCGAGACGCGCGCAGGCGATCCCGTCGAGCGCGAGCTCGACGCCGCGCTCAGCGATCCGGCGACGTCGGTCGCGGTGCGGGCCGAGCGAGCCTTCCTGCGCGCGCTGCGCGGCGGCTGTCAAGCACCGATCGGCTGCCACGCGGTGTGGTCGGGCGGCCGGCTGCGAATCGCCGGCGCGGTCGCGGCCGCCGACGGCAGCCGGGTCGTGCGCGGAACGCGCGAGGCCGGGCTGGAAACGGCTGACGTCGCACAGGCCGAGGCGCTGGGCGCGGCGCTGGCGGGCGACCTGCTGGCCGAAGACGCCGGCGTGCTGCTCGACGCTGGACCGCTGGCCGGCCGGGTTTTCCTGTTGCCGCGCACCCAAACGCGCCCCAGCCGCATCGCGCCGGCACTGCGCGACGCCGGCGCGGTGGTGGTCGAGGCGACCGACAGCGCGGGCGCGGCGCAGGCCCTCGCCGGCCGCGTCCCCAACGCGATCCTGTTCCCGTCGTCGGGCTCGGTCAGCGCCATCGCCGGCTACTTGGGAACCCTGCGGAGCGACGGCTACCGCCCGCTCGTCGCGGCCATGGGACCGTCGTCGTCGGCCACCGCGGGAGAGCTGGGCTGGCCCCCCGACGTAGTAGCACCTTCCGCCGAGGTCGGCGCGTTCGTACAGTCGGTGACCCGGTTCGTGTTGGAGAACGACGGATGAGCAGCATCGCCCCGCCCCAGGTTCGCGGCCAGGCCGCCCGGCTGATAGCCCGGCCGCGCCGCCTGCGCGCGAGCGCCGCGATGCGCGCCCTGGTCCGCGAGACGCACGTCAACCCCGACGGCCTGGTGCAACCGCTGTTCGTGGTCGAAGGGACCGGCGTCGTCGAGCCGATCGGTTCGATGCCCGGGATCTCGCGCTACTCGGTCGACGCGGTCGTGCGCGAATGCCGCGAGCTCGACGCGATCGGCGTTCGTGCGGTGCTGCTGTTCGGCATCCCCGACCACGTGCAAAAGGACGCGCAGGCGACGATCAACTACGATCCCAACGGCATCGTGCAGCGGGCCGCCGCGGCGATCAAGGACGCGCTGCCCGGTCTGTTGGTGATCGCCGACCTGTGCAACTGCGAATACACCGATCACGGCCACTGCGGGATCCTCGACCCGACCGGCGACGTCGACAACGACCGCACTCTCGAGCTGTTGGCGAAGACGGCGCTGAGCTACGCGCGCGCCGGCGTCGACGTGGTCGCGCCGTCCGACATGATGGACGGCCGCGTCGCTGCGATCCGCACGGCGCTCGACGACGACGGCTTCACCAAAACCGCGATCCTGTCGTATGCGGCCAAGTACGCGTCCGCGTTCTACGGCCCGTTCCGCGAAGCGGCCGAGTCGACGCCGTCGTTCGGCGACCGGAGGACCTATCAGATGGACCCGGCCAACGGTCGCGAAGCGCTCAAAGAAGTGCGACTCGACGTCGACGAAGGCGCCGACATCGTGATGGTCAAGCCGGCGATGGCGTATCTCGACGTCGTGCGCGCCGTGCGCGAGTCGACCGATCTGCCGGTGGCCGCCTATCACGTCAGCGGCGAGTATTCGATGCTCAAAGGCGCGGCCGAGCGCGGCTGGATCGACGAAGCGCGCGCGGTCGACGAAACGCTCACCTCGATCGCGCGAGCCGGCGCCGGCGTCATCGTCACCTACTTCGCCAAGGACTACCTGCGCCGGATGCGCCGATGAGCGACGTCGCGGTCTGCATCCTGGCCGGCGGCGAGGCGACGCGCCTGCCCGGCAAGCTCGCGCTCGACGTCGGCGAGCTGCCGATGCTGGCGCGCGTCTACCGCAACGTGTCGCCGGGGCGCGCCACCTGGCTGTCGACCAAAGGACCGCTCGCGCCCGAGATCGCCGCGCATGTCGATGCGCCGCAGGTCGTCGATCGCTGGCCGCTGCGCGGCCCGTTGTCCGGACTGCTGTCCACGTTCAGCGAGATGGGCGCCGAGTGGGTGTTCGCGGTCGCCGGCGATGCGCCGTTCGTCGACGCCGCCTTCATCGACCGGCTCGCGACGGCGATCGCGCCGCAATACGACGCGCTCGTTCCGATGCACGACGACGAGCGCCGTCGCATCGAGCCGCTGGCGGCGCTGTATCGGCGCGAGGCGTTCCTGCGCGAAGGAATGCCGGTGCTGCTGGGCGGCGAGGGTACGCTGCGGCTGGTCATCGACCGGCTGCGGACGCGCTTCGTGCCGGTGCGCGAAGAGCAGGTCTTCCAGAACGTCAACACGCCGGCCGATTACGCGAAGCTGCGCGAGGCCCTCGCGTGACGGCGGCCGCATGAACCGGCCGCGCTCGGACGCGGCGTTCGCCGCGGCGCAGCGCGTGATCCCCGGCGGCGTCAACTCGACGGTGCGCGCGTTTCGCGCGGTCGGCGGCACGCCCGTGTTCGTGCGCGCGGCGAAGGGCGCGTATCTGGTCGACGTCGACGGCAACCGCTATCTCGACTACGTGCTGTCGTGGGGGCCGATGATCGCGGGCCACGCCCACCCGGCGGTCGTCGAGGCGGTGCAGCGCGCCGCCGAGCGCGGCACGTCGTACGGAACGCCGACCGAGTACGAGACCGAGCTGGCCGAGCTGATCGTCGCGGCGGTGCCGTCGGTCGAGAAGGTGCGCTTCTGCTCGTCGGGTACCGAGGCGACGGCGAACGCGATCCGGCTGGCGCGCGGCTTCACCGGACGCGACAAGATCGTCAAGTTCGAAGGCTGCTACCACGGCCGCGCCGATCCGTTCTTGATCGCGGCGGGGTCGAGCGCGCTCACCATGGGCGTCCCCAACTCGCTGGGCGTGCCGGCGTCGACCGCGCGCGACACGCTCATCGCGCCCTACAACGATGCGGCGGCGGTGCGCGCCGCGTTCGAGCGCAATCCGGGCGCAATCGCGGCGGTGATCGTCGAGCCGTACGTCGGAAACATGGGCCTGGTGATGCCGCTGCCGGGCTTTCTGCACGACTTGCGCACGCTGACCCGCGAGCACGGCGCGCTGCTGATCTTCGACGAGGTGATGACCGGCTTTCGGGTGGGCCTGGGCGGCGTGCAGGCGCGCGAGGGCGTCGTCCCCGACCTCACCACGCTGGGCAAGGTGATCGGCGGCGGACTGCCGGTCGGCGCGTTCGGCGGCCGGGCCGAGATCATGGACCGGCTGACCCCGGACGGCGAGGTGTTCCAAGCCGGCACGTTGTCGGGAAACCCGCTCGCGATGGCGGCCGGGATCGCCACGCTGGGGCTGCTCAGCGACGCGACGTACGTGCAACTCGAACGGCTCGGGCGGCGCCTGGTCGACGGGTTGGCGGAACTGTTCGCGCGCCGCGGCGTGCCGCACGCGGTCGCCGCGGCCGGTTCGATGTTCGGCTTCTTCCTGGCCGACGGTCCGGTGACCGACCTGGCCGGCGCCAAGCGCTCCGATACCGCGCTCTACGGTCGATTCTTCCACGCCATGCTCGACCGCGGGTTCTATTTCGCGCCGTCGCAGTTCGAGGCCGCGTTTCTCTCGCTGGCCCACACCGAGGCCGAGATCGACCGGACAGTCGCCGCGGCCGGCGAAGCCCTCGAAACCGTGCTTTCCTCCGACCCTTCGATCCTTCGACCGGCTCAGGACAGGCCGAGCTCAGGACAGGCTGGACTCAGGTCGGCGTCTGCGGGTGACTTGCTTTGCCGCTAGTCTGTCTGGGACTGTCGCATCACACGGCGCCGGTCGAGGTGCGCGAGCGGCACGCGTTTCCGCCGCAGAAGACCGGCGAAGCGCTCGTCGCGCTGCGCGACTACGAAGCCGTGCGCGAAGCGCTCATGCTGCAGACCTGCGGCCGGCTCGAGATCTACGCCGAGCTCGAAGACTACGAGATCGGCGTCCGCCAGCTCAAAGCGTTTCTCGAGAACTTCCGCCACGGCGACGTCAGCGACATGGAATCGTACATGTACACGCTGCTGGGAACGCAGGCGATCGAGCACCTGATCCGGGTCAGCACGGGGCTCGACTCGATGCTGATCGGCGAGGCGGAGATTCTCGGGCAGGTCAAGGACGCGTACGTGCAGGCGCAGCGCGCGCACTCGCTGGGCAAGACGCTGCACACCTTGTTCCGCAGCGCGCTCGAAGCCGGCAAGTCGGCGCGCACCCACACGGCGATCTCCGAAGACTCGACCTCGGTCGCCGGCGCGGCGGTCGCCTACGCCACCCAGCACGTCGGACCGCTCGGCGGCAAGAACGTGCTGGTGATCGGGGCCGGCAAAATGGGCGCGCTCGCCGCGCGCCGGCTCAAAACCGAAGGCGCGGGCGAGATCGTGGTGCTCAACCGGTCGCAGGAGCGCGCCCGGTCCGTCGCCGCCGAGTTGGGCGTGACGGTGCGCGCCGCCGAGCCGCCGCGTTTGGCCGAAGCGCTCGTCGCGGCCGACGTCGTCGTGACCTCGACCGGCGCGTCGCACTTCATCCTCACCGCGGCGAACGTCGGCGAAGCGATGGCCGCGCGGCCGCAGCGCCCGCTGTTCATCGTCGACATCGCGGTGCCGCGCGACGTCGATCCCGAAGTCGCCGCGATCGCGGGCGTCAGCGTGGTCGACATCGACGGCCTCAAGAGCGTCGTCGACGTGACCCTCGAGAAGCGGCGCGAGGCGATCCCGCTGGTCGAAGAGATCGTTGCCGAGCACGTCGCCCGGTTCGGGCAGTGGTATCAGTCGCGCGTCGCAGTCCCGGTGATCGCGTCGCTGACGCAAAAGGCCGAATCGATCCGCGCCGCCGAGCTCGAACGGCTCTTCGCGCGGCTGCCCGATCTGACCGAACGCCAGCGGATGCTCGTCACCGGCAGCTCGCTCACCATCGTGTCGAAGCTGCTGCACAGCGCGATCGTGCGCATCCGCGACAAGGCGGTCGAGAACCGCGCCGAGGCGCTCATGCACGCGCGCATGCTCGACGAGCTGTTCGAGCTCGAAGCGATCGCCGGCGACCCGTCGTTTGCACCGGTGCCGGCGGTCGAAGAGATCGGTGAGTGAGTCCTCCGCCCCGTTTCGCACCGTCGCTCGGCAAGGTTTGGCTGGTCGGCGCCGGCCCCGGTGATCCGGGACTGCTGACGCTGCGCGCCGCGCGCGCGCTCGCCCGATGCGACACGCTGGTCTACGACTATCTGGCCTCGGCACCGGTCGTGAACTTGGCGCCGCCCGACTGCGAGCGGATCTACGTCGGCAAGCAGGCCGGCCGGCACACGCTCGAGCAAGACGAGATCACCGCGCTGCTGGTGCGCCTGGGGCGCGCGGGCAAGAAGGTCGTACGGCTCAAGGGCGGCGACGTCTTCGTGTTCGCCCGCGGCGGCGAGGAGGCGCGCGCGCTGGCCGACGCCGGCGTCCCGTTCGAGATCGTCCCCGGCATCACGTCGGCGATCGCCGTGCCGGCCTACGCGGGGATCCCCGTCACCCACCGCGACCACAACACGTCGTTCACGGTCGCGACCGGTCACGAAGATCCGACCAAAGCCTCCTCGTCGCTCGACTTCGCCAAGCTGGCGAACCGCAAGGCGACGACGGTGTTCTTGATGGCGATGGGCCAACTGACCGGCATCGTCGCGCAACTGCGCGCGCACGGCCTCGACGGCGATACGCCGGTCGGGATCGTGCACGAGGGAACGAAACCGTCGCAGCGCGTCGTGACCGCAACGCTCGACACGATCGCCGGCGAGGTCGAGCGCAGCGGCATCGGCGCGCCGGCGGTCGTCGTCGTCGGCGACGTGGTGCGCGAGCGCGAGCACCTGCGCTGGTTCGACGCGCAGCCGCTGTTCGGCAAGCGCGTGCTGGTGACGCGCCCCGCCCACCAGGCCGACGACTTCGCGCTCGCGCTGTGGGAAGCCGGCGCCGAGCCGATCGTCGCGCCCAGCATCGCCGTCGGTCCGCCCGACGATCCCGCCGCGGCGCGCGACGCCGTCGCGCGCGTGCGCGAGTACGACTGGATCGTCTTCACCAGCCGCAACGGCGTCGACGCGTTCTTCGACCTGCTCGGCGAGCTCGGCCGGGACGCCCGCGCGTTCGGCGACGCGCGAATCGCGGCGATCGGACCGAAGACGGGCGAAGCGCTCGCGCGCCGCGGCATTCGCGTCGACCTCATTCCATCCGAGTTCGTCAACGAAGCCGTGGCCGCCGAGTTGCTGGCGCGCAGCGCGGCCGGCAATCGGGTGCTCGTCTTTCGCGCCCAGGAAGCACGCGACGTCCTGCCCGACGCGCTGCGCGCGCAGGGCCGCGCCGTCGACGTCGTCGCCGCATACCGCACGCGCGCCGTCGACGATCCCGAGCTGCGGGCGAAGGCCGAGCGCGCCGACATCGTGACCTTCACCAGCTCCAGCACCGTCGCCGGGTTCGTGCACAACGTCGCCGATGCGGCCGAGCTGCTCGCCGGCAAGACGATCGCAGCGATTGGACCGATCACGGCCAGCGCCGCCCGGGACGCGGGCATCCGCGTCGACATCGTGGCCGACGAGTTCACCGTCGACGGTCTCGTGCGCGCGCTGACGGAGCGCTCGACCGTCTGATGGGTGCCCCGGCGGAGCACCAGACTATCTGACGCCGCTCAACCTGCTGATAGGAGCGGTTCTGGCCGGCGCGATCGCGCTGGTCGCGTTGCGCGCGCACGCGCTCACCGGCGGCGGCGCGATCGCCGCGTTCGTCGTCGGCACGTTGACGTACGCGAGCGGAACGATTGGCTTCACGCTCGTGCTGCTGGCGTTCTTCGTGCCGTCGGTCGTGCTGTCGCGGATCGGCAAGGCGCGCAAGCGCGAGCTGGTCGACATCGACAAAGCCGGCGCGCGCGACCCGCTGCAGGTGCTGGCCAACGGCGGCGTCGCGACGATCTGCGCCGTCGCGTGGGCGTTCACGCACGACGTTCGCTGGGCGCTCGGCTTCGCCGGCGCCTACGCCGCCGCGACCGCCGACACGTGGGCAACCGAGATCGGCACGCTCGCACGCCGCGCGCCGCGCTCGATTCTCACCTTGCGCCCCCTCGCGCCCGGCATGTCGGGCGGCATTAGTCTGCGCGGAACGCTAGCGGAGATCGCCGGCGCACTGTGGGTCGGGATCGTCGCGCCGCTCGCCATCGCGCTCGCCTACGTGGTTGCCACGGGAACGGTCGGATACTCCGTTCCGATCGCGCACGACTTCGGCATCCCGCTGGAATACGCGTACGTGTTGCCGATCGCCGGCGTCGTCCTGATCGTCGCCGTCGCGGGCATCATCGGTGCGACCGCCGACTCGCTGCTCGGCGCGACGCTGCAAGAGTTGCGCCGCTGCGACGCCTGCGACCGTGCCTGCGAAACCGATCCACACTTCTGCGGCAACCCGACGCGCATCGTGCGCGGCATCCCCGGCCTCTCCAACGACGCCGTCAACCTCGCCGCCACCCTCATCGGCGCCGCCGCCACCCTTCCCCTCGATGCCCTCGTGATGCCGCGCTGAGCCGCGATGCCACGCCGAGCCGTGATGTCACGCTGAGTCCTGATGTCACGCTGAGCTCGTCGAAGCGCGAACGCTCTTGCCCGGCCAAGAACCGAATGCGCCGCACCATAATCTCCCCGTCGCCCTGAGCGCGACGAAGGGCGAACGCCCCGGTCGGTCCGAGCTGCGGCCAGTCGCGCCAGCCCCGCCGGCCCGCGACCGCCGCTTGGGTGCAAGTGCCGAAACCGACCTCGGTCGATGCGGTGTCCCAGCCGTCGTGCGACCATTCGTCGCACCCGACACCATGGCCACCGCAATGAATCCGCCCGAAGCGCGCGAGGTGAGCGAGAGCGGCGCCCGGCTCGTCCTGATCACCCTCGGGATCATGGCCGCGACGCTGATGCAGACCCTCGACTCG
The DNA here is from genome assembly GCA_963738465.1 of Vulcanimicrobiota bacterium. Classification (GTDB taxonomy): domain Bacteria; phylum Vulcanimicrobiota; class Vulcanimicrobiia; order Vulcanimicrobiales; family Vulcanimicrobiaceae; genus Vulcanimicrobium. The sequence goes on from CAVTWP010000002.1 coordinate 60,950, forward strand.
ACGATCGTCACCGTCGCGCTTCCGACCATCCAGGGGAACCTGGGCGCCACCCAGGACGAAGGCGCCTGGGTCGTCACGGGCTACATCATCTCGGCGGTCATCGTCATCCCGCTCACGCCCTGGCTGCAAGCACGCTTCGGCCGGCGCCAGTACTACAGCGTCGCGATCGTCGGGTTCACCATCGCCTCGATGCTCTGCGGGATCGCGAGCTCGATCGACCAGCTGATCTTCTACCGCATCGTCCAGGGATTGTTCGGCGGCGGCCTCGTCGCGACCGGACAGGCGTCGCTGCGCGACACCTTTCCGCGGCATCTGCTCGGCGCGTCTCAGGCCGTATTCGCGCTGGGCGCGATCGTCGGACCATCGGTGGGTCCGACCGTCGGCGGCTGGCTGACCGACAACTACTCGTGGAACTGGGTGTTCTTCATCAACCTCGTGCCGGGCATCTTCGCCACGATCGTCATTCTCACGATGATGCGCAATCCGACCGATCCCAAGCCGATTCCGGTCGACGGGATCGGGCTCGGCTTGCTCGCGATGGGCCTCGGTTCGCTGCAGTACATCCTCGATGAAGGCCAGCGCAACGATTGGTTCGACGATCCGCTCGTGCGGCTCTTCGGCTTCACCGCGGTGTTCGGGATCGCGGCCTTCGTCGGCTGGGAACTGTACGGCACGAAGCGTCCCATCGTCGACTTGCGCGCGTACAAGTACCGTGCGATCGCCGCGGGCAGCGTGATGGGCTTTGCGATCGGCGCGGTGTTGTTTGGAGCCGCCGTCATCCTGCCGCAATACGTGCAGTCCGATCTAGGCTTCACGGCTACCTTGGCCGGCCTGCTCGTGTTCGTTCGATCGGTGTTCATCGCGCTGCTGACAGTGATCATCGTGCGCGTCGTCGGTGCCGGCAAGATCGACATCAAGATCTTGCTCGTCACCGGGTTCGCCCTGATCGGCGTGAGCCAAATATGGCTCGGCTACATCACGACGTCGCTCAATGACTTCAACTCGCTGCTCGGTCCGGCGATCATGGCGGGAACCGGGCTCGGGCTGCTCTTCGTGCCGCTTTCGATCGCCGTTCTGAGCGCGATCCCGCCGGAGATGGTTCCGAAGGCGACCTCGTTCCAGGCGCTGTCGCTGCAACTCGGCGGCTCGTTTTCAACCGCCGCGCTGATCACGATTTTGGCCCGCCGCTTTGCGTTCCATCAATCGGCCCTCGCGGATGCCGCGACGCCCAATAACCTAGCGCTGCAAAACCTGATTCAGGCGACCCACAGCACGACGGCCGCGGTCGGCAACCTGTATCAGCAGGTCCTGACGCAGTCGAGCGTCATGGCCTACGCCGACTGTCAGTGGGCGCTCGGCGCGCTCACCTTCGTGCTGTTGCCGCTCGTCTTCGTGTTACCGCGCCGCAAGAAAGGCGCGCCGCCCGCTCCCGCTCACATTCCAGCGGAGTAGGGTTCGGCTATGAAGCCTGGGCTTGGGAACCGCCGTACTTCTTGTCGAGGTAGGGGATGATGTCGTCGTCGTCGTCGAGGACGACGTCGCCGTCGACCAGCACCGGGATCGACGTCTGGCCGGAGACCTTTTTGACCACGTCGCGCTGCGCGTGCGAGTGCGGGACGTTCACGGTCACATAGTCGAGCAGCAAATCGGTCATCTTCTTGCGCACCCGCGCGCAGTAGGGGCACCACTCGGCTTGATAGAGCACCATGTCGGTCTGTCGTCCCATCGCTAGTTCAAGGACAATCGCAAGCAAAAAAGGTTGCGCGCCCGCGGACGTCGGACTTCACTTCGGCTACAGCGTATGGAGACCGACGGCCGAGCCCTTGGGCGTGACCGCACCGCGATCGCCGCTTCGATCGCCCTGCATCTGTGCGCCGTGCTCGTGATCGCGACGCTGCCGCGGCCGACGTTCCCGATGGACGATCCCGACGAGCGCCTGCTGCTCGCGAGCACGATCCGCATCGAACACCGGCCGCCCGCCCCGCGCAAGCCGGTACGCCGCACGCTTGCGCCTGATGCCGAGACGGCCAAGCCTTTGTTCCACCCGGTGATCAACGCCGCAGTCACCGTCGGGCGAGCGACCCGTCGCCTCGTCGTCGAGGCTGAAGCGCCCAACGCCTACGCGCCGCACGCGCGGGCCGAGGCTGCGCCGCTCAAGATGCGCGAGGTCGTCCCCCATCCGGTGACGGCCCGCGCCGAGCCCGTGGTCGCGAGGGCCGACGACAGTCCGGCGCCGTCGCTGTCGCCCGCCCCCGCGCCGAGCGTGGCACCGGCGACGCCGGCGGCGGTCGCGCAACTGGAAGAAGGGATCGGCAACTTCGGCGAGACCTATCCGGCGTCGATCGAGCCCACGCTGCGCAGCTCACTCATCGCCGTCGGCAGCGGGTTCGTCGTGCGCGTCGCCGTCGACGAGAACGGCCACGCGACCGCGATCGAGTTCATGCGCTCGCCGCCCGACGCGACGCTGCGCGAGGAGCTGCGCGCGAAGCTGCTCGCCGCGCGCTTCATCCCCGCCGCGTGCAACGGTCTGCGCTGCGCCGGAACGGTCGAACTTCGAACGTGATCAGCGTCCGTTCTCTTCGGACGGATCGAGCGCACTGATGGTGACGTAATACCCGTCAGGATCTCGAAGCGAAAACTCCAACGTTCCCGTACTGGGATTCATATGCGGCTCTTCTTCCAGCCGGATGACGAGCGCGCGCGCCGTCGGCAAAGCTGCGTCATAGTTGTCGACCCGGAAGAACAAGAGGAGGCCGTTGCCGGGCTCAGCGTGGTCGGGACTCGTCAACGGAGGATGGCCATGTGCGCCCCACTCGTGCAGACAGAGCAACACCGTTCCATCCGAGTCGACGATTTGCCCGAAGTCGTCGTGCGCAGGAGCCGTCTTGGGGAGGCCAAGTAGCGACTGGTACCACGTGAAGCTGCGTCCCACGTCGGCTACGCCGATGATCGTCCACGTGCGCTTCATAGGTTGCTCTACCGCCTAACGATCACGAGCGTCAGCGAATGAAAGGTCCGGCTCAGCCTAATGCTGTTCGAAGTCGAACGGGATGCCGAGCTGGCCGCCGAGCTTTTCGAGACCGTTCCATACTTTGACGTGCACCGGCACGCCGTGCTCCCGGTTGTAAAGCGTCTTCTCGTATTCGATCTCGCCGGCGACGTAGATGCGGTCGTGACCCGGCGCCTTGGCCGAGTCCTTGAATGCGCGCAGCTCGACGTCCATGTCGCGCCTGAACTCGGCCGGATCGCGGAACCCGTCGATCTTGAACGCGGCGAAGAAGTGCGAGATCTTGCCGGGTTGCGGGCCGTCGGTCGGCAGCGGCAGCTCGTCGCCGAACGCGCCGCCCGAGAGCACGCCGCACAGGATGTCGACCAACAGGCCGAGGCCATAGCCCTTGTGGCCGCCGTTGTCGACGCCGAAGCCGCCCAGCGGCAGCAGCGCGCCTTTGAGCGCGACCTGCGGATCGAGCGTCTCGTGGCCTTGCGCGTCGATCGCCCAGCCCGAGTTGAGCTGCTTCTCCTTGCGCGCGTAGACTTCGAGCTTTCCTTTGGGGACGGTGGTCGTCGCGAAGTCGAGCACGAACGCCGGCTCCTTGTCGGCCGGGATCGCGAAGGCGAGCGGGTTGGTGCCGAGCAGAATGTCGCGGCCGAAGGTCGGCGCGCCGAAACGCGTGCTGTTGGTCGACGCGATGCCGATCATGTCACGGTCGAGCGCGAGCATCGCGTAGTAGCCGGCGATGCCGAAGTGGTTCGATCCGCGCACCGCGCCGAACGCAGCGCCGCTCTCACCCGCTTTGTCGAGCAGCCGTTCCATCGTGCGCTTCCCGGCCGGGTGACCGAGGCCGTTGCCGGCGTCGACGAGCAGCGAGGTCGCCGTCTCGCGGATCGTCCGCTCGTTCGGACGCGGCTCCATTTGGCCGTTGCGCAGGCGGCTGACGTAGTAGGACTCCAGCCGCGCGACGCCGTGCGACTCGACGCCGCGCAAATCGGCCGCGACCAGCACGTCGGCGACGATGGCCGCGTCCTCGCCGGCGACGCCGACCTTCTCGAGGACGGTCTGAACGAAGGTCTTGAGCCCGGTCTCGGTCGCGAGGCGGTACTCGGCGGTGATCACGTCGGTCATACGCTCTGAGTGTACCCCAGCAGGGCGATGCTTGCGTAGGACCCCGGTCGCAGGACCGGATCGAGGAGACTTTCGGGCCAGCGGGTGCGAAGCGCGAACCGATGCTCGACATCGCGCCCGACGTCGTCGCGGCGCTGCGGGAGGCCGTCCCGGGCGGCGTGCTGACCGCCGCCGAGGACCTCATCGCGTACGGCTTCGACGGGACGTTCTACAGCCACACGCCGCCGCTGGTCGTGCTGCCGGCGACGACCGCCCAGGTCAGCGCGGTGCATCGCATCGCTACGGAGCGTCGCATCGCGCTCACGCCGCGCGCAATGGGCAGCGGGCTGTCGGGCGGGGCCGTCCCACTGGCGGGCAGCGTCGTGCTCGGCGTCGCGCGGATGGACCGGATCATCGAGATCGACCCGGTCGACCGGGTGGCCGTCGTCGAAGCCGGCGTGATCAACGCGCGCCTGCAGCGCGAGGTCGAACGGCTGGGCCTGTTCTACCCGCCCGATCCGTCGAGTCTCAAACAGAGCGCGATCGGCGGCAACGTGGCCGAGAACGCCGGCGGCGCGCGCTGTCTGAAGTACGGGGTGACCGGCGACTACGTGCTCGCGCTCGAAATCGTGCTGCCCGACGGAACGGTGATTCGCACCGGCGGCCGGACGGTGAAGAATGTGACCGGGTACGATCTGCGGCGGTTGTTCACCGGCGCCGAAGGGACGCTCGGCACGATCACCGAGATCACGCTGCGGCTGTTGTCGAAGCCGAAGTTCGCGCGCGCCGCGCTGGCCGTGTTCGACCGCGTCGACGACGCCGCCGAAGCGACGACCGCGGTGATGGCGAGCGGGATCCTGCCCTCGGCGATCGAGCTGCTCGACCGGCTGACGATGCGCTGCGTCGAGGCGAACGACCCAATCGGACTCCCGGTCGACGCCGACGCGATCCTGATCTTCGGCGTCGACGGCAACCACGACAGCGTGCTGTCCGAAGACCTCGCCACGATCGAACGGCTGTCGCGCGCGCACGGCGCGCGTGATGTGACCGTCGCGCGCAGTGACGCCGAAGCCGAGCGGCTGTGGACGGCCCGGCGCTCGATCTCGCCCGCGCTGGCACGCCGGCGGCCGAACAAGTTCAGCGAGGACGTCTGCGTGCCGCCGCACGCCATCGTCGCGCTCGTGCGCGCCGTGCGCGCGATCGCCGCCGAGTACCGGCTGGAGATCCCGCTGTTCGGCCACATCGGCGACGGCAATCTCCACCCGAACATCCTGTGCGACAAGAACGATCGCGAAGAGATGTCGCGCGTCGCCGGCGCCGCGCGCGCGATCTTCGAAGCGACCGTCGAGCTGGGCGGCACGCTCTCGGGCGAGCACGGGATCGGCCTGCTCAAGAAGCAGTTCATGGAGCTCGACCTCGGCCCCGACGCGATCGCGCTGATGCGCAAGATCAAGGACGCGATCGACCCGCTCGGGATCATGAACCCCGGCAAGGTCTTCCCCGATCCCGGCGGCGCGGGCGCCTTCAGGCTGTGACGCTCGAGGCGCTGCTCAAGGGCGGTGATCCACGCCAGCTCAAGGGCGTCACGCGAGCGATCGCTCACGTGCAGCACGATCCGTCGCTGCTCGACGAGCTGGTGGCGTTGCTCGAGCACGCCGACGCGATCGTGCGGATGCGGGCGGCCGACGTGCTCGAGAAGATCAGCCGCGAACAGCCCGCGTGTCTCGAACCGCGCAGCGCGCTGCTGCGGCGGCTGGCGAGGACGACAGATCAGGCCTCGCTGCGTTGGCACCTGGCGCAGATGATCCCGCGCCTGCCCCTCACGACGCACGAGCGACGGGCGATGGTCCGGGTGTTCAAACGCTACCTCGACGACAAGAGCGCGGTGGTGAAGACATCGGCGATGCAGGCGATGACCGAGTTCGCCGTGGCCGATCCCGCGCTTCGACGCACCGTGATCGCCCTGCTGCGCGCGCTGGTCGCGCACGGCACGCCCGCGGTGCGCGTGCGCGGCGGGCGGCTGCTCGAAATCCTCGGCGTGGGCGCGAAGCCGCAGTCAAAATCCCGCCCCGGAACCCGGGCACGATGATCCTCGCGCTCGATCAAGGGACGACCTCGTCGCGCGCGATCCTGTTCGACCGCGACGGGAGCGTCGTCGCGTACGATCAGCGCGAGCTCACCCAACACTTCCCGCAGCCGGGCTGGGTCGAGCACGATGCGCACGAGATCTGGACCTCGCAGCTCGCGGTCGCGCGCGGCGCCTTGCAGAACGCGGGCGCGAGCGCATCCGACATCGCTGCGATCGGCATCACCAACCAGCGCGAGACCACGATTCTGTGGGACCGTGCTACCGGCGAGCCGGCCACGAACGCGATCGTGTGGCAGGACCGGCGGACCGCACCGATGTGCGAGGCGCTGCGCGCGCGCGGCGTCGAGAATCTGGTGCGCGATCGGACGGGCCTGGTGCTCGACCCGTACTTCTCGGCGACCAAGATCGCGTGGCTGCTCGACCATGTCGACGGGCTGCGCGGACGGGCCGAGCGCGGCGAGATCGCGTTCGGCACGGTGGATACGTGGCTGATCTGGAATCTGACCGGCGGCGCGCGCCACGTCACCGACGTGACCAACGCATCGCGAACGATGCTCTTCGACATCCGCGAGCTAGGCTGGAGCGATGAGCTGCTCGCGGTATTCGGTGTGCCGCGCGCTCTCTTGCCCGAAGTGCTGCCCTGCACGGCCGATTTCGGCGCAACGACGGTCGAGCAGTTCGGCGGCCTGGTTCGGATCGCCGGTGTCGCCGGTGACCAGCAGGCGGCGTTGGTCGGCCAGTCCGGCTTCGCGCGCGGGCTGGCGAAGAACACCTACGGCACCGGCTCGTTCGTCGTGCTCAACACCGGCGAACAGCTCGTGCGCAGCCGGCACGGCCTGCTGTCGACAATCGCGTTCGCGTTCGAGCGGCCTCGGGCGACGTACGCGTTGGAAGGCTCGATCTTCGTCACCGGCGCGGCCGTGCAGTGGCTGCGCGACGGGCTCGGCCTCATCGAGCGTTCGTCGGACGTCGAGCGGCTGGCGCGCGAGGTCGACGACAGCGGCGGCGTCGTGTTCGTGCCCGCGTTCACCGGCCTCGGCGCACCGCACTGGGATCCCGAAGCACGTGGAACGATCAGCGGCATCACCCGCGGCACGACGGGCGCCCACATCGCGCGCGCCGCACTCGACGCGATGGCCTACCAGACCGCCGACGTCGTCGACGCGATGGAACGCGATGCTGCGAGCATGCCCGCGACCGACGGCAAGGATGCCGTTGCGATGACCGAGCTGCGCGTCGACGGCGGCGGGTCCGTCAACGATCTCGCCATGCAGTTCCAGGCCGACATTCTCGGCGTTCCCGTCGTGCGCCCGGCATGTATCGAGACGACCGCCCTCGGTGCAGCCTATCTCGCCGGTCTTCACGTCGGCTTCTGGCCCGACATCGACGCCGTCGCGAGTCAGTGGCGGGAAGCCGCCCGCTTCAAGCCATCGATCGACTCGGCGGAACGCGCCAAGCTACTCGCCAAATGGCACCGCGCCATCGAACGCAGCCGCATCTAATCACCGCCGCCAACCTCGGCAAATCGCGCCCGCCGGATCAGCTACTGTCATCCTGCGCCTGTCGAAGGAGGACATCCCGCCGCAAAACCTGCCTCACACGCTCGCCCTGAGCCGGGTCGATGGGCGACCATCGTGCACCGCGACGATCGCGCGATGCTCAAGGTGAGGCTGCGGCGGCTTGCGGTTCGGTGAACGAGACGCCGCGGCGTTCCCTACCGATTGCGGTCAGGACGAAGACGGCTGCGAAAACACCGAACATGATGATCACCATCGCGTGCCCGTAATTGGCGCCTTGCGGAGGTGGTAGCGGGAAGCTCTTGGTGGCATAGGCTGCCTCCCATTGCGCGGCATACGCGGTGATGAGGTTGCCGAGCTGGTAGGTGAAACCCGGGAACGTGCCTCGCACCTCGGCGGGCGAGAGCTCGTTGAGGTGCGCCGGAACGACACCCCAGGCGCCTTGCACGAAGAACTGCATGACGAACGCGCCGGCGGCGAGCAGCACGGGCGTCGCTGCGCCGGTCCAGAACGGGATCGCCAGCGCGCCGAGCACGCAGCAGGCCATGATCGTGATGCGCCGCCCTATCCGTTGCGACAGCGCGCCGAGCAGCGTGCCGCCGAGGATCGCGCCGATGTTCATCACGACCACGACGTTTTGCGTGAGGTGCGGATCGAAGCCGCGCTGCTTCTGCAGGAACGTCGGGTAGAGATCCTGCGAGCCGTGCGACATGAAATTGAACGCGGCCATCAACAGGATCGCGTAGATGTACAGTCCGGGCTGGCGGGCGATCGAGCGGAGCAAGGTGTTGCGCTCGCCCAATCGACGCGCTCGGCCTGCGACCCATGCCGGCGACTCTTTGACACCGTACCGCACGAAGAACACGAGCAGCGCCGGCAGCACGCCGACCACGAACATCCCGCGCCAGCCGATCAGCCCGACGAACTGCCCGAACACGAGCGCGGCGAGCAGATAACCGACCGCGTAACCCTGCTGGATGATCCCCGACGCGATGCCGCGCGCCTGCGCGGGCAGCGTCTCGAGCGCGAGCGCCGCGCCGACGCCCCACTCGCCGCCCATCGCGACGCCGTAGAGCGCGCGCAGAAGCAAGAACACGCCGAAGTTTGGCGAGAACGCCGTCAGCAGCTCGAACAGCGAGTAGAGCAGGATGCTGATCATCAGCGGACCGCGGCGGCCGTAGCGATCGGCCAGCATCCCGAAGATGAGCGCGCCCAGCGGCCGGCACATCAGCGTGACGGTCACGGCCAAGAGCACGCCGGGGATCGTCATCGCGAAATCTTGCGCGATACGCGACACCACGAACGTCACCAGGAAGAAGTCGAACGCGTCGAGCGTCCAGCCGAGGAATGCCGCGAGGAAGGCGCGGCGCTGGGCCGGCGTCAGGCCGGCCAGCGGGGTGAAGATCGCCACGGTGTTGGGCGCTTACCCACCTCGCGACGGGAGCCGCGACCCCCGCCGACGTAGCCTGCCGGAACCGCCGCCGAGGAGGGATCCGATGTCCGTCCCCACCGTCTTCGCCGGACTCTTGTGCGCACTGGCCCGCGAGGGAGCGCGCACGCTGGTCGTCGGCGGCCTCGCGCGACGACTCCACGGGGAACAGGCCGAAGCCCGCGACCACTGCCTGTGGTACGACGCCGACGAAGACAATGCCGCGCGCGTCTACCGCGCCCTCTCGCGCATCGGCGCCTCGCTCGACGGCGTCGCCGTCGCGGACCTCGCCGACGTCGACTACGAGTACCGGTACGGCGAAGGCGACGACGAGATCTGCCTGCTCGGCGGCCTCGACGGCACGACCTTCGCCGACGCTTGGGACACGCGCCTAGAAACCCACTGGCACGACGTCCCGCTCTGCGTCATCGGCCGCGCCACTCTCCGCGCCACGGAGCTTGCTGCTCGGCCTTAGGGTGCGAACATTTGTCACCCTGAGCTTGTCGGAGGGCGCACGATTCGTCGCACGCGACAATTCGAGTGGCGTCGTACGGAAAGGTTCATCGTCACCCTGAGCGTGCCGAAGGTGACTGCGGAAATTCCGCGCGAGACTTCGACCGGAAGAGTGTCGCCCGTTAGAGCGGGGCTCAACATCTGTGGCGATCGCCCTTCGACAAGCTCAGGGTCGACGGCACGAATGTTCTCGCGCGCGTTTCGAGCATCGCTGGCCGCGATCGTCCGCCCTTCGACAAGCTCAGGATGACATGAGGGTTAGGCCAAATCATCGATCAGGGTACGAGCCTCGGCATCTGCTTCAGCGAAGGTGGTTTCGCCGTCGACGGCGCGGTCGTACGCGGTGATGATGCGGCGTTTGACGTCGGTTTGGGCGCGCTCGTGCTCGAAGTCGCGGTCCGTGGGGCGATACATCGTGACGTACTCGGCGAAATTGATGCGCGCTTCGGAGAGCGAGTAGTCCAGGTTCGGGCCGCCGGCCACGTCGTCGGGGCGTGGCTTGCCGGGCGGGCCGCTCTCGGCGTCGTCTTGGCCGTCGTCTTCCCAACCGCACAGCGCGCAGATGTCGTACGCTCCGCGGCCGTTGATCGTCGGGTAGGCGCAACACGGGCAGGTCGCGCGCACGCCGTCGAGGATTTGCTCGCGCAAGCGCTGTTGCGGCGTGAGCTCCGGCGCCAGGACGTCCTCGAACGTCTCGCGGCGCAGTGCAAACGCCGCACGGTCGAAGCTCAGAGCGACGTCTTTCCTAGCGTCGCACTCAGAACGTCATCTCTCCGAGGGCTCGCACTCAGAGCGTCGTCTTTCCGAGAGCAGAGAGAATGAGCTCGACGGCGAGAATCGCGGTTTGGTTCTCGCGGTCGAGGATCGGGTTGATCTCGGTGATCTCCATCGAGCCGAGCGTGCCGCTCGCCGCGACGCCTTCCATCAGCAGATGCGCTTCGCGGTACGAGATGCCGCCGCGCACCGGCGTGCCGACGCCGGGCGCCTCGACCGGGTCGACGCCGTCCATGTCGAAGCTTACGTGCACCGAGTTCTCGCCGGCGCCGACGATCGCCAGTGCCTCCTCGACGACGCGGCTCATCCCGAGCCGGTCGACGTCGGCCATGGTGAACGCGCGCACGCCGAGCTCGCGGATCGTCTGCTTCTCGCCGTCGTCAACGTCACGCAGGCCGATGAACGCCATGCGCTTGGGATCGACGGCATGCTGCTCGAGCGCGAAGTGGACCGGCATACCGTGCACGTTCCCCGACGGCGAGGTCAGCGGCGTGTTGATGTCGCCGTGCGCGTCGACCCAGATCACGCCCGGGGCACGGCCGCGCGCGCGCGTCACGCCGGCCAGCGTCCCCATCGCGATCGAGTGATCGCCGCCCAGTACCAGCGGGAAACCGCCTCCGGCGATAATGTCGTTCACCAGCGCGGCGAGCTCGGTGCAGACGGCCGTGATGATCGGGAAATACTTTGCGTTCTGTTCGTCGATGCTGGCCGACTCCGGCACGGGGACGCGCAAGTTGCCGTGGTCGTTGACGGTAATCCCGAGCTTCTCGAGGGATTCCTTGAGGCGCGCGTAGCGAACCGCCGACGGGCCCATGTCGACGCCGCGGCGGTCGGCGCCCAGGTCCATCGGCACGCCGACGACGTCGACGCGCTCGACGCGCTTGCGGCTCGTTGCGATCATCGCCCTACCCTCGTGACCGTCGCCGGCCCATCGTCGCGCCCATCTTCGGTGGCCGCGTCGTTTCGAGCGGTGCGTCGGTCGTCGCGGGCGCGGCCTCGGCCGTGGAGACAGGAGCAGGCAGCAAGTGCTCGCGCAGCACGCGGATCATCGCTGCCACCGGTACGGCGAGGAACGTCCCCGGCAAACCGAACAGCTCGCTGAAGCCCAAGATCGAGATCACGATCCAGAACGGCGACAGCCCGACGTTGTCCTTGAGCACGCGCGGCGCGACGAAGTTGCCGTCGATCTGGTGGATCACGACGATCAGCACCGCGACGATCACCGCGTTGCCCAAGCCGTTGGTCACGTACGCCAACATGACGGCCGGGACGAACGCGATCAGCGCGCCGGCGTACGGGATGAAGTTGAGCGCACCGGAGATCACGCCGATCAGCAGCGCGTACGGCACGTGGGCGATGCTCAGCATGATGGTGAGCATGGTCGCCAGGATGGTGCCGTCGATGATCTGCCCGCGGATGAACCCGCCGACGACTTGGTCGAGGTCGGCGATGATCGCTTCGGCCTTGCCGAGCTGCTTGGCCGGCAGCAAGCCGAGGAAGTTCTTCTTGATCTCCTCGGCGTCGAGCAGCATGTAGGCGGCCAGCACCGGTACGACCACGACCGTGGCGAGCACGGACACCGTCGACAGCAGTACGGTAACGGTCTTCTGCGCGGTATCGAGCGCGTTGGTCTGGAAGAACCCCACGATCTGCTGCGGAATCGTTGCGAGATAGAGCCGTTCGTCGATGGGCAGCCACCGGACGAAGCGATTGTTCGGGTCTGCGAAGATCTGGCCGAGATTCTTGACCACGCCGGGCGTCGCTTTGATCGCATTCTGCGCGTCGTTGACCAGCGGTGGAACCAGCAGTTGCAGAATCGCGGCGCCGACGACGATGATCGCGACGTAGACCAGTAGAATCGACGCCGTCAGCGGTAAGCGTTCGTTGAACCGGCGCACCATCGGGTACACGAGGTACGCGAAGAACAGCGCCACGACGAACAGCAGCGCCGTCGCCTTGACCGCGGCCAGGAACTGCAGCAGGCCGACGCCCAGATAGATCGCGACGGCGATCAGCACCAGCACTTTGAGCCAGAGCGTGATGCGGCGCTCGGCGCGCGACATCGGTCGGCGCGGGCGCGGAAGGACGTCCGGCGGTCTGGCGGGGTTCACCGGGACCCTTGTTCCCTACGCACGAGAGGCTGCCTTGCACGAACGTCGTAGCTCCCGCCGATGTCCCGTCGTCGCGCGGCGGTCCGAACGCTGGCGCTGGTCTGGTTCGCCGCGCTCACGGCCGGCTGCGCGCGCGAGCACCTCGCGCCCGGCACCGTGCGCATCGGGATGGTCACCGATACGGGCGGTTTGGGCGACCGCTCCTTCAACGACTCCGCCTATGCCGGCCTGCAGCGCGCGCAGCGCGACCTGCACGTTCACACCGTCGTGCTGCAGTCGCGCTCGGCCGCCGACTATCAGGTCAATCTGACCGTGCTCGCGAACAAAGAGTACGACGAGATCTTCGCGATCGGCTTTCTGATGGCCAAGGACGTCGGCGAAGTGTCGGAGCGCTATCCGCAGCGGCACTTCTCGATCATCGACGCGGTCGTCCCCGAGCCCAACGTCACCTCGGTGACGTTCCGCGAAGAGCAGGGCTCGTTTCTGGCCGGCGCGCTGGCGGCAATGGTCACCAAGACCAAGACGATCGCGTTTCTGGGCGGAATCGACATCCCGCTGCTGCGCAAGTTCGAAGCCGGCTACGCGGCCGGCGCGCGCCAGATCGATCCGAAGGTCAGCGTGATCTCGAAGTACATCGGCTCGTTCGAGGACGTGGCGGGCGGCAAGGAGCTCGCCGGCGTGCAGCTCGATCAGGGCGCCGACATCATCTACGCGGCGGCAGGCAAGGGCGGACTCGGCGCGATCGATCAGGTGAAGTCGCGCCCGAACACGTTCGCCATCGGCGTCGACTCCGATCAGGACGCGCTCGCGCCCGGCAAGATCCTCACCAGCATGGTCAAGCGCGTCGACGTCGGCGTCTTTCGCGTCGCCCAACAAGCCGCCGCGCACAAGCCGAGGCCGGACCACCTCACCCTCGGACTGAAGGAAGGCGGCGTCGGCTTGACCGATTTCCGCTACACGCGCAGCGTCGTCACACCCGACAAGATCGCGCTGCTCGACCAGCTGCGCGCGGCGATCATCGCCGGAAAGATCGTCGTGCCGTCGACGCGGGAGGAGCTCGCATCGTTCAAGCCCGTCCAGCTCTGACCCTTAACGGCATCCGCCGGCGCTTCGGCGCCGTGGTGGCCGTCGACGGCGTCGACCTCGAATTGTTTCCCGGCGAGATCCATGCGCTCGTCGGTGAGAACGGCGCGGGAAAATCGACGCTCGCCGCGATCGCGTACGGCGCCGTCGCAACCGACGAAGGCACCGTCGAAGCCGACGGCGTCGTCGGCCTGGTGCACCAGCACTTCAAGCTCATCGATCGCCTGCGCGTGTGGGAGAACGTGCTGCTCAACCGCGAGCCGCGCCGCGGCTGGACGATCGACGTCGCCGCCGCGCGCGCGCGCGTCGAAGCGCTCGCCGCGGAGTACGGCTTGGCGGTCGACCCCGATGCGGTCGTCGAAACGCTGCCGGTCGGGATCAAGCAGCGCGTCGAACTGCTGCGCGAGCTCGACCGCAACCCCAGCGTGCTGCTGCTCGACGAGCCGACCGCGGCGCTGGCGCCCAGCGAGATCGCTTCGTTCTTCACCACCATTGGCGCGCTCGCGGCGCGCGGCACGGCGATCCTGGTGGTGACCCACAAGCTGGTCGAGGTGATCGCGTACTCGCAGCGCGTCACCGTCATGCGCGCCGGTCGCGTGGTCGCACGCCATGTCACCGCGCAGACCAGCGCCGACGCGATCGCGCGCGAGATGGTCGGTGGCGAGGTCCCGGCGCTGGCCGCGCGCGCCGCGACGGCACCCGCGCCGTTGCTCGAAGTGCGAAATCTGTCGGCACGCTCGGCCACCAGCGCGCTCGACGACGCGACGTTCGAGGTGCGGGCCGGCGAGATCGTCGGCATCGCCGGGATCGAAGGCAACGGTCAGACGGCGCTGGCCGACGCGCTGGCCGGCGTCGTGCCGTTCAGCGGCGAGCTGCGCTTCGACGGCGAGGAGTTGCGGCCGACCGATTCGCCGGCCGCGCGGCTGGCGCGCGGGATTCGCGTCATCCCCCAGGACCGGCGACACGAAGCGCTGGTGCTGTCGTGGACGGTGCGCGACAACGTCGTGCTCGGCCGGCAGCGCGCGCTGCCGCGCGGCGCCTATGACGACGCGGCGCGCGAAGTGATCGAACGGTTCGACGTGCGGCCCCCCGATCCCAACGCGATCGCCGGCGCGCTGTCGGGCGGCAACCAGCAGAAGATCGTGGTCGGCCGCACGCTGGCCGCGCAGGCGAAGCTGATCGTGGCGTACCAACCGACGCGCGGCATCGACATCGGCGCCGCGGCGCTGGTGCAGTCGCGGCTGATCGAGGCGCGCAACGCGGGCGCCGGCGTGCTGCTGATCTCCTTCGAGCTCGACGAGATCTTCGCGTGCGCGGACCGCGTGCTGGTGATCGCCAACGGAACGTTCGTCGGCGCGTTCGAGCGCGCGACGATCGACCGCGGCCGGGTCGGCGCGCTGATGGCGGGGCACGCGTGAGCGCGCTGCTGCGCGGGCGCGCGTTCCGCGACGTCGCGGTGGTGATCGTGGTCGTGTTCGGCGTCGGTTCGCTGGCGATGCTGCTGGCGCACGTCTCGCCGGTCGACGGTTTCGGCGCGCTGTTCGACGGCGCGTTCGGCACGCGCAGCGAGCTCGCCGAGACGTTGGTACAAACGACCTCACTGCTATTCCCGGCGCTCGGCGTCGCGCTGGCGTTTCGCGCAGGGCTGTTCAACATCGGCGCGGAGGGGCAGTTGATCCTCGGCGGCTTCGCCGCCGGCTGGCTGGGCGCGCAGTTCCCGTTGCCGGGTTATCTCGCGATCCCGATGGTGCTGCTCGCCGGCGCGCTCGCCGGCGGCGCGTGGGGCGCGATCCCGGGCTTTCTGCGCGCGCGCTTCGGCGCCAACGAAGTGATCGCAACGCTGATGCTCAACGTCGTCGCGGCACTGCTCGCCACGTATCTGGTGAACGGCCCGCTCCAGCAAGGCGGCGCCGGCGCGTCCGAGACCGCGACGCTGCGCAAAGCGGCGCAGCTGCCCGACCTCATCGCCGACTCGCGCCTGACCTGGGCCTTCGTGCTCGCGCTGGTGCTCGCGTTCGTGCTGCGCTGGGTATTGCTGCGGACCGTGTTCGGCTACGAGCTGCGCGCGGCCGGTGACGCGCCCGAGGCTGCCAAGCGCGCCGGGATCGATCTGGGCCGTACGGCGTTCGTCGCGATGGCGCTGTCGGGCGCGCTTGCGGGGCTGGGCGGGGCGACGATCGTGTCGGGCGTGCTGCACCGCTTCAACACCGGCTTGTCGCCAGGCTACGGGTTCATCGCAATCGCCGTGGCGCTGGTCGGCAACCTCGACCCGCTGTGGATCGTCGTGGCCGCCTTCGCGTTCGGCGTGCTGCAGAGCGGCGGCGTCGCGATGCAGGCCGAGGCCGGCGTGCCGCGCGACGTCGTCTCGCTGGTCACCGGTTTGGTGATCATCGCCCTGGCCGGCCGGCGCGTCGTCTCGTCACTGAGGTCGACGTGAACGCGACGCTGGCCGCCGTCCTGGCCGTCCTCGGTCTCACGCTGGTGAAGGCCACGCCGCTGATCTATGCCGCGCTCGGCGGCGTGCTCAGCGAGCGGTCGGGCGTCATCAACATCGGGCTCGAGGGGATCCTCATCGCCGGGGCGTTCATCTCGGTCGCGGTCAGCGGCGCGACCGGGAGCCCGATCCTGGGCGCGCTGGCCGGCGTCGCCGCCGGGATGCTGCTCGCGGCGCTTCTCGCCTTCGCCGCGACGCGGCTGGGAGTCGACCAGATCGTCGCCGGGACCGGGCTCAACATCGCGGCGCTGGCGGCGGCCGGCTTCGGGCTCGTACTCATCTACCATCAGCCCGGCGCGTCGCACGAGGTGCCTGCGCTCGGCAACGCGGGCGAACGGGTCCTCATCGTGCTGGCCTTCGTCGCCGCCGTCGCGCTGCAGCTCGTGCTGGCCCGCACGCCGTGGGGCTTGCGCGTGCGCGCCTGCGGCGAAGATCCCAGCGCCGCCGAGTCAGCCGGGATCGACGCGCTGTGGACGCGCTTCTGGGCGGTGGTGATCGGCGGGGCGATCGCCTCGCTGGGCGGCGTGTTCCTGTCGCTGGCCGAGCTCGACCTGTACTCCGACGGAATGACCGCCGGCCGCGGCTTCATCGCGCTCGCGGCGGTGATCTTCGGCCGCTGGACGCCGCTGGGCGCGACCGGCGCAGCGCTGTTCTTCGGCTTCTTCTCCGCGCTGCAGTACTCGCTTCAGCGCGCCGGCGTCCCCAGCGAGCTGATGCAGGCGCTGCCGTACCTGGCGGCGCTGGTCGCGCTGGCGGGCTTCGCCGGCCGGGTCCGCGCACCGGCCTCGGACGGCGTGCCGTACGTTCGTCCGTAAAATCTTGGACGATCGCATCTTGACAGCGGTGCCGTAGGGACGACATATACAAAGGCAATGCGGGTTCCACGACGACTCGTTGCCCTCGTCGTTCTGCTAGCCGTTCCGCTTGGCGTTGTCTCGCCTGCGGCGGCGACGCCCTTGCCCGGCCCGATCGAGGCGTTCCAGCAAGAGCTGAGCGCGTTCTCGACCCGCGCGCCGGGCCGCGTCGCGATCGCGGTCGAGGACGTCGCGACCGGGCTGACGACCGGGATCAACGAGGGGCGCGAGATGCCGGCCGCCTCGACGATCAAGATCCCGGTGATGGTCGAGGTCTTCCGCCAGCTGGTGAACGGCGACTTCGACCTCAACACCAAGGTCACGCTGCTCAAGTCCGACCGCGACTGGGGCTACGGCAGCTTGTGCGACGCGCGGATCGGTTCGACGTACACCGTCTCGCGGCTGCTCTCGCTGATGATCGACGTCAGCGACAACACCGCCACGAACATGCTGATCCGGCGCGTCGGTCGCCAGCACATCAACGCGACGATGCGCGAGCTCGGACTGACCCATACCCGGCTGGACGACTTCATCCGCTCGAACGGTCCGATCCGCTGGAAGCTGCGCTCCAGCCCGGCCGACATGCTGCACCTGCTCGGCGCGATGGCGAAGGAGCAACTGGTCGACGAGTGGTCGTCGCGCGCGATGATCGCGATTCTGCGCGGCCAGCGCCACAATGGCCTATTGCCCGAGCCGCTGCCTCCCGGAACGGAGATCGCGCACAAGACGGGGACGCTGCACGACACGCTCAACGACGTCGGGATCGTCTACGGCGACGGCGACGACCCCTACGTCATCGCCGTCATGACCACCAATCTGCCGACGCTCGAAGCGGGCCGCCGTTTCATCCGCGGCGTCTCGAAGATGGCCTACGCCGCACTCGGCAAGTTCGCCGCCTGGCGCGGCGACTCGAATTTCACCGCGTCCGATCACCCGGCGTCACAACCCCCCGACCAACAAATGTGGACCCCGCAAGCCCCCGCCGCCGAACCGCCAACGGCCGAACCCCCAACCGCGGAGCCTCCCGGAGTAGCAACCCCATCGCCCGCAATCCCACCGGGCGGCTAACGCAGCCGATCGATCGCCCGCGCCGCGGAGCCAAACTACGACGTCACGCTGAGCCTGTCGAAGCGCGAACGATGAAGCTCATACGACGACCGCAGCGCGCCGAGCCGCCATCGCGCCGTCGTGCTGAGCTCCGTCGAAGCACGACCGCCACAACGTCGCCTAACGGTTCCCATGCGCGCCAAGCCACTGGCCGACGCGCTCACCGAACTGAGTCGCTGTCTGCAACCGCAGCGCCGGCGCGCAGCAACGCGTCGAGGATCGCGATATACTGGTCGGCATTGCCGCCATGCTCGGCCGACCATAGCGCCTGCCCCAACGGAGTTCCACCGTAGGCATTTTCGGCCGCTAATGAAGCATTGCGACGCAACAACATTTCAACCGTTTCGAGATGACCGCCGATCACGGCGCAATGCAGCGCCGTCTGCCGATCGCGCGTGCTCGCGCTCAGATCGGCGCCGTTCTCGACCAGAAACGCGGCGACGGAAGTATGGCCGTACATGCACGCGTACAACAATGCCTCGTCGAGCTGCTTCTGCTCTGGCGCGCGTTCCGTGCCGTCCGGGCGACTGAAGGCTGCGCGTACCAAGTCCATACGACCGACGCCCGCAGCCTCAGAGAGACCTACACGTGCGCCGTTCGCGGCGAGAAACTGCGCTGCCGCGAGGCGGTTGCTGGCCAGACACGCGGCCACCAGCGTGTTCTCAGCGTGCCTATCGATCGTCGCACCGTGGTCGATGAGCGTCCGCAGCAGTGCGTCTAGAACGCCCGCGCGTTCGGGATGGATGCTCGTAGCCGCCAGCTCGAGCGTCGTGCACTCGTTGCCGTAAACGTGCGCGGTGGCATCGACCTCGGTGCCGGACCGGAGCAGCGACTCGGCGATCGTTACAACGTTCGACGGCGTTTTTTGCCGGTAGCCTTCGACACCGTTGGCCGACACATAGTGCAGCAGCGTTGCACCGTGCTCGCGGCTCGAACGCGTGCGAACCAATCCCGGCTCCTCGCGCACGAGCCGTTCGACGGTCGGCAAGTCGCCGGCGACGATTGCGTCGGCGGCCGCCTCGAATCGCCACGTCGCGGAATCGCCGTGCTCGAGGGCATCGAGCTGGCGCGCGAACTTCGGCCAGCTCGCGAAGCCGTGCGAACGCGCGATTACGAGTTGCGCGCCGCTGACGCTGCAGCGCCCGCCGCGCGCGGCACCGCTCCACAATGTGCGCCGTGCGAATGCATCGACGCCGGCGATCCACTGACCGACGTCGACCGGCATGCCTGGCGTGAGCGGCACCTCGGCGAGCGCTACGATCGCGTTCACCCATGCCTCCGCCCAGTCGCGGATCGCGTCCGGCCGATCGGACCGGCACGCTTTCACGAGGTCCTTGGCGATCTTCTTGTAGCGCTCGAGGCTCGGACGCCGCGGCAGCGGCAGCACGGAATACGGCTCCGGAAACATACGAACGGCCGGCGGTTCCTTAGCCGGTACCGTCCGTCGGAGCCGACGACCAGGTGAACGTCAGCACGATCTTCGCCGTCGTCGTGGTCTTCGGCGCCGCGTCCTTGGCGCCGAAGGCGCACTGGGCCGTGAGGATCACCACAGCCTCGCCGCCGACTCCGCGGACGCTCGGCAGGCCGAACGTGAAGTCGTGCACGACGCTGACGCTCGCGATCGGCGACGCGGCCTTTCCCGACGCAAAGGCGACCAGTTGGGTGCTGATCGTCGCGTCGCCGACCGGAATGCCGTTCGTGTCGACCGTCTGCGCGACGCGACCGGCGAGATCGGTGCCGAACGCGGTGACGAACTTCTCGGCGAACGTTCCGGCCTCGGTCGTGGCGCGATCGGCGAACGCGCTGTTCGCGGCCTCAGCGAGCGCGAACGCGGCCGCCGTGCCGAGCGTCGCCGCGCCGGAGACCATGGCCTGGGCACCGGTGCGGCGGAGATCCGCGGCGATCGCATCGAGCGCGCTCATGACGCCCTTCCGATCGACGACGCGCGCAGACCGTAACGCACGAAGGCCTCGGCGGGCCGGACGGGCGGCTTCGCTTGCAGGAGGTCGGCGACCGTCGATCCACCCGACGGCGTCTCGAAGACGTAGACGATCGTGTCGCACACGAGACCGGCATCGACGCGCGCGATCACCTGCTCGACGCCTGTCGCGCCAAAGACGTGCTCGAACGTCGTCCCGGTTCCGCCGACCACGGGCCGGTTCGTCACCGACCACGCGATCTTCGCGGCCAAGCTCGGCGGGTCAACCGTCGCGGTGAAGACGACCGGCCTTCCGGCGACCGCGATCGCGCCGTCAGCCGGCGTGGCGATCGTGAGCGTTCGCATCTGCATCTTCCCTTTCCGAGCGCGGCGATAAAAAAGAACGGCGCCGACCGCAACGATCGCCGACGCGCCGATGGCGTCCCAGCGAGGGTCGGTCGGCTGCGGCGGCCACCATGCCGCCGGCGCGGGGGTCGGTGTCGGTGTCGGTATCGGTGTCGGTGTCGGCGTAGACGCCGGGACCGGCGTAGATGTCGGCACCGGCGTAAAGCTCGGCGTCGGCGTCGCCGTGGGTGACGGCGTGAACGTCGGTGACGGCGTAACCGTCGGCGTCCCGGTCGGCGTCGGCGTCGGTGTGAAGGTTGGTGTCGCCGTCGGGCTCGGCGTCGGCGTCGGCGTCGGTGTCGCGCTGAATCTCGGTCTCGGGGTCGGCGCCGGCGACGGTGTCGGACCGCCGCTCGGCGTCAGCCCGGTGAAGACGCGGTTCAGACACAGCGTGCGCGTCACCGTTTGCCGCATGCACGCCTGCACCGTCGCCGACAGTTCGAGCTGCGAGCCGAGCCCGATCACCTTGAGGCACTCCGCGACGCTCGGTGCTTCGACCGCGGGCGTGCTGACCGTCGCCATGCACTTCTCGAAGCTCGCGGTCAGCGGACTCGGCTTCACCGCGAGAACGGAGGGCGCCGGTTGCGCGCGCGACGGCGCCGCAAGTCCCGCCACGCAGACGGCGATGCAAAACGATGATCCGAGCAGCCTGAACATCGAGTGCATGCGCCGTCCCCGCCCGCCGGTGACCGCGTGCTTCGCTTGCTTTGTCTCTATGACCTGGCGAGTATTGCGAATGATCCTCAGCTCGCGCGCGGCAACCCGGCCTGCGTACGTGCGGGTGAGCCAGGACTGATATTTCGGGATGCCGCCGCGGATCGCGCGGTCGTAGAGGTCGATCAGCGCGGTCGCGATCGGGCCGCGCGTTCCGTCGCCGATCGGCCGGTGATCGACCGACTCGATCCACTGGATGCCGGCGGCGCTGCCGGTGATGAAGATCTCGTCGGCGACGACCAGCTCGCTGCGGTCGATCGAACGCTCGATCACCTGCAGCCCGAGCTCTTCGCGCGCCAGCGTGATGATCGCGCGCCGGGTGACGCCTTCGAGAATGTTCTGCGACGGATCGGGCGTGTAGACCATGCCGCCGCGCACCATGAACACGTTCTCCGCCGAGCCTTCGCAGACGTGGCCTTCCTGCGAGAGCATGATCGCCTCGTCGAACCCGTTCATCACCGCGTCGCTCTTGGCCAGCGCGCTGTTGACGTAGGTGCCGGTGATCTTGCCGCGCGCCGGCGCCATCGTGTCGTCGATGCGGCGCCAGGAGCTGACGCCGACCTTGAGCCCGCGCTGCGCGTCGAAGTAGCGCTCGAACGGCAGCGCTACCATCGCGAAGGCGTCCTTGACGTCGTGCAGCCGCACGCCGATGTCTTCGTTGGCCTTGTAGGCGAACGGGCGCACGTAGACGTCGCCGCGGAACGCGTTGCGCACGCACAGCTCGACGGTCAGTTCGCACAGCTCGCGCGTCGACAGCGGCAGCTTGATCATCAGGATGCGCGCGGATTGCGCGAGCCGGTCGTAATGGTCGACGAGCTGCAGCAGGTAGAGCTCCTCCTCGCGGGCGTTCCAAAAGCCGCGCACGCCTTCGAAGCAACCGGTGCCGTATTGCAAACCGTGGGTGAGCAGTCCGACCTTCGCCTCGTCGTACCGCGCGAACCGTCCGTCGTGATAGACCGTCAAGTCGCCCAGCTGCATGAAGTCGCGGTCCTCCGGTGGTAGAGCAGGCGTCGTGCGCGAGGTCTTCGCGGCGTTCCTTCGGCTCGGGTGCACGTCGTTCGGCGGGCCGATCGCCCATCTAGCCTATTTTCGCCGCACCTTCGTCGAGGAGCGGCGCTGGCTCGACGAACCAACCTTTGCCCGAATCGTCGGCTTTTGCTCGGTACTCCCGGGACCCACCTCGAGCCAGGTAGGGATGCTGATCGGGCTGACGCGCGGCGGACCGGCGGGAGCGCTGGCCGCCTGGCTCGGCTTCACGGCGCCTTCGGCGGTCCTGATGACGGCGGTCGCGGCTGCGCTGACCGGCGCCGAGCGCCACGCCGCGCCGGCCTGGTTCAGCGGCCTGCTGGACGGGTTGTTCGCCGCCGCCGCCGCGGTCGTCACGCAAGCCGTGATCGCGCTCGCCGCTTCACTGTGCACCGATCTGCCGTCCAAGTCGGTCGCCGTCGGCGCGATGGCCGTCGCCCTCGCGCTGCGCCCGTATCCCGGCTTTCAGTGGCTGCCGATCGTGCTGGGTGCGCTCGCCGGCGCGCTGGCGCTGCACGCGCCCGGCCTGCGCGCCGACGGGCTGCCGATCCGCGTCTCGCGCACCGTCTCGATCGCCGCCTCGTTCGTATTCGTCGCGCTCGTCGCCGTGACGGCGCTGCCGCGCAACGCGACGACGGCGCTGCTCGGGACGCTGATCCGCGCCGGGGCGCTCGTGTTCGGCGGAGGTCACGTCGTGCTGCCGCTGCTGCAGAGCTTGATTCGCGATCGGTTGATCGCCGCACAGGAATTCTTCGCCGGTTACGGCGCGGCGCAGGCGATGCCGGGGCCGCTCAACACCTTTGCCACCTTCGTCGGGTACGCGAACACCTCGCCGCTGCACGGCGGCACCGGGCGCCCTCGTGGCGACGGTGCTGATCTTCCTGCCGTCGTTCGCGCTGATCTTCGCGGTCGCGCCGGTATGGAACCGCATCACCGCGCTGCCGCGCGCGGCCGGCGCGCTGCGCGGCGCGAACGCGAGCGTCGTCGGGCTGCTCGCCGCGGTGCTGTGCGATCCGGTGCTGATCTCGCTCGGGCCGAATCCCGTCCGACTCGCAATTGCGCTGGCCGCGTTCGCGGCGATCGTCTTCGTGCGCGCCGCACCGTGGCTGGTCGTCGTCGCCGCGGCCGCCCTCGGCGCGCTTGCTGCGCGCTTGAGCGCGCCGCTACCGTTTGGTCGCCGCGACGCTGTCCCCGGTGCAGCACGAGCCCGGTGACGGGTGAGGCGAGCCGGCAGAATGAACTGCCCGGTGTGTTCGACTGCACGAGACCAGCGTGAACCCGCACGCGCTCGCCATCGGCGCGACGTCATTCTTGGCCTGCGCGGTCGAGCTGGTCGAAGCGCTGACGATCGTGCTCGCCGTCGGGATCACGCGCGGTTGGGCGCGCGCGCTGTCGGCGGCAGGGTGCGCGGTGCTCGTGCTGGCTGCGATCGTCGCGGTCGCCGGTCCGCGGCTGCCGGCACTGGTCGAGAATCACTGGATCAAGCTCGTCGTCGGGGGCATCGCGCTCTACGTGGGCGTGACGTGGCTGCGCAAGGCGGTGCTGCGCGCCGCCGGGCGCAAGGCGCTGCGCGACGAGAGCGCCGCGTTCGCCCGCGAGCGCAACGCCCTCGAGAGCGAAAGCGGCGCGACGGCGTTCGCTACCGCGTTCAACGGCGTGTTCACCGAAGGCGTCGAGGTCGTCGCGATCGTGCTCGCCCTCGGCAGCGGCACGGCCGCGACGCTGGGCGCCGCCGCCGGCGGCGCGCTGCTCGCGCTGATCGCCGTCGTCGCGATCGGCGCCGCGGTGCACCGCCCGCTTGCGCGCATCCCCGAGAACCAGATGAAGTACGTCGTCGGCGTGATGGTCACCGCGTTCGGCATCTTCTGGATCGGGGAAGGCGCAAACGTCGCCTGGCCCGCCCAAGACGCCGCGCTGTTCTATCTCGCCGCGGCGGTGCTTGCGCTCGCGCTCGGATCCACTGCTGCGCTCACTCCGAAAGCGTCGTCGCCGTGACGACGGCCGCCGCCATTGCGAGCTTGTGGTCGTTGTTCCATGGCGGCCCGAGCGTCCGGCGTGCTTGGAGAAAGTGAGCATCGAAGTTCTCGACGTGCAACGCCTGGCTCGCTGAGCCCAAAACCTTCTTCGCGTCGTACCAATTGATGGGCCAGCCGCGCGCCTCGGCGGCGGAAGCCAGAGCTTTGCGGTACATCACCCAGTCGGCAACGTTGCGTGCACGGTAATCCTTGATTCGTTCGGCAATCGTCGCCGGAAGGTGCGGACAAACGCGAAGCGCGATGCCGAGAATGTGCGGCACCGCCGTCGCCACGGCATCCAGCGCGAGTACCGCATGACTCTCCGCCGAGAAGCGCACCCGCTCGACCAGGGCCACGGCCGCGTCGATCGGCAGCAGCTGGCCTTCATGGTGATGGGGAAGACTCGGCAGCGTCTCGTCCACCAGCTCGACGCGGCGCCGGTCGAGGAGCGTCCCATCGCGCGCCACGGTCACCAACACGGCCCAACCGCCGTGATCCGAGACGCCGACGATCCCGCCATTCTTCGGCATGGTCTTTTCGTTCATCTGACGGATCCGAGCGCAACTCCTCTCCGGCCTCGTCCTCACCGCCCTGATGCAAGAAAAGCCGCACCGATCGAGAGCCTCGAGGGGCTAAGATCAAGGCATGGACCATGTGATCGCGGCTCGGGCGCAGATGGGCACCTCGCTCGCATTTCACATCGTCTTCGCAGCGCTCGGCGTCGGCTTGCCGCTGCTCGTCTTCATCGCCGAGGGTGTCTGGCTGCGCACCGGGCGCCGCGCGTACTACGATCTCGCGCGCACGTGGGCGAAAGGGATGGCGATCCTGTTCGCGGTGGGTGCCGTGTCGGGGACGATTCTGTCGTTCGAGCTGGGTCTGCTGTGGCCGGAGTTCATGCGCTACGCCGGCAGTCTTGTCGGCTTGCCGTTCTCGCTCGAAGGCTTCGCGTTCTTCATCGAGGCGATCTTCATCGGCTTGTACCTGTACGGCTGGGAGCGCTTGAGCCCGGTCGCGCACTGGCTGAGCGCGCTGCCGATCGCGATCAGCGGCCCCGTGTCCGCCGGCTTCGTCACGATGGTGAACGCCTGGATGAACGCGCCGACCGGTTTTCACCTCCAGCGCGGACGCATCATCGACGTCGACCCGCTCGCCGCGATGTTCAGCGCGCCTTGGTTGGTCGAAGTCCTCCACACGACGGTCGCCGCCTACGTCGTGACCGGGTTCGGCGCCGCCGCGGTTTGCGCGCTGGCCCTGCTACGGCCGGTTACAGCTCAACGCCGGGATCAGATTCGGGCCGGCTTGACGATCGCGATGATCGTGGCGTCGATCGCGATCCCGCTGCAGTGGATCGTGGGTGACACGATCGCGCGCTTCGATGCCGAGCACGAACCGGTGAAGTTCGCCTCGATGGAAGTAGTCATGCGCACGCAGCGCGACGCGCCGATCACGGTCGGCGGCATCGTCGAGAACGACGGCGCGCACCACGCGATCGAGATTCCCGGCGCCCTGAGCTGGCTGGTCGGGTTCGACCGTAACGCGGAGGTGAAGGGCCTCGAGCGCGTGCCGCCTGCCGATCGCCCGCCGCTGGCGATCGTGCATTACGCCTTCGACTCGATGGTCGGCAGCGCGTCGTTCTTGTTGCTGGTCGCGGGCTGGTGGATCGCCGCCGTGGTGCGCAAGCGCGCCGCCCCGCGCGCGCTGCTGCGCGCGATCGGCGTGAGCGGGGTCTTGGCCGTCGTCGCCATGGAGGCCGGCTGGTTCGTCACCGAGTTCGGCCGCCAGCCCTGGATCGCGGTCGGGTTGATGCGCACCAGCGACGCGGTGACCATCGCGCCCGCGCTCGACCTCGCCTTCTACGGCTTCTCTCTCGTCTACGTCGTGCTCGGTGCGACGTGCTGGTGGCTGTTGCGCCGCGTCGGCCACGATCCGCGCGGCGGCGAACGCTCGTCGTTGGCGGAACCGTCGTGACCCCGGCGCTGGGCGCGGCGCTGGTGGAGCTCGCGGCAGTCGCGCTCTACGCGGTCCTCGGCGGCGCGGATTTCGGCGGCGGTGTCTGGGATCTGCTGGCGAGCGGGCCGCGCCGCGACGCGCAGCGCGCCGCGATCTCCGACGCGATCGGGCCCGTGTGGGAGTCGAACCACGTTTGGCTCATCTTCGCCTGGGTCGCCGGCTTCACGTGCTTCCCACCGGCGTATGCGGACGTCACGACGAACCTCTACCTGCCGTTGACCTTCGCACTGGTCGGGATCGTGCTGCGAGGCGCAGCGTTCGTGTTCCGCAACTACGCGTCGGACGTCGCGCCGCTCGCGCGCACCTGGACCGGCGTCTTCGGTGCGGCGTCGATCATCGCGCCGTTTTGGCTGGGCGACGCCGTCGGCGCGCTCGCGACGGGACGCTTCGCATGGTGGTCGCCGCTGGCAGTCTCGACCGGACTCTTCGCGGTGGCGCTGTGCGCGCAAGTCGCCGCGGTCTTCCTGTTGCGCGAAACGGCCGATCCGGCGCTGCGCAACGACTTCCGCCGGCGCGCGATTCGCGCGACGTTCGCCGTCTGGGTCGTGGGGCTCGTGCCGGCGACGATCGCGCGCCTGTCGGAGCCGGACCTGTTCGCCGCGCTGACGGGGCCGGCGGCGATCACCGCGATCGCCATTGCGATGCTGCTCGGCGTCGTCGTGCTGGTCGCGGTCATGCTGCAGCGCGACACTCTCGCGCGCGCCGCCGTGGGCGCCGAAGTGCTGGCGGTGCTCGCCGGCTGGTTCGGCGCGCAGTCGCCGGCGTTGGTGCCCGGCCGCTGGACCGTAGCCGGGGCGGCATCGCCGCCGGCGACGCTCGACGCGTTTCTGGTCGCCGCCGCCGTCGGGTCGATCGTGCTGATCCCGTCGCTGGTGCTGCTGTTCGCCGTCTTCAAAACACCCGCGCGGTAGAGCGGATCCTACCGGTACGTCAGACGACGGGCCGGCCGCGGCCGGCGATGAACACGTACCACAGGATCACCAGCGCCAGCAGCGTGCCGAAGCCGTAGCCGAAGATGCTCTGCATCGCCGGCACGAACAGCGCGAAGATCACGTACAGTACGATGATCAGGAGCAGGAGGTAGCGGGCGGACATGTCCTCCGTGTAGCCGCCGCGCGCCCTCCCCAAACTCCCGAAGGCGGCAGCGGCGCGGAGGGCAGCGCGATGTTGTTCTGTTTGCCCAGCCGCAGCGCTTCGGGCCGCGGGACGGTTCGCCGGCGCGCCGAAACGTCGCGCGTGAACCAATGGGCAGCGGTCGGAGCGGTCGCCGCGGGCGGCGCGATCGGCTCGGTCTTCCGCTTCCTCATCGGCACCTGGTCGCTGCAATGGCTCGGCCCAGGTTTTCCCTGGGGCACGTTCGCAGTCAACATCAGCGGCGCGCTCGCGGTCGGCTTCGTGCTGCAGTTCGCCGAGACCCGGATCGGGCTGCCGCCGTACGTCCGGCTCTTCGTCGCGACCGGCGTGCTCGGCGGCTATACCACGTTCTCGACGTTCGCCTACGAGACGTACCTGCTCAGCCGCGACGGGCTCAACGCGCAGAGCCTGTGGTACGCCTTCGGCAGCGTCGCGGCGGCAGTAGTCGCCGTCTTGCTGGGAGTCGTGCTGGCCCGCGTCGTATTCTCGTAGCCATGCAGGGGGTGGTTCTTAGCGCGGTGTGGACTGCGGCATTGCTGGCGACTCGCGCCGTCGCGTCGGCGCTCGACGCCCCGGCGTCGGACGCTACCGCGTCACCGGCGCCGCCGGCGGCGTCGGCGCAGCCCGCGGCTTCCGCTAAGCCGAAGCCGACGCCGCAGCCGCACGTCCACGGCCCCAACGGGATCACCTCGCTGCCCGAACACCGGCCGATCGCCTGGAAGATGGAGGTCCTCGACGGGCCGCCGTTCGATCTCGCCGCCTACCGCGGAAAGGTCGTCTTCGTCAACATCTTCGCGACCTGGTGCGGGCCGTGCCGCGCCGAACAGCCGAGCGTCGTCAGCTTCGCCCGCGAGCATTCCGACGACACGGCCGTCATCGGGATGAACTACAAGGAACGGGACGACGAAGTTCGCGCGTATCGCAAGAAGTTCGACATTCCGTACCCAATCGGGATGGACCGCTACGGCAGAGTGCTCGGCGGCCTGTACGCAGGCCGGGGCATGATCTTTCCGATGACGATCGTCTTTCGCCCCGACGGAACGCTGTCGACCGCCTGGGCCGGCGACAAGACGAAGGCGTGGTTCGAGCGCGAGCGCGAAGCCGCGCTCGAACCGGAGCCTTAGCCCGCCCGCGCAGCGCGCCGCGTTGCGCGCGCGCGCATCGCGCCGACCGCCGCGCCGGTGAGCGCAAAGCCGATGATTCCGTAACCGGCGTCGATGAGGATCAGCATCACCGATCGCGCCTCGAAGCTGTACAGGTTCACCAGCATCGCGCCGAAGATGCAGACGCCGGTGAGGATCCCGACCTGCGCGCCCTTGGCGGCATTCCCTGTCTCGTAGTGCCACAGCATGTTGTCGAAGCAATACGACACGAGCACTCCGGCGAGGAACGAGAGCACGAACGGCCAGAAGCCGTACGTGCCCAGTTCGTCCTTGGTCCGCCCGACCGCGACCATCCAGGCGGGCCCCAGCGCGGTGAACCAGATCGCTCCCCATGCGAACAGCACGATCGCTCCGACGATGATCCCTGGGTAGTGGGGGCGGCGTTCGCTCATCGGTTCTCCCTTTCTCTCGTCTCGCGCGGCCGGAGGCCGCGCTTCCAGCCTAGTGTGATTCCGGCAGGTTGTCCAGCACGGCGTCGGCGGAACGATAGACGATCGTCTGCACCCGTTCGAGCGTCACCAGCGCGTCGTCGAGCAGCGCCTCGAGCGTCGGCAAGAACGCGCGCACCCGCTCGTCCGAGTCGACCACCTCGATGAGCATCGGCAGATCCGTCCACGCGTCGACCGCGCGCTCGGCCGACACGACGCCGCTGCGGCCGAAGCCCTCGATTCCTTTGAACACCGTCGCGCCCGCCATTCCCGCCGCGGCCATCGCTTCGACGACCGCGCGGTAGGCGTCGCGGTGCGCGGCGCGGCTGCTTTCGGCCAGATAGATGCGCATCTGCGTCCCGTTGTGTTCGATCCTCATCGCGGTCAACCGCCCAGACGGCAGTACTCGACTCTTTCGAGCGTCATCGCGCCTTCGGCGATCATCGCTTCGAGCCGGGGGATCAGCGAAGCGATCTTGGCTTCGTCGTCGACGACCTCGACCAGCACCGGCAGCTTGCCGCCGAACTTCCATACCGACGCCAAGTGGATCTCGCGGTGGCTGCCGAACCCTTCGACGCCCCGGAAAACGCTGGCGCCGGCGACGTGCTCGCGTTTGAGCATCTCGACGATCTCACAGTAGAGCGGCCCACCGTGCCAGGTGTCGCGTTCGTTCACGAAAATGCGCAGGAGCTGTCCGGTCTTGAACTCGGCCATCGAACGCCTCCGGGACTGACCGGATGGACGGTTGCTCACGGCACGCCGCGCTCCTCCGGGTCGACCAGTTCCTTGGGGTGCAGCAGCGCCTGCGCGACGATCGTCGGCGCGACCGCCGTCAGGATGACCACCGTGACGAGCGCGGTATACTGCGCTCGGTCGATGCAGTGGTGGGTGAGGCCGTACAAGCTCGAGATCGTGCCGAAGGTGAGGCCGGTCGCCATCATCAGCGTGATGTAGCCGGCGTTCTTCGGACCGTGCTCGAAAGCGCGCGCCGCCGGGAACACGCCCAAGCACTTCGCCGCGACCTTCACCACGAACAGCCCGCGATCGTTCCGATGCCGGTCACCGCGGCGGCGAAACGCCCTCCTTCCCGACGGATCACGTCGGCGAAGAGGAGCATCGGCCTGAAGGCGGTTTCGCGCTCGCTAGGCGGACTCCACCGCCGGTGCGGAAGCCCAGCGGCTTCGGGCTCCTCGCAGGGCTCGGCGCCGCAGCGGCGTGACGCAGGTCACCAGAGACGGCCCTGCGTACCAACCTCGAACTAGGGCGAGACCCGCGTCCGCGAAAAAGGGCGCAGAGGAGAACAACCTTGGCCGCTTTCCTCGACCGTTCTCATTCCATTGCGGGACCCGGCTTCAGTCGGTGGCTCGTTCCCCCGGCGGCGCTCTGCGTGCACCTGTGCATCGGACAAGCGTATGCGTTCAGCGTCTTCAACAAGCCGCTGGCCCAGCTGCTCTGTTCGGCTCAGCAGGCCTGTCCGGATCCGAAGACCTCGGCCGGCGTCATTTCCACCATCCCCGGAGACTGGTCGATCGCGGCGCTGGGCTGGATATTCAGCATCGCGATCGTCTTTTTGGGCTTGTCGGCAGCCGTCGCCGGGAAGTGGGTCGAGCGCGCGGGACCGCGCGCGGCAATGTTCGTCGCCGCGCTCTGCTTCTGCGGCGGCCTCATCATCTCGGCCGGTGGCGCCGCGTGGCATCAGCTATGGCTGATCTATTTCGGCTACGGCGTCCTCGGCGGCTGCGGCCTGGGGATCGGCTACATTTCGCCGGTCTCGACGCTGATCAAGTGGTTCCCCGACCGGCCCGGTCTCGCGACCGGCACCGCCATCATGGGCTTCGGCGGCGGCGCGCTGATCGGCGCTCCGCTGGCAGTGGGACTGATGCGGTATTACTCGACCCCGACCTCGAACGGCGTCGCCGCAACGATGCTCACGATGGGCATTCTGTACTTCGTCTGGATGCTGGTCGGCTCGCTCATCGTGCGGGTCCCGCCGCACGGCTGGGCGCCGGCCGGGTACGTCGCGCCTACGACGTCGGCCAAGATGATCACGAATCGCAACGTCGTGCTCGAACAGGCGATCAAGACGCCGCAGTTTTACCTGCTGTGGCTCGTTCTGTTCCTGAACGTCACGGCCGGCATCGGTGTGCTGGGTCAAGCGTCGCTGATGATCCAGGAGATGTTCGGCGTGACCGCAGTCGCAGCGGCCGGGTTTGTCGGCTTGATGAGCATCTTCAACATGGGCGGGCGCATCTTTTGGGCCTCGATGTCCGACTTCATGGGGCGCAAGACGACGTACGTCATCTTCTTCGTCCTGGGGATCATCCTGTATTTCCTGGTCCCGACCTTCGGCTCGATGCATAGCGTCGTGCTGTTCGTCATCGCGTTCCTGATCATCATCAGCATGTACGGCGGCGGTTTTGCGACGATCCCCGCGTACTTGCGAGGACCTGTACGGCACGGTGAACGTCGGCGCGATCCACGGAGCGATCCTGACCGCTTGGTCGGCGGCGGGGATCGCGGGACCGGTGCTCATCAACTACATCCGCCAGTATCAGCTCGCGCACGGCGTGGCCAAAGCCGACGCGTATTCCGTCACGATGTACATCATGGCGGCGCTGCTGGTCGTCGGATTGATCTGCAACCTGGCGATCAGAGCGGTCAACGAGCGGTACTACTTGCAGGGGGCTGCGGCGGCGGAAGCCGCGGTATAGGAGGCGCACATGGCACGCAACAACCTCTCCACGACCGACGCCGCGAACGCACCCAAGCTCATCGCGGCATGGCTGTTCGTCAGCATCCCGCTCCTCTTCGGGCTCTTCGACACGCTGCGCAACGCGCTCAAGCTCTTCCAGTAAGAGCGCTGCTCACCGACGACGAAGGCCCGCGCAGCAATGCGCGGGCCTCGTTGTGTTAGCGAATAGCAGCCGTTACGCGTTCGCCCTTGCTCACCCGCACCGCGCAGAACTTGAACTCGGGGATCTTGCCGAACGGGTCGATCGCGTCGTTGGTGAGCAGGTTCGCCGCCGCCTCGTTGTAGGCGAACGGCATGAACGCCGTGCCGCGCTGCACGCCGCGGTCGGCGCGCGCGTAGCCGGTCAGCGTGCCCCGCCGCGATTCTAGCGTGATCGCGCCGCCCGGCTCGATACCGGCCTCGGCGAGGTCGTCGGGATGGAGGCTCACGACGGGATCGGGCTCGAGCGCGTCGAGCACGCTGGCGCGCCGCGTCATCGAGCCGGTGTGCCAGTGCTCGAGCTGCCGTCCCGTTGTGAAGATGAACGGGTACTCGGTGTCGGGCAGCTCGTCGGCGTGCGTGTACGCCGCCGGCGCGAACAGTCCGCGGCCGCCCTTGCGCGGGAAGTCCTCGACGAAGATGACCGGTTCGCCCGGATCGCCTTCGTGCTCGAGCGGATACGTGCACGAACCTTCGGCCTCGAGCCGCTCCCAGGTGATCCCCGCCATGCTCGGCGTCGCGCGGCGGATTTCTTCGAACACGTCGGGCCCGCCGCGATAGTTCCAGTCCAACCCCAGCCGCTTGGCGATCTCGACGATGATCCACAGGTCCTGGCGCGCATCACCCGGCGGGTCGAGCGCCTGGCGCCCGAGCTGCACGCGGCGATCGGTGTTGGTGAACGTCCCGGTCTTCTCCGGGAACGCCGACGCCGGCAAGAGCACGTCGGCATAGCTCGCCGTCTCGGTGAAGAAGATGTCCTGCACCACGAGGTGGTCGAGCTTGACCAGCGCTTCGCGCGCGTGCTCGACGTTTGGGTCGGACATCGCCGGGTTCTCGCCCATGATGTACATCCCGTGGATCACGCCGTCGTACGCCGCGTTGGTGATCTCGGTGACGGTAAGCCCGGCCTTGGGATCGAGCTTTGTCTCCCACAGCGCTTCGAAGGTGTGGCGCGCGGCCTCATCGTCGACTCGCTTGTAGTCCGGGAACATCATCGGGATCAAGCCCATGTCCGACGCGCCCTGGACGTTGTTCTGCCCGCGCAGCGGGTGCAAGCCGGTGCCCGGCCGCCCGATCTGTCCGGTGACGAGCGCCAGCGAGATGAGGCAGCGCGCGTTGTCGGTGCCGTGGATGTGCTGCGAGATCCCCATCCCCCAGAAGATGATGGCGGCGTTCGCGGTCGCATACAGGCGCGCGACCTCGCGGATCGTCTGCGCGTCGATTCCAGTGATGGCCGCGACCTTCTCGGGCGAGTACTCGCGCACGTTCTCGCGCAGTGCCTCGTAGTTCTCGGTGCGCTCGCGGATGAACGCCTCGTTGGCCAGCCCCTCCTCGATGATGGCGTGCAGCATCCCGTTGAGCAGCGCGACGTCGGTGTCGCCGTTGAACTGCAGGAAGTACGTCGCGTGGCGCGCGAGGTCGCTGCGCCGCGGGTCCATCAGGATGAGCTTGGTGCCGTTCTTGGCGGCGTTTTTCATGAACGTCGCCGCGACCGGGTGGTTGACGGTCGGATTGGCGCCGATCACGATCGCGACCTCGGCCAGCGCGACGTCCTCGACCTGATTGGAGACCGCGCCCGAACCGACGTCCTCGAGCAGCGCTGCGACCGACGACGCGTGGCACAGCCGGGTGCAATGGTCGACGTTGTTGGTTCCGAAGCCGGTGCGGACCAGCTTCTGGAACAGGTACGCCTCTTCGTTGCTGCCCTTCGCCGAGCCGAACCCGGCCAGCGCCGGCGAACCGTAGCGCTCGCGGATCTCGCGCAGCTTGCCGCCGGCGAGGTCGAGCGCTTCGTCCCAGGTCGCTTCGCGGAAGGCGCTCCACATGTCGTCGGGGTCCATGAGCCCCGGCGTCTTGGCGACGCCTTCCTTGCGGATCATCGGCTTGGTGAGCCGCTTGGGATTGTGCACGTAGTCGAAGCCGAAGCGTCCTTTGACGCACAGCCGGCCGGCGTTCGACGGTCCGTCGCGTCCCTCGACGGACAGAATCTTGCCCTCCTTGATGTTGTACGTGAGCAGGCAGCCGACACCGCAGTACGGACAGGCCGAGTCGATCTTCTTGTCGGGCTCGAGCAGCGCGACATCGTTGGCCGGCGTGAGCGCGCCGGTCGGGCAAGCCTGCACGCATTCGCCGCACGCCACGCACGAGCTCTCCCCCATCGGGTCGTCGAAGTCGAAGACGATCTTGGCGTGCTCGCCGCGCCACGCGTAGCCGATCACGTCGTTGACCTGCTCTTCGCGGCAAGCGCGCACGCAGCGCCCGCACTGGATGCACGCGTCGAGGTGCACCGACATCGCCGGGTGCGAGAGATCCGGCACGGGCTCGCGGCGCTGCGGGTAGCGCGGCTTCGTCACGCCGAGCTTGGCGGCCCACGTGTCGAGCTCGGAGACGCGCGTGTACGGCGATTTGCCTCCTCCCGGCATGTCGGCCAGCAGCAGCTCGGCGACGAGCTGCTGCGACTTGGTCGCGCGCGCGCTGTCGCTGGTGACGCTCATCCCTTCGATCGGACGGCGGCAGCACGACGGCGCGAGCACGCGCTCGCCCTCGATTTCGACCATGCAGACGCGGCAGTTCCCGTCTGGCCGGTAGCCGTCTTTATAGCACAGCCGCGGGATCTCGATCCCGTGGCGGTCCGCCGCCTGCAGGATCGTCTCGTCCTCGCGCGCGGCGATCGCCGTACCGTTGAGCGTGAAGTTCACCCGCGCCGCGCCGTTCGTCGCCGCGCCGTCCTTCTTCAGCCTCTGCGGAGCGATCGCCACGTCACGTTACCTCGTGGGGAAAATACTTGTAGACGCTCAGGAACGGGTTCGCAGCCGCCTGGCCCAAGCCGCAGATCGAGGCGTCGGTCATGACGACCGACAGATCGGTGAGCAGCGGTTCGTCCCAGTCGTCGCGCTCCATCAGCGCGACGGCCTTGGCGGTGCCGACCCGGCACGGCGTGCACTGGCCGCACGACTCCTCACGGAAAAAGCGCAGCATGTTGAGCGCGGACTGTTTGGCGGTGTCCCGATCGGACAGCACGATGATCGCCGCCGAGCCGATGAAGCACCCGTACTCGTTGAGCGTGTCGAAATCCAGCGGGATGTCGTCCATCGACGCCGGCAGGATCCCGCCCGACGCGCCGCCGGGGAAGTACCCATAGAACGTGTGGCCCGGCAGCATGCCGCCCGCGTACTCGTCGATCAGCTCGCGAATCGTGATCCCGGCCGGCGCCAGGTGCACGCCCGGCTTTTGCACTCGGCCGCTCACCGAAAACGAACGCAGCCCTTTGCGGCCGTTGCGCCCGTGCGAAGAGAACCAGTCGGCACCGCGCTCGAGGATCTCGCGGACCCAGTAGAGCGTCTCCATGTTGTGCTCGAGCGTCGGCCGGCCGAAGACGCCGACCTGCGCGACGTACGGCGGTCGCAGCCGCGGCATCCCCTTCTTGCCTTCGATCGACTCGATCATCGCCGACTCTTCGCCGCAGATGTACGCGCCGGCGCCGCGGCGCAGATGGATCGCCGGCAGCGGCACGCGCGCGTTGGCCTGCAGCGCCGCGATCTCGGCGGTGAGGATCGCGCGCGCGGCGGCATATTCGTCGCGCAGGTACACGTAGATCTCGTCGATGCCGACCGCCCAGGCCGCGACGAGCATCCCTTCGAGGAAGCGATGCGGGTCGCGCTCGAGATACCAGCGGTCTTTGAACGTGCCGGGCTCGCCTTCGTCGATGTTCACCGCCATCAAGCGCGGCGCGGGCTCGGCTCGCACGATCTTCCACTTCCGGCCGGCCGGAAAACCGGCGCCGCCGAGGCCGCGCAGGCCGGCGTTCTCCATCGTCGCGATCGCGTCGTCGGCCGTGCGCTCGCCGTTCATGCACGCTTCGAGCAGCGCATAGCCGCCGTCGGCGACGTACGCGTCGTAGCGTTTGTAGTCCGGGACCACGGCGGTGAGCGCGCGCCCTTGCAACGCCTCGTCGATCGCGGCGACGGTGGCGTGATCGACCGGGTTCTGGTTCACAACCGCCACCGGTGCGGAGTCGCACCGCCCGACGCAGGGTGCGGTGATCATGCGCACGCCCTCGCCGTAGCCGCCGGCGCGCAGCAGCGCGAGCAAGTTCTGCGCGCCGGCCATCTCGCACGACAAACCGTCGCACACGCGGACGGTGACCGCCGGCGGTGCGGCCTGGTCTTCCTTGACCACGTCGAAGTGGTGGTAGAAGGTCGCCACCTCGAACACCTCGGCCGGCGCGAGCCGCATCTCTTCGCCCAGCGCGTTGAGGTGCGCCGCCGAGATCGCGTGGTAGCGGTCTTGAATCTTGTGCAGGTGCTCGATCAGCAGATCGCGGCGGCGCGGCTCGTCGCCCAGCAGCGCGCGCACCTCTTCGAGCGCGACCGGGTCGACCGGCCGCCCGCGTCCGTCACGCCGGCGCTTCTTGCGCCGCCCGTCGGCGTCGGGGTCAGGGGTGACCCGGGCCGCCTGGCCGACCGGGACCCCGCCGATGATGTCAATCGTTTCCAAACCGCTCTTGGTATTTTGGATACCAGCGCGCCGCGCCTTGCGCTACGGCTCTTCCGAGTCGCCGGAAAGGGTCGTCTTCTCAGGCAAGAGGCCGTCGAAGCTGCCGCCTTCGGCCAGCGCGTCTGGCTCGTTGAAGGGCTCGCGCTCCTCGGCTTCGGTCTCGCTGGGTTCGTGAAAGGCGGTCCGCGGCCGTTCGACCGCCGGGCGGCCGACGACGTTGTTGCTCTCGGCCCCGCTCTCCGGCGGCGTCGTGCCGGTCCCACGGTCGCTGTTCACCACCGGATCGGGCCCGTCTCGAGCTGTCCTGCGCTCATCGAAGGATGGCATGTCCGGCCATTACCCCGGCAACAGCGGTCAGACGCTGCGCGGGTACAGCCGCTTCGATGACGCGCGCGCTGCTGTTCGACGTCGACGGGACGCTGCTCGACTCCAACGACGCCCACGCGCGCGCTTGGGTCGCCGCATTGGCGGAAACCGGCTACGCCGTGCCGTTCGAGCGCGTGCGGCCGCTGATCGGGATGGGCGGCGACAAGCTGTTGCCCGAGCTCGTCCCCGGCGCCTCGGACGACACCGAGCCCGGCAAGACGATCCTGCGCCGGCGGCTCGAGATCTTCAAGCAGCGCGAGCTCCCCGGGATACGACCGACGGGCGGCGCGCGCGAGCTGCTCGAGGCCGTGCGCGCGCGCGGCTGGAGCGTGGTCGTCGCCACGTCGGCGAAGCAGGCCGAGCTCGACGACCTGTTGGCCCGCGGCGACCTCGGCCCGCTGGTCGACGTCGCGTCGACCAGTGACGACGCCCAGGAGTCGAAGCCCGACCCCGACATCATCGACGCGGCGCTGCGCAAAGCAAAGGTGGCCGCACGCGACGCCGTGATGATCGGCGACACGAAGTACGACGTCGAGGCCGCGCACAAGGCGCGCGTCCCGTGCGTCGCCCTGCTCTGCGGCGGCAACGATCCCGCCACGCTGCGAGAAGCCGAGGCGACCTATTCGGACCCGGCCGAGCTCGTGGACGCGCTCGATGCAGCGCCGTTCGTTTGATCGAGGGCGGCGTCGATGGCGCCGTAGAGGTCTTTCATCAGAAACGGCTTGGTGAGAAACGCCGACCAACCGTCGTACTCGGCGGGCAGACGGATTCCCATTCGCACCAGCGGCGTTCCGTTCGCGCGCGCCAAGAACATATCGGTCGGCATCGCGAGGCGATCGGCGTCGACGAGCGCGACGTCGAACGGTGCGTCGGCGATCGTGCGCAGCAAGTCCTCGCCGCTGGTCACGACGGCGACCGCGAAGCCGTCATCGCGCAGCGCCTGCGCGACGTAGGAGCGCGCGTCGCCGTCGGGATCGAGCAGCGCGATCCGGCGCGAAGCGACGGCCCGGTGGTGCGCGCGCGACGGAACGAAGACGCGGAAGGTCGAGCCCTGTCCCTCGGCCGATTCGACCTGGATCGAGCCGCCGTGCAGCTCGACGATCGTACGGCTCAGGTACAGCCCGAAGCCGGTTCCGCTGATCCCGAGCGCGCGCGCGTTGCTGGCGCGGGCGAAGCGCCCGAACAGCTTGCGGCGCTCGCCGTCGGGGATCCCGATCCCGCGATCGCGTACGACCAGCTCGACGCCGTCGTGCCGGCCGCGGAGCATCACCTCGACCGGCTCGCCGCCCGGCGAGTACTTGATCGCGTTTCCGATCAGGTTCTCGACCACCTGACGCAGCCGGTCGACGTCGCCGCTCACGATGAGGCTGCGGCCCGTGATGCGCAGCTCGACCGGGCGGGTGACGCTGAACACGCGCGCAACCTCGCGCACCAGCGCGGCGACGTCCACGTCGGCGACGACCAGCGTGAGCTCGTTCTGCTCCAGCCGCGAGAGCGCGAGCGTATCCGTCGCCAGCGACGCCAGGCGCAGCGCGCTCGACGAGATCATCCCGAGATACTGGCGCGCCTCCTGGTCGAAGCGGTCGTCTTCCGCCAGCACGTCGGCGAAACCGACGATGGTCGTCAGCGGCCCCTTGAAATCGTGCGCCAACATCGCGATCAGATCGTTCTTGACCTGATTGAGCTCGACGACCGCATCGCGCCGTGCGGTGAGCTCTCCGTAGAGCTCGACGTTGCGCGCGGCGACCGCAAAGTACTGACCCAAGAGGCCCAGTGCGAAGACGTCGGCGGTGTGGAAGGCGGCCGTGCGCTGCACGTCGAGCACGTACGCCGCGCCGCCGCCCGAGCCGGGAACGCGCACCGCGGCGCGCTGCTCGAGCTCGTCGAGCACGCAGACGTCGCTGCGGGAGGCCAACGCAACGAAGGAGTCGGCGGGCAGCGCGTCGTCCTGCAGCGACAGATCGGTGGTGGCGACGAATCCCCCGCGCGGGCGCGGCGCGTAGAGCGTCGCGCGGCCGTCGACGAGCTCGTGCACGCCCGAAAGGAGCGCTTCGACCAGCATGCTCGGCTCGAGCGACGCGAACAGCGTGCGCGCGATCGACGTGATCGCGGTCAGGCGTTCGTTCTGCATCGTCAGCTGCACGCCGCGCAGCACTTGCTCGGTCACGTCGCGCTGCACCATCACGTAGTGCGTCGTCTGGCCGCGTTCGTCGACCAGCGGGCGCGCCGTCGCCTCGGTGTGATAATGCGAGCCGTCGATCCGGTACGAGATGTACTCGACGCGAGCCGGCCGGCCCGCCATGACCTCGCTGCGCATGTGGCGCAGCTGCGCGCGGTCCGTCTTGGGGCCGAGGAACTCGTCGGACGGATGGCCGATGACCTCCTCGGGACGCGTCGCGCCCTTCATCTGGATGAACGCTTCGTTGGCGTACACGATCGTCGGCGAGTCGTCCGGCGACGCGCCCGGCTTCGAGAGGATGATCGGATCCTGAGCCGCTTCGATCGCGGCGGACAGCAAATTGATCCGCTGTTGCGCCCGCTCGCTCTCGGTGAGATCGGTCGCGACGATCAGGACGACCTCGCTCGCCCGAGTCGGCACGAGCTCGATGCGCAGCTCGACGGGGTATGTCGTGCCGTCCTTGCGGCGCGCGACCGTGCGCAGGATCCGCCGGTGTCCGGGTGCTTGGCGCAGCTCCGCGATCCGCTCGGCCAGCCGTCCGGCGACCTCGAGCTGCGGGAGCAGCGCTTCGGGCCGCAGCTCGCGCAGCTCTTCGATGCTGTATCCGAGGTTGCGGCACGCCGCCGCGCTGGCGAACGCGATGCGCAGCGTCGAGAGGTCGACCTGGAACATCTCGGTCTTCGAGCTCTCGAAGACGCGCAAGAGCGCGCGCCGCGACTCGAACTGGTCGACCACCGCATCGGCGATCGCCGTGAGCGCGGCGCGTTGCGCCTCGTCGAGCGCGCGCGGGCGGCGATCGAGGACGGCCAGCGCCCCAACCGCTTCGCCGCGCGCCGAACGCAAGGCGACACCGGCGTAGAAGCGGATCGCGGCCTCGCCGCCGACCAGCGGGTTACCCGCGAACCGCTCGTCGCCGCCCGCGTCGCCGATTTCCAGCAGGCCGTCGTGCGCGATCGCCCGAGCACCGAACGATGAGGCGCGGGGAACCTCGCGCGGTGCGAGGCCGTAGGCCGACTTGATCCATTCCCGGTCGCGGTCGATCAGCGAGATCAGGGCGACCGGCGCGTCGCACAGCCGCGCGGCGAGACGGGTGAACGCGTCGAACTGATCCTCGCTCGGCGAGTCGAGGAGCTCGTATTCGGCCAGGGCGGCGAGCCGCCGCTCCTCAGCCCCCGGAGTCGGCGCTGACGTGGACATCGGCGAACCGTTCCCGCTTCGCCCTCGCAAACGCCAGCACTTCCTCCAGCGGCCGCGTGTTGAGGACCTCAGCCGGCGTGACCCAAGCGCGGCGAGCCTGACCGACCGCGTAGGCGACGTTCGCCAGCTGGGCCGCGTCGTGCGCGTCAGAGTCACAGCTGAAGGTCACGCCGAACGATTTCGCGCGGCGGGCCAGCGAGTTGGGCAGGTCGAGCCGCGCCGGCTGCCCGTCGATCTCGAGCGCCGTTCCGGTGCGCGCCGCCGCGGCGAACACCGCGTCGTGGTCGAAATCGTAGCCCGCGAAGGACTCGACGTTGCGGCCCGTCGGGTGGCCGATGATCGTCACGTACGGATTCTCGCAGGCGCGAATGAGCCGCGCCGTCATTGCCTCGCGCGATTGGTTGAATGCGGAGTGGACCGAGCCGACGACCAGGTCGAGCCCGGCCAAGATCTCGTCGTCGTAGTCGAGCGTGCCGTCGGCGCGGATGTCGACCTCGGCCGAGCACAGCGTTACGATACCGTACCGCGCGCCGATGTCGCGCACACGCGCGCGCTGCGCGCGCAGCTCTTCGGGATCCATCCCGATCCGGCCGCGTCCCCACGAGTGGTCGCTGATCGAATGGTACGCGTAGCCGCGAGCCGCGCAGGCGGCGATCATCGCCTCGAGCGTGTCCCGCCCGTCCGACCAGGTGCAGTGCAGGTGGAAGTCGCCGCGCAGATCGTCGAGCTCCACGACCGCCGGCAGCGTCCCGTCGCGGGCGGCCTCGATCTCGCCGATTCCTAGCCGCATCTCCGGTGGGATATAGGCCATGCCCAGTGCCGCGTACACCTCTTGTTCGGTCCGGCACACGATCGTGCGGCCGTCGTTCAGATCGACGATGCCGTTCTCACTCACCCGCAGGTTCTTGCGCACGGCCAGCTCGCGGAACTGGATGTTGTGCTCGCGCGATCCGGTGAAGTGCTGCAGCAAGTTGCCGTAGAGATGTGCGGGCAGCACGCGCAAGTCGATCTGCAGCCCGCCCGGCAGCCAGATGCTGGCCTTCGTCGGCCCTTCGGCCAGCACGGCTTCGGCGCGTTCCCAAGCGGTGAACGCCTTGACCACCGCCTCGGCGTCGGCCGACGTGCAGACGATGTCGACATCCCCGACGGTCGGCTCCTGGCGCCGCACGCTGCCCGCCGCGGCGAGGTCCTGCGCATCGGTGCGCTCGCGCAAGTAGGCGATCACCTCGCGCGCGACCGGCAATGCGACGCCCAGCGGCGTGCGTTTCGTGCGGCCCTTGTACGCCAGCATCCCGCGCTTGATGTTCTCGATCGACTTTGAGCCCAGGCGCGGAATCGTGCTGAGTGAACCGGCGTCGAGCGCGCGCTCCAGATCGGCCAGCGACGCGATGCCGAGCCGTTCGAAGAGCTGCTGCGCGGTTTTCATCCCGACGCCTTGGACGCCGAGCACTTCGAGCAGCGTGGACGGATACTTCGCTCGCAGCTCCTCGAGATACGGATCCGTTCCGGTTCGGGCCAGCGTCTCGATGCGCGCGGCGATCGACTTCCCGACACCCGGCAGCTCGGTGAGCCGCGCCTCGGCGACGAGCGCCGCCAGCGGAGGCGCGTTCTCCAGCGTCTCGGCGGCCCGCTCGTAGGCCATGAACTTGAAGAACGGTTCGCCGGCGAACTCCATCAGGATACGTATCTCGCGCAGCCGCTGCGCGACGTCGCCGTTGGTTGGGACTGCCATGTGACGAGGACTTCCTTCCACGCCCGCGTACCGCCGTCCCATGCTGCGCACCAAGCGCCGTCGACTGGACCCCGCGATCCTGAACTTGCCGGTCGAGAAGATGCGCGAGGGATACTACTCCGACGTCTACTTCAATCGCGCGCGCGAGATCCTCGAGGCCGACGGTTACCATCCGCGCGTGCGGATGCAGGTGTTCCAGCGCAATCGCGCGGTGCTGTGCGGAATCGACGAAGCGATCGCCATCCTCAAACTGTGCAGCGGCCGCCGCGGTCCGAGCGGGTGGATCGACGGCTGGGAGCAGCTCGGCGTGCGCGCGCTCTACGACGGCGACGCGATCGAGCCGTTCGAGACCGTGATGACGATCGAAGGCGACTACGCGCTCTTCGCGCACCTGGAAACCGAATATCTCGGCGTGCTCGCGCGACGCACGCGGATCGCGACCAACGCGCGCGCCATCGTCGATGCGGCCGGCGGCAAAGACGTGCTGTTCTTCCCGGCCCGCTTCGACCACCATCTGGTGCAGACCGGCGACGGATATGCGGCCTACATCTCGGGCGCGCTCGGCGTCTCGACCGACGCCAACGCCGAATGGTGGGGTTCGCGCGGGATGGGCACCGTCCCGCACGCGCTGATCGCCGCCTACGGCGGTGACACGGTTCGCGCGACGCAGAAGTTCGCCCAGTACATCGATCCTTCGGTCAACGTGATCGCACTGGTCGATTTCGAGAACGACTGCGTCGGCACGTCGCTGGCCTGCGCGCGCGCGCTCGGCTCGCGGCTGTGGGGCGTGCGGCTCG
The DNA here is from genome assembly GCA_963738465.1 of Vulcanimicrobiota bacterium. Lineage (GTDB taxonomy): Bacteria > Vulcanimicrobiota > Vulcanimicrobiia > Vulcanimicrobiales > Vulcanimicrobiaceae > Vulcanimicrobium. The sequence continues at coordinate 103,554 of CAVTWP010000002.1, forward strand.
ACACGTCGGGCACCCTGGTCGACCAAAGCGTGATCCCGCAGATGGGCACGTTCAAGCCGACCGGCGTGAACGCGCAACTGGTGCGCAACGTGCGCACCGCGCTCGACGCCGACGGGTTTCGCGAGGTCAAGATCGTCGTCAGCGGCGGCTTCGACGCCGAGCGCATCCAGCGCTTCGAGCAGTCCGGCGTCCCGACCGACGCCTACGCCGTCGGCAGCGCGTTCTTCAAGGGCGCGGGCGAGTTCGATTTCACCGCCGACATCGTCGCGATCGAACGCGGCGACGGCTGGCGCGAGTGCCACAAAGTCGGCCGCCCGGAGCGCCCCAACACCCGCCTGAGCGAAGTTGGCTGACCTCTCACTCTAGACGTATTCAGCCAGATTGCCTATCATGAGCACATGCCACGAAGAAGCACGGCTGCCAAGCCGTCGGCCGCACGCCCTGAAACACCGATGGAGCGTGCAGTGCGGCTCGGCCCGTCGGCGATGCGCATTTTCTTCAACCTCGCCCGGCTCTGGAACCTGAGCTCGCAGGAGCAGCAAACTCTCCTCGCGCTTCCCCGCTCCACGCTCGCGAAATACCGCGCGCGTCCCGAGACGGCCCGGCTCTCACCCGACACGATCGAGCGGATTTCGTATCTGATCGGCATTTACAAGGCTCTTCAGATTCTGCTGCCGCGCCCTGAGGCTGCGGACGAATGGGTGCGGCGCCCGAACAGCAACCCACTATTCAACGGCCGCAGTGCGCTCGACCGCATGTTGAGCGGCAGGGTCGCAGATCTCTACGTCGTCCGGCAGCATCTCGACGGACAACGCGGTTGGTAACGGCGGTCGTCTGGCGGCCCTCTTATCGCATCATCGCGTCTCGCTACCCGTTCGTCGGAGTCTACGATCGAATCGCCGATGCGACGCTTCTGGAGGATGCGATCGCCCTCGAGGCCCTCACGAACGACCGGATTCTCGACGAAGTGGGAACGCTCAATCTCGTTCGACCGGAAGATCGGGTCGCCGGGCCCGGCACGACGCCGATCATGGCCGCCTTCACGCACACGCGCCCAAGCCGCTTTTCGGACGGCGCGTTTGGCGTGTATTATGCAGCCCTACGACGCGAAACCGCGATCGCCGAGATGCGCCACCATCAGACACTTTTCTTGCGCGAGACCGCACAGGAAAGCATCGATCTCGACATGCGGCTGTACGCGGCCGATGTGACGGCGAACTGCGAAGATCTGCGCACCGCGGACGCCGCGGACCCGCGATACTCCCGTACGTCGTACGCGGACTCGCAGGCCTTCGCGCGCGACGTTCGGACCGGCGGAGCCGACGGCATCGTTTACCGGAGCGTTCGAGACGACTCGGGAACAGGTGAGTGCGCGGCGGTCTTTCGGCCGCGCTGCATCTCCAATTGCGCGACCGCGGCGTATCTTGGCTTTCGGTGGGATGGACACCGAATCGCGGAAGTCTACGTACGCGCCGAGATCCTACGGTTCGAGAACTAGTGCGGCGACTGACGCCGGCTCCTACACGCTATGCGACCGGAGCTCCCTGAGCCGCCAGCTTCTCGATGATGGCGCGGTTGAACAGCACGAGGTCGCCGGGGTTGCGCGAGGTCACCCAGTTGCCGTCCTGCACGACGGGCTGGTCGCGATACAGACCGCCGGCGTTGCGGATGTCGTCGGCGATCGCGGCGTAGCCGGTGAGCGTGCGGCCGCGCACCAACTGCGCGGAGATGAGCACTTGCGGTCCGTGGCAGATGACGAACATCGGTTTCTTGGCCTGGTCGAACTCGCGGACGAAGCGCTGCACGTCCTTGTTGGTGCGAATGTGGTCCGGCGACTGGCCGCCAGGGATCAGGATCGCGTCGAAGTCGTCTGCGGTGACGTCGGCAACGAGCTCTTCGGCCTTGACGGTCTGACCTTCATCGAGCCCGCGCTTGCCGCGGATCTTCTGCAGCGCGCGATCGTCGACACCGACGATCGTCACGATCGCGCCGGCTTCTTCGAGCGCACGACGGGGCTCGATCAGCTCCGACTCTTCGAATCCGTCTCCCACCAGCGCGGCGATGCGCTTGCCTTCGATTTCCATAGGGGAACGGGCGTTCTCACCGCGCACCCGGGCGGCCTCTCAGGCAACCGCCGGTCAGAGGCTGCCGCCGGCGGCCTGCACGGCTGCGCGAAGCAGGTACGCGAGCTCGACTTCGACCTTCCCGACAGCGTCGAGGACGGGGTCCGCGGTCAGCGCCGCCAGCACCGGGTTGCGCTTGGTCATGTCGCCTTCCGGGACCGCGTGTCGCGGGTTGATCTCACGCATGTAGATGCGCGCGTCGTACCGGATTTGGCCGTCCGGCAGGAAATACAGCGGGTCGAGACCGGCGGCGTAAACCTCGAGTCCCAGAATCCCGGTCCGCTGCAGAAAGCCGATCGGCCGGATGCGGAGCGCGTGCGCCAGGCGGGCCAGCGCCGGCACGCTGAGCCGCGCCTCGCCCGCGACGACCTGCGCGAGCAGCGCCGGCTCGATTTCGGCGGCCCGGGCGAGGCCGTCGGCGTCGAGGTCTTTGGCTGCGGCCAGGCTCAGCAGCGCCGATCCGAACGCGGTACCGCCCGCGGTTCCGGTCGCGCCCTCATAGACCGATGATCCGGCATCCATCCGGGAGGTGATCGCCGGTCGCGGCGCGGACGCCTCTCGTCGACCATGTCGGAATCGACCGAGCAGCGCAAAACGCGGCACCTCGACGTCTGTCTCGAGGTCGACGTCGCGTCACGGTTGGACGGAGGATGGCCGGCGGTGCGATTGCGGCACGAGGCGCTGCCGGAGATCGCGCTGGCCGACGTCGATGTCGGCACGACGTTCCTGGGACTGCCGTTGCGCGCGCCGCTGATCGTCTCGTCGATGACCGGCGGAACGGCGCGCGCCGCCGAGATCAACCGCCGCCTGGCGCGCGGCGCCGAGTCGGCCGGAATCGCCTTCGCGCTCGGCAGCGGTCGCGCGATGCTCGAACACGAAGCGCTGCGGGACACCTTCGACGTGCGCCCGGTCGCGCCGCGCGTCGCGCTGTTCGCCAATCTTGGCGCGGTGCAGCTGAACTACGGCGTGCGTGTCGAAGACGCGCGCCGGTTGGTCGAGACGCTCGGCGCGAACGGCCTGTACCTGCACCTCAACCCGCTGCAGGAAGCGTTGCAGCGCGGCGGCGACACGAACTTTCGCGCGCTCGAGCCGAAGATCGCCGCGCTCTGCGCCGGGCTCGACGTGCCGGTCATCGCCAAGAGCGTCGGCTCCGGCATCGCGCCTTCCACGGCCGCCCGGCTGGTCGAGTGCGGCGTGGCGGCGATCGATGTCGCGGGCGCCGGCGGCACCTCGTGGGCGCGAGTCGAGGGCAAGCGCTCCGACGACCCGGCGCGCGAACGGATCGCCGAAGCGTTCGGCGACTGGGGCTATCCGACGCCGCGCGCGACGGCCGCGCTGCGCGCGGCCTTGCCGGAGGTGCCGCTGGTCGCCAGCGGCGGGATCCGCGACGGCGTCCAGGTCGCCAAGGCGCTCGCACTCGGCGCCGATCTGGCCGGCCTGGCGCTGCCGTTCCTGCGCGCCGCCGACGAGTCCGACGCCGCCGTCGCGGCGCTGATCGACGAGCTGGTCGCCGGCCTTCGCATCGCGATGTTCGCGACCGCATCGCGGCGCGTCGCCGACCTGCGCGACGCTTTGGTCTGACTCGAGTCGCGGCCTAGTTCGAATCGTGCCGCGGGCGAACCGCGACGCGCACGGTGTCGCCTTCCACCCGAACTTCGAAGGTGTCGACGCGGGCGAACTCGCCCAGCGTCATCATTCCGGTACACAGCTCGAACGTCCAGGCATGCCAGGGGCAGGTCACCCGCGTCCCTTCGATCCAGCCCTCGGCGAGCGGGCCGCCCTGGTGCGGACAGGTGTTGTCGAGGGCATAGAACGTTCCACCGACGTTGAACAGCGCAACCTCGCGCTCGCCGACGACGACGGCCTTCGCGGTCCCCGGCGCCACGTCGGCGACGCGCGCCACGGTCACGAAGTCATCGCTCACGCGCGTCGGTTCACCGCCCACCGGAGGACGCCTTGCTCAAGGACTACCGCGATTGGCTCCAATCCGAGCTCAAGCTCCTCGGAAACGCGAGTCACCACGCATATTCGTTCGGCCAAGCCAACATGGCAAAACGCGCGATCGAAAAGCTCGACGAAGAGCTCGCGCGCAATCTCTATGTCGCGGTGGACCGAGCGCAAGCGCGACGGCTGCTGACCGCGCTCGAAGCGCTCGACGAGCAATCGACGAGCATCCGGCCCGAGCTCGCCGCCTTGCGCGACGCCATTACGGCCGCGTTGGAGGAAAGCGCCGAGAACCCGGCCCTTTGACGGAGTAGTCCGCTTTTGATATCATCCGTCGGTCGCCGCCGCGGACCCACGGAGTCTGCTGGCGCGCGAGTCGAAAGGAGCCCAGGTACCCCGTGCCCCTGACCAAAGACCAGAAGGCGGACCTCGCGACCAAGTACGGGCGCGGTCCCAACGATACGGGATCCGCCGACGTGCAGATCGCGATCCTCACGGCGTCGATCAACCAGCTCAACGACCATCTCAAGGTCCACAAGAAGGACCATCACAGCCGCCGCGGCCTGCTCATGCAGGTCGGCCAGCGCCGGCGCCTGCTGGTGTATCTCCAGCACAAAGACCTCGAGCGCTACCGCAAGCTGATCGGCGACCTCGGGCTGCGCCGCTAAGCGCTAGCCGCCCGAGCTCGGGCCCGAGTTCACCTGGGTGACCGCGCTATCGATGATCGCGGTACCGCTCCAATGCACGTTGTCGAGCAGCATGCCGTCGAAACCGCCTTCGATCAGCAGGGGGGTCGCAAAGCCGGATACCGTCAGGTTCTGCAGCTCCACGAAGTCGTCTCCCGCGGTGGGGATGTGGCGGTGAAATTCCACGCCGATCGCACCCGGCGACGCTGGTGAGCCGCCGACGGTCACGTTGCTGATCGCGACGTCGTACTGGCTGTTCGGATTGCGTGCCGGCGGTTTGGGCGTTGAGAACGTCACGTTGAGCCCGCCGTAGATGAAGGCGTCGCGCACGACCACGTTGCTCACGACGGCCGACAGCGGCTCGCCGGTGGGAGCACCGAGCGCAACCCCCAGGCCGATCGTGTATTGCGCGTTGACGTTCTCGACGACGACGTCGTTGATGTATCCCTGCACGTCGTTGGTGTTCATTGAGACGACGGATCCGTCCCTTCGTGCATCGTGCCGTCGACGATCGGGCCGTAGCCGTTCGGCGATCCGACGTAGTTCACGCCGTTGACGGTCACGTCTTCGATCTCGGTGTTGAACGAGCTGTTGAGCCGGATTCCGTTGATGCTGCCCACGGCGACGCTCGGCGCGATGGACACGTTGATGTTTTGAAATACGAGGTGGCGGATCAGACCGAGCGGCGCGTTCGCCAGCGGCTTGGCGTACGGAGCCGTTATGCCGTCGATCTCTATCCGATCGTCTTCGATGTTGTCGAGATCGACCGTGTCGTACTCGTTGGTGACGCTCAGGTTGTAGAAGCTCGACGTGACGCCGTTCATCGTCGTTCCTACCAAGCCGAAGCGCAGCATGCCGTTCCCGTTGTGGGCGTGCACGTCGTTGAACACCAGATCGTGACTGGCGTCGAGCGGATCGACGCCCAGATGTCCGAGCTCAACTGCGACGAAGGCCTTGGGCCCGTCGGTCCCGGTGGACGTGTACGCCGCGGACGGGTTCGCTCCGAGCTCGAAATAGACGTGCTGGACGGTGAGGTTGTGCACCGCGCGCATGTAGCCCAGGATCGGCTCGTAGATTCTGACGCCGCTCGACTCGCTCCAATGCTGCATCCCCGCGCGAGGGTCGAAGCCGACGTTCTCGATGGTGACGTTTTCGATCGCGGTCGTCGCGGTGGGCCCGTCGAGCCAGATCATGCCGATCTGCTTGCCGTCGGGACCGATACGGACTTTGGTGGGGTCGAACGTGAACGAGGCCAGCGCCGTCAGCGTCGTCGCCGTCATCCCGACCCCGATCAGTGAGACGTTGGAGTCCCACGCGATCGGTCCACCGAGCGCGCACACGCCGGCCGGGAGCTGCACGACGGTCCCGTGGCCCGGCAGCGCGGCTTTGGCCGCGGCCTGCTCCGCGCTCTGAATCGCGGCCATGTCGTCGGTGCGGCCGTCGCACCGCGCACCATAGGTCCGCACGTCGTACGACCCCGGCTGAGGCGGATCGGCCCTGAGCGATACGGCCGGCGTCGAGGCGCCGCCGCCGCCGCAAGCGGCGAGCAAGAGCGACACGGCGACCCCGGCGAGACATCGATTGATAGGACAACTCCTAAAACGGCCGGGCCGATACGCGCCGCCTCGAAGGCAGCACAAAGACCGGTCCGCAGTAACTGAGCAGGCACCCGCCCGGAACCAAGTATGCGGAGCGTCGCCTCGCCACCTGCAACGGACTCGGCTTGCGCTCGTAAGCGTACAGGCCGAAATCCGGCCGGCGCCGAACCGAGTCACGTTTACAGAGAACGTAAGCGAAAATTCAAACAGACAATCTAGGAGTACCAGTGCCAGAATCCGTCTCGCTCGAGATCGGCGGCCGGCAGCTCGTCATCGAGACGGGCGAGCTTGCGAAGCAAGCGAACGGCTGCGCTCTCGTCCGCTACGGCGATCAAATCGTCGTTCTGTGCGCCGCGACGGCGTCAGAGAAACCCCGCGAGGGCATCGATTTCTTCCCCCTCACCTGCGATTACGAAGAGAAGATGTACGCGGCCGGCAAGATCCCGGGCGGCTACATCAAGCGCGAAGGGCGCCCGTCGGAGCACGGCGTGCTCAGCGCGCGCCAGATCGACCGTCCCATTCGTCCCTTGTTCCCCGACGGCTTCCGCAACGACATCCAGATCATCGCCACCGTGCTGTCGACCGATCCCGGACTCGACAGCGACGTCATCGCGCGTCTGCGCCGCCGGCGCGGCGCTCGCGGTCAGCGACATCCCGTTCCAGAAGAACGTCGCCGCCGTCCGCGTCGGTCGCGACGAGAACGGCACCTTCATCACCAACCCGACGCTCGAGCAGTACGAAGCGGCGGGATGGAGATCGTCGTCGCCGGCACCGCCGACGCGCGTCATGATGGTCGAAGGCGGCGCCAACGAGATCTCCGAGGAAGACTTCCTCGACGCGGTCGAGTTCGCGCACGGAGAGATCAAGAAGATCGTCGCCGCGATCGACAAGCTGGCGAAGAAGGCCGGCAAGGCCAAGCGCGAGTATCCGCTGCTGCACGACCGACGCGACGCTCGACAAGTGGATGCGCAAGAACTTCGCCAAGGAAGTCGGCAAGGCGATGCGCGTCACCGACAAGCTCGAGCGCAACACCGCGTTCGCCGAGCTCTCGCGCGAAGCCGCGCTCGCGAAGCTGGCGAAGAAGGACGACCCGGTCGTCCGCGACGCTGATCGAAGATCCCAAGAACAAAGACTTCGACAAGATCATCAAGGCCATGGAAGAGGACGAGCTCCGCACCATGGTCGTCGACGAGAAGATCCGTCCCGACGGCCGCAAGCCCGACGAGATCCGCCCGATCTGGTGCAAGACGCACTACGTGCCGCGCGTGCACGGCTCGGGCGTGTTCACGCGCGGTCAGACGCAGGTCTTCACCGCGGCGACGCTCGGCTCGATCAGCGACGAGCAGCGCCTCGACGGGATCCTCGGCGATCCCCAACAAGCGCTACATGCACTACTACAACTTCCCGCCGTACTCGGTCGGCGAGACGCGGCCGATGCGCGCGCCCGGCCGGCGCGAGATCGGCCACGGGCAGCTCGCCGAGCGCGCGCTCGTGCCGGTGCTGCCGGCCGAGGACGAGTTCCCGTACACGCTGCGCGTGATCAGCGAAGTGCTCGAGTCGAACGGATCGTCGTCGATGGCGTCGGTCTGCGGCTCGACGCTCGCGCTGCTCGACGCGGGCGTGCCGATCAAGGGCACGTCGCGGGCGTCGCGATGGGGCTCGATCCTCAAGGGCGACAAGTACGCGATCCTCACCGACATCCAGGGCCTCGAAGACGCGCTGGGCGAGATGGACTTCAAGGTCGCCGGCACGGTCGACGGGATCACCGCGATCCAGATGGACATCAAGGTCGCCGGGATCACGATCGAGATCATGCGCGAAGCGCTCGTCGAGGCGAAGAAGTCGCGCCTGTTCATCATCGACAAGCTCAAGGAGACGATCACCGAGCCGCGCGCCGAGCTGTCCGAGTTCGCGCCGCGCATGATCGTGCATGCAGATCAGCCCCGACATGATCAAGAACGTGATCGGGCCCGGCGGCAAGGTCATCAACAAGATCGTCGCCGACACCGGCGTGAAGATCGACATCGAGAACGACGGCCGCGTGTTCATCGCCGGCGCGAACGCGGCCGGCGCCGAGAAGGCCAAGCAGATGGTCGAGGCGCTCACCAAGGAAGTGAAGCCGGGCGAAACCTACCTGGGCACCGTCACGCGCTTGATGAACTTCGGCGCGTTCGTCGCGATCTTGCCGGGCAAGGAAGGCCTGGTCCACATCTCGCAGCTCGCGCCCGACCGGGTCGAGCGCGTCGAGGACGTGGTCAAGCCGGGCGATCAGATCATGGTCAAGGTGATCGAGATCGACTCGCAAGGCCGCATCAACCTGAGCCGCAAGGCGGTGCTCGGCGTGCTGCGGCCGGCGGCGGATCGCCGGCACCTGCACCGGCGGCCGAACATGCGGGACCGCGCGGCAACGGCGCGCCCGCCGCGCCGCGAGATGAGCCGCGAAGCGGCGGTGGCGGCGGCGGCGGGCGATCGCGGTCCGCGCCGGCGGCGCCCGCGTCCGACCGGTCCGCCGTCGGAATAAACGGCCGAGCGGAAGGAAACCCAATGAGAGCCCGTCGGAAGACGGGCTCTCTTCATGTCGGCACTTCGCTGCTCGCTCGCCGTCGCGGCGATGTTCGCGCTCATTGCCGCCTCGCACCGGCCGGCGACGGTGTTCGACCTGTCCGACGACGTCGGCCGCACGCCGCCGGCGATCGCGCTCACCGCGGGCGACGGCACGCCGATCTTGCTGAGCGATCTGCGCGGCGAGCCGACGTACGTGTTCCTGTTCGCGGGCTGGTGCGCACCGTGCCAGCGGGAGCTGCCGTTCGTCCGCAGCGCGTACGCGAGCTACGGCGACCGCGTGCACTTCGTCGGCGTCGACGTGCTCGAAGACGCGGCCGCGGCCAACGCTGCCGTCGCCGCGGCCGCGCTGCCGTTTCCGGTCGCGGTCTATCCGATCGAGCAGCTCGACGCCGCCGTCCCCGCGGACGTGCAGCTGCACTCGGGCGCGAAGTACCACATCCCGGCCGATTTCCTGCTCGACGCGGACGGGGTCGTGCGCTACGCATGGCACGGCCTGTCGGTCACCGATACCGGCGATCCGGTCGACGTGCTGCCGTCGTATCTCGCCAAGCTCGGCCTCGGCGCGCGCTGATATGCGGACCGACGTGGTCCGTCCGGCCCAAAGGCGAGCGCGACGTCGACCGCGGTCGTCGAACTGCTCGCTCAGATCGCGCGGGAAGGGCGCTGGATCGCAACGGAATGGCCGTTCGACACGACGGCTCGCGCACGTACCATGCGCGACGGGCTGCTGCGCCGCTGGTGCGTCGGCTGGGTCGCGGTCGAAGAGCGTGAGATCGTCGCCGACCTGACGATCTTCGACATCGCCGCAGCGGAGCCGGAGCTTGGCATGCTCGTCGCAGCCGCGCACCGGCGGCGCGGGATCGGCCGCGCACTGCTCGACGAAGCGCTCGCGTGGGGCCGTGCCAACGGCAAGACGGCTCTGTCGCTGCGGGTGTTCCCCGACAACGTCCCGGCCCGCACGCTCTACGCCGCGGCCGGCTTCGTCGATGCGGTCGTACAGCACGCAGTGATCGCGCGCCGTGACGGCGGCGCGCTCGACGCGATCGTCATGCGACGTCCGCTGACGGACGGGTAGCCGGACATGCTCGTCGACGTCGCGTCGCGCGCCCCACACGCGCGCAAGCACGGATCGACCTTCGCCGAAACGTGGACCAGCGCCGACGGCGCAGCCATCGTCGCGGTCGGCGCGGTGTTGGCCGGACGCGATCCGATCGTGGTGTGCGATCTCCTTCGCACCGGCGCCCGCGCGCTCGTCACGTCGCGCGCCGCCTTCGCCGCCGCGCTGGGCGGTCTCGACCGCGTCGTGCAGCGCCACGCCCGTGAGGCGCGCGACGACGAGCTCGCCGCGGCGATCGTCTTCTTCGCGCTCGACCCGCACGGAACCGACATCGACGTCGCCGCCGCCGGTCAGCTGCACGTCGCGCTGATCGACGGTGCCGGCGCGGTGCGCGCATTGCACGGTCGCGCCGGCGCGCTCGGAACCGGGATCGAGCCGGTGAATCTCGTCGAGCGCGTCCACCTGCGCCGCGACGACCTGCTTGTCGCCGCGACCGTCCCGATCGACCACGCCTGGTGGGCGGCAGGCCTGCGCACGGCCGACGCGTTGCTCCACCCGAGCGCCCAACCCGAAGCCTCGGCCGCGGTCGTTATGCTCGGCTAACTGCGCGGGCCGAAGCCGCGATACGGCATCAACGGCACGACCTTCTCGACCAGCAGCATCTCGTTCTGCCGCAGCGGCAGGGTCTCGATTCCGGCCAGCGCCGCTTCGAGCGACTCCGCCTCGATCAGCACGACCGCGCCCGGCGTGTCGCCTCGGCTCCACATCATGCGGTTGACGCCCTCGGCGTACAGCTGCCGCGCGCGCTGAGCCTCGGCCTCGAGTAGCTCGGCGGTGAACGCCGATTCCGGAAAGCCGTCGTAATCGCGGCGCAGCAGCGCCATGAACTGTGCCATAGTACGTCCAACCTTCGACGAATGGCCTACGAATCGCTGGCCGCCTTCGTGCGGGCGCTCCGGGACGCCGGCGAGCTGGCGACGATCGAGGCGCGGGTCGAGCCGTATCTCGAGATCGCCGAGATCACCGACCGCGTCGTGAAGGCCGGGGGCCCGGCGCTGCTGTTCCGCGACGTGCGCGGCTCTCGGTTTCCCGTGCTGACCAATCAGTTCGGGAGCGAACGCCGCACGGCGCTCGCGCTCGGCGCGCGATCGCTGCGCGAGGTCGAGCAGCGTCTGCGCTCGACGATCGACATGGCACTGCCGGAGACGCTGGGCGGGAAGCTCGGCCGGCTGGCCGGTCTGGCGGCGGCCGGCGCGTCGGCGATCCCGCGCCGCGTCAGCGATGCGCCGAGCCAGCGCGTCGTGATGGATCCGCCGGATCTCGGTGCCTTGCCGGTTCTCACGACGTGGCCGCTCGACGGCGGCCCGTTCATCACGCTGCCCCTGGTCTTCACGCGCGATCCCGACACGCGGCGGCCGAACGTCGGGATGTACCGCGTGCAGATCTACGACGCGCGGACGGCCGGGATGCACTGGCAGCGTCACAAGCACGGTCGCGCGCACGCCGACAAGTGGGGCGCGCGCATCCCCGTCGCAATCGCGGTCGGCGGCGATCCCGCGCTGACCTATGCGGCGACGGCGCCGCTGCCGCCGGTCGTCGACGAGCTCGCGTTCGCCGGTTTCCTGCGCGAAAAACCGGTGCGGATCACCACAGCGCTGACGGTCGATCTCGACGTGCCGGCCGACGCCGACTTCGTCATCGAAGGCTGGGTCGACAACGAAGATCTGCGCGTCGAAGGCCCGTTCGGCGATCACACCGGGGTCTACAGCGCGGCCGACCTCTATCCGACCTTGCACGTCAGCGCGATCACGCACCGGCCCGACGCGATCTGGGGTGCGACCGTGGTCGGCAAGCCCCCGATGGAAGATGCGTGGCTGGGCAAGGCCACCGAACGCATCTTCCTGCCGCTGCTTCAGATGGTCGTCCCAGAGATCACCGACTACAATCTGCCGGTGGAAGGCGGCTTTCACAACCTGGCCATCGTCGCGGTCAAGAAATCGTATCCCGGTCAGGCGATGAAGGTCATGAACGCGCTGTGGGGACTGGGACACATGATGATGCTCACGCGTTGCCTGGTGGTGGTCGACCACGACGTCGACGTCCACGATGCGCGCGGCGTCGTCTGGTACGTCCTCAACAACATCGACGCGTCGCGCGATCTCGTGGTGATGCCGGGACCGGTCGACGATCTCGACCATGCCGGTTCGTACGACCTCGCGCTCGGACACAAGCTCGGCATCGACGCGACGCGCAAGCGCGCGGACGAAGGCTATCAGCGCGATTGGCCGCCGGAAATTCGCATGGACGCGCAGACCCGCGAGCGCGTGAGCGCGCGCTGGGCCGAATATGGTATCGGCGATCTGGCGCGCAGCGGCACGGCCGACGCGTGGTCCGGTCAAGGCCCCGACCGGTTGCGACGGCTCCTGGCCTCGGCGTCGGCGTCGCCCGGCGACGCTCCGCCGCGCTCGGAGCGCGTGAAGACTCGTCCCGAGCCGAGCCCGGAATGAACGGCATGAAACTCTTCCTGCGCGACATTCGCATCGAGCACACGCTGTTCGCGCTGCCGTTCGCGTACGTCGGTGCGGTGATGGCGGCGCACGGACTACCGGCGTGGTCGCAGCTGCTGTGGATCACGCTGGCGGTCGTCGGCGCGCGCACGGCCGCGATGGCCGCGAACCGCTACTTCGACAAAGAGATGGACGCGGCCAACCCGCGCACCGCCCGGCGCGCCGTCGCGAGCGGAAAGCTGTCGCCGGCGGTCATGGTCTGGGCGATCGTCGCCGGCCTCGCGCTGCTCGTCCTCAGCGCGGCGATGCTGAACCCGCTGTGCGTGAAGCTGTTGCCGCTCGCGGCGCTGGGCGCGGTCGGCTATCCGCTCTGCAAGCGTTTCACGTGGACGGTGCACTTCGTGCTCGGCGCGGTCGACGCGTGCGCGCCGCTCGGCGCGTACATCGCGGTGGCCGGCACCGTCAGCGTGCCCGCGCTCTTGCTGTTCCTGGCCGTCACCGTGTGGGTGGCGGGCTTCGACATCCTCTACGCGCTGATGGATCTGCCGTTCGACGTGGCCCACGACGTGCGGTCGTTCCCACAGCGCTTCGGCGAGTCCAAGGCGCGCTTGTGGCCGATCGTGCTCCACGTCGTGATGACGCTCGCGCTGCTCGGCGCCGGCATCATCGCGCAGGCGAGCTGGCTGTACTACGTCGGAGTCGCGCTGGCGTTGGCGGTGACGGTCTACGAAGAGCGGCTCGTCGCGCTGGCCAAGGACGTCTTCATTCTCAACGAGCGCGTGTTCCTCACCAACATGGCGTTCTCGGTCGGCTTCTTGGGGACGACCCTGGCGTCGTACCTGGTCGGATGATTCGCGCGCAGTTCTTGGCCGGCGCGGCGGCGCTGGGCGCCGACTCGCTGCACCCCTTCGACCCTTCGACAAGCTCAGGGCAGACGAAGCTCAGGACAGGCGGCGTGCAAGTCGCGCAGATTTTGCCGGGCTACACGCCGACGTTCCGCTTCTCGGTGGTCTGTCCGCAGAGCGGTCCGGACGGCCGGCTCGGCAAGCAGCTGATCGCCGGAGTGCGCGGCGCCGTCGACGAGATCAACCGCGACCGGCCGTCGTACCAACCGCTGGTTCTCTACAACGCGTACGACGATCACAACAGCGCCGCCGAGGCGACCGTTCAGGCCGACTTCGCCACCGGCGCGCCCGACGCGATGGCGGTGATCGGGCATTTGAGCGCCGCGACGACGCTGGCGACGCTGCAAGTATACTCCAACGCGCAGCTTCCGCTGATCGTGCCGACCGTCACCGACGACCGCATCACCGAGCGCGGGTACCGCAACGTGTTCCGGCTGCCGGCCAAAGACTCCGACGAGGGAAGTCTGGTTGCCGCCTACGTCATCTCGACCGGATCGAAGGCCCCGCACGTCGTCTCGCAGGACGGTCCCTAGGGCCCGACGTGGCGGCCGGTTTCCTGCGCCGAGCCGGAGCGCTGCACATCGGCGCGGTCGGGACGCAGTTCTCGCTCGACAAGCCGGCCTTCGACAGCGCCGCGGGCGCGGTTCTCAGCCATGACCCCGACTGCGTCGTGCTGGCCGGCAACGCCGACGACATGGGCCCTCATGGCGGTGCTGCGCGCGAAGGGCTACGCCGGCCGGTTCGTGGGGACCCAAGGATTCTTCGACGCGGTCACGCTCACGGAGTTCGCCAAGGAGGCCGAAGGGCTCGTCGTCGCCACGCCCGTCCCGTACTATCCAATGGCGCCGGGCGCGCGCCAGTACGTGACCGACTACGAGGCCCAGTACGGCGTCATCACGCCGGTCGCGGCGTTCGGCTACGCCGCCGTGCAGCTGATTCGCAACGCGGCGACGCGCATGAACGTCACCAACCGCCGGGCCATGATCCGTGCCCTGGCCAACGGCGGCAGCTACGACACGATCACCGGCAACTACCAGTTCGGCCCGTACGGCGACGTGCTCGACCCGAACTGCTATTTCTACCGGGTCACGAACGGGAAGTTCGGCTACGAGCGCCAAGGCCACGCAACCGGTTTCATGCTGAAGTAGGAGGCAACGTGACGGCGCTCTTCGCCGGCAGCGAGTCGCTCCGCGTCGGCGGCGAGCGGGCCACCTTCGTGTGGACGCTGCTCACGCTGCCGATAACGATCGTCGTGCTCGGCTGGGTGCTGCAGCACCAGATCACCTGGCAAGAGATCGCGCTGCTGCTCGTCGTGGCGATGGTGTACGTGTCGTTCGCGCGCGGCCGCCTGCTGGGCGGCGGGCTGCGCGTCCACGCCGGCCAGTTCGGGCACGTCTACGCGATCGTCGACGACTGCGCGCGCCGGATGCGAATGCCCACGCCGCACGTGTTCGTGCGCGACGATCCCTTCGTTCCGGTCGTCGCGATCGGCATCGGCGAGCCGTACGCCGTCGTGCTTTCCGCGCAATACGTCGAGCACTTCGGCGAGGACGAGCTGCGCTTTCTCGTCGGGCGCGAGCTCGGACACATCGCCGCGGGACACACCCGCTTCACGTCGCTGCTGAGCGCCAACGGCCGCGAGAGCGGCGTCATCGCGCTGGCCTTCGGCGCCTGGCTGCGCCGCATCGACTATACCGCCGACCGCATCGGGCTGCTGTGCTGCGGCTCGCTCGACGCGGCGATCCGGGCCATCGCGGTCTCGACCTTCGGCAGCGTCGGGCGCAAGGTGGACCTCGGCGCGTTCGCCGAGCAGCTGCGGGAGCTCAACGAGGAACCGTCGCTGCGCATCGCCGAGTGGACGGCGTCGACGCCGTACTCGACCAACCGCATCGCCGCGCTGCACCGGTTCGGGCGCGAACCGCTCTACGCGCGCTGGGCGCAGCGGTTCGCCCAGAACGCCGCGGCCGCGCCGGTCGCCGACGCGCGCGAGGCGGTCTACGCGAGCTTCTGGCGGCGCATGGCGGCGTTCTTCGTCGACTTGGCCGTGATCCAGGCGCTGGTCCCGGCCGCCCTGGCCGTCCAACAGAAGTTCACTCCCAACCCGGCCGCGACCGCGGCGCTCAAGGAGGTGGCGGCGGATCGCGACACGCCGTCCTGGGTCGCGAACGTGATGAACGTCGCCATGAACAACACGTCGAACGGCCACGTGCACGTCGCGTACGGCGGCAACGCGGTCTTGTGGCTGGCCATGTCGGTGTACGTGATCCTGCTCGTCGGTCTGGCGGGCCAGACCTTCGGCATGATGGTGGCCGACTTGCGCGTCGTGGGCGTGAACCGGCGGCGGGTCGGCATCGGGCGCGCGATCGGCCGCTACGTCTCGCTGGTCGGCAGTCTGTTCGCGATCGTCGGCTGGTTCGCGATCTTCCGCCGCGTGCAGCCGTACGAGAAATGGTCGGGAACGCGCCTCGTCAGCGGCAGCGCCGCTGTCCGGTCGTGATCGTCAGGCCGCTTCGGCACCGGCGCGCGAGCCGTGCCGTTCGGCGTAGACGCGGGTGAACTCCGCGCCGAACAGCAGGATCATTGACGAGTAGTAGATCCACAGCAGCAGCACCAGCAGCGAGCCTGCCGCGCCGTAAGCCGACGCCACGCCGGCCCGGCCGAGATAGAAGGCGATGATCGTCTGGCCGATCACGAACGCCACTGAGGTTGCTACCGCGCCGGTCCACACGTCGCGCCACGCGATCGCGGTATCGGGCAAGTACTTGAACATGAGCGCGAACAGCATGGCGATCAGCACCAGCGAGATCAGCACGTTGGCCAGCGCGAATACCCAATCGGCGCCGGGGAACGGCAGCACGCGCGTGACGGAAACCGAGATGTAGGCGATCGCGGCGTTGAGCGCCGTCGTCACCAGCAACAGGAACCCGATCACCAGCAGCATTCCGATCGACGCGACGCGGTCGCGGATCGCGGTCCACAGCGGGAGCTTCGGCGGTTCGGCGTGCCAGATCGTGTTGAGCGCATCCTGCAGCGAGGCGAACACGCCGGCCGCACCGAGCATGAAGGTGACCCAGCCGACGACCTGTGCGACGATCGACTGCCGCGGCCGGCCGAAGCTGGCCGTCACCATGTCGCGCACCGCATCGGCCGCCCCCGCGCCGGCCGACTGCCGGATCGCCGCCAGCATCTTCTCTTCGACGAGGCTGTGGCCGTGGCCGGTACCGTTCGCGACGCCGACGACGTAACCGGCAACCGCGATGACGATGATGAACAGCGGCGCGATCGCGAAGACCGTCGTGAACGACAGGGCGGCAGCCAAGCGTGGCGCTTTGTCGGCGCCGAAGCGCTGGTACGTTTCCTTGGCGAGAGCGAGATACTGGCGCATGCGTTCGCCTATGTACCCGTTCGCAGGCGCTCGCGGCGGGGTAAGGTACGGTCACCCGACGGCACACAGGAGACACGTCCCCATGGCGGAGCACAGCGCATCGGTCACCATCAAGGCACCCGTCCACCAAGTCTACGAGCTCTACTCGCACTTCAACGACTATCCCAAGTTCATGACGTTCGTCAAAGAGGTGACCTACCTCGACGACACACGCAGCCACTGGGTCGTCGACGTCGTCGGCAAGCACGAGTGGGACGCCGTCAACGAGGGCTGGATCCCCGACCGGCAGATCGGCTGGCGTTCGGTCGACGGCCTGACCAACAGCGGGCGCGTGCGGTTTGACCCGGCCGGCGAAAGCACCCGGCTGACCGTCGACGTGTCGTACGAGCCGCCGGCGGGTTTTCTCGGTCAGCTCGGTGAGGCGCTGGGCGCCGGCGGCGAGTTCGAACGGCGGCTGCAGCACGACTTGACGCACTTCGCGGCGATGGTCGATGCGGCGCCGTCGGGCGCGCTCGATCCGACTTCATCGTCGTATCTGTTCCACTCCGGCAGCGCAGCCGCCACCGGCAGCACGACGCAGGCCCAGAACGAGACGATGGGGATGCACGCCGAAGACGACGCGCTCACCCCTTCGACGTCGAGCGTCGCCGGCGAGTCGCTCAGCGAGCCGGGCGTCCCGCGGATCCCCGGTACCGGTCCGGGTTAGTCGGGCTCGCCTTCTTTGTCGTCGTCGTCGACGGTTTCGTCCCCGCCGGATTCGTCGGGATCGAGCGTTTCGCTCGCGGCGACGTCGTCGCGCTGCGAGGGCGAGGGTTGCCGCTCCTCGGTCAAGTCGTCTTCATACAGATCTCGGCGTTCCACCTCCTGAGCGTACCACGGCGCCGGGAGCCGGAAACCGTCGCGGCGCTTTTGCGGTCGCAGCGGTCGTGAAAGCGATCCGCATCGACCGCCCCGGCGGTCCCGAAGTCCTCACTGTCGCCGACGTTGCGACACCGGCGCCGGGCGCGGGCGAGGTGCTCGTCCGTCAGAGCGCCGCCGGCGTCAACTTCATCGACGTCTACCAGCGCACCGGTTTGTACAAGCGCGACCTGCCGTTCATCGTCGGCTCCGAGGGCGCCGGCGTTGTCGAAGCGGTCGGCGACGGGGTTACCGATTTCACGCCGGGCGAACGCGTCGCGTACCCGACGACGCCCAACCTCGGCGGCTACGCCGAGCTCAACGCGGTCCCGGCTCGCGTGATCGTATCGATTCCCGACGGCATCGACGATCGGGTCGCCGCTGCGATCATGCTGCAGGGCATGACGGCGCACTATCTGGTCACCGACACGTTCCCGTTGCGCGCCGGAAACGTCGCGCTCGTACATGCCGCCGCAGGCGGCGTCGGCTCGACCCTGGTGCAGTTGGCCAAAGCCCGCGGGGCGACCGTGATCGCCACGGTCGGGACCGCCGAGAAAGCCGCGCTCGCACGCAGCTTCGGCGCCGACCATGTCATCAACTACGCCGACGGTGACTTTGCCGAGGCCGTGCGCGCGATCGTCGGCGAACACGCGGTCGACGTCGCCTACGACTCGGTCGGCAAGGAGACGTGGGAGCGCAGCCTGAGCCTGCTGCGCCCGCGCGGTCTGTTGGCGCTCTTCGGCAACTCCAGCGGTCCGGTGCCGCCGGTCGAACCGCAGCGCCTCGCCGCGGGCGGCTCGCTGTTCCTCACCCGCCCGACGCTGTTCAACTACATCGCCACACGCGAAGAGCTGCTCGGCCGCGCACGCGACCTGTTCGGCGCGATCGCCGCGGGCAAGCTGCAGGTGCGCGTGGGCGCGGCCTATCCGCTGGCCGAAGCCGCCCAAGCCCACCGCGACCTCGAAGCCCGCAGGACGACCGGCAAACTGCTGCTGATCCCCTGATGTTGATGCCCATGATCTCGTGTGACGCGGCGCATCATGTTCCGCGACATCGTGCTGTCCGAGGGTCACGCTGAGCTCGTCGAAGCGCGAACGATCGCGATCCGCACATCACCAAACGCGCGATACGAGAATCACGCCGTCGCCCTGAGCCGCGGCGAAGGCCGACCGCCACAAGTGCACGCGCGACAAATGAAGATCCTCGCTCTCACGATCGAGGATCTTCTGCTTCTATGCTGCTTGCCAACATCGAGGCGGTCGTGCTTCGCAGCCGCTCAGCACGACGGCATGATGATTACGTCACGCGCTTGGCGCTTGGTAGGGTACGATCGTTCACCCTTCGACGGAGCTCAGGGTGACATTGCCGAGATCGAGCGCGTCAAACGGGATCACGCGCACCGCCTGACCCGAGCCCGTCGACGGATCGTCGTGCATGCGGACGAGGTCGGCGGCGAACTTCGAGGCGTCGCCGACGAGCACGATGAAATCGTCCGGGACGAAACCGCGCGCGGCGAAGGCGCGCACCGCCTCGGCATCGACGGCCTGGACGCGGCGCGTGTACGCGTTGATCTCGGCCAGCGGTACGTCGTACAGCACGTGCTCGGCGACGGTGGCGGCGATCCCGTCGATCGTCTCGATCGAACGGTGGAACGCGCCGGTGATCGTCGCCTTGCGGCTGACCAGGTCCTCGTCGGTCGCCGGCGCGTCGGCCAGCGAGCGGATCGTGTCGGCGACGACGCCGGTCGCTTCGACGACGCGCGCGTGATCGACCAACGTCGAGGCGACGAACAGGCCCGGCATTCGGCGCGCCGCCAGCGCCGCGCCGGCGCCGTACGACAGCCCGCGCTTCACCCGAACCTCCTGGTTGAGCCGCCCGCTATAGCCGGAAAGCACGGCGACCGCGACGACCGCCGCGTAGTAGTCGGGCGACGCGCGCTCGATGGTCACGCGACCGAAGGTCAGCGCGGTTCGTCCGGCATCGCGCTTGTCGACGATCACGACGCGCGAACGCGGCGCCGGAATCTCGCCGAACGGCGGACGCTTGGGAAGCGGCCCCGCCGCGCGCCACGAGCCCAGCGTGCGATCGGCGAGCGCGAAGGCGGTGTCGACGTCGAGATCGCCGCCGATGACGAGCACCGCGTCGTCGGGACGATAGAAGCGTTCGTGGAACCACGCGACGCGGTCGCGCCCCAGCGCCGTCAGCGTCTCGACGGTTCCGGCCAGCGGGTGGCCGTACGGCGCGGCCGCGTATGCGACGCGCTGCGCCACGAGCCGCGCCAGGGCGCTGGGGTTCGCATAGGTGAGGCTCAGATCGGAGATCGACTTCGTTCGCACGCGCTCGACCTCGTGCGGAGCGAATGCCGGGTGGCGCACGATCTCGTCGAGCAGCGCGAACGCGGCCGGAAAGGCGGGCGTCGTCGCGCTCACGCTGACGACCGACGCGTCGTACCCCGACGCGGCGTCGAGCCGCGCGCCCAGCGCGTCGGCGGCGGCGGCCAGCTCGACCGCGCCGCGCGCCGTCGTCCCTTGCGTCAGCAGCGCCGCGACGAGCGCCGAGAGACCGGCTTCGTCCTCGCGTTCGGCGGCCGCGCCGCAGCGCACGACCAGTTGGGCGGCGATCAGCGGCAAGTTGCGCTGCGCGAACGCGACGACCCGCAAGCCGTTGTCGAGCACGCGCTCGACCGGCGCCGGCAGCGTGGCGTCGCGCGGCGGTCCCGGCGCCGGGAGCGTCGAGCCGATCACTGCGGCAGGTACGCGACGACCGTGCGGTTCTCGGGCCGCAAGTACGTGCGCGCGACGCGCTGCACGTCGTCAGCGCCGACCGCGAGGTAACGCGCGAGATCGCCGTTGATCAGCTCGGGATCACCGCGCTCGGTCACCGCGCGCACGATCGACAGGCCGACGCCGTTGTTGGTCTGGCGCGAGCGCACCACCGTGCTCGCGATTTGCGTGCGCACCCGCTCGAGCTCAACCTCGTCCGGCGGCTGCACGCGGACGCGCTCGAGCTCGGCCTCCAGCGCGGCGCGCGCACGCGCGAGCTCGACGCCCCGCGCGCAGGTTATGCGCACGCCGAACAGGCCGGGCTGCTCGCGCAGATCGGCGCCGGCATACGCGCTCGACGCGAGCTGCTTGTCGTAGACCAGCGACGTGTAGAGCCGCGACGAGCGCCCGGCGCCGAGCAGCGTTTCGAGCACGTCGAGCGCGGCGGCGTCGGGATGCGCGGCGTCCGGAATGTGATACGCTTCTTCGGACGCCGGCAGCGGCACGTTGGGCGCGCGATATTCGTAGTGCCGTTCCGCGGTCTGCTCCGGCTCGACGACGCCCACCCGCGGAATCGGTGACGGCGGCGTCGCGATCGATCCGAAATACGTCTCGATCCAGCCCAGCGTCCGGCCGGCGTCGAGATCGCCCGCGACGACGACCACTGCGTTGTCGGGCCGGTAGTACGCGGCGTGAAACGCGACGACGTCGTCGAGCGACGCCGCGTTGAGCTCGGCCGGACTGCCGATGACGCCGCGCCGGTACGGATGCACGGCGTACGCTTCGCGATTGACCAGCTCGTCGAGCATCCCGTACGGCTCGGCGAGGATGCGCTGATCGTACTCGCCGATCACCACGTCGCGTTCGGTGACGAAGTTGCTCTCGTTCACCACCAGCGCCGCGAGACGATCCGCTTCCGCCCACAGCAGCCGCTCGAGGTGGTTCGACGGAATCACCTCGTAGTAGTTCGTGATGTCCTCGGTGGTGAAAGCGTTGTTGAACCCGCCGACGTCCTCGGTGAGCCGGTCGATCGTCTCGGGACCGGAGCGCGCCGTGCCTTTGAACATCAGGTGCTCGAACAGGTGCGCGAAGCCGGACCGTCCCGGCGGATCGTCCTTGCCGCCGACGCGGTACGCGACGTTGATCGCCACCGACGGCACCCGCGCGTCGGGGACCACGATGGCTCGCAGACCGTTGGCAAGGGTGCGGTCGACGTAACGAATCGGGGCGACGTCGATCGCCGAGGCGGAGATGGTGGACGGTACGGTCACGGGCTCTCCGCTTCATCCCCACACCGGACCGTTGTCCCTTCTGGGAAGAGGGGCCACATGATCTCCGTGCGCCGCACCGTCTTGAGCGTGCTCGCCGGCTGGCACGGGCTGGCGGCGGCCAAGAACGTGTGCGACTTGGCCGCGGCGTTTGGGATCGTCCCCGCGGCGGCGCGCTGGCGCTCGCACAACTTCGCCGCGATGGAGAAGCTGCTGCTCCCGCTGCGGCTGCCGCGGCCGCTGCTCGGGACGCTGCTGGCCGGCGTCGCCGCGGTCGAGACGGCAGCGGCGATCGCGTTCGCGCGCGACGACGACGAGCTTGGCTTCAGCCTGGCGACGGCCTTGTTCGGGGCGTTCGCGCTCATCGACGAGGCCATGGCCGACTACGAGCTCGACCGGACCCACCGCGAGGTCCTCGTCTTCGTGCTGACCGCCTACCTCGTGACCCGCCGAAACGAACCGCGCCAAGTGGATTGACAATCGAACGTATGTTCGATTAGCATGAGCGTCCGATGGGCTCGAGAGAGGTGTTTGCCGCCCTGCGCGAGCGGCTCGAGCGCGACCATCGCGAGGCCACGGCGGCGGCCTTCGCCCTGGGCGACGAGGCGCTCGTGCGCACCGGGATCGCCCAGCTCGACACCGCGCTCGGCGGCGGGTTTGTGCGCGGGACGATCGCCAGCATCGAGGGTCCGCCCAGCTCGGGGCGCAGCGCTTTGGCGGCCCGGCTGCTCGCCGCGGCGACCCGCCACGGGCTGGGCGCGATGGTCGGGATCGACCTGTTCCCGCCGGCGCTGGCCGCGGCGAGCGTGCGGCTGGAACGGCTGCTGGTCGTTCGCGCCGGCGAGCCGGTCGCGGTCGCCCGCGCCGCCGACATCGTCGTGCGCTCCGGCGCGTTCACCGTCGTCGTCGTCCCGGCGCTGCCCAGCGGCCGCGGGACGGGCGCGGCCGCTTGGACGCGGCTGGCCGGGCTCGCGCACCGCGCCAACGCATTGCTGGTCGCGGTGGGCGACGAAGCCTCGGCCGAGCTGCGCTACTTCGCGTCGCTGCGGCTGGAGACGGCGATCGAGCGCGTGCGCTGGAACGGTGCGGCCGGACACCTCTGCGAGCTCGCCGGCTACGACGTGCGCGCGGTCGTGCGCAAACACAAGCGCGCCGCTCCGGTGGGCGACGCGCTCGTGCGCTGCGAGCCGTTCGAAGACCGGCCCCTGCTCGTGGCAGTACGACCTTCGGCGGAACCGGCGCAGCGCGTGCCGCACCGGTCCAAAGACGCGGTGGTCTAATGCTGGTGCTGGCGGTTGTGCTTGTCGAAGTAGATGCGGTCGGAGAGATTGTTCTCCTGGCGGTTGAGGCTGCGGTACTGCGCGCGCGTGAGGTGACCGTCGTCACGGCGCAAATCGCGGTTGCGCTCGGCTTGGATGCGATCGGCGCCGTTGTCGAGGCGGTGATACTCGCCGTACGTCAGCGAACCGTTGCGCACGCCCCGATCGATGCGGGCGTTCTCGTGATGGATGCGGTTCTCGACCTTACCGGCGCTGGCGGCGAGCGGTGCGATGAACGAGGCGAACAGCGCGGTGGCGAGCAGAGTCTTGGTGAGCATCGGGTTCCTCCTCGGGCGATGATTGCTGCGTTCCTCGTCGAGCCTGCCGTCGCAGGATCGCGAGGACACGATCATCGTACGCCGCCGGCGCGCGGTGCAACACCCAATTTCAGCGAACGTTCATCCTGCTCTCAGGACCGTCTCATGTTCAGTGCGGAAGCATCGAGACGCCGGCCGCAGCGGCGAGCGCGTCCGCGTCGGCTTCGAGCACGTGCATCGCGGACGGCCCCGGGCACGATACGTCGGACGACATCTTGCCGAGATAGCCGATCTGCGTCACCGATCCGAACGACGCGCTCTTCATGCAGTGCGCCGCGGCCAGCCGGTCGAGCGGGCCGGCGGCTTTCAGATCTGCGAAGAACCGGTCGACCAGCGCGCCGGGGAGTGCGTTCTTGATCGGAGCGGCCTGTCCCGAGCTGTTCGCCGGATCGCGCTGCTGCAGCGCCGCCGTACCGTTGGAGCGCACCAGCAGCCGATATCCCGCGCGATTCGTCGAACCCGAGTTGACGATCAGCGCTTCACCCGGCGCGGTCGGGACGCGCAGCGAAACCGACGGGGTAGGCGCCGGCGTCGGCCCGGAGGTGGGAAGCGCGAGCGCGAGGACGAGCGCGAACACCATGCACGATCAACGTACGAGCCGCTGAGGACGTTGCGGTGCCGCTCGCGTGCGTGTGGATTCCGGCCTTTCGGCTCGCCGTCGCGCGGCTGACGCAGCCGGCGATCGATCTGGCCGCACCGCTGATCTTGGCCGACCGCGTCGAGCGCGGGCGAGTCGTCGATTGCACGCTGAGCGCGGCGGCGCTCGGCGTACGCGCTGGGATGACGCTGGTGCAAGCGCAAGCGGTTGCGACCGAAGCGCGCACCGCGTTCGACGATCCGGCCGCCGACGCGCGCGTGTGGTCACAGGTGCTCGACGCGCTCGACGCGGCCTCACCGATCGTCGAAGACGAAGGTTGGGGACGCGCGTTCCTCGACCTGCACGGAATCGCGGGGAGGCCCGCCGATTGGATCGCGGCGGTGCGCAACGCGCTGGACGCGCTGCGCGACGCGCACGGCGGGATCGAGCTGCCGGCGCGCATCGGCATCGGGCCGAACCGTTTCGTCGCGCACGCCGCGACCCGGCGCGGAGCCGCGTCTCGTGTGTGCGATGCGAAGGACGATCCGGCGGCATTCGTCGCACCGCTTGCGATCGACGTGCTGGAGATTGATCCGCATGTGCGCGAGCGGTTGCGGCTGCTCGGCGTGACGACGCTGGGCGAGCTGGCCGCGCTGCCGCACGGTCCGTTCGTGCGCCGCTTCGGTGGCGAGGCCGCCGTCTGGCACGCGCGCGCGCGCGGAATCGACGACCGGCCGCTGCGGCCGCGGGCGCGCGCGCTGCGCGTCGACCGCGCGCTCTACGGCGAAGGCGAAGCGTCGTCCGAAGAACAGGTGCTGTTCGCGCTGCGCACGCTCGTCGGCTGGGTGGTCGACGACCTGAGCGCGGCAGGCAAACGCGCCGGCCGGCTCGTCCTCACGCTCGATTGCGACGACGGCGAGACGCGCGAGCTCAGCGTGCGCGTCGCGCAACCGACCGCGGTACCGTCGACGCTGTTCGAGCTGCTGCGCGCGCGGCTCGAAGGCGTCACGCTCGGCGCGCCGGTCGCCGGTTTGCGCCTCGCGGCCGAAGAGCTCGCCGCCGGCGGCGTCACGCTCTCACTGTTCGCCGCCGGCGATCCCGACCCCGATGCGGTCGGCGTCGTGCTCGCACGCCTCGGCGCGGCGCTGGGCGAAGGCAACGCGCTGCGCGCGCGCGTTCTCGACGGCTCGCGCATCGAACGCCGCTTCGCCTTCGAGCCGTTCACCATCGATGCGATCGCGACGCGGGAGCCCCGGCGGACCGCTGCGTTCAGCGGTCCCCAGCACGAAGGTGCACCGGCGGCAACGGTGCAGCTGCGGCTGGTTCCACCCCAGCCGGTCGACGTGCGCGTGTTCGACGGCGCGCCGCGCTTCGTCGGGTCGCCGCCGCAACAGGCCCTCGAGGTCGCCGGGCCGTGGAGAGTGGAGGACGGCTGGTGGACGGGCGTGACGGGCGAAGGCGCGCCGCTCGCGCGCGACGAGTACGACGTCTACCTCGAAGACGGCTCGCTGCTGCGCATCGCGCACGAGCGCGACGCGTGGAGCGTGCGCGGCGTCTACGACTGACCGGATCGCGCACAGGCGCCCGCGTGGGCGAACGGGTACAAGAGATCGATGGACCCGTTGAACCCGGCCGACCCGCCCGAGCACGACGACCACGACGACGTCAACGACGTCGACGACGTCGAAGGCGAGGACGACGACGACGAAGGCGAGCCGCCGCAGTTCTACCTGACGACGTTCATTCCACGGCCGGCGTGGTACGAGCTCGACGTCAACGAAGCGACGGCGTTCCTGCAGAACCGGGTCGCCCAGCTCAACGAAGCCTTCATCGAAGAGGACGAAGGTGTGATCTGGGCCTATCGCTACCACGTCATGGAACGCGCGCGCGAGGTCGACGCCGTCGTGCTGCTCTGGATGATCATGTCGGATGCCGCCCTCGAAACGCTCGAGAGCACGCTGCGCCGGTCCGACGTCAACGAGTACTTCGACTGGAGCGTGATCGGCGGCCCCCAGAACAATGCCCCAACCGACATCCTAGGCGCTTTCCTCGGCACACTCGTCCCCGACGCCGAAGACTCTGCGAACTAGTCATGAATTACCGCGGCCGGGGATATTGATCGATGGAACGATGGGTATGTCCGATTTGACTAGGGCGACCTACTTCTACGGCCTCGGTATCGATGGGACCGGATCGTCGATGAGCGTGAACTTCTACAAAGGGCTCCCGAACATTGCACAATTCATCGACTTTGCGGGTGCGGCTGTCCCCAGGATCATTCCTTGAAATTGCTCGAGTGCGGCTGCGCCTACCTGACGGACCCCGAGGGACGGGACGTCCCGGTCGCGGTGTGCGCGACGCACGGCATGCGCCTCGCGGACTTTCCGCCGGGCTCGTTCTTCTTCGGGTCGATGCTCGTGGCGACGTTGACGTGGACTGCGAATCTCGTCCTCTGCGTGCAGATGCATGAAAGATAGTCCGTCGGCGGGACGATCGCGACTACATTGTTCTCTGACTCGGCGCTCGTCCGCGGTGGCACTCGAACGGAGCGAGGTTAAGCCGCGCTGAGGTCTGCCAGAATCTGCTTCGCGGCGGACTGGAAGCGACGGCCGTCGTCAAAGGCGCGCGCTACCAGCATCGCGCCTTCCAGTGCGCCCAGCACGCTGCGTGCACGTTGCTTCGCCGTTCCGCGGAACGCGAGCTCGCGCGCTCGCCGGCCGTCTTCGAGCACCGCCGCGAGCCACACCTCATTGGCGTCGAAGAATCGCCGCAACTCTGCCTGCATCGGAGCAGGGAGGGTCGAGTATTCTGCCGCGAGCATGCCGCACAGGCAGAGTCGATCGTTGCGCATAACCGAGTCGTACAAGCCGGCATAACGCTGCAGCTTCTCGAGGGCCGTCTGCGCCTCTCGATCGATCGCCTCGAGGGCAGCGTCAAAGACGACGCGGTATCGCTCGACCAGGGCGCGCCCCAACTCGGCCTTCGACGGAAAGTGATAGTGCAGGCTCGCCTTCGTGACGTGCAGCTTCTCGGCGACATCAGCGTAGCTGAAGCCGTTGAACCCTCGCGTCTGGACGAGCTGCTCGGCAATCTCGAGGATCCGCTGCGACACCGGCGGCTCGGACGCCGGCCTCCGGGTCGCTCTCATCATGGCCATTGTTCCTTGACTTTGTCCTTCAGGTCAATATATCCTACTAGTAGGTAGAATCCATTTCCTTGACCTGAGACGACGGCGCCGAGCTCGTCGCCGGCCCCGGCGACGTCACGTCTTTGCCGAGAGGTCACGATGCGTGGTCATCGGTGACGAGCCCGTCGCCGTGGTCGACCGGTTCGGGGCCAGCGATTACGCGAAGCAGACCGAATATCCACAGACCGTACGAGGAGATCCGACATGCAGACGTCCACCAGAAAAGTCATCGACTGCCGCGAGTTCCCGAGCGAGAAGAATTGCTCGCTGACGATCGCCGGAACCGAAGCCGAGGTCGTCAAAGCCGCCACCGAGCACGCGATTTCCAGCCACGGGCATACGCCCGGTCGAGAATTGGACGATGGGATTCGCGCCTCGCTGCGCGACGAGAAGTAGCGGCAACCGCGTCGGAGGCTACGCGGTATGGGGTTCGAAGGGCGCGACCGGTGACAAAATGGCGTCCATCTCGCGGAAGATCGCGGGGTCGACGTCGAGGTCGGCGGCGGCAACATTGTCGTCGACTTGCTCCGGTCGCGTCGCACCGACGATCACCGACGCAACGACCTCGTCGCGCAAACACCATGCCAGCGCGAGCTGCGCGAGCGTACAGTTCGCGCGCTGGGCGAGCGGCTGCAGGCGCTGCACCGCGTCGAGCACCGGCTGGCTGAAATAGTCTTCCATCATGTCCTTCGCCCGCCCGGCCGCGCGCGTTCCGGCCGGCGGCGCGGCGGTGTCAGTGTACTTGCCGGTGAGAATGCCCATCGCCAGCGGCGACCAGACGACGTTGCCCAGTCCGAACTCGCGGCAGGCCGGGAAGACGCGCTGTTCGACGCGCCGCCACAGCGCGCTGTACTGCGGCTGGTTCGAGACCGGCTCGGCCCAGCCGCGGGCGCGCGCCAGATTGACCGCCGACGCGATCTGATCGGCGTTCCACTCGCTCACGCCCCAATACAGGATCTTGCCGGCGCGCACGAGATCGTCCATCGTTCGCGCGGTCTCCTCGAGCGGCGCGTGCACGTCGTACCGATGGCATTGGTAGAGATCGACGTATTCGACGCCCAGCCGCCGCAGCGACGCGTCGATCTGCTCGCGAATGTGCTTGCGTGAGAGCCCGCGGTCGTTCGGCCCGTCGCCCATCGGGAAGTAGACCTTCGTCGCGAGCACGATCGACTCGCGCGCAAACGTCCTGATCGCGCGGCCCACCACTTCTTCGGCGCGGCCGCGCGCGTAGACGTTCGCGGTGTCGAAGAAGTTCACGCCGCGCTCGTAGGCGCGCTCGATGCACGCGCGCGCCGCGTCTTCCTCGACGCCGCCGCCGTAGGTGAGCCACGATCCCAAACCCACCGACGAGACCTTGACGCCCCAGCGTCCCAGCTTTCGATAGCGCACCGCCCCCGCGTACCCGGCCGGGTACGGCTCGCCCTTTCGAGGCAACCTCGAGTGGGAACGTAACCTTCATGAACGACCGCGAAGCACGCCCGGCGCACGACCCGGGCGGCCATCCCGCCGCCGGCGACGACGAATCGGACGTTCTCGCCGACGCGCACGAGCAGGATGCCGACGTCATCGGCGACGAGTTGGGCGGTGGTCTGGGCAACACGGCCGACGGAGGCGCGAACGACGGATGACGGGCGCAGGCGATACGAGCGAGATCGACGAGTTCACCTTGGACGAAGCCGAGGACGTCGCGGACGAGGCCGCCGACGTCGGCGACGATCTGGCGGATGATGACGAGAGTGATGACGGCACCGGCGCTCCGGTGCCGCCGGTCGGCACCGACGTGCAAGCGTACGCGAACGATCCCGACCCGACCGCCGGCGCTTCGGACGTCGGCGGTCTCGCCGGCACACCGAACGACCCCGAGGCGCCTTGATCTTGATCTTCAGGTGGGCCGCTGCTCGATGAGGTCGACCAGGACCGGATAGACCAGCTCGGTCTGTTCCTGTGGGATCCGCGGCTCGATGAGATCGTGGATCTCCGGCATCCCCTGGAGCGCAACCTCGTCGACCTCGACGCCGTAGCCGCGCAGCGTCGCGAACCTGCGCCGCGCGTGCGCGTTGTTGATCACGGGATCGTCGTCGTTGAGCACGAGCACCGCGCGCCGCGCGTGCGGTCCCCGTGGAGCCGTGTCGATCTCGGTCGAGATGCGCAGCGACTCGCCGAGCGCGCGGGTCGAGAACTGCGGATAGCCGTGTGGCGGATCCTGCGCCTCCTTGCGGCGTGGATCCCACCAACTGAACCGGTTGGGCACCTTGCGCAGCAGCCCGCCTAGCGCGTCGTTCGCGCCGCCCGGAACGTCGCGCAGCCCGCAGAACGGCGCGAGGGCGATTCCGGTGTCGATGCGCGTGCGCGCCGCCAGCCACCCCACCAGCGTCGCTCCGACCGAGATCCCCGCCACCACGATGCGTTCGCCGCACAGCGCGGCCACGACGATCGCGCGCAGCGCCGACGCTTCGAGGTCGGGTGCGCGCAGGTTTGCGATCGCTTCGGTCAGCCGGTCGCGATAGCCGTGATACGGCATGCGCGGGACGAGCACGGCGTGCCCGCGCGCGTAGAGCTGCGGGCCGAGCCGGTCGTACTGCGGCGGGCAGTTGGTCAGGCCATGTAGCAGCACCACGACCGTCGTCGCGCCGCCGTCGGGGATCCACCACCGCGTCCCGTAGGCCGGATCGATCGACGGGTCGGCGCGCTCGGCGGCCGTGACGTCCTCGAGCAGCGCGACCGCTTTGGCCGCATCCATCAGGCGCGCGGAACGCCGCGCATCAGCACGCGTTCCAACCAGCGCAACGGCCGCGTGTTCCACGGATCGTGCCGCACCAGCGGATCGACCAGGATCACCTCGAGCCCCGCCAGCTTGGCGCCGAGCACGTCCGTGAACAGCTGGTCGCCGATCACGACGACCTCGTCGGGGCGCAGCTCGAGCACGTTGACCGCGCGCCGAAAGCCGTGCGGCAGTGGTTTTCGCGCGCGCGGAATGCACGGCACGCCGAGGTCCTTGGCGACCTGCGAGGCCCAAGGTGTACCGTTGTTGGTGAGGACCGCCACGCGCACGCCGGCGTCGTTCGCGCGCGCCACCCAGGCAGCATCCTCCTCGAGCGGCGCCAGCGAGCGAAATCCGACCAGCGTGTTGTCGAGGTCGACGATCGCGCCGCGAATACCGCGCGCGCGCAGCTCGTCCGGATCGATCTGGTTGATGCGCGTCGCGAACTTGGTCGGCCGGAAGAAGTCGATCACCGTATCGCTGGTACCCGGTCGGGCGGGACCAGCACCGTGAGACCGCGATTGACGATCCCGAACTCGGCCGGCAGGCGCGCAACGGGTTCGCTGTCGGCGTCGACACGGTAGTGGTGTCCGTGCACTGAGCGCACGACGAAGCGCCGGCCCCTGACCGCCATCACCTCGGGGGCGTGCGCGAAGCGGTGCAGCGCGACCGCCGCCAGCAGTCGCACGGTGTGCCAGAACCCCTGCGAGTCGATCGAATACAGCCACAGCCGGCCGTCCTCGAGACTAGCCTCCGGGTTTTCGACCACGCCGCCGAAGCGGTAGCTGTTGGCGACCGTCAGCTGAACGGCGCGCACCCGCCGCTTCGCGCCGTCGTCCGACTCGATCTCGAGGTGCATCGGCCGGGCCCAGCGCAGCGCGCGCAGCGTCGTGAGCGGAACCGCCAGCATCCCCAGGCGCCGCTTCACACCGGCCGTCTGCAAGCTGGTGACACGGGTCGAGAGGCCGATCGACGCCTCGTTGAAATAGTGGACGCCGTTGGCCGTGCCGACGTCGAGTGCGAGCGGGAGGCCGTCGTCGACCAGGGCCGCAGCGGCATCGAGATCGGGCGGGATGCCGAGCGTGCGCGCCAGCTCGTTGAACGTGCCCAGCGGCAGCACAACCAGCGGCAGGTTGGTCTCGATCAGACCGTCGATCGCGCCGAGCAGCGTGCCGTCGCCGCCGCCGACCACCACCACGTCGACGTCGGCGCGGCGCGCGACGATCGTCGCGGAGAGACCGCCACGCTGCGTGTCGAGCTCCAGCGTAACGACCTGGTGGCCGCGGGCACGCAACGCCGACGCGACGCGCTCGAGCGCACCGCGGCCGCGGCGCGCACGCGTGTTGACCGCGAGCAGAACGCGCTTGCCCATGCTGTGCCCGTACCCGCCCAGACGGCGCGGCGCAGCCGAAGCGCGGAGCAGGTGTTACGGAATGCCGAGCTGCTGGCAGATAAGAACGGCGGCTTGAGCGCGGGTCAGCGAGCCGTTCGGCCAATCGAACGTGTGGTTGAGCCGCTCGTCGATCGCATCGCGGCTGGACTGCGGGAAGTCCCCGCCGGGATCGAAGTTGCGGGTCTGGCCGTCGCCTTCGAACGTTCCGCGGGCGCCGAGCAGCTGGATCGCCGTGTACGCGTCGACGCCGTCCCCGAACGTGACGTCGTCCCACCAGAAGATCGGCGTGCCGCGGCCGAGAAGCCGCGACTGGAATGCAGTGACGCGTCCGGCATCGCTCCACGCGTCGCCCGGTGCGATGTTCTGCGCGGAGCAATAGGCGGCGAACGCGCCCGCCGCCTCGCCGATCGCCCACTCGACGGGGTGAACGCGATACGCGCCGGACGTGAGATGCGTCGCGCCGATGTTCTTGCAGCCCGCGACGAAGTTATTGAGCTCCGCCGGTAACAGCGAGCCGAGCGGCACTTGGAACGGCGCCGTCTTGATGCCGTGCCACGGCGTGCCGATGTTCGGCTGGAAGGCATCGGCGGCGCTGCCGTCCGGATAGTACCCTTGGTGGACGTCGGCGGCGTACCAGCCGATCCCGCAGCTGTCCGGAAAATTCTTGGCGCGCGGCCCGTCGAAGACCGCGGCATCGATGTCTTGCTGTACGATCCGCACGCGCGGGTTCGCCAAACGGCGTGACTCGCGAATGTAGGCGACCGGCGCCGTGCCGTCGGCGGTGCCGAACGTCGCGGTGTCGATCATGAGGTTCGGGTAGCCCGTGCCGTTGCCGTCGTCGCGCGGCACGTCGTTCTGCAGATAGTATACGTAGGCGATCGAAACGGCGCGCGCCCCCGCGACGACCTGCGCGTCGGCGGACGGGGAGGGCGGATCGGTCGGAATCGTGGCCTCGACGTAATCGTTCGCACCGACGTTGAGCGTCGTGCGCGGAGCCCGGCCGTCGTTGAAATTGTCGGGATCGATGAACTGCCGGTAGTTGAACAGCGTATCGCTGAGCTGGCCCGGGTTGTAGACGCGCGTGATGTCGCCGTCGCCGCCCTTCTTGATGCGGTCGAAGCCTTGGCGCTCGCGCAGGTCGTCGTAGTTCCCCGGCTTGGCGATGCGATGGTCTTCGCCGGGCGGCCGCCACTCGACCGCGATCGGCACGGTGATCGGTTGGACCCATTCCGGATGCGCGACGCCCTCGGCCTGAGATTCACCGGTATCGCTGCGCGCCTCGCAGCCGATCACCCACTTCACGCCGCACAGCGGGAGCAGATCGCCGAGATCGGTCGCGTCGACGTACACCTTGCCGACGTACGTATCGCCGCCGGCGGTGAGGTTCTGCACCGTACCGTTCTGCACGTCGATTGCCGTAACCGTGACGCCGAGCTTGACCTCGACGCCGGCGGCCTGCAGCTGCTGGGTGAGCACCTGCCGCACGACCTGCGGGTCGGCCGCGAACGGATGGCCCCCGTTGGCGAACGGCGGCCCAACGCGCGCGAAGCCGGGATTGAAGTACTGCTGTTCCTGGCCCAGCTGCGAGCGCTTCCCGGTGTATTCGGCCCGGATCAGATGGCGGATGTCGCGGTACGATTTTGGACTGCCGGTCGTTTCGGTGAGCGTGGCGGCAGCTTCGTCCCAGCGCGTCACGCCTTGCGAGGTGGCCTGGCCGCCGACCCATTGACTCGACTCCAGCAGCACCACCTTGACCTTGGGATTCGCGGCCGCGGCGAGCGCCGCGGCCACTCCGCCGAAGCTCGCACCCGCGATCACCACATCGTAGTTGAACGTCGCCATCAACCACCCCGTTCAGAAGCGATATCACCGAGTGTCGTTCTGGCCGCCGTTCGCGCAGGCCGAGCGCGACCCTTCCACGGCGTCTGAGTCAGGCGCCGCGGATCGGGACTTCCGACTGCACAGCGCCTCCTGGCGGCATCGACGCGGTAGGCGCCCCACGTGCGCCGGGAGCGTCAGCGAGAAGCGTCCCTTCGCCCTCATGACGTCGAGCGCGCGTGTCTCGCGCGCCGACGACAGCTCGACGTCGATGTCGTCCTGACGATCAGCACTCGGCAAGGTTTCAGCGGCGCGCCGGACAAGCCGGGGCCTCATGCTGGCGATGTTCTCGTCGCTCGAGGTCTTTGTCGTCCTCTTCGCCGGAGGGCTCCTGGTGGCGACCGTCGGCGCAATCGGTGCCGTCGCGATCTACGCGATCAGCCGGACGGCGGCGCGCGACGGCGCCCGCGACGCGGCCCGCACGAGCGATCGACAGCAGCCGAAGTAGTTCGCCCAGTCACTTTCGTCGTTCTCGAACCTGACGTTCGAACGTCTGCAGCGACTCCTCATAGCGTGCTCGGAAGGCGCCCTGACCCTCTCGGTGCATAAATGCGCGCACCTTCGCGAGATCGACATCCTGTTCGACCGCAACGCCGACCGCGGCCTCGAGCGCCGAGAAATCATCCCAAGCCGCATACTTGTTCAGCCGATCCCGAACAGCATCGGTGGCTGTGACGACGTGAAGGACACGCTCGCCCTCACGGACCGTCGCGACTTCGGTGACGACCTCCGCGCCGATCGCCAGCGGCCCTTTGGGGAACTCCACCGTGAAATGGGAATCGGGGTGTACGAATAGCGAGTCTTCGAACGAGTATCCGAGCGTCGCGAGCGCTCGCTTCACACTTGCCGCCTCGGTGCCGAAGGTCAGAACGAAATCGAGATCTTCGGACTGATAGACGCATGGGGCATAGAACGTCGCCGCGCTACCGCCGCACAAGACGGCCTAAATGCCCGCACCGTCGAGCGCCGTGCCGACGGCGAATGCGACTTCACGCAGCGTCGCGTCGCGTGCGATCAACGGGCTTGCCCCGACGGCGTGCACGACGCCGTTCCGTTTCGAGCGCGGCGCGGATATCGGGGATGGTCTCGGCGAGTCGAAGGGCAAGTTCTCGAAGTTCTTTTGAAGCGATCCATTCCGGATTGACTATCACGCGGCGCTGATTGCCCGACAAGCGCGAAGCGAGAATTCCTTCGCGCTCGAGGCCGTCGACGATGCGCTGCACCGATACGAGAGGCGCACCAGCCAATCGGGCGAGTTCGCGCGGGTACGTGTCGCGAAGCGCGACGGCAAAGATGACCACGCGGGTGCGGGTCGCGCCACCGAACAGCTTGAGGCCCTCCATGGCGCGAGCAATAGCATCCGGGACGGGCTAGAGCAACAGAAATGTAGTCAACTGACTACGTTTATGTAGTCATCTGACTACGCTTCCGTAGTCGTATGACGAGGTCCGAGATAGCCGGCTGGGGGCCACAAGGAATCGAACACGTGTTCGAGTATATTCGGCTTCCCGATGGGCGCGCCCGAGTACGCCGAGCTCCACTGCTGGTCGAACTTCAGCTTCCTCGAGGGGGCTTCGCATCCCGAGGAGCTGGTCGAGCACGGGTTGCGGCTGGGGCTGCGCGGCGTTGCGCTGACCGACCGGGACGGCCTCTACGGCGCGGTGCGGTTCGCCAAAGCAGCGGCCGGCCGGGGGTTCGACGCGCTGTGCGGCGCCGAGCTGACCCTCGAGCCGGAAGATGCGGAGCCGATCAGGCCCAGCCGGCCGGCCCGGCCGTCCAAAGAGGTGCCGACCGACAGCCCGAGACTGGTGCTGATCGCCGCCGACAAGGCCGGCTACGGCAACCTCGCGCGGCTGATCTCCGCCGCTCAGCTGCGCGGGCGCAAGCGCGACGCACGGCTGCGGCTCGACGATCTCGACGGGCGCACCGGCGGCCTCGTCGCGCTCTCCGGCGGCCGCAACGGCATCGTCGAGAAGGCGCTGCTGCGGCGCGACACCGCCGCCGCGCTAGCGCTGGGCGCACGGCTGCGCGACCTGTTCCCCGGCCGCTTCTATCTCGAGCTGCAGCACCACATGCGGCCCGAGGATCCCGCGCTGCTGCGCGCGCTCGTGCACGTTGCGGCGGAGCTCGATGTGCCGTACGTGGCGACCAATGGCGTCGCGTACGCGACGCGCGGCGAAGGACCGGTGGCCGACGTGCTGACCTGCGTGAAGTACGCGAAGTCGCTGCAGAACGCCGGCACGTTGCTGCGTCCCAATCACGAGTACCACCTCAAGACGCCGGCGCAGATGGCACGGCTGTTCGCCGAGTTCCCGGCGGCGATCGCGAACACGCTCGAGGTCGCCGAGCGCTGCACGTTCCGGCTCGACCAGCTGCGCGGGGAGTTTCCGCTCTACCCGATTCCGGCCGACGAGACGTCGCCGCAGTCGTACTTGCGCACGCTCGTGTATCGCGGCGCGCAAGGCCGCTTCGCGCAGCCGCTCGACGCGAAGGTCGCGCGGCAGCTCGAGTACGAGCTCGCGGTCATCGAGCGGATGGATCTCGCCGGCTACTTCTTGGTGGTGTGGGACATCGCCGAGGCCGCGCGCCGGCTGGGCGTGCTCGCCCAAGGCCGCGG
The DNA here is from genome assembly GCA_963738465.1 of Vulcanimicrobiota bacterium. Taxonomy (GTDB): domain Bacteria; phylum Vulcanimicrobiota; class Vulcanimicrobiia; order Vulcanimicrobiales; family Vulcanimicrobiaceae; genus Vulcanimicrobium. Next base: position 139,300 of record CAVTWP010000002.1, read on the forward strand.
CTCGGCCGCCAACTCGGCGGTGTGTTACGCGCTGGGAATCACCGCGGTCGATCCGATCAAAGGCGAGCTGCTGTTCGAGCGCTTCTTGAGCGAGGAACGGGGCGAAGTTCCCGACATCGACATCGACTTCGCCCACCAAGACCGCGAGCAGGTGATCCAGTACGTCTACGGGCGCTACGGCCGCGAGCACGCCGCCATGACCGCCGAAGTGATCACCTATCGCACGCGCTCGGCGATTCGCGACGTCGGCAAAGCGCTCGGGCTCACCCTGGGACAAGTCGACCAGATCGTGCGCGAGTACGACGCGCGCGAGTCGCTCGCCGGCGCGCTCGGGACGGTGAACGAAGCGGCGAAACCGTTACCGCCCTCGATCGCCAAGCGGCGCGACCTCGATGCCGGCTCCAACGTGTTCGCCTCGCGCGGCGACGACGCGCCCGCGGCCACGCCGGGTCGCACGCTCGTGCCGGGATTCCAGGACGCGGATGATTTGGCCGGCGCCGATCGCGACGTGCACATCCGCGGTCCGGTCGGCGGCCCGATGGGCGCGCTCTTGCTGCGCATCTGCCGGCGCGTCGACGGCTTTCCGCGCCACATGGGGATCCACAGCGGCGGGATGGTGATCACGCGCTCGCCGCTGATCGAGGTCGCGCCGGTCGAGTGGGCGACGATGCGCGACCGCACGATCGTACAGTGGGACAAGGACGACCTGGCCGATCTCGGGCTGATCAAGATCGACCTGCTCGGGCTGGGAATGCTCTCGCTGCTGCGCGACGTGTTCGCGATGTTCCGGCGCTGCTATCCGGACCGCCCGGCGCTGAGCCTCAACGACATTCCGGCCGACGACGCGCCGACGTACGCGATGCTGCAGCGCGCGGACTCGATCGGCGTGTTCCAAGTCGAGTCGCGCGCTCAGATGTCGATGCTGCCGCGGTTGAAGCCCGCGTGCTTCTACGACATCGTCATGCAGGTCGCGATCATCCGGCCGGGACCGATCCAGGGCGACATGGTTCATCCGTTCCTGCGGCGCCGCAACGGCGAAGAGCCGGTGACGTACCCGCATCCCAAGCTCGAACCGATCCTGGCGCGCACGCTGGGCGTCCCGCTGTTCCAGGAGCAGGGCATGCGCATGGCGATGGAAGCCGCCGGTTTCACCGCCGGCGAAGCCGACAAGCTGCGCCGCGCGATGGGCCACAAGCGGTCACGCGAGCGGATGGCCGAGCTCTATCCGCGGCTGATGGACGGCATGGTGCGCAACGGCATCCCCCGCACCGACGCCGAGAAGCTGTACCACATGCTCGAAGGTTTTGCCGACTACGGTTTCCCCGAGTCGCACGCCGCGTCGTTCGCTCTGCTCGCTTATGCGTCGGCGTACGTGAAGTGTCACGAGCCGGCGATCTTCTGCGCGGCGATCCTCAACGTGCAGCCGATGGGCTTCTACGCGACCGAAGTGCTGGTCAACGACGCGCGGCGCCACGGTGTAGTGGTGCGTCCGGTCGCGGTCAACCGCAGCGAGTGGTGGAGCTTCGTCGAGCCCGACGGCGCGCTGCGGCTGGGCTTCCACCTGATCCGCGGGCTGGGCGACGGCCAGCGCGAGCGCCTCGAACGCGGGCTCGACGGCGGCGCGTTCGAGGATTTGCTCGACTTCGCGCGGCGTACCACGCTCGAACGCGACGCGCTCGAGAATCTCGCCGCGGCGGGCGCCTTCGCGCAGTGGTATCCGACCCGCCGCGAGGCGATGTGGGCGCTGCGCGGGCTCGACGAGCGCGAAGCGCGCGGTGAGCTCGGCCGCGCGATGGAGATCGTCGACGAACCGGCGGTCGCGCTGCGCGCGCTCAGCCCCAGCGAGCAGACCGCGCTCGACATCGCGTCGACCGGCGTGAGCGAGATCCAGCCGATCGCGCACGTCCGCGACGCCCTCACCGCGCAGAACGTGCTGGCCGCCGAGCGCCTGGGCGCGATGCCCAAGAACCTGGTCTGCAAGATCGGCGGTCTGGTCATCACTCGCCAGCGTCCCGGCACCGCCAAAGGCTTCGTGTTCCTGACTATCGAGGACGAGACCGGTCTTGTCAACGTGATCGTGCGGCCCGACGTCTACGAGGCCAACCGGCGCACGATCCGCGCCTCGCAATGCCTGATCGTCGAGGGCGTCCTGCAAAAAGAGTCGGGCTGCATCGACGTGATCATGAAGCGCTGCTGGCCGCTCGACTCCCACGGCACCACCGAGAAGGTGCGCGCGCGCAACTTCCACTAGAACTCCGCGTGGGGTTGGATCCAGTCGTACCGCGCGACGTGACCGTCACGCCGTCGACGCGCTATTCGTACGGCGTCAAGCTGAACCGGAGATCGCCGCCACGCTCGAGGGCCGCTATGGGCTGCGATTCGGAGTGCGATGTCCAGACGTACGAATTCTGCCGCCGCCGGCGATCATCCGGTGCGCGGCACCTACGCGAGCGTCAAGCGCGGGGTCGGTCGTCGAGCTGCTCCCGCCCTTCGCGCCCTCCCAGCGCTACTACAAGCGCGTCCTGCCGCTCCTGCTTCCGGACGCGGTACGAACGGGCGACGTGGTAGACACCGACTGCGGACCAGGCGTCGTCAGGATCGTCAACGAGGATGACACCATGGTGTGCACGGCGCACGTCGGCGCCCGGTCGTTCAATTTCTTGGTCGACGTCGGCGAAGACAGCAACGACATCCGGTTTCTCGACGACATGCACTAGCCGCCCAGCGCGGCGATCAGACGGTCGATGCCCTCGTAGAGCGCGGCGGGTTCGGTGGCCAGCGAGATGCGGGCGAAGCCTTCGCCGCGCGGACCGAACGCGGACCCGGGAGCTATCGCGACACCGTGCTCGCGCAGCAGCGTGAAGGCGAAGTCGCGGCTTGAGGGGCCGCCCGCGCGAACGTCGACCCACACGTAGAACGCGCCGCTCGGCGGCAGGGCCGCAACGCCGGCGGCGGCCAGACGCCGGCACACTTCGCCACGGCGTTCGCGATACGCGGCGTTCATCTCGGCGACGACGTCCTGTGGACCGGTCAACGCGGCGAGCGCGGCGTACTGCGCCGGCGCGTTGACGCACGAGATCAGCGGCTCTTGCAGCTTCGCGATCTGCATGGCCGCGCGCCCCGGGGCCGCGATGTATCCGACGCGCCAGCCGGTCATCGCGTAGGTCTTCGAGAAGGTGTAGACAGCGATCGTGCGCTCGGGATCGGCGACCGCGGCGGCGCTCACGAAGCGGTCGTCGAACAGCGTCCCGTCGTAGCACTCGTCCGAGACGATCCACAAGTCGTGCGCGTCGGCGAACGCGGCGATCTCGCGCATGCACGCCCGGTCAATGACCGAACCGAGCGGATTCGACGGCGAGTTGAGCATCAACACTCGCGTGCCGCCGTCGCACGTCCGCTCCAGATCGTCGATCGTCGGCAGAAAGCCGTTTGCCGGTACGAGCGGATAGCGCTGCACTCGCGCGCGCAGGATGCCGGCCATCATGGCGAAGTTCGGCCAGCCCGGATCGGGGATCAACACGCCGTCACCGGGGCCGAGCACCGCGGCGAGAGCGGCGAAGAGCCCTTGCACGCCGCCGCTCGAGACGATGACGTTCTGGGGCGCTACCTCATAGCCGTTTTGCTCGCGAATCTTGGTCGCCAGCGCCTCGCGCAACTCGGCGATCCCGGCGTTGGAGACGTAACCGGTCTTGCCGGCCAGCACCGCCGCGTGTGCCGCCTCGGCGACATGCGGCGGGGTGGGAAAGTTCGGCTCGCCGACGGCCAGCAGAATCGCGCCGGGCGTTTGCCACGCCGCGTCCATGATCTCGCGAATACCCGACCGGGGCATCGCCGCGATCTCCCCATTCACGCCGGACGACTGGCGATCGATCATCACCGCGCCACAATTCGGCACGAACGCGAGCGGTACTTGTCGCTAGAACTCGGGCCGTCGGAACACGGGCTTGGGGACGATCAACAGCGCATTGTTGAGGAGGCGGCCGGGAGCGGTGATGTAGCGGCCGCGGTACCACAGCCCGGCCGACGCGCCGCCGTCGAACGCCATCGCCTGGTCGGCGCCGAGACCGAGCATCACGGCGGCCATCTCACGGATCGTGCCGCCGGAGGTGGCGAAGATGAGCCGGCCGTCTCGGGTAAGGCCGACGGCGCTGCGCGCGGCCGATGCGTAGAGGATCTTCGGATCGCGAAATCCCTCCGCCGCGGGGTCGACCGTGATCCGGCCGTCGGTCACCAGCCGCGGCCCGCAGCCGATCGCCTCGCGCGCAAACGCGAACGGGCCGAGCGGCAATCCGTCGCCGCGCACCACGCGATACATCGCGCGGCGGCCGACGCCGAAGTGCGACGCGGCTTTGGCCTCGCCGTGAAAGTAGACGACGAAGCCGTTGCGCGGGATGATCGTCGAGCTCTCGTTGATCGCGGTGACGACGCCGTCGGCAACCTGCACTTGCGGTCCGCCGGCGAGTCCGGTGCGCTCGCCCCATTCTGGCGTGAAGATCGTAACCGTGTCCGACGTTCCCGACGGATAGCGGTTGATCCAGTATGCGTACCAGTTGTTGGGCCAGTTCCAGCTGCCGTCGAGCGAGCCTTCGATCTTGAGCGGGATGCGGTCGATCTGCGCGTGGTTGTCGGAATCGAACCACAGCACATCGCCGACGTCGCCCTTGAACAGGTACCCGCCGCCGGTGACGAGCGTATGATTGGGATTGCGCAGCGGCAGCGCACCGTAGGCCTCGAAGTCGCCGCCGTTGATCGCCGCGACCGCATGGTAGCGGCGGGCGATCGCGTCGAGCGTTTGGACATGGCCGGGCCGCCCGTCGGCCAGTCCGATGCGGACGCCGACCGCGTCGAGCCGCATTTCGAGAAATGCGACCGGCCGGCCCACGACGGTCGCATGGCCGGTCACGATCGCGGGCCCGCCGGCCGCAGCCGCCGGGCCGCCGACCAGGAGCATCATGAAGAGCACCCGGCGAAGCAGGGTTACGAGCCGCATCTCGTCACGTTGAACGACCGGGCGCGGCCGCCCGTCTCCGCGCACATCGCCTCTTAACCGAACAGCGAGGATTCAGCCATGGCCGACGGCACGACTCAAGCTCCTGCGGCAACGCAGACCATCACGGCGTACCTACGCGTGCGCGGCGGCGCCGAAGCGATCGCCTGGTACGAGAAAGCGTTCGGCGCGGTCGAGAACCCGGGGCGCATGACGATGCCCAACGGCAAGATCGCGCACGCGTCGATGCAGATCGGCAACTCGGAGGTGATGTTGTCGGACCAGTCCGAGGAATGGGACTCACCCGGCCCGGCGATGCTCGGCGGCACGACGTTCAGCATCTCGATGGTCGTTCCGAACGTCGACGACGTCTTCGCGCGCGCGGTCGAACTCGGCGCGCGCAGCGTCTTTCCGGTCGCCGATCAGTTCTACGGCCACCGCTCGGGACGGCTGTACGATCCGTTCGGCCACTGCTGGGTGATCTCGACCGTGATCGAAGAGGTCTCGCCCGACGAGATGGATCGTCGCGCGAAAGCGTGGGCGACGGAGAACGCGACCCCGTCCTAGCCGCCGGCGATCGCTGCGACTACGGTGTCAGCGCGCCGTAGTCGCGCTTCCAGAGCTGCCACGCGCGCAGCAGCACGCCTTGATTTGTCTGCGTCGAGCGTTGCGCTTCGGCCGCGTTGAGGTACGTCACCCGCCCGCCGAGGCCGATCGCCGCCGACTCGAGACGTGCGTCGATCATCGTGTAGTACGATCGAAAGACCGATTCGGGGATGCGCACGCCGACCGCGACCATGCCGTGCCCGCGCATCAACGCGACCGTCGCGCCGCCGAGCGTTCGAGCCAGCGCGTCGCCGAGCGGGCGCGAGCTCACCAACATGTCACTTGCGTCGCCGGCGGCATCGCGAATCTCGAAGATCGGAACCTGCGTCCCCAAGAACGATCCCATGTGGTACACCGGCCGCAACGGAACCGACGAGTCGGCGAAGGGGATCACGTCGGGCGCGTGGCTGTGCACCACGGATATCACGTCGGGCCGAGCGCGATAGATCGCGCCGTGGATGAAGCGCTCGAGGTAGCCGGTGCGGCCGTTCGCGTCGAGCGCGGCGTCGTCGAGGTCGTAGGTGAGGATGTCGGACGCCGTGACCAGGGCCGGCGCCATGCTGCGCGCCAGCAGGTAATGCGCGGGGTCGCGCGGGTCGCGAACGCTCACGTGACCGAACCCGTCGACCACGCCGAGCCGCGCCAGGATGTGGTTCGCCGCGACGAGATCGTCGATCGTCGACGCGAAATCGTCGGCGGCGCCCGCCGGCGCCGCGCCGGCGAGCGAGGCGGCCAAGACGCCCAGGAGAAACTGCGGTCGGTCCATGCCCGCGCCTTCCGCGGTCGTTCGACGGGTCCTAGGAGCGCTGACAGGAAGCGGCGCTGAGCGCAGGAATCCGGTCGCATGAAGCGACTCGCCGCCGCACTGTTCGCCGCGCTGCTCACGACCGCCGTCGCCTCCGCGCAGCCGTTTCCCGACGATCCCGGTCTGGGCGTCGAGCGCGGGATGCAGGAAGTCAACAACTCGGGCCAGGTCGGAACGGTCACGCTGTTTCGCCGGGATCCGAACGCGCGCGTCGTCGTCGCGCTGCACGGGACGCCCGGCGGGCGGGTGCAGTCGGTGCGCGTCTATCGCGGGCCCTCGTGCGACGACCTCGGCATCGCCGGACCGACGTACTTCCTGACCGACATGAAGAACGGCCTGTCGGTCAGCCTCGTCAAGGCGCCCGAAGCGAAGCTGCTGTCCGGCAACTACAGCGTCGTCGTGTTCTCGTCGAACGAGGCCGGCGCGCGAGCGACGTCGTGCGGACACCTCTACGCATCGTGAGCGCAGCGCAGCCCAGCCGCAGATGAATGCCGGCATCGACGTCGACGCCCTCGTCTTCGACGTGTTCGGCACGCTGGTCGATTGGCGCGCGAGCCTGATCGAGGATTTGAGCGCGTTCGGCGCCGAGCGCGCGATCGTCGCCGACTGGCCGGCGTTCGTCGACGACTGGCGCGGCGCGTACGTGCCGTCGATGGATCGTGTGCGCCACGGCGAGCAGCCGTGGAGCTCGCTCGATGCGCTGCACCGTACGTCGTTCATCCGGCTGGCGACGCAGTATGGTTTCGAAAATGCGCTCGACGAGGCCGGCCGCCGCTGGTGCGTCGATCGCTGGCATCGCCTGCGTCCGTGGCCCGACACCGTCGCCGGCCTGTCGCGGCTGCGCACGCGCTATCTGTTGGGGACGCTCTCGAACGGCAACATGCGACTGCTCGCCGATCTCGTCAAGAGCGCGCCGCTGCCGGTCGACGTGATCCTGTCGGCCGAGCTGTTCCGCCACTACAAGCCGGACCCGGAAGTGTACCGCGGCGCGATCGAGCTGCTGGCCGTCGAGCCCCGCCGCGTGATGCTGGTTGCGGCGCACAACGGCGATCTGCAGGCGGCCGCGCTGGAGGGGATGCGGACCGCGTTCATCGCGCGCCCGGCCGAGCACGGGCCCGGTCAAACGAAAGATCAGGCTGCCGATCCCGCGGTCGACCTCGCCGTGCGCAGCGTGACCGAGCTGGCGGACCGGCTGGGCGCGTAGCCGAACGCGGCGGGATGACCCGTTCGGTCCTCGCCGAGCTCGACGCGCACGCCGCGGCACGGCCGGACGCGCTCGCGCTCGACGACGTGTCGTACGGCGCGCTGCGCGCCGCGACGCTGCGCGTCGCCGCTCGGCTGCGCGTGGCCGGCCTGCGTCCCGGCGACCGGCTGGCGATCTACGCCGAGAACCGGCCCGGCTTCGTCTACGCGTATCTCGGCGGGCTGCGGGCCGGCGCGACGGTGGTCACGGTCAACGTGCTCTACCGGACCGCCGATCTGGACCACATCCTGTCCGACGCGACGCCGTCGGTGGTGTGCGTCTCGGCCCAAAGCGCGCCGTACGTCGCGCCGCGCGACGACCGCGCGGTGATCGATCTCGGCGAGGTCGAACGCTGGGCGCACGACGCGTCGATCGCGCGGCTCGCCGATCCGCCGCCGACCGTCCCGGACGACGTCGCGGTGCTGATCTACACCAGCGGGACGACCGGTCGTTCCAAGGGCGCGATGCTGACCCACGGCAACCTGCACGCGATCGCGGTGCAGCTCAACGACGCCTGGCGCTGGACGCCGGCCGACACGCTGCTGCTGACGCTGCCGCTGTTCCACGTGCACGGCCTGGGCGCGGGCCTCAACGGCACGCTCGTCGCGGGCGGCCGCGTGCTGCTGCGCGAGCGGTTCGACGCGCCGGCGGTGATCGAAGCGCTGGCCGCCGGCGACGCGACGATGTTCTTCGGCGTGCCGACGATGTACGTGCGCATCCTCGAGCATGCGGGCGGCGCGCGCTTCGACCGCGTGCGCTTGTTCGTCTCGGGGTCGGCGGCGCTGCCCGCCACGGTGCACGAAGGGTTCGCGCGACGGTTCGGCATCGCGATCCTGGAGCGCTACGGCTCGACCGAGTTCGGCTTCGCGCTGAGCAATCGGTACGACGGTCCACGCTATGCCGGAACGGTCGGTTTTCCGCTGCCCGGCGTCGACGTGCGGCTCGCCGACACGGTGAGCGGTGCGCCGGTACGCGACGGCGAGACCGGCGAGATCCTGGTGCACGGCCCGAACGTCTTCGCCGGCTACTGGCGCAACGACGCCGCGACCGCGGCGGCGTTCGCGATCGATGGGCACGGCCGGCGATGGTACAAGAGCGGCGACCTGGCGACGTTCGATCCCGAGCGCGGCTACGCGATCAACGGCCGGCTCAAGGACCTGGTGATCAGCGGCGGCTTCAACGTCTACCCGATCGAGGTGGAAACCGAGCTGCTGCGCATCCCCGGCATCCGCGCCGCCGCGCTGATCGGCCAGCCCGACGCGGCGCGCGGCGAGATCCCCGTCGCCTTCGTCGAGGTCGACGAAGGATTCGACGCCGACGCCGCCCTGGCCACGCTGCGCACGCGCTTGGCGAGCTTCAAAGTCCCCAAAGCGCTCTACCCGATCGACGCCCTGCCGCGCAACGCGATGGGCAAGGTCGAGAAGCCGCGTCTACGCGAGCGAATCGCGAGACCATAGACGCTGGCCGAGCCTCGCTGAGAAGCAGGCCGCCCGTCGTCCGCTCGCACAGGGAGCGAATTCGTTTTGCCGGCCGCCGCGGGCGGAGACACTTTGCGAGGAATGATGAACCATCTCGCTCGAACCAGCGCGCTGTGCGCGATCGTCGCCTTGATCGCCGCTACACCAGGCACCCCTTATGCGGCCGCTTCCGCCGACGCGGGCTTCGCGGTCAAGGCCGCGCAGGGCGGCGTGGCCGAGGTCAAGCTCGCCGCGCTCGCCAGGCAGAAGTCCAAGGACGCCACCGTGCTGGCATTCGCGCGCCGCATGACGACCGACCACACCGCGAACAACGCTCAGCTCGCTACCATCCTCAAGTCGGAAGGGATGACGGTGCCGTCGAGCGTCGGCGCCGACAACGCGGCGGTCATGACGAAGCTCCAAAGCCTCAGCGGCGCCGACTTCGACCATGCATACCTCACCGGGCAGGTGACCGGCCACCAGAAGATGCTCGCGCTGCTGAAAACCGAAGCGTCGACCGGAAGCGATCCCAAGCTCGTCGCGTTCGCCAAAGCGACGATCCCCACCGTGCAGCAGCACCTCGCCCTGGCGCAAAAGGGCGTCAAGACCGCCGGCGCGATGTAAACCCACGCCACACGTTCGCGTCCTGTCATCCTGAGCTTGTCGAAGGATCGGTCGTGCCCAGCGTTCGTCGGCCCTGAGCTCGTCGAAGGGCGACGAATGGTGCCGGGACGGCTACAACCCTAAGTACGCTTTGCGGATCTCGTCGCTGGCGAGAAGCTCGGCGCGGGTGCCGCTGCCGACGACGCGGCCGGTTTCGATCACGTAACCGCGGTCCGCGATCTCGAGCGCTTGACGCACGTTCTGCTCGACCAGCAGCACCGTCGTGCCTTCGGCGTTGATGCGGCGGACGGTGTCGAACATCTCGGCGACGATGATCGGAGCGAGCCCGAGCGACGGCTCGTCGAGCATCAGAATCGACGGACGGCTCATCAAGCCGCGGCCGATCGCGACCATCTGCTGCTCGCCGCCCGACAGCGTGCCGGCGATTTGGCGCCGCCGTTCGGCGACGCGCGGAAACATCGCGAAGACGTAGTCCAGCGATGCGCGCATCCCGGCGCGCGCGCGGCGTGGATAGGCGCCCAGCAGGAGATTGTCCTCGACGCTCATCTCGGGCCACAGCCGGCGACCTTCGGGGACGTGCGAGACGCCCAGCTCGACGACGCGCGCCGACGGCGCGCGGTCGATCCGCTCGCCGTCGAGCGAGATCGAGCCCGAACCGACCGCGGCGGTCCGCGAGATCGCGCGCAGCAGCGTCGTCTTGCCGGCGCCGTTCGCGCCCACGAGGGTGACGATCTCGCCGCGTTCGACGCGCAGCGAGACGTCCCACAGCACCTGGACGTCCCCGTACGCGACGGCGACGCGGTCGACCTCAAGCATGGCTCGGCCCGAGGTACGCCGTGACGACGCGCTCGTCGCGCAGCACCGTCTCGGGATCGCCTTCGACGACCTTGCGGCCTTCGACCAGCACGGCGATCCGCGAGCAGACCCCGCGCACCGCCCGCAGGTTGTGCTCGACGATCACGATCGTGACGCCGCGGGCGCAGATCGTGCGCACGAGGTCGAGGGTGCGGTCCGTCTCGGTCGGGTTCAAGCCGGCCAGCACTTCGTCGAGCAGCAGCACCTCGGGCCGCGTCGCGAGCGCGCGCGCAATCTCGAGCCGCTTCTGACCGGCCAGGTTGAGCGCGCGAGCCGGCGCGGCGGCGCGCGCGTCCAGCCCGCACACCGCTAGCGCTTCCAGCGCGTCTTCACGCGCGGCCGCCACGCCGCGCGGCCGCGGGCGCCGGCCGAAGAATGCGCCGACCATCACGTTCTCGAGCACCGTCATCTCGCGGAACGGACGCACGATCTGATGCGTCGACGCGACGCCGGCGACGCAGACGTCGTGCGCCGCGCGACGCGTGATCTCGCGGCCGCGAAACGTGACGGTCCCCGCCGTGGGCCGCATGATCCCCGCGATCAGCCGGAACAGCGTCGACTTGCCGGCGCCGTTGGGGCCGATGAGCCCGAGGATTTCGCCGGCCGCCACGTCGAGATCGACGTCGTCGACCGCGACCAGCCCACCGAAGCGCTTGGTCAGCCCGCGACCGGCCAGGATCGGCGCGGCCGGCGCGAGCGTTGCGGCGGCGTCAGCCATCGGGCTGCGGCTCGCGCGGCGTGCGCCTGCCGAACCGCCGTTGCAGCGCGGCCGCGATCCCCAGGAGCCCACCCGGCTCGAACACGACGATCGCGATCAGCAGCAGCCCGAAGACGAGCAGGTCGGCGTTCGCGACGTTGGCCAGCAGCCCGGTGAGCTGCTCGCGCACGAAGGTGAAGATGACGGCCCCGATCAGCGGCCCGCTGATCGTTCCGATTCCGCCGATGAGCGGCATGATCACCAGCGCGATCGCGGTGCCGAAGCCGAACACCGAGTCGGGGCTGATGAACTGGTAGTACAGCGCGTAAATGCTGCCGGCGACACCCAGCACGCAGGCCGAGATCGCCAGCGCCTGCGTCTTGGCGATCGTCGTCGCGACGCCGAGCGTCTCGGCCGCGTCGGTGTCCTGCCGCACCGCCGCGAGCGCGTAGCCGAACCGCGAGCGTTTGACCCAGATCGCGATCGCGATCGAGACGACGCACAGCGCGAACGCGGCGAAGTACAGCACGACCTTGGGCGGCGCGCCGCCGAGCGTGAGCCCCGACGCGCCCCCGGTCAGCGCGTCCCAGTTGAGCGCGATCAACCGCGTTGCTTCGCCGATCCCGATCGTCCCGATCGAGAAGTACGGACCGCGCAACCGAAACGCCGGGATCCCGATGAGCAGCGAGTAGAGCGCCGGCAAGAGCGCCGAGACCGGAACCGCGACCCACAGCGAGACGTGCGCGAGCAGCAGGATCGTCGTCGCGTACGCGCCGATCCCCAAAAACGCCGCGTGGCCGAACGAGACCTGGCCGGCGAAGCCGCCGACGTAGTTCCAGGCCGTCGCCATCGCGCCGAACAGGAAGATCAAGAACAGCATGTCGAGCGCGTACTCGGCGTTGGGCGCGGCGAACGGGAACACGATCGCCGCCGCGGCGAGCGCGGCGACGCCGGCGCGCTTACCCACGCCGCAGCGCGCGCAGCGTTCCGACGATCCCCTTGGGGAGCGCGACGAGCACGACGACCAGCACGACGAACGAGATGAGGTTCTGCAGCGACGCCGGCATGTAGCGCACGCCGAACGCCTCCGCCAGTGCCAGTGAGATCGCACCGAACGCGACGCCGACGATCGAGTCGAGGCCGCCCAGCACGACGATGCAGAACGATTTGAGCGAGAGCGAGCGCCCGAAGTCGGGGGTGAACGAGAACAGCAGTGAGAGCAGCGACCCGCCGAAGCCGGCCAGCGCGATGCCGATCCCGAACGCGATCCCCATCACCCGGTCGACGTCGACCCCGACCAGCCGCGCGGCGTCGCGGTCCTGCGCGGTGGCGCGGATCGCGCGGCCGAGCTGGGTGCGGGTCAGGAATAGCTGCAGCACGGCAATCGTCACCGCGCTCATCACGAACACGTAGATCCGCGGCACGGCGAGCTGCATCCCCGCGATCTTGACCGTCGCTTCGACGAAGGCGTTCTCGATCGAGCGCGAGTCACCGGTCCAGATCACGTAGGCCAGGCTCTGCACCACCAGCCAGACGCCGAACAGCAGCAGCAGCGAGACGATCGGCTCGGCCCCGAGCACGCGGCGCACCAGCGTGCGCTCGAGCCCCCAGCCGATCGCGAAGAACAGCGGGATCACGACCAGCGGCGCGAGCAGCGGGTCGAGTCCGAAGGTCGCGAACAGCCACCACGTCACGTACGCGCCGAGCATCAAGAAGCCGGCGTTGGCGAGGTTGATGATCTTGAGCACGCCGTAGACGAGCGCGAGGCCGTACGACATCGATGCGTACAGCCCCGCGGTCAGCAGCGCCGAGATCAGGGTGTCGAGCGTCTCCAGCGCGCGGTCTCGTTACGATTCGGGGACGGGCAGCACTGGATCGCCGGTCTTCTCCTCGTGCGGGTACACGATCACCGTCTTGCCGCCGGGCAGGTTCTCGGTCACCACGAACGGCGCGTTGATCTGACCGTCGGCCTCGAACTTGATGTGGCCGCCCGGCAGGATCGTGTCGCGCAGGTCGATGTGCCGCAGCGTGTCGACCACCTTCGCCTTGTCGAGCGAGCCGGTCTGGGCGATCGCGGTGTAGAGCGTGCGCGCCGTCTCGTACGGCAGGGCGCCGTACCACTCGGAGTTGAGCTGCGGGTACGCGGCTTTCCACTTGTCGTCGAACGCGCGCACGCCGGCGGCCGGCATCGCTTGGTTCCACCAGGCGGCCGCGACGACGTAGTCGACGCCCGAGCCGAGCGCGTCGCGCGCCGCCTTCTCCGGTCCGCGCGCGCCGTAGGTCATGTACGCGTGGCGGAGGCCGAGCTGCTTGTACTGGCGCGCCATCGTGATGTAGTCGTCGAGGTGTGCATCGGCCATGAACGCGTTGGCGCCCGAGCCTTTGACCTTTTGCAGCAGCGGCGTGAAGTCTTTGCCGTGCAGGTCGAACGCCTCGGTCATCACGACTTGATAGTTCTTCGGCTTCGCCTTGGCGCGCGTCTGCAGTCCGTCCTCGAAGTCGCGGCCGTGCGAGGTGTTCTCGTACACGATCGCCATCTTGAGCGGCATCGGCAGCTTGTGCTGTGCCTGCATCTCTTCGATGAAGTCGCACTCCGAGTAGGCCAGATTCTGGATCGAGGCCAACAGGCTGAAGATCGTGGTGAAGCCGCGCTTGTAGATCGCCGTCGCGGCGCCGCCGCCGCCGACGTACGGAATCTTGTACTGCTGCGGCACGACCGTCTGCGCTTGCACCAGATCGGTCGCGTAGCCGCCGAGCATCGCGTCGACGTGGTCCTGCACCGCCAGCCGCTCGTAGAGGTTGCGCGAGGTCGCCGCGTCGGTCTTGTCGTCGTAGACGATCAGCTTGACCGGGACCTTGCGACCGTACGCCTTGAGCTGGATCCCGCCGGCGTCATTGATCTCCTTGGTCTCCAGCTCGTACGCGTCTTTGTAGTACGCGCCGATGCGGCTCTCTTCGCCGGTCAGCGGCAGGGCAGCGCCGATGACGATTTCGGACGGCGCGTTGTCCGCGCGCGTCGCGAGCGGAGCGGCGGCGGCCAGCGCCAGGCATGCGCCGGCCGCCAGCGCGCGGGAAAGGAAAGCACGTCGCATACGCGATCCTCCGACGATTGTAGTCTCTCCCGAATACCCGACCCGGGGAGGGAGACCTGCCGTGCGCGGACGTCGAAGAACTCGGACGATGCCGACGACGATCGTCCATGCCGCGGACGTGCACCTCGAGACGGCGTTCACGGAGCTGCGTGGGGGAGCTCGGCGCCGGGCGGCGCTGGCCGACGCGTTCGTGCGCGTCGTCGACCTGGCGCTGAAGAGGCGGGCCGACGCGCTCACGATCGGCGGTGACCTCTACGAAGCGCAACGCGCCGGGCCGCAGACGGCGCGCTTCATCTTCGCGGAGCTGGCCCGGTTCGGCGGCCCGGTCCTGATCGCACCCGGTAATCACGACCCCTATTCAGCCCACGCGCTCTATGCTCGCGACGACCGGCCCGCGAACGTTCGCGTCTTTGCGGAACCGGCCTGGAACGCGCATCCGCTCGGACCCGAGCTCACGATCTACGGCTTCGGTCACGCGCCGGCCGAGCCGGGCCGGCCGTTCGCCGGCGCGCACTTCGACCGGCCGGGAACGCGGCTCGCGCTGGTACACGGCAGCGACGAGGATCGCTGCCCACCGGGCAAGCGCGCGACGGCCCCGTTCACGTTGGCCGAGGTCGTCGCGTCGGGCGCCGATTGCGCGCTGGCCGGCCACTACCACGGCGGCGCGACCGTTCGTGACGAAACGGGCCGCGCGCGGCTGGCGTACCCCGGTTCGCCGGAGCCGATCAAGTTCGGCGAACGCGGCGCGCACGGCGCGCTCGTCGTCACCGTCGACGGCGGCGCGATCGAGATCGAGCACGTCGAGCTGGCGCGGACGCGGCTCATCGATCTCGACGTCGCGCTCGACGACGCCGCCAGCGAGCACGCCGTGCTGGCCGCGCTCGCCCGCGCGCTGCAGCCGTACGGTCGCGATGACTTTCTGCGCGTGCGCCTGAGCGGCACGATCGCGCCCGGCACGCGCGTCGACCGCGAGCTGATCGCCGACCGCTGTGGGGCTGCGCTCGGCGCGCTCGAGCTGCACGACGCGACCGTTGCCGCCGACTACGCCGCGATCGCGCGCGAGCCGAACGTGCGCGGTCGCGCCGTCGCCGATCTGCTGGAGCTCGCCGCGGGCGGCGACGAAGACGCGACCGGCGCACTGCGCTGCACGGTCGCGGCGTTCGCCGGCGGCGACCTCAAACCGTGACGCGCGCTATGGGGCGACCTTGAGACTCCACGCGCTGCGCGTCGACGGCTTCGGGCGGCTCGCCGATCGCACGTTCGTCTTCGGACCGGGGCTCAACGTCGTGACCGGCCCCAACGAGACCGGCAAATCCACCTTGGCGGCGGCACTCGTGGCGTCGCTGTACGGGCTGCAGCGCGGTGAGAAGGACCGCTGGCGGCCGTGGAGCGGCGGCGCGTACGCGACCGTGCTGACCTACGAAACCGCCGACGGCGCGCGCTGGGAAGTGCATCGCGCGTTCGAGCGCGACACCAAGGGCGTGCGCGTCTACGACGCCGGCGGCGCCGACGCCGCCGCGCGAATCGGCAACGGCAAGTCGCTGAGTCCCGGTGAAGCGCAGCTCGGCGTCTCGCTCGACGTGTTCGCGCAGACCGCCTACGCGCGCCAGCGCGCGATCGGGCTCGACGGCGCGTCGGCCGGTGAGGTCTCGGCCGCTCTGGCGCAGGCGCTCGACGGCGGGCCGAAGGAGGATGCGGCGCTCGGTGCGCTGGCTCGGCTCGACGACGCGCTGCGCAAGCACGTCGGCACCGAGCGTGCCCACAAGAACGCACCACTGCGCGCGTTGCGCGACGAGTACAGCCGCCGCCGCCGCGCGGCCGACGAGGCGCGCGCGGCGGTCGACGCGCTGGCCGCGCTGCGGGTACGGATCGGCACCGCCCGCGCCGAGCACGACCGCGACGCCGCGACGGTGGTCGAGCTCGACCGCCGCGTGCGCGCGTTGCGCGCGGCGCGCCTCGCGGCGCGCCTGAGCGCGCTGGCGGAGTGCCGCGACGAGCTCGGTGCGGTGCAAACGGAGCGCGCGGCGTTCGACGACGTGCAAGATTTCGCGGCCGATCGCATCTCGGCGCTCGATGACGCCTACCACTCGTGGCGCTCGGCCCAAAGCGTCGCCGAAGCCGCCGCGACGGCCCAGGCCGATGAACGGCTGACCGCCGTCGAAAGCGAGGAGCTCGCCGAACGCGCCGCCGACGCCGGAACGTTCGACGACGACGCGTTCGACGCGCTGCGCGCCGCGGCGGCACAAGCCGATGCGGCTCATGCGCGCGCCGCCGCCGCCGCGCACGACGCGGCGACCGCGCGCCACGACGTGGAAGGCGGCCGCACGCCGGCCGGGATGGTGCTGGCGTTCGCGCTGGTCGCGCTGGTCGTCGACGTCGGCTTTCGCGATCGCACACGAGTGGTTGTGGAGCGCCTTCGCGTCGGTGTTCGCGATCGGCTTCGGCGGCGCCGCCTTCCTGCGCGGCAACCTGCACGCCGACCGGCGCAAGGAAGCCGAGCAAAAACAGCGCGCCGCGGACACCGCGCTGGCCGACGAGCAGCTCGCCGGCACGGTCGTCGCGGCCGTGCTCGAGCCGCTCGGGATCGCGAGCCTGGGCGAGCTCGCGCGCCGCCGCGAGCGGTTCACCACGCTGCGCGCGCGCGAGCGCGCGGCGCTCAAGGCCGAAGCGCGCGCCGGGACCGCCGGTGCGGCCGTCGCCGCGGAAGCGGAGCGTTTCGATGCGCTCGCCGCCGCGCTGGTTCCCGACCTCAGCGGCGACCGCGCGGCGCGGCGCGCGGCGGCGCAGCAGCGTGCGGCTCGCCGCCGCGAGCGCAACGGGCTCGACGCGCGGCTGGCGATGCTGACGCTGCGCCGCGGCGACATCCTCCACGGCGACGACGAGTTCGCGCTGCAGGCCGAGTACGACGCGCTGCTTGCCGACGGCGTCGTGCCGCGCTGCGCGACGACTCGCAGCTGCTGCGGGCACTCGAGCGCGAGCGCGCCGAGCTCGACGAGAGCGCGCGCGAGGCGGAGAAGACCGTCGCGACGCTGGAGGGCGCGCTGCGCGCCGGCGAAGCCAACGTGCCGAACCTCGCCGAGCTCGACGAGGCGCGGGCCGCAGACGCAAGCCGAGATCGACCGGCTCGAGCGCGTTCGAACGCGCCGTCAAGCTGGCGCGGCGCGTCGATCGACGCGCGCAAGGAAGAGGCGCACCGCGCGTTCGCGCGCCGGCTCGAAGAATACAGCGCCGGCGTGCTCGGCGCGATCACCGGCGGCCGCTACGGCGAGATCCGCGTCAACCCGGCCACGCTCGGGATCAACGTGCGCGTGCCGGAGACCGGCGCGATCGAAGAGCTCGACACGCTGTCGGCCGGGACGCGCGATCAGATCGCGCTGGTCGTGCGGTTCGCGACGGCGCGCATGTTCGCCGAAGGGCTCGAGACGCCGCCGGTGCTGCTCGACGATCCGTTCGCGTACTGGGACGGCAGCGCGTCGCGCGCTGTCTGCCGGCGCTCTTCCACGCCGCGCTCGACGCGCAGTGCATCCTGTTCACCGCCAGCGCGGAGCTGGGCGAAGCCGCCGCCGCCGCCGGCGCGACGCGCATCGAGCTCGAACCCGTCGCGGTGCTGTGCTGACCGTGGTCAGCCCGCCGGAACGGGGTGCGCGGCGAGCGTCTCCACGAATGCGCGCGCGAACGCGTGCACGTCGCCCGGCCAGCGCGCCGACACGTACGCGCCGTCGCGCACGACCCAAGCCGGGCGCCGGTCGGTCGCGCTGTCGCGTGCGATCCCGTTGGTCTTGAGCGCGTAGTCCGGCGCGTCGCGCGGCACGTCGAGAAAGTCCTCGGGCGACGCCAGCGCGCGCGATCACCTCTGCCTGCACGCTCATGTAGCCCGGCGGATCGCCCGGACGTTCCTCGTAGGTGCGATAGTAGCTCGGATCCCACCAGCGCGCGATCCGCCCGATGCGCCATGCCGAGCGCTCGAGCGCCCAGGTGAGCGCGGTCGTCTTGCGCCCGTAGAGCACCGATCGGCCCGTCGACGGCGAGATCGAGCGCGCCGCGAGCAGCACGCCGTGACAGATCGCCGCCACCGGTTTGCCGGTCGCGAAGAACTCCGCGACGAAACGCTGCAACGACGCGCTCTCGAGGTACGGGCGCATCCCGCTGGCGCGGTGCCCGCCCGGCAACAGCAAGCCGTCGGAGTCCGCGACCTGCAGCGCGTCGTACGCGAGCGGCGCGCCGAACGCACGATCGTCGAGCAGCCGCGCGTAGTCGGCGCGCGCGCCGGCACGCGCGCGCAGTAACGGGCCGAACAGCGTGAGGCCGCGTCCGTCGACCATGATGGGATCGCCGGCGGCACGCGCACCGTCGGGCGTCGCGAATGCGATCTCGATGCCGGCGGCGCGCAGCACCGACCAGCTCACCGCCACCTCCGACGGGTCGAAGTCCAGCTTCGGCAGCGGGATCAGCACGCGCACTTCAGGCTGCCAGCTCGCGCATCAGCGGCGGTATCTCGGTCAGCAGCTCGCGCGCCAAGAAGCCGAGCCCGATGCGATGCGACAGGCGCGCGCCGGCGCGCGCGTGCAGCGCGACGCCCCAGACCGCGGCTTGGAGCGGCGGCGCGCCGCGCGCCAGGAGCCCGCCGACGATTCCGGCCAACACGTCGCCCGAGCCCGACGTCGCCAGCCCGATGTCACCGTCGTCGTTGCGGTACAGCTCGCCGCCGGGCGCGGCGATATGGGTCTGCTCGCCTTTGAGCGCGACCACCGCGTTGAAACGCTGCGCCGCGTCGCGCGCGTAGCGGGCCGGATCGCGTTCGATCTCCTCGCGCGCGACGCCCATCATCGACGCCATCTCGCCGCAGTGCGGCGTCAGCACCGCGCGCCCGTCGAGCGGTCCGAGCGCGTCGTCGCTTTCACCTAGACACGCCAGCGCGGCGGCGTCGATCACCGCCGGCGCGCCGAGCGAGCGCAGCACCGCGGCGGTCAGCGCGGCGACGGTGCGTTCGTCGTCGACCAGACCTGGGCCGATGACGAGCGCGTCGTGCGCGTTGGCGCGCTTCGCGATCGCCGGCGCGTTCGCGATGGTGAGCGCGCCCGCGTCGGTCGCTTCCAAGCCGATCACCAGCGCTTCGAGAACGCCGGCCCCGACCTGCGCGGCGACCGGCGCGGCGGTGCCGATCTGCACCTTGCCGGCGCCGGCGCGCAACACCGCGGTGGCGCACAGGATCGCGGCGCCGGGCATCTGCGGTGCGCCGGCCACCACGAACGCGCTGCCGCGCGCGTTCTTGTCGCCGCCGCCGGGCGCCGGCAGCGGCCAGCCGCGCAGCAGCGCGTCGTCGATCGGCTCAGCCGCGAGCGACGGGGACATCCGGCCTCGCGGTGACCGTCTCGCCGGCCTCTTCGAGCGGCGCGACGACGTTGTAGGCCTCGAGCACGAGCTCGCCGCCGGGAGCGCCCGCAGTATAGGTGGTCACCGCGCAGTTCGCGACATCGGCTGCGCGGTCGATCGCCAGCAGTTCCTGCTCGCCCAGCCGTTCGAGCACGTAGCGAAAGCACAGCACGTTGACCTGATGGCAGACGACCGCGACGCGGCGGCCGGCGTATTCGGCGCACATCTCGTCGAGGATGCTGCGCAGCCGCAGGACCACGTCGGTCCAGCTCTCGCCGCCCGGCGGACGGTAGTAGAACTTGCCGAGCCGGCGCCGCAGCTCGGCCTGCTCGGGGAAGCGCGCTTCGATCCCCTGTCGCGTCAGCCGGTCGAGCAGGCCGAACTCCTTTTCGCGCAACCTCTCGTCGACGATCACCGGGACCTTCCAGCCGGCCGCGTCCTGCGCGATCGAGGTCGTCTCCTGGGCGCGGACGTAGGGCGAGCAGAAGATCGCGTCGACCGGCCGGAGGTTCCGCGGCAGCCAGCGGCCCAGCGCCGCGGCCTGCCGCTCGCCCAGCTCCGAGAGCGGAACGTCGCAGTCGCGCAGCGCGATGTCGATGACCGGCGCGCCGGCGGCGAGGGCGGCCGCCCGGGCGAGGTTGCCGGCACTCTCGGCATGGCGAATCAATCGAAGCTCTGACGGCCGGGCCATGCCTACCTCAATACCCACCCCGGCCGGCCGGCCCGGCTAGACGAACCTCTAGAGGCCGATCTGCTTGGCGATGACCAAGCGCTGGATCTCGTTGGTGCCCTCGCCGATCTCGTTGATCTTCTGGTCGCGGTACATGCGCGAGATCGGATACTCTTCCATGAAGCCGTAGCCGCCGTGGATCTGCAGCGCCTCGTTGACGACCCGGCGGGAGACCTCGCCCGAGTAGAGCTTCGCCAGCGAAGCGCTCAGCTCGAAGGCGCGGCCCTCGTCCTTCTCCCAGGCGGCGCGCAAGACCATCAGCCTGGCGTGCTCGATCTCGGTCAGCATGTCGGCCAGCTTGAACTGAATCGCCTGGAAGCTCGAGATCGGTTGGCCGAACTGCCGCCGCTCCTTGGCGTACTTGAAGGCCTCGTCGTAGGCGCCGATCGCCAGCCCGACCGACAACGCCGCCACCGAGATCCGCCCGCCGTCGAGGATGGTCAGGAAGTTGCGCAACCCTTTGCCACGCTCGCCCAGCAGGTACTCCTCGGGGACGGCGGCGTCGACGAACGACAGCTCGCGCGTGTCGGACGCGCGCCAGCCCATCTTGCGGTACTTCTTGGAGCGGCTGAAGCCCGGCGTGTCTTGCGGCACGACGAGCGTCGAAATCTCATTGCGCCCGTTGCGGCTGCCGGTCACGGCGGTGATCGTCGTCCCGCCGGTGATCTCGGTCCCGCTGTTGGTGATGAAGGCCTTGGTCCCGTTGATCACCCAGCGACCGTCGCGCAGCTCGGCCCGGGTCCGCGTCCCGCCGGCGTCGCTGCCGGCGTCGGGCTCGGTCAGCCCAAAGCCCCACAGCCGCTCGCCGCGGGCCAGCGGAACGAGGAACTCTTCTTTCTGGCGCTCGCTGCCGAACAGAAAGAACGGTGACGCGCCCAGCGAGACGTGCGCCGCGAGCGTGATCGCGGTCGAAGCGTCGGCCCGCGCGATCTCCATCACCGCCAGCGCGTAGCTGACCGTATCCGCACCGGCTCCGCCGTATCGCTCCGGAAAAGGCAAACCCATGAGCCCGAGCTCGCCCATCTTCTTCACCAGCTCGTAGGGGAAGCGCTCCTCCCGGTCGTTGCGCTCGGCCTGCGGAGCGACTTCGTCGCGCGCGAACTCGCGGCAGAGCGACTGGATCGCCCGTTGCTCTTCGGTGAGATCGAAGTTCATGGTCTAGCCGAAGGTATGTCCCCCGCCCCGCCCAATACCTCCGTAATCCCAAACGCCGGAGCGCGTCTCACCCATGATCAGTCTCCGCGGCGTTACGCTCGTCTATCCGAACGGAACGCGAGCGCTCGATGACGTCGATCTCGAAATCGAGAAAGGCAGTTTCGTTTTTTTGGTCGGCCATTCGGGGACCGGAAAATCGTCGCTGCTCAAGCTGCTGTACCGCGAAGAGCTGCCGAGCTCGGGTCAGGTCGTGGTCGACAACATCCGGGTCGACACGCTGCGCCGCGGCCGCGTGCCGAAGCTGCGGCGCAACATCGGCGTCGTGTTCCAAGACTTCAAGCTGCTCTCGCACAAGACGGTCTGGGAGAACGTCGCGTTCGCCCTGCAAGTCACCGGAACGCGCACCAAGGACGTGATGCGCATGGTCCCGCGCTCGCTCGACCTCGTCGGGCTGTCGCACAAGGCGCGCGTGTTCCCGTCGGAGCTGTCGGGCGGCGAGCAGCAGCGCACCGCGATCGCCCGGGCGCTGGTCGGCAACCCGCGAATCCTGCTGTGCGACGAGCCGACCGGCAACCTCGATCCGTCGAACACCACCGAGATCATGGAGCTGCTGCAGCGGATCAACATCAAGGGCACGACCGTCGTCGTCGCGACCCACAACCAGGCCGTCGTCGACCGCATGCGCAGGCGCGTCGTGCGGCTCGAGCACGGCCGCATCCTGCACGACGACGAAAGAGGCTACTATTTCCGTGGACTGGGGCAGACTGCGGTTCTTCCTGGGTGAGGTCATCACGAACTTCACCCGCAACGCCGGGATGCAGTTCACCGCGATCGGGACCGTCGCGGTCACGATCGTCCTGCTGGGGTCGTTCCTGTTCGTGCGCGACACGATCGCGACGTTCGGCAGCGGCGTGCTGTCGCAGATCGAGATCGCCGTCTATCTGAAGGACGACGTGGACGACGCCAAGGCCAAGGATCTCGCGGCTGGTTTCGCCGCCGATCACCGCATCGCGTCGGCGACCTACGTCCCGCGCCGCGACGGCCTGCGGCGCATGAAGGACGTGCTGGGCTCGGACTTCGACACCTCGCTGCTGACGACCAACCCACTGCCCAACGCGTTTCACGTGCGGGTGAAAGACGCCGCTCTGGTGCCGGTGGTCGCGCGCTCGATCGCGCGCGATCCGCGCGTCGCCAAGACCGATTACGCGGCCGACACCGTGCAGAAGCTGCTCAAGGCGGCGACCGTGGTCGGGCGGATCGGGATCGCGCTCATCGCGCTGTTGTCGATCTCGGCCGCGATCGTGATCGCGAATACGATCCGGCTCACCGTCTTTGCGCGCCGGCGCGAGATCGCGATCATGCAGCTCGTCGGTGCGACGAATATGTACATCCGCATGCCGTTCATCGCCGAAGGGATGCTGGCCGGACTGCTCGGTGCCGCGCTGGCGATCGCCGTGCTCGCGCTGGCCGCCTACCAGGTGGTGCCCAAGCTCGCCTCGACGCTGGCGTTCGTCACGTTCCGCGTCAACGCGCCGGCCCTGTGCGCCGAGCTGCTGGCGGTCGGCGCCGCGGTGGGACTCGTCGCATCGTGGTTCAGCGTCGGCCGGCACCTGCGCGCGTGACCCTTCGCGAGGCTCGGGGCGAGGGCGGCACGATTCTGCTGATCGACGATGACTTGCGGCTGCGCGAGATCCTGCGCGCGAACTTTGAAGTGGTCGGCTTCCGGGTGCTCGACGCGCTCGACGCCGAGAGCGCGCTCGCCGCGCTCGACCGCGGCCGTCCCGACGCGATCGTGCTCGACGTCGTCCCGGTCGCGAGCGACGGTCCGGGCGTCGTCGAGCGGCTGCGCCGGCATCCGCACGGCTCGCACGTTCCGCTGATCGTGCTCACGCCGCGGATGCACGCCGACGAAGCGGTGCGTTCGCTCGAAGCCGGCGCCGACGACGTCGTCACCAAGCCGTTCGCTCCCGAGGAGGTGCTGGCGCGCGTGCGCGGCCGCATCAAGCGCGCCGCCGACGAAGCGTCACTGCAGCCGCTCACCAAGCTGCCCGGCAACGGCCCGATCGAGGACGAGATCCGCCGCCGTCTGGCCGGGCGCGCGGCGTGGTGCGTGCTCTACCTCGACCTCGACGGCTTCAAAGCGTTCAACGACGCGTTCGGCTTCGCCAGCGGCGACGACGTCATCAAGCTGCTGGCCGCCACCATCGTCGACGCGGTGCGGCAGCACGGCGCGGACACCTTCGTCGGCCACGTCGGCGGCGACGACTTCGTTGCCGTGATGCGCCCGGCGCAGGCGGTGACGGCCGCCGAGGCGATCGTCACGGCCTTCGACCGCGGGATGCGCAGCCTGCAGCGCGATACCCGCGTCCCGTACTGCACCGTTTCGGTCGCGCTGGTCGACGGCTCGCGCGGACCGTCGACCTATGAAGCGATCGGCGAGCGCGCCGCGCGCGTGAAGAAGGAAGCCAAACGCCGCCCCGGCTCGGTGGTCGTCGCCGAGCACGAGGTCGCGCCGTGACCGCGGCGCGGATCGCGCGCACCGTCGTGGCGATCGCGCTCGGCGCGGCGCTCGTGCCGAGCCCGGGGATGGGCAAGAGCCGCGTCGACGAGAAGATTCGACAGCAGCAGGCCAAGGTCCACAACGTTCACCTGCAGCTCCACCAGAAGCGCGGCCAGCTCGAGTCCGCCAAAGCGCGCGAAAGCGACTTGCGGTCGCAGCTCGACGCGACGAACCGCAACATCACGTCGGTCAACGGGCACTTGGCCGACTTGCACGCGCGCATCCGCTCGACGCAGCGCAAGCTGGCCTGGAACCAGATTCAGCTCAACGCGGCCAAGGCGACCCTACACCGCCATCAGGACGCGCTCAACCGGCGGCTGATCGACGCGTACGAGCACGGCGACCTCGGCTACGTCGACGTGCTGCTGCGTGCGCGGTCGTTCGCCGACTTCGTCGAGCGCTGGAACGACATCCGGTACCTGGTCAAGGCCAACGAAGCGACGATTCGCGCGCGCCGGAGCGACGCAGCGCGGGTCACCGCGATTCAGACCGGACTGCTCGGCGTTCAGAGCGAGCTCTCGGGCGAGCAGGACCAGGCCCTCCAGCAGGAACGCGCGCTCGACGCGCTGGCCACCGAGCGCCATAACCTCGTCGCCGCCGCCGACGCTCAGCGGCGCGAGGTGCAAGCACAGGTCGTGCAGCTCGACGAGATGTCGGCGGCCGAAGAGGCCGCCCTCGAAGCGCTCATCGTCGAGAAACAGCGCGAGGAGGAGGCCCGCCGGCTGGCCAGTCGCCGGGCTCGACAGCTCGCCGGCGAGGAGCTGCCGCCCGAGCCGGGCGCGCCGGGCCAGCTGATGTGGCCGGTCTCGGGTCCGATCACGAGCCCGTTCGGGATGCGCTACCATCCGGTGTTCCACCGAACGATCATGCACAACGGGATCGACATCGGCGTCCCCACCGGGACCCCGGTCGCCGCCGCCGCGGCCGGGACGATCATCGTCGCGAGCTATCAGGGACTGTGCGGCAACATGGTCGCGATCGACCACCACGGCGGGCTCTCGACCCTGTACTGCCACCTCTCGCAGATCTTCGTCGGCGTCGGCCAGGAGGTGCAGCGGGGGCAGGCGATCGGCGCGGCCGGCGCCACCGGCGACGCAACCGGCCCGCACGTCCACTTCCAAGTAATGCAGAACGGCCATCCGGTCGATCCCATGTCCTACCTCCGGTAGAATCGCCTCCGCTCGATAGTTCGCCTCCGCTGGCGCTACGGCGAGAAGGTGTGTTGAATGCTCGCCGGCGCCGTGCGCCGGCGAGTCGCCCTTCGGGCGAGTCTCCCGGTGGATTTCCTAACGGAATTCCACGGGAGACGATCGCATCAGGCGGCTGATGCTTCTGCTCCGAGCCTAGCGTCCCACCGGGTGACGCAAATGAGGCGTGGCCCGCCGTCCCGGCTCTGGCGGCGTCCGCTCGGCGAAAAAAGGTCTCGGCGTGGAATTCCGTCAGGAAATCCACGCTGAGACTCGCCCGAAGGGCGACTCGCATTCAACAGTACCTTCTCGCCGTAGCGGAGCGGAGGCGATGACCCGTAGCGGAGCGGAGGCGATAGCCTCAGCGGGCCCCAAGGGTGTTCGAGCACTGTTAAAGGCCGATGATGGAATGGAACAAAGGGAAGAGCGGGCGTGTTCAGGGGAGGAAACGACTCGCAGCCCTCGTCAGGTAAGGATCGCTTTTGACCGCCCGCACCCGCTCGTTGTCCGCCGCGCTCGTGATCCTCGTTGCCGCCTCGGCCGGCGCGGTCTATGCCGGGCGCGCCGCTGCCGACCCGGCGCCGGCGCAGACAATCGTGCTGGGATCGGGCCAACGCGTCGTCGGCCTCGATTTCGGGCCGCTGCTCGACAACGGCGATCAGCGGCACATGCTCGCGCTTGCCTACGAGCGCGTCGAGCACGCGTACTACAAGCCGGTCGCCGACCAGTTACTGGTCACCGGCGAGCAGCAAGCTCTCACCAACTTCCTCAAGTTCAAGCACGTCGGCGACCCGCAGGTGCCGCGCAGCAGCGCGACCGGTGACCGCGGCCGCGACATCGCGATCCTCGAGACGACCTTGTCGACGGTGCAGCACCGCTATGCGAGGGTCGCACCGGCCAACACCTACACGCAAGTCGCGCTGACCGGTATGCTCGGCGGTCTGGGCGACCCGTACACGACGTATCTGTCGCCGCAAGAGATCAACGGTCTGGACGAGTCGCTGCGCGGCGGCAACTTCGGCGGGATCGGCGTCTACATCCAGCAAGAGCCCAAGAGTGGTGCGATCGTCGCCAACCCGATCGACGGCAATCCGGCGATCAAGGCCGGCGTGCGGCCGGGCGACGTGATCGTCGCCGTGGACGGCCGCTCGACGGCGGGCCAGAAGATCGACACGGTCGAGCGCGAGATTCGCGGGCCGGTCGGCACGGTCGTCTCGCTCACGGTCAGGCGCCACGCCGCCGGGATGCGCACGCTGCAAGTCACCCGCGCCGATATCCACGTGCCGTCGGTCGTCAGCAAAGTCGAAAACGGGATCGAGTACGTTCGCTTGGCGGAGTTCGGCCAGACGTCGGCCGACGAAGTCCGTGACGCGCTGCTGAGCGGGAAGCGCCACAACGTGCACGGCTACATCCTCGACCTGCGCTTCAACGGCGGCGGCCTGCTCGACGCGGCGGTCGACATCTCCAGCCTGTTCATCCCGCAAGGCACGATCGTCTCGACGATCGACCGGGCCGGCGACCGGGACGTGCGCAGCGCGAACGGACACGCGCTCGACGCCAAGCCGCTGGTCGTGCTGGTGAACCGCTACACCGCCAGCGCGTCGGAGATCACCGCCGGCGCAATCCAAGACTACGACGCCGGCACGTTGATCGGCGAGAAGACGTTCGGAAAAGGCGTCGTGCAGAGCTTGTACACGCTCCCCGACAAGGGTGCGCTCAAGATCACCACCGCGCGCTACGTCACGCCCAAAGGCCGCGACATCCAGCACAAGGGCATCGTCCCCGACATCGTCGTGAGCCAGCGCGTCGACGCGCCGATCATCGACACGCCGGCCGACAAACAGCTCAACGCCGCCAAGAAGATCATCGAAAGCAAGAGTATCGACTGATGAAGCGCCTCGTCTCCGTCGCCGCAGCGGCACTGCTCACGCTGACCCTGGCCGCCGGCCGCGTTCCGGCGGCGACTGCCGGACCGTCGCTGTCGGCGCAGCAGTCCGAAGAGCTCGTCGCGAGCTACATGCACCTGACCGGCGAGTTCTACAAGAAGGTCGACCGGCAGGCGGCGCTCGACGGCGCCCGGAGCTCGATGATCGAATATCTCAAGAAGCGCAAGGTGGCCAATGCGACGCTGCCCCAGCTGCGCGCCGGCGACGACGACGTGACCAATGCCGAGGCCCTCAACCGCGAGGTTTCGACCGCGGTCGGCGGGTACGCCACGAAGCTCGAGCCGGTCGAGTCGCTGTCGGGCTCGACGCAGATCACCTACGCCGCGATCGCCGGGGTGCTCGCGTCGGTCAAGGACCGCTGGACCGAGTTCCTCACCCCGAAAGAGTACGCCGCCATCAACGAAGGGCTCGACGGCACGTCGTTCGGCGGCGTCGGCATCTCGTACGACATCGACGACGCGACCCACATGCTGCACATCGAGAACGTCATTCTCGACGGGCCGTCCGACAAGGCCGGACTGCAGCCCGACGACATGATCGCGGCGATCGACGGCAAGCCCGTCCCGCAGCTGCTGGCGCCCGCGCTGAGCGAGAAGGACGATCAGAAGCGGCTGACCGCGGAGCAGAACATCGTGACCACGCAGCTGCGCGGCTCACCGGGCACCCGCGTGCAGCTCACCCTGGTGCGCTCCGGCAAGACGCTCGATCCAGTGACGATCACGCGCGAGATGATCCATCAGCCCAGCGTCAGCTCGAAGATGCTGCCCAACGGCATCGGTTACGTCGACGTCGCCGTCTTCGGGCAGACCACGGCCCAAGAGCTCAACGTTGCGCTGCACCGGCTCGACTCGGAGGGCGCGAAAGCCTACGTCCTCGACCTGCGCTTCAACGGCGGCGGCTATCTGAACGCCGCGGTCGACGTGTCGTCGAAGTTCATCGCGAGCGGACCGATCGTGAGCGTGCAGTCGCGCGCCGGTACCAACACCGAGTATGTCGCCGACAACTCGGCGATCGCGCCGCGGCCGCTGGCCGTGCTGGTCAACGAGCGCACGGCCTCGGCGTCCGAGATCACCGCCGGCGCGATCCAGGACAGCGGCGTCGGGACGATCGTCGGGACCAAGACCTTCGGTAAGGGCGTCGTGCAGACGATCTATCCCATGCGCGACGGCTCGGCGGTCAAGATCACGACGGCGCGTTACTTCACTCCCAAAGGGCGCGACATCAACGCGGTCGGCATCGAACCCGAGATCAAGAGCGAGCTGCCGAAGAACACGCGGATCAGGCCCGGCGATCCGGCGCAGGACCCGCAGCTTGCGGCGGCAGTGAGCTTCCTCGACGGTCGCATCGCGCAGAACACGGCGCCACCGCCGCCGAAGTCCTAGTTCGCTAACGGCCGCGGCCACAGGGCCGCGGCGATCTCGTCGAACGACGAGAACGACGTGCAGGCGACGCCGCGCTGTCGGCAATACCGCTCGAGAGCGCGGCCCTGCTTCGCGAAGCGCAGGTCGGCCGCCAGCGCGCCTTCGAAGTCGCTGATCCCGTCGCCGACGTAGACGGTGCGCGCGCCGGCCGAAGCCGCGCGCACGCGCGCCGCTTTGTCGTGGCCAAGCGCCGACTCGTCCATGAACGTCATCCGCCAGCCGCCGGGGTCGAAGTCGACGTCGTTGGCGAACAGGGGGACGTCAACGCCCGCGCGTTCCAACGCGGGGCCGATGATCGATCGGATCCCGGCCGAGACGACGCCGACCCAGTCGCCGTGCGCGTGTGCGGTGCGCACGAACGGGGCGAACGTCGGATCGACGCGCGCCCGCGATTCCAGCGCGGCGAGCGCTTCGGGTCGTGACAGCCGCACGAACGCCGCTTCGCGCGCCAGCGCCTCGCGCAGCGTGATGCGTCCCGCGCGCAGCTCCCGTTCGAGCGCGTTCCACGCGTCGTCGCCCGCCGCCGAGCGGACCAGGACGTCGAACGTGTCGACGTCGGTGATCGTCCCGTCGTAGTCGACGAAGATGGCGAGGCTCATCACCTCGCCACGACTACAACTTTTTCCGGCTGGCCGTCGCCTTCTTCACGGCTGACGCCTTGCTCGCGCTCGACGACTTCTTCGCCGCCGCCTTCTTGGCCGGTGCCTTCTTCGCGGCCGGCGCTTTGGCGGACGCTGGCTTCTTGGCAGTGCTCGTCGTGGCCTTGCGCGCGCGCGTGCGCTTGGCCGCGGCAGCCTCGTCAGCGGCCGGCGCAGGCGCCGGCAGCGCTTGAACCACGGCGGCGGCTTCGAGCCGGCCGGCTGGGCCCGACGGAGCCTCGGCGACGCGCCGGCGACCGCGCGCCGGTCGCGCGGCCTTGACCGGCTCGACGCGTTCGGGCGGCGGCGTGATCACCGGCGGCGGCGGTTCGACCGCGACATCACCTCGCTTGCGGTTCCACGGCGCGATCGCCCGCGACGGCGTAGGCGGTGCGGTTTCTCCGGTCGCCTGCGCTCCGCCGCCGGGTCCGACCCGGAAGATGTGACGCTCCGGCACGGTTCCGGCGGAGGCGGCGGCCGCCGCCTCGGGACCGCCGGCCTGACCGGCCGCGGCTGCGTCGCCTTGGGCGGCTCCTCGGCCGCGGCGGCGCCGGCGCCGGCGGCGCCGCTTGCGCTCGCCGGACTCGCCGGCGGCCGCACCATTCTGACCGACCGCGGCGGCGACCGTCTCCTCTTCGTCGTCCTCGAGATCGGCGTCGGCCGGCGCGAGCCCGGCTACGAGCGGCGCGGCGGCGCTGGCCGCTGCCTCGGAACCGCTGCGGCCGCCGCGACGACGGCGGCGGCGCCGCCGATGGCCGGACTCCTCGGCGTCGGACTCCGCCGGAGGCGTCGCGCCGGCCCCGGCCTTCCCGGCGGCGCGCAACGGGACCGGCGCCGCCGGCGTCCGCGCGCTCGTCGCGACGCGGTCGCCCGACAGCTTCTCGCCCGGGAGGACGGTTCGCGGGCCGGAGAGCGATTCAGCCGCCGGTGCTGAGCCGAGCTTGTCCGGTTCTCGAAGGGAAGACGGCAGCAGGGTCGTGACCCGTCCTTCGGCGGCCTTCTGCGCCGTCGTCTTGGGCTTGGCGACCTTCGCGACGACCTCTTCGACGGTCGAGATGCCGATCGAGGTGCGCCCGCCCAAGCCCTTCTCGGCCTCTTCGGCCAGCTCGCGCAGCTCGGCGGTCTGCTCCGCGGCGGTGAGCTCGCGCTTGCGCCCACGGCCGCCGCGGCGCCGCTTCTTGGCGCGGCCCTCGGCGATCGGCACGGCGGCTTCGATGCGCGTCCGCGGCTCGGCCAAGATGTCGCTGCCGTCGACGTCGATGATACGGATTTTGATCGTCTTGCCGGCGGCGTTGGCGGCGTTCTCGACCTCGATCAGCCGGCCGGCGACGATCGCTGCCGCGGCGGTCGCGTTGGGGAGCCGCGTGTGAAGGAGCTCGACCTCGAACTCGTCGCCGACGCGAATCGGCGCGAAGGGCGGCAGGTTCTCGTCGCCCCACACGATGCGCGGCCGCTCCGGATGCACCGCCGGATCGACGAACACGTCGATCTGCGCGCCGAGTTGCTCGGCGAGCTGCGTGCGCTCGTCTTCGTACCAGTACTCGGCCTGCGCGGCGACGTTGGGCGCCGCGGCGATGTGGACGTGCCTACCGTTTCCATTCGCCTGCCCTGAGCGTAGCGAAGAGCCGTCGTGCGCGAGAATCTCACGGAAGGTGCCGATCGTGACCGACTCCGGCGACATCACGCTCCCCAGGCCTTCGCAGGTCGGGCACTTGCCGCGCAGCTGCTGGCCGAGATCCTTGCCGACGCGCTTGCGGGTGAACTCAAGCAGGCCCAGCGGCGAGAACGACTGGATCGTCGAGCGCGTGCGGTCCTTGCGCAGGCCCTCTTGCAGCGCCGAGATGACGCGGTTGCGATCGGCCTCCGACGACATGTCGATGAAGTCGCAGACGATGATCCCGCCGATGTCACGCAAGCGCACCTGGCGCGCGATCTCGCTGGCGGCTTCGACGTTGGTGCGCACGATCGTGTCGTCGAGGTTCTTCCCGCCGGTGAACTTGCCCGAGTTCACGTCGACGACGGTGAGCGCTTCGGTCGACTCGATGACGATCGAGCCGCCCGACGGCAGCTTCACCGTCGGCTTCATCAGGCGCGCGATCTCGTCGTCGATCTTGAAGTCGCCGAACAGCTTCTTGCCGCCCTCGTAGTACTTGATCCGGTCGACGTACTGCGGGCCGAGCAGCCGCATGAAGTCGCGAACGTTCTCGGTCTCGGTCTCGTCGTCGAGCCAGACGTTGTTGACCTCGGGCGTGATGAAGTCGCGCGCGGTCTTGTAGACCAGGTTCATGTCCTTGTGCAGCAGCGCCGGAGCGGGGATGCGTTTGTACTGCTCGAGGATCCCGTGCCACATCCGGATGAGCACGCCCAGGTCGGCGATCAGCTCGGCGTTCGAGACGTTCGCGGCGGCGGTCCGCACGACCGTCGCCATCCCCTCGGGGCGAATCGCCTTCATCACCGCCTTGAGCCGGTTGCGTTCGTCGGCGGAGTCGATCTTGCGCGAGACGCCGCTGAACTTCCCGGTCGGCATCAAGATCAGATAGCGCCCCGGCAGCGAGATGTTGGTCGAGACGCGCGCCCCCTTGAGCCCGCGCGGTTCCTTGACGATCTGCACGAGCACGTCGTCGCCGCGGCTGACCTTTTCGGTGATCGTGTAGCCGCTGCGGCCCGAGGTGACCTCGACGTCGCCGATGTTCAGCGGCGTCTTGTTGATGTCGTCGACGTAAAGAAAGGCGTTGCGCCCGAGTCCGATGTCGCAGAAGCTGGCACCCATCCCGGGCAGGACGTTGACGACCTTGCCCTTGTAGATGGAACCGATGACGCGCTCTTCGCGCTCGACGTAGATCTCGGCGAGACGACTTTCCTCGAGGATCGCGACGCGGTTCTCCCACGGATCGCTCGAGATGAGAATGTCGGTTGACAAACTGGTAACTGGCCTCTCCATGGGCCGATCACGGCCGTCGTCCGCGCGCACATCGCGACAACGCTGTTGCGTCATCGAGCGGGCGCCGCAGGCGGACGCTCCCGTCCCTCTGGTAAATCGTGAAAAAATTCTGCTCAAACGCATCCGGACGATCCAACGCGAGCCCCGAGGGGCCGCGCAATCACCCTTCGAATGCGGTTGACCCCTGCAGTTCAGGGACTCCCCAGGATGCTCCTTCGCCTGCACCCGCTCGGTATCGCCGAGGCAAGCGGCCTGCCGCTGGGACTGCATTCAAGCGGACCGTTCGACGACCGTCCGGACGTCATGCGTCCCCGCTGCCGCCGGCCGCGGAGCCGCTACACTCGGCGCGCGGCGGCGTCGCCGAACACGAGCATGTCTTTTTGCAGGACGATGTTGAGCAGGATGCCGACCGCGACGTAGTCGGTCATCAGCGCGCTGCCGCCGTACGACATGAACGGCAGCGGAATGCCCGTGATCGGCATGATCCCGATCGTCATTCCGACGTTGACGATGATGTGAAAAGCGAGCATGGCGACCAGCCCGACGGCCAGCAGCACGCCGAAACGGTCTTTGGCCGCCACCACCGCGCGCATCGCGAAACCGACCGTCACCGCATAGAGCGCCAGCAACGCGATCCCGCCGACGAAGCCGGCCTCCTCGCCGACCGCGGTGAAGATGAAATCGCGCGAGTTCTCGGGCACGAACGCCAGCTGCGTCTGGGTGCCGTGGAACAGCCCTTTGCCGAACCACTCGCCGCTGCCGACCGCGATCTTCGACTGATTGAGGTTGTAGCCGACGCCTTGCGGGTCGAGCTTGGGATCGAGAAACACCAGCAGGCGCGCGCGCTGGAACGGCTTGAGGAGGTGCTCGCTGGTGAGCACGTACGCCGCCGCGGTCGCGACCGCAGCGACGTACAGCCCGAAGTCGAACAGGTTGGGTAACCCGAAGTAGAGCTGCGCGGTGAGGATCGCGCCGATCACCAGCGTCGTGCCGAGGTCGGGCTGCTTGAGGATCAGCACGGCCGGGATCGCGACCGCGAGCAGCGGCAGCCAGAGCTCCTGGAGGCGGCGAAAATTCCCGCGCGACAGCAGCGCCGCGAGGGTTATCGCCAGCACGACCTTGGCCGGTTCCGACGGCTGAAACTGGAACGGGCCGATCTGGATCCAGCGCGCGGCCCCGAGCACCGAGTGCCCCTTGAAGGTGATGAACACCAGCAGCGCCAGCGTGACGACATACAGCGGCAGCGCCCAGCGGCGCCAAATGCGATAGTCGACGAACGCCGCACCAATCATCATCGCGATGCCGACGCCGCCGTAGACGAGCTGTTTGCGCCACTCGTCGGCGGCGTACGGTGCGTGCAGCGTCGCGGACCGGATGAACACGATGCCCAGGATCGTCACCAAGACCGGCGCGATCGCCAGCGGCCAGTTGAACCGCGTGTACCACGGGCGTTCCACTGCGGCGCTTGTTCGGCGCGCGCTCGCGCGACCCGCTTGCGCCGGCCGGCGCGAGCCCGGCTACGTCGCGGCGGAGGCCGGCGTGCTGCTCGTCATCGCCTTGCGGCGCTTGCGCCTGGTCGGCCGCTGGCCGTTCGCGCCGGCGGCTTTGGGTTTGGTGGATTTGCGCGCGGCGGGCGGGCTCGGCTCGACCACGGCGACGGCCGTTTGCGCCGCGGCCGGTTCGAGTGGTTCGGCCCCGGGGCCGCTCGCCGGCGGCGGGCTGGGCGGAGGCGGCGGCGGCATCGGACGCGGGTGCATGCCCAGGATCGGGATGTTCGCCAGCATCGCGATCTCTTTCTCGCGCTGCTCGAAGCTGACGTCGCAGTGCGGGACGTCGACGTCGAGATAGCGCGAGATCACGTCGATGAGGTCGTGCTTGAGCGCTTCGACGACGTCGGGCGCCAGCGAGAGATGATCGGACAGCAGCACGAGCCGCAAGCGTTCCTTGGCCGTCGCGCTGGACGGCGGCTTGCCGAAGAACCGCTGGATGAACTGCAACACTACGAGCACCTCGTGCGAGGACGTGCGGACCGTCGCGGCGCAAAGCGCCGCGACGAACGCGAAGGGTTCGACGAAGTCGAATCCACTATCTGGCGCTCCCAAAGAGCTTCTCGAAGAACGTTCGCTCGCGCGGGATCTCGGGCGGCGCGGTGAGCGTCCCGCTGATGCGCTGCGCGATCTGCCGGTAGGCCTCGCCGACCGGCGACGCGCCGTCGAGCGCGACCGGCTCGCCGCGGTTGGTCGAGACGATGACGTCGGGCGCTTCGGCGACGACGCCCAGCAGCGACAGGTGCAGGATCCCGTTGACGTCGTCGACCGACAGCATCTTGCCTTTGCGCACGAGCGCCGGCCGCAGCCGGTTGATGATGAGCTTGATGCTGCGATTGTCGCCGAGCAGCCCGACGACCCGGTCGGCGTCGCGCACGGCCGAGACCTCCGGTGTGCAGACGACGATCGCTTCGTCGGCGCCGGCGATCGCATTGACGAAGCCTTTCTCGATCCCGGCCGGACAGTCGACCAGCACGAAGTCGAAGCGGTCGCGCAGCGAGGAGACCAGGTCCCGAAACGCGACCGTGTCGACGTCGTCCTTCTCGCGCGTCTGCGCGGCGGCCAGCAGCCGCAGGGAAGGGACGCGCTTGTCCGTGACCAGCGCGTCGTCGAGGGTTACCTTGTTCTCGAGCACGTCGAGCACGTGATGACGCACGCGTGCCTCGAGCCCGAGCACGATGTCGAGGTTGCGCAGCCCGACGTCGGCGTCGACCAGTACGACGCTCGCGCCGCCGGCCGCCAGCGCCGCGCCGAGATTGGCGGTGGTCGTCGTCTTGCCGACGCCGCCCTTGCCGCTGGTGACGACGATCGCGCGACCGCGCTTGCGCGGAACCGGGCTGGGCGCCGGCACATCCTCGTGAACGATCTCGTGCATCACGATCAACCGGCCTTCCGGAAGAGCCGCCCGAAGAAACCGGGCGCGACGAACTGGGTGAACGCGACCACGTCGCCTTCGAGCCGGCGCGCGATCTTGTCGTAGATCGCGCCGAGCCGCGATTCGGTCTGCAGGGCGACGGGCTCGCCGCGGTTGGTCGTGTCGATCACCTCTTCGTCGTCGGGGACGATCCCGAGCAGCTCGGCCGACAGGATGTCGGTGACGTCCTCGACCGACAGCATGTCGCCGCTGCGCACCATCTCCGGCCGCAGCCGGTTGACGATCAGCCGCACCGGCATCTCCCGTTCGCGCAGCTTGCCGATCACCCGGTCGGCATCGCGAATCGAGCTGACCTCGGGCGTCGTGATGACGATCGCCTCGCTCGCGCCGGCGACGGCGTTGCGGAATCCGTGCTCGATGCCGGCCGGGCAGTCGATCAGCACGTAGTCGCACAGCTCGGCGAGCTGCGCGGTGACGTCGGCCATCTGCCACTCGTCGATCGCCGTTTTGTCGCGCGTCTGCGCAGCGGGCAGCACGGCCAGGTTCTCCAGCCGCTTGTCGCGGATGAGCGCCTGGCGCAGCTGGCAGCGCCCTTCGACGACCTCGACGAGATCGAACACGATCCGCTTCTCGACGCCGAGCACCAAGTCGAGGTTGCGCAGCCCGATGTCGGCGTCGACCAACACGACGCGCTTGCCGCGCAGCGCCAGCGCGGCGCCGAGGTTGGCGGTCGTCGTGGTCTTGCCGACGCCGCCTTTTCCGGAGGTCAGGACGATCCGGCGTGCTCGGTTCACGATGTATGCTCCCGGCGGAGAACCGCCTCGGCGAAGGGGACGACGACGATCCGCTCGTCGGCGATCGAGGCGTGCTCGGGACCGCGCGCTTTGCTCCCCGGATCGCTGGTCGCGATCAGGGTGGCGATGCGCAGCTGCGTCGGCGCCAGCTCGAGCGCGATGACCCGTGCGGAGCGATCGCCTTGCGCTCCGGCATGCGCGACGCCGCGCAGCGCGCCGAACACCACGATGTCGCCGGACGCGACCAGCTCCGCACCGGGGTTCACGTCGCCGATCACCACCAGGTTGCCGAGGTTGTGCAGCGCTTGGCCGCCGCGCAACGTGCCGCGGTGATAGAGCGTCGCGATCCCGACCGGGACCGCCCGGGCCGCGGCGGTCTGGGGCAGCGCAACCCCGGCCGAGGCCAGCGTCGAGGTCGCCGCGGCCGGGACGTGGCGGCGGCGCACCATGTCTTCGCGCGCGCCGGCGAAGT
Organism: Vulcanimicrobiota bacterium; assembly: GCA_963738465.1. GTDB lineage: Bacteria > Vulcanimicrobiota > Vulcanimicrobiia > Vulcanimicrobiales > Vulcanimicrobiaceae > Vulcanimicrobium. Next base: position 175,805 of record CAVTWP010000002.1, read on the forward strand.
CGGCGACCAGCGAACGGGCGTCTTCGGAGATCCGCACCTCGCGCTGGCGCCGCGGCCGCGGCAGCGCCGCGACCTCGGCTGCTTCGGGCGTCGAGCCCAGATAGGCCAGGTCGAGCTCGGCGACCACCGGCGCGATCGACTCGACGCCGCTGACGCCGTCGAGCGTGATCCCGAATTCGGCCAGCGCGTCGCGAAAGGCGGCGATCTCGGTCGCCGGCGGTTCGAGGATGCCGAGGTTGGCGACGGCTCGACTCCCTCTGTAGAAGTCCGGCCGCCCGGCGAACTGCGCGCGAATCTCGTCGACCGCCGCCCCCAAAGCGCGGTCGACCGCGATCTCGAGATTGCGGCCTCGCCCGCGCACGGTGCTCATCGGCGTCCCTCGCGGTTCATGATCGGCGGCCGTTCCGAGCCGGCGCGAACCCACCCTGCGCGTTCCACATCCCATGCACGGGAAAGTACGGTTGTCCACACGCGGCCCACAGCTTTGGTCCAGTGGGAGTGGAGAGTTCCGTCCCGCGTCGAACTACCCGTTCCGGCGTCGACCCGACGCCCGCCCCTGAGGACGATCTTGTGCTGTTCCGCCGTCTTGCCGTCATCGTCTTGATCGTATCGATCGCGTGTGCCAGCACCCCGGCACCCGCGTCGGCGTTGTCGACCCCGACCGAGATTCAGATCGGCAAGGAGTACGACAAGCAGATCACCGACCAATCGGTGATCGTGACCGACCCGCTGCTCAACCAGTGGGTGAACGACATCACGAACAAGCTGTGGGCGCAAACCGCCCGCAAAGACGTGCCGTACTCGATCAAGATCATCGACGAGTCCGACATCAACGCCTTCTCGACCCTCGGCGGCTACATCTACGTCAACGAAGGAACGCTGGACTTCGTCCAGAGCGATGACGAGCTGGCCGGGGTGCTCGGGCACGAGACCGGGCACATCGAGCGCCGTCACGCGGTCACCGCGAACAACAAGGCGTCGATCCTCAACGTGATCTTCGGCGTCGCCTCGCTGTTCATTCCGCTGATCTACCGCTTCGGGCAGCTGGCGCAAGCGGGGCTGCAAGCGCGCATCTCGCGCGACGACGAGAACGAAGCCGACAAGTACGGCCTGATGCTGATGTCGCGCGCCGGCTACGATCCCGACGCGATGCACTCGTTCATGGCGCACTTGGGAGCGGTCGAGCACGACAGCCACGACCTCATCTCCAAGTATCTCGCCGACCATCCCGGCACGCCCAAGCGGCTGGCGAACCTCAACGGCGATCCCGAGCTCAACCCGGCGCTGCGCACCGACGACCAGCGCATCGCGCAAGGCATCCACGACTACGACACCGCGCGCTACAACGTCGCGGCGATGAAGTTCAGCGACGTGCTCAAGCGCCGGCCCGAGGACGCGACCGCGCGCTTCCAGCTCGGCCAGTCGCAGCTCGCGCTCGGCCAGGTCTCCAAGGGCGAGCAGAACCTGGCCGCCGCGGCCGAGCAGGTCTCGCCGCAAGCGAAAGCGCTGGCCGACGTGCGCATCAAGGCGCTGCGCGACGCGGAGCGCCGGCTCGATCTGCTGCATCCCGACCTGAGCCCACTGCGCGACCGGCTCGCGACGGCGCAGGCCGAACAGGCGCAAGCCGCGACCGCAATCGGGCTGCGGCGCCAGCAAGGTCTCGACCAGATCAAGGCGCTCAAGGTTCGCATCGAGGACATCGCCTTCGGCATCCCGGACTTCTCGCGGGTTCAGCCGCGCAAGGACTCGCGCCTCGACACGCTGCTGCACAACATCAACCTGATGGGCAAGTCGCTCAACGTGGCGATGGGCAAGTCGAGCGAGGCGATCGCGGACGTCGGCTCGCTCGAGCGCAACAAAGAGGGCGGCCTGCTCAAGGATAACGCGGACGTCCTCACCGAGATGGCCGCGCCGCTCAAGCTGGACAGCCCGCCGCCGCAGTCGCTCGCGACGTTCCCCGCCTACCCGCGGATGCTGGCGTCGATCGGTGCGTCGGACGCCGACATGGTGCGCGGCGTCGATGCGGCGCGCGCGTCGCTGGCCATGCTCGATATCGCGTTGGGCGATCTGAACATCTTCGTCACCGAGCTCAGCCACGCCAAGCTCGACAACAACGGCGACGTCTCGATCGGCGACTACCACCGGATCGAGCCGCTGGTAGCCAAGGCCGTCGATTCGCTCAACAAGGCCGCGGTCGGCGCGACGCAGGCCTCGCAGCTCTACAACATGGCGCGCGCGCGCTGGCTGCAGACGCGCATCGATCTGCTGGGTTTGCAAGAGTCGCCCGACCGCTACGCGACGTTCCAGCACGCGCTCGATGTGCGATTCCACGTCAAGGGGCCCGACTACGACGAGCTCGCGGGGCAAGACCTCACGCCGGGCGAGGTCGCAGCCGCGGTCATCGTCGGAGCCGACACCAACGCGGCGCCGCAGGCGGTGCTGGCCGAGGCGAAGGCCGACGGGAAGACGATCGTCGACTTGGCCAACGCCCGCGGGATGTACGCACAGGCGCTGGAGATCTTCCTGGGGCTGGTCTACCTCGACTACACCGACGACCCGGACAAGGAGGCGCGCGACCTCAGAGAGGTCCACAGCCAGACGTAACCCCCCGGCCGCGGCAGGGTACAGATCGAGCGTGAACGCTTCGTCCGCCGCGGCGGCCTTCGAACGGCTGCGTGGATCGCTCAACCCGAGCGCGGTTCACGCCGGCGCTCGCCGTCCGTTCAAGTTCTTCATGTGCGGGGACCCCGGTCTGGTCAGCGAGCTGCGCTGGATCCTGCTGGCCGGACATGGCGGCGACTCGATCCCGCCCGAGGCCGCCGCGGCCTTCGAAACGCTCGACGTGGACCGCAGCGTGGACACAACCGACGCGCGGGCCGTCATCTGCGCGGCGCGGTCGACCGACCGCGGCTCGCTGGGCCTCGCGCACCTCGCCGCGCTGCGGCTGCCGGTGCTGGTCCTCGTCGTCGACCGCGAGGTCACGGCGCCCAGCGGGCCGGCCCAGGCGCCGGCAGCGGGCGAGGTCGAGGAGTATGTCGTCGACCGGGTTGCGATCGAGACCCTGCGCGGGCGCTTCCTGCCGCATCTGATCGACTGCTGCAAAGGGATCGAGGTCGCAGTCGGCCGGCGGCTGCCGGCGCTGCGCGAGACGGTCGCCGCCAAGCTCACGCGCGACGCGGCGATGAACGCGCTCAAGGTGGCGGGTGCGAGCGCGGTGATCGATCACGTCCCGGTCCTGGGCATCGTGCTGGGCGCGTTCGCGTCGGGCGCCGACATGTTCGCGATCACGGGCATCCAGATGACGCTGCTGCTCAACATCGGCGCGACCTACGGTCGCGATCCCGACTTGTCGGCGATGTGGGAGCTGCTGCCGATCGTCGGCGGCGGCTTCGGCTGGCGCGCGCTGGCGCGCGAGCTCTCGGGCTTCATCCCGGTCGGCGGAGTGTTCATCAAGGCCGCGATCGCGTACGCCGGCACCGTCGTCGTCGGCGAGGGCGGGACGTTCTACTACCGGCACGGGCGGCAGATGGGCGTCGAAGACGCGGCGCGCGTCTACGACGAGGCCAAGGCGTCGGCGCTCACCTTCGCGCGCGAGATGCTGGCCCGCTTTCGCAGCGGCGGCAACGGCAAGGGCCCGACCTAGCGGCCGACCAGAAACTCGAGCAGCGTCTCGTCGTCGAGATGTCCGTAGTCGGCGCGCAGCGTCGGCCGCACCCGCGCGACGATGCGGGCGGCGAGTCGCGCGCGCGCCAGCTGGTCGAGCGATGCGCGGCGTGCCAGAAAGCGCTCGATCAACAGGCGGTCGGATTCGGACAGTCCGGTGTCCGACCGGGCAGGTCGCGCCAGGTACGCATCGAGGTCGACGACCGTCTCGCCGCGGTCGCGCACCACGATCGTCCCGGCCGCGAAGTCGCCCAGCCGCTTGTTCTCGCGCGAGATCAGCGCGCTGATCGCCGAGATCGCGTAGAACCCCAGCGTGAACTCGACGATCCGCACGACGTTGCGGATGATCGACGCGCCGGGGTCGACCGGGAAGCCGCCGTCGCGCACCACGCGCAGGCCGAGCGCGCGCTTTCCCGGCGTGCGTCCCGACCACCAGATCTCAAACACGATGAACCAGCCGAAGAAGATCAGGAACAGCACGACGATCGCCGCGGCGAGCGCCCAGGCTTCGGCGTTCTTGCCCAGCGGGAGCCGGCCCAGGACCGGCGACGCGAACGCCAGCCCGAGCCCGAGTACGACGGCGAGCGTGACTTGCACGAGCAGATCGACGACGACGGCCAGGAAACGGCTGCCCAACCCGGCCAGCTCGTAGCGGATCGCAATCGCCTCGCCGGTTCGCACGTCGACCGAACGCTCCACCCGCTCGTTGTACGCGGCCGGAACGAGAACGTCCCCGCCGAACGACCCCGCGATGCGGGAACGGCGATTCGTGGCGGCGCGGCGCGCGCGCTGGGACCGGCTGGCGGCGCTGGTCGATCGCGCCGCGGGCCGCGGCGTGCGCGCGCTGGCGCCGGATGAGATCGACGAGCTGGCGCTGACCTACCGCGCCGCGACGACCGACCTCGCGATCGCGCGCACGCGCGGCGAAGACCCGGTGATCCAGCAGCACCTCAACCGCTTGACGGCGCGCGCTCACGCGGTGGTCTACGTCGCGACGGTGCGCTCGGGCTGGAGCCGCATCCTGCGCTTCGTGACGCGCGACTTTCCGCGCGAGGTGCGCCGCTCGTGGGCGCCGATCGCGTTCTGCACGCTGCTCACCGTCGCGTCGGCGGCCGTCGCGTACGGTTCGGTGAGCGCCGATCCGCAGAACGTCCACGCGCTGCTGCCCGGTGAGGAGATCCCACCGGTCGACCGGGCCCTGCACGATTCGAACTTCGGCTTCGACCGCGCCTACTCGCCGGCATATGCGTCGTACATCATCACCAACAACGTCAAGGTCGCGGCGGTCGCGTTCGCCGGCGGGATGACCGGCGGACTGGCGACCGGCTGGATCATCCTCACCAACGGCCTCATGGTCGGCGGGCTGGCGGCGCTGTACGTGAAGGCCGGCTTCGGCCCCGACTTCTGGGCGACGATCGCTCCGCACGGCGTGATCGAGCTCAGCGCGATCCAAATCGCGGGCGGGGCGGGATTCGTGCTCGCCGGCGGCTACTTGCGCCCCGGACGCGCGCGGCGCCGCGACGCGCTGCTGCTCGCCGGCCGCCGGGCCGGCACGCTGGTGATCGGCGTCGCGCTGCTGCTGTGCGTCGCGGGCACGATCGAGGGATTCATCTCGCCGCAGCGCTTGTCGATCCCGACGCGCGACGCGATCGGCGCGTTCACCGGCATCGCGCTGCTGGCCTATCTCCTCGGTGCCGGTTCGGGACCTTCAGAGCAGGCCGCGCGTCTTGACGTCGACGTAGGCGTCGAGTAGTGCCAGGGTCAGCTCCGCCGCCGGCACGTCGACCACCAGTATCCCGCGGTCGCGCAGCACCGCGATGGCGCGCGTGCGCTCGTCGGAGAGCGTCGCCGCGACGGCGGCGCGATATGCATGCGCCGCGTCGCGCGGCGTCGCGCGCAGCGCCTGCTCGATCGCCGCGTCGTTCATCAGCACGATCAGCACCAGGTGCCGCGCCGTGAGCAGCTTCGCCGCGCCCAGCACCGCACTCGACGCGACGGGATCGAACAGATCGGTGAACAGCACCACCAAGCTGCGCCGGCGCAGCGTGCGCTCGATCTCGAGAAAGGCGCGCTCGTAGTCGGACTCCTCGAAGCGCGGTTCCAAATCGGAGAGCAGGTCGGTGAGCTGCGCGCCGTGCTGCGCCCCGCTGACCGGCGCGACGCGCGCGATCAGCTCGGCCGCGAAAGCCACGACGCCGATGCGGTCGGCCGCCAGCCGCGCCATCGCCGCCAGCGCGAGCGCCGCGCTGACCGCGTAGTCGAGCTTTCGCCGGTCACCCAAGCGCGGCGACATCAACCGCCCCGCGTCGAGCGCGACGACGATCTGCTGTGCCCGCTCGACTTCGTACTGCGCGACCATCGGCTTGCCGCGCCGCGCGCTGGCCTTCCAGTCGATCGAACGAAACGCATCGTCGACCGTGTACTCGCGCAGGCTTTCGAACTCGCCGCCGGCTCCGCGCCGGCGCAGCCGGCGCAGTCCCGCCTCGAGCAGCTTGCTGCGCGCGACCAGGTCGCCGCCCCGATCGAGCGCCGACAAGTCGGGCATCACGCGCACCCCGACGGGGACGCGATAGTTGCGCCGCAGCTCGACGATCGCCAGCGGCGACAGCAGGCGCGCATGGTACGAGCGCAAGACGGTGCGACCGCGCTCGCGCGGCACGATCCCGAGCGAAACGGTCGCGCGCGTCTGCGGCGGCAGCTCGGCTCGCGCTTCGCCCAGATCGATCGCCAAGCGCTCGGCCTGCGCCTCGACGATCGCGACGCGCCGAGCCGAGCCCGCGCGATTGACGATCTCGTAGCGAAGCTCCTCGCGCCGCGCCAGCGCGAAGCGCGCCGGAACGATGCGCGTGATCTCGACGGTGCCGCGCAGCAGCGCCAGATCCGCGACGACCAGCGCGACGAACGCCGCCAGCGTGAGCGCGAGCGCGACCGGCCACGCGACGGAGCGCGCGAGCAGATACGCGGCCCCCGCCAGCACGACCAGCACCGCGATCCCGCGCGGCGCGATCCGCGCCACGCCGTTACGTCTCGGGCGCGGCGACGCTCGCCAGCACGCGCGCGACGATGTCGCCGGCGGTCGTTCCGTCGAGCTCGGCTTCGGGGCGCACGATGAGACGATGGGCGAGCACCGGCGCGGCGACGTCCTTCACGTCGTCGGGCGTCGCGAAGGTGCGGCCGTCCAGAAATGCGGCCGCTTGCGCCGCGACGACGAGCGCCAGCGCCGCGCGCGGGCTCGCGCCGAGCGCGACGTCGGCTGAGCTCCGGGTCGCCGCGACGATGTCGTACAGATACGCTTGCAGCGACTCGGCGAGATGGACCGCCCGCACCGTGCGCTGCGCCGCCACCAGCTCGTCGCGCTCGACCACCGTGCCCACTCCGGCCGCGTCGAGATCGCGCGCGTCGAACCCGCCGACCGCGCGCGCGATCAAGGCCCGCTCGTCGGCGGGCGCGGGATAGCCGGTGCGCACGCGCAGGAGGAACCGGTCGAGCTGCGCCTCGGGCAGCGGATACGTTCCCTCGAACTCGACCGGGTTCTGCGTCGCGCAGACCATGAACGGCGCCGGCAGCTCGTAGGTCGTGCCGTCGATCGTGACGCGCCGTTCTTCCATCGCTTCGAGCAGCGCGGACTGCGTTTTCGGCGGCGTGCGGTTGATCTCGTCGGCCAGCAGCAGGTTGGCGAAAATCGGCCCGCGGCGCAGCGAGAAGGTGGCGCTGCGCTGATCGAACACCGTCGTCCCGACCACGTCGGACGGCATGAGGTCGGGCGTGAACTGGATGCGGCCGTAGCTGACGCCGAGCAGTCGCGCCAGCACGCGCACGGTCAGCGTCTTGGCCGTTCCCGGAACGCCTTCGATCAGCGCGTGGCCGCCGGCCAGCAGCGCGACGGTGAGCAGAAACCCGCTCCGCCCGGAGCCGACGACGACGCGCGACAACCCGTCGGCAAGGCGGCGTTCGGGGCGCGGCGCGCCGTCCACTACCCGGCTCCGCCGCTGCGGCGCAGCGGGCCGCCGCGGGGTACGAACCGGCGAGTTCGATGTTTGAGTGCCATGGCGATCGTGTTCTCCCGGGCGGCGCGTGCGAGTCGAGCGACGGCGAGCAGCGCGGCGTCGTCGCGCACCGGCTCGGCGGCGGCGGCATCGACGCGCCCTGCGAGCGCGGCGTATTCAGGGAAGCGCGGCGCGCGCTCGAGCGCCCGCCGGGCGTCGGCGATCAGCGCGTCACGGGCGTGCGCGCGCGCGCGCTCGGCCGTAGAGCGCTGCGACGGCGTCGAGAAACTCTTCCGAGGTCGGTTCGCGCGCCGGCGTGAGGCGCACCGCCGGGCCCAGCGAAACGATCCCGTACGCAAGCCACAGCAGCCCCGCCAGCCCCAGAACCGCGAGCGTCACCAACTCGGGCGCGTCGAGCGCGCGGTACCACGCGCGTTCCACGATGTCGCCGCGGATCGCTTCGTCGAAGGCCGTGACGCCGCGCCGCGACGACGGGCGTCCGGCCAAGTACGCCAGCCGCGCGTCGTCGATGCGGCCCAGCGCGCCGTTCTCGAACACCGCCGCGTCGGCGACGCTGAGCACCGTCCCACGGCCGTATTTGTAGCGTACCACGAGCGCGCCGCGGCGGTCCGCCAGCAGCGTCGTGACGCGCGCGCCCGTTACGGCGCCGATGCGTTCGTTGCCGCGCTGCTGCCAAGCGCGCACGAACGCCGTCCACGGTCCGCGCAGCGCGCCGGCCGGCACCCTCGGCGCGGTTCGGCCGAACACGACCTCGCCCTTGGCGTCGTCCTTGTCGCCGCGCGGCGTGATGCCGATGTCGATCAGATGTCCGCCGCGGCGCACCCAGCCGCGCAGCGCGTCGCGCTCGGCGGCGTCCCAGGTGTACGGCATCGCGCCGCCCGGAAAGGCGACGATCAGCGTGTCGACACCGCTTTGGCCCAGCGCGTCGTGATGCCGGCGAAAGCGCGCGACGACGACACCTTCGCGCGCCAGCAGCCCGTACCACGCGCGGTAGCCGGTCGCGCCGAAGTCGTCGCTGTCGCGGGTCGGGCCGGCCGGCGGCGGCGTGCCGCGATCGGACAGCACCGCGACGGCGGCCAGCGCGCCGAGGGCCAGCGCCACCAACACGATGTCGCGTCTCACGCGGCGACGACCCGGTCGTACGACGCGCGCATGCGCGCGACCAGTGCCGCGTCGGGATCGCGATCGCCGAACATCGCGACGACCGCGTCACGCGCAAGGGCGTCGAAGGCCGCGTCGCCGACGAGCCGGCGCCATTCGCCCGGCGTGCGCGCGGCGTCGAAGCGCACGCGCCCGCGTTCGTCGAGCGCCCGCAGCGCGGAGCTCCACAGCAGCGCGGCCGCTTCGTGATGCCGGCCCGCGGCGGCGGCCGCGAGCGCGCGCGCAAACAACGTCCGCGCGTCGGCGTCGGCGGCAAGCGCCGCCGCGGTCGTCATCGCGCGCGGCGGACGCTTCACGCGCAGCCTGCGCGCGAAACGCACCACGACGAACAGCAAGAAGGCCAGCACGATCGCCAGCACGGCGATGCCGATCGTTCGCGTCGCCGCCTCGTTGCCGACCGCGCGACCGAGCGGGTCGATCAGCCGGTGCCACCACGGCCGCAGCGCGTCGAGCACGTACGACCACCAGGGCTTGACCGGCGGGCCCGAAGCGGCCGAAAACCGCGGGTCGGACAGCACGGCGTGCGCAACGGTGCGCGGATGCGCCAGCCTGCGCCAGGGAGGCGTCATGCGAGAATGTCGAGACCTTCGCGGCGCACCCGCGCGTCGACGGCAAAGACGAGGACGAACGCCGCGACCAGACCTTCGAGCAGCACGCTGCCCACGCCGACGACGGCGAAGTAGAGGGCGTCGAGGTGCGTGGTCATGGTGAGGAGCGCGCCGAGCCCGAACAGCGGCAGCGTCCCGAGCTCGCTGATCGCGAACACCACCAAGCCGCCGACGATGGTGCGCCGTTTCATCCCGCGCGCGAATGCCCGCCGCAGCGCCAGCCCGATCGCGCTGACGGGGTTCGACGCCTCGGTGACGACCGCCACCGACGCCAGCTCGTAGGTCATGAAGACCCACGACGAGACGATCGCGAACGCGGTCAGCACGAGGATCCCCAACACCACGCCGACCACGATCGTCGCCACGACGAAGTGCAGCGCGGCCAGGGCGACGACCACGATGACGACCAAGCTGTAGGCCACGAACGCGGGGACCAGCGCGATGCCGCCCAGCACGCCGAAAGCCAGCGCGACGACCACCTGCGCGAACCAGCGCTGCAGGCCGATGCGATAGGCTTCACCGACGCCGACCCGCGAACCGGCGTAGGCGCCGGCCACCACCGCGACGATCGCGCTCCACATCACCAGCCGCACCACGAGCGTGAAGGAGATCAGTGCCCACGCCCAGACCGCGTTGCGATTGCTCGCCGAGAGCTGCTCGGCGGCGTGCCGCGAGGCAGTCGGATTTCCCACCGAGCTGAAGACCGCGGCGACATCGGAGAAGAGCTGTCCGGCGTGGGGATTCGCCAGCGCGCTCAGTATCGTCGTCGGCACGAGCGTCAGCGCGATGACGACGACGATCGGCACGAAGTGGCGAACGAAGATGGTCACGGCACGGTCGAGCAGCTCGCCGGCACCCAACGGGCGTAGTTCCACATTCTGCACGCCGCGGGAGCGTTCGCGCGTGCCCGGCACGAATCCCGGGGCATGCACCTCGGAACGGTAACCGCGCTGTGGCGGTATCCCGTCAAGAGCCTCAAGGCCGAGCCGCTCGAGCGCGCGGTCGTCCTCGCCGACGGTTTCGCCGGCGATCGCGCCGCCGCGTTGATCGTGCAGACGCCGGCGCACGCGCGCGCCGGAAAGCCGTACCGCGGCAAGGAGTCGTCGAAGCTGCACCTCACCGCCGATCCGCAGATGGCCGCGTCGTACGCCCTCGATGAAGGCGTCGCGGTCGCGCTCGATCGGCGCGAGCCGCGCTACTTCGACGCGCATCCGGTCTCTTTGCTGTTCGATCTCTGGCTGCGCGACGTCGAAGCGCTGGTCGGCGAGGCGCTCGACCCGCTGCGCTGGCGGCCGAACATCTACGCCGCCGCCGGGCCGGGGTTCACGCGGCGCGAGGCGGATTTGGTCGGCATGACGATCCGCGCCGGCAGCGTCACGCTACGCGTGATCGACACCGACCGGCGCTGCGTGACGCCTACCTATGACGTCGCGACCGGCGAGGAGCTGCCGGCCGTACTCAGTGAGGTTGCGCTCCGGCGCGACAACGTCGTCGGCGTCTACTGCGAAGTGCTCGCGCCCGGCGAGATCGCCGTCGGCGAGGTGCTGGAGTCCGGTTGAGGGCGCGACGCTACAACGAGCGGCGCCCCTGGATCGCGCGCGCCAGCGTGTTCTCGTCGGCGTAGTCCAGATCGCCGCCGATCGGCAGCCCGTAGGCCAACCGGGTGACGTTGACCCCGCTGGGCGCGAGCAGTCGCGAGAGGTAGAGCGCGGTCGCCTCGCCCTCGGCGTTCGGATTCGTCGCCACGAGGATCTCGCCGGGCGATTCGGCCGCAACGCGGTCGACCAGCTCGCGCACGCGCAGCTGCGACGGCCCGATGCCGTCCATCGGCGAGATGAGCCCGCCAAGCACGTGATAGCGCCCGTCGTACGCCGACGTCCGCTCGATCGCGAACACGTCCTTGGCCTCGGCGACGACGCAGATCAGCGCGCCGTTGCGCTGCGGGTCGGTGCACAGATCGCACGGGTCGACCTCGGTGATCGAATGGCAGCGCGAGCACAGCTGCACGCGATCCTTGAGCGCAACGATCGCCTCGGCCAGCGCGGCGGCGTCGGCGCGCGAGCCGTTGAGCAGGTGGAAGACGAGCCTGCCGGCCGTCTTCGGACCGATCGTCGGAAGCTTGCTGAACTCGTTGATCAGCGCCTGAACCGGCGCGGCCAGCGTCGTAGAAATCGGTGTGCTCTTACGACAGTCCGGGGATTCTTGAGCCCGCCGGTGACTGAGCCCATCTTCGAAGAGTTGAGCTCGTGCACTTTGCCGAGCGCGTCGTTGAGCGCGACCGCGACCAAGTCTTCGAGCGTCTCGACGTCGGCGGGATCGACCGCATCGGGCTTGATGGCGACCTTCTTGACCTTGAAGTCGCCGCTGATCGCGACCGTGACCATTCCGCCCGCCGCGCTTCCTTCGACGACCGCCGCCGCCAGCTCGGCCTGCGCGCGCTCCATCTCCTGTTGCACCTTGCGAATCTGCTGCATCATCCGCGCTTGGTTCATACGATCGTCTTTCTCAACTCCGTGGTCAGCCGAAGCGCGCGCTGCGCGAACACGCTCAGCTGAGCTTTTCGAGCGCATAGCGCATTAGGTCGTCGGCACCTTCGCCGTCCTGGAGCGAAGGGCCGTTCGGCGGCGGCGTCCCGCCCGACCCGACCGAGACGCGCACGTCGACGCTGCGCCCGGTGATCTCGGCGATCGCGTTCTTCACCGACGCGATGTCGCGCTTGATGATGTCGGCGGCCGGCGGATCGGGGACACGCAGCGTCAGCACGCCGCCGTCGAGCGCCGCCACGTTCGCTCGCGACAGTCCCGCGCGCAACGAGCTCTTCTCGGCTTCGGCGCGAGCGCGGATGTTGTTCCAGAGCGAGCGCAGCTTTTGCACCGAGAGCTCTGCCGAACCGCCCGGCGGCGGCGCGGCCGGCGCGGACTCGGCGGCGCGCTCGGCGACGTCCGGCTCGGCCCGCGGCGCGTTCGCGGCCGGCCGGGCGCGGGCGGGCGCCGGGCGCGACGGCGTCTCGCCGGCCTCGAGCGCCGTCAGCCGCGCCGCGAGCGCGTCGAGCGTCGGATCCTCGCCCTGCAGCACGAGGCGCAGCACGGCGCTCTCGAGCTCGAGCCGCGCGTTCCCCGACGTGCGCGCCGAGGCCAGCGCGTCGGCCAGCAATCGCAACGCGCGCACCAGCCGGGCCTGCGACGTCGCTTCGGCGCGCCCGACGGCGGCGCGCGCGTCGTCCTCGGCCAGATCGCGCGACAGCAAGTCGGGGTTCACCCGCGCGACGAGCAGGTGCCGGAACTCGGCGATCGTTCCCCGGATGAGCCCGCTCATGTCGGCACCGGCGTCCGACGCCTCGTCGATCGCCCGCAGCGCCTCGGCTGCAGCCTCGCCCGACGAGCCAACCTGTGCCGAGCTCATCGAAGCAGCGAGGATCGCGTCGCGCAGCACGCGCGCGAAAGCGCGACCGGTCTGCCCGAACGCCGCGTCGACCGTTCCGGCGCCGATCGCCTGTGCCGCGCTCGGGCCGGCGAACGCGGCGACCTGCTCGAGCATGGTGAGCGCGTCGCGCAGGCCGCCGTCGGCGCGATACGCGATGGCGGCCAGCGCGGCATCGTCGATCGCGATAGCTTCGGCGGCGGCGATCTCGCGCATGCGCGCGATCATCGTCGGGACGGAGATGCGCCGGAACGCGTAGCGCTGGCAGCGCGACAGAATCGTCGGTGGAAGCGCTTCGGGGGCGGTCGTCGCCAGCACGAACACGGCCCACTCGGGCGGCTCTTCGAGCGTCTTGAGAAACGCGTTGGCGCCTTCGCGGGTGAGCATGTGCGCCTCGTCGATGATGTAGACTTTGTTGCGCATCGACGACGGCGCGAACTTCACCGCTTCGCGCAGCGCGCGAATCTCGTCGATCCCGCGATTCGACGCCGCATCGATCTCGAGCACGTCGAGCGCGGTGCCTTCGAGAATCGAGACGCAGTTTTCGCAGGTGTTGTCGGGCGTCGCCGTCGGCCCGTTGACGCACTCGATGCAGCGCGCGAGGATCTTCGCCGCCGACGTCTTGCCGGATCCGCGCGGACCCGAGAACAGGTACGCGTGCGCCAGCCGGCCCGTCTCGAGCGCGGTGGTCAGCGTTTTGACCACGGCGTCCTGGCCGACCAGCTCGGCGAACGTCCGCGGCCGCCAAGTTCGGTAGAGCGACACGCCGGTGAGTTTTCACCTTTCCGACCCCGAGCCTGTCGAAGCGAGCCCGCCGGGCCCCTTCCCCACGGCAACCACCCCCTCGTTCATGACGTTTTAAGGGTATACGGGTAGGGTACCCGTTGTGCACCGGCTTCTTGATGCCGCGGCGCCCGCTTTCCAAGAGCGGCGTTCTGTCATCGCCGGATGCCGGAGAGGAATGATGACGACCACGGTCGACTTGCGCGCGGCGCTGCGCGAGAAATTCGGTTACGAGCGCTTCAACCCCGGTCAGGAAGAGGTCATCGGCCGGGTCTTGGCCGCTGAGGACACGCTGGCCATCCTGGCGACCGGCGCAGGCAAATCGCTGTGCTATCAACTGCCAGCGTTGCTGCTCGAAGGCACCACCGTCGTCGTCTCACCGCTGATCGCGCTGATGAAAGACCAGCTCGACATGCTCTCCGAGCGCGGCGTCACCGCGACCGCGGCGCTCAACTCGACGCTGTCCGAAGACCAGGAAGCGATCGCAATGACACGCATCGCGTCGGGGCAGCTCAAGATCGTGTTCGTGACGCCGGAGAAGCTCGAGGACGACGCCTTCGTCGGCCTGCTGCAGCGCATCACCATCCCGCTGTTCGTCGTCGATGAAGCGCACTGCATCTCGCAGTGGGGCCACGACTTCCGGCCCGCCTACCTCAACCTCGGCAAGGTGATCCGCCAGCTCGGCAACCCGACGGTGCTCGCGCTCACCGCCACGGCGACGCCCGCCGTGCGCGAAGACATCCTCATCCAGCTCGGCATCCCCAACGTCAAGCCGATCGTCAAAGGGTTCGACCGTCCGAACCTGCAGTACGTCGTCAAGCGCGCCGAGAACGAGTCCGGCAAGCTCAAGCAGCTCAAAGAGCTGTTCATGCGCGGCGAGCTCGAGCACACCGGGATCGTCTACACCGCGACGATCAAGAACGCGCTCGAGGTGCAGAAGTATCTGCAGGACGAGCTCGGCTTGCCGGCCGCCGTCTACCACTCCAAGCTGCAGAAGCACGATCGCACCGCGGTGCACGAGCTGTTCATGCAGGAGGCGATACGCGCCGTCGTCGCGACCAACGCGTTCGGGCTGGGAATCGACAAGCCGAACATCCGCTTCGTGGTGCACTACGATCTGCCGGGCTCGGTCGAAGCGTACACCCAGGAGGCCGGCCGTGCCGGGCGCGACACCGACCCGTCGAAGTGCGTGCTGATCTACCGCATGAGCGACACGCGCGTCCAGAACTATTTCCTCACCGGCAAGTATCCGGACGTCGAAGAGGTTCAAAAGGTGTTCGGGACGCTCGAGATCTTCGGCGAGCAGGAAGGCGGCGTGAGCCTCACCGACCTGCGCAAGATCACGCAGCTGCCGCTCACCAAGCTCAAAGTGATCATCGCACTGCTCAAGAAGGGCGGCTTCATCGAGAACGCGATGCGCGGCAAGTACGTGCTGACCGAAGCGGCGCGCGAGCAGCGCGAGATGGTCCTCAACCTGGCCAACTACGAAACCAAGAAAAAGTACGACCAGTCGAAGCTCGCCATGATGCTGCAGTACGCCGAGACGACGGGCTGCCGGCGACGGTTCATCCTCAACTACTTCGGCGAGGACTACGACGCCGAGACCTGCGGGGCGTGCGACAACTGCCTGCAGGGCCACCGCGTGCTCGCGTCGTCGGGCTATCGCATCGCCGACGTGGTCTTCCACCCGAAGTTCGGACAAGGCACGGTAGAACGCGCCGAGAAGGACCTCGTCACGGTGCTGTTTCCCAACGTCGGCTACAAGACGCTGCTGGCGTCGGCCGTTTCACGGGAACCGGCCGCACAGAAGATCGCGTAGTCCCCGTCCCGGATAAGGAGTCGCTTGCGACGCGTCCTCGCGCCGTTCACTAGCCTCGCGTTCGTTTGCGCGTTCGCGGTCGCCGCCTGGGCGCAAGGAACCCCGCCCGCGCCGCCGGCACCGGTCGAGACCACGTCGCCGGCACCCGCCGAAACCGCGTCAGCCTCGCCGAGCCCGCCGCCGGCCCCCCCGACCCCGCTGCCGGCTCCGCCGACGCCGCCGCCGCTCGTCGCCACGCCCGCGCCGGACGTCAGCCCGACGGCTGAACCGTCACCGCCGCCGGCGGCATCTTCGGCCGCGGAGGCGAGTCCGCCGTCCGCCGGCCCGACCCCGTCGCCGGTCGAATCGCCTGCTCCGCCGGCCGAAACGCCGTCGCCGGCGGCGACGCCGACCCAGCCGCCGATCGTCGTCGAGCCGCCGCAGGTGAGCGTCGAACCGGCGAAGACCGTTTCGGCGCGCATCAACAGCGCGCTGGGCTACGTGACGGCCACCGTCGGGGATCCGACGATCGCGACCGCGGTCGTCGACCAAGCGCAGCGGGTCCTCTTCGTCACCGGCGTCAAGGTCGGCAGCACGGCCGTCACGCTGACCGACTCGCGCGGCGTCACGCGCGACGTCGGCGTCACCGTCGCGTATGCGGCCGGATCGTTCGCCGACCAGATCGCGTTGCGCGTCACCGGCAATCCCGCCTCGACGCAGTACCTGCGCGAAGCCGTCGCGCAAGCGGTCTCGAGCGCGACGGCGCTGCGCTCGGGCGCGACGGTAACCGTCGCTCCCGAAACGATCGCGGTGCGCGGCGATCTGGGCATCGACGACCGGATGGAAGTCGACGCGCAAGTGCAGCTGTCTGGTCCGGGATACTTGCCGGTCAACGGCGTCACGCACGCGATCGTGGAGAACGTCGCGCTGCCGGCGATCCAGCCGGCGCGCCTGCTGGTCAGCGACTATCCCGAACGGCTGACCGCCAACGGCGTGCTCTTCACCGCGCGGCTCGACCGCACGCAAGCGCAGCGCTTCCTGTACTATCACTACAATCCGGCCGGCGAGCCGGCGCGCCGCATCCTGCTCAAGGCCGAGAACACCTCGAACGCGCCGGCGACGGTTCAACTGATCGAAGGCGACGCCGGCCCGGGTCCCAACGAGATGGAGATGGGGCACCTCTCCACCAAACGGTTCCTGGTGCGCAGCGCACGCAACGAAGGCCGCGTCGTCACGATCGCAGCCGGCACGATGATGAACCTCGTCGATCACTTGCTGCCGCCGCAAAACGTGCTCAGCTCGATCCTGCAGCTGCGGCTGGTCACCGGCGATCCCGTGCAGCTCGCGCTCGTCGCGCAAGACGCGCTCGCACCGCTGGACCAAACGATCGATCAGACGCGGCTGCTCGCCGGCGGCGCACCGCACGCGCGCGGCGTCTACCCCGTTCCGACGTTCTACTTCAACACCGACTACGACGTCGACGGCGCCGACCTCGACATCCCGATCGGTCAGCTCCCGCTGCCGAACCTCCGCCAGGGCGAAGCGCTTTCGGGCGACTACGGCGTCGAGCAAGTCCTCGAGGTCGTGATCAGCAACATGACGCGCGGTCCCAAGGCGATCGCGCTCTACGCCAACCCGCGCGGCGGCCGCGCCACCGGCACCTTCCTCATCGACGGCACGCTGGTGCAAGCGCACGCCCTGCCCGCCTTCTCCCGCTTCAAGATCTGGCAGGAGACGATTCGCTCGGGCACCTACCGCCGCATCCGCATCGTCACGATGCCCGAGGGCGGCTCGTCGTATCCGCTGCGCCTCACCTTCGCCCAAGACGACGGCTCGGTGCCGCCCGGCGCGCCGGGGTCGCCGGTCTACTAGCGGAGACCGGCTGGGGGGCAGGGTGCTCCCCCATACACCGCCCGGCCGCTCGCCGATTATGATGAGCCGGTAGCGCCCGCATTGGAGACGCCGATGGACGTTCAGCGTCGCCTCGCCACCGTTTCGGTTCGGTCCGGTGCCGGCGGCAACGACGGCCTGACGCTCGGCCCAACCGGGATCATCTACGCCGCCAACCGCAACGTATCGACGATCACCGCGTACGCCGCGAACCCGTCCGGCACGCTCAACGAGACACCGATCGTGACGGTCGGCGGCAGCAACACCGGCATCAGCAGTCCGACCGCAGCGGCGATACGCTAGACGCCGCAACCTGCTCAGCACGCAAGCGCCATCCCCCCGCCCGCCTCACGCCACGACCTTCAAGCGCAAACGCGCCCGTAGACGGCGACCACCGCAGCCGCCGCCGCCGGCCAGCCGAAGCGCGCAACGTTCGATGCGCGACGCGACGCGGCATCGAGCTCGGCGCGCTCGCGGCCGGCGAGCAGCAGGCGGATCGCGTCGACCCAGCCGGCAACGTCGTCGGGATCCACCAGCGGAACGGCACCGGCGGCGACTTCGACCAGCGACGACGAGCGCGCGACGATCGCGGGTAGTCCGGCGCACAGTGCCTCGGCCAGCGCGTAGCCGAAGCCTTCATAGTGCGACGGGATCAGCGCGCACGTCGCGCGCGCGCACAGATCGTCGAGCGCTTCGCGGTCGACGTAGCCGCGCAGCTCGACGCGGTCGGCGACGCCGAGCTCGGCGGCGCGGGCACGCACCGCGTCGGCGTACGGCGTGTGCGGACCGACCGCGACGACGCGGAGCTGCGGAATCGCCGGTAATGCCTCGACGAGGACGAGCAGATTCTTGCGGGCCTCGACGGTGCCGGTGACGAGCGCGAACGGCACGTCGTCGGGGCGGCGGGCGATCGCTGCGAACCGGGCGTCGACGCCGGGATAGACGACGTCCGGCGTTGCGCGCGGATCGACGAGAGCGCGGTATTCGGCGGCGGTGAACTGCGAGTCGCAGACGATCGCGGCAGCGCTGCGGTACGCGCGTGACTGCAGCGTGCCGAAGTAAGCGCGGGCGTAGGCACGGGCGTGCGATTGCACGCGGTGCCAGGCCAGATCGTGCACGGTGACGACGGTCGGCAGCGTGCGCAGCAGCGGCATCGTGCCGGACGCGGCGTGCAGCAGCGCGGCGCCGCTGCGGGCGGCCTGCAGCGGCAGCAGCACCTGATCCCACAGGACGCGGCGATCGAAACGCCACGGATCGAGCCACGGCGCGGACAGCTCGTGGACGTTCGCACCGAGCTCGCGCAGGGCGGCGGCGAGATCGCGCTGGTACACACCGGCTCCGGTGGCGGTGCCGACGGCCAGCTGCGTGTCGAGCGCGACGATCACGCGTTGCAGCGCGTCAGTGCCGGCCCGCCGATCGGATCGAGGCGCGGATCGCGGACGGTCAGGCCCTGCTGCGCGCGCAGGGCGCGCGCGCGGCCGGCGTTCGCTCGCGCTGACGAGCAGTTGCGGCTCAGCGCAGCGGCCCAGGCCAGTCCCGCGTACGCGTCGGCGCTGTTCGGCACGACGTCGGCCGCGTGCTGGTACCAGCGCGCCGATGAGGCGACGTCGCCGTCGACCATCGACTGGTATCCCGCGGCGAGCAGGTACGTTTCCTCGTTCGGCGCGAGGGCGAGGGCGCGCTCGTAGGAACTCTCGGCTTCGCGCTCGAGCGCCGTGCGCTGCGCCGGATCGCGCTCGGCCGCGGCGGCTTGCAGTTGGCCGAGGCGCCACCAGGCTTGGCCGGTCACCTCACTGGCGCCGGGGTCGTCGCGCAGGGCGACGACGAGCGCGCGCTGGTCGGCCAGCGCACGCGCCGGATCGGCGGCGGCGACGGCGTCGATGAGCGCCTGTGCGCGGGTGACGTCGCCGGCGCGGACGTAGGCGGCGATCGCCGCGTCGCGGTCGCCGCGCGCTTGTGCGATCTGTCCGCGCAGGTCGGCCGTCGTCGTGTCGTCCGGCAGATCGGCGACGAGAGTTTGCGCGGTCGCGACGTCGCCGGCGTGCAGTGCCGCCGCGGCGCGCGCGGCGGGCCCGCCGAGCAGCGGCCGCAACAGGTTCGGATTCGCTGCGTGGAGCGCGGCCGGCAGCGAAGCGCGCGTCGCGAGATCGCCGTACGCGGCCGACGAGGCAAGCTGCACCGCGCCCAGCCCCAGGGCGAGCACGACGGCGACCACGGCCACGATCCGCACCACGACCGTCCCTACAACGACAAGCGCCCTGGACCTCGCGACGCTAGAAGCGGATCGAGAAGTTCACGTCCTCGCGGTTCTGGTTGAAGTTGTACGTCGGGATGACGGAGTCGGTGTATTTCTGGTTGCGGAACAGCGCCGAGATCGAGCTCGTCGTCTTGGGGATGTTGTAGGTGAGCGTCGCGTCGTACATATCCTTGCGCTCGGCGATGCTCTGGCCGATCGTCGTGCCGTACGTGCCGTGGTACGTCTGCGAGTTGTAGGCCAAGCCGAAGACGAGGTCGCGCGTCAGCGGGACCGTGGCGCCGGCGGCGAGCGTGGTATGGTACTCGTCGAGGTAGTTCGGGTAGAACAGCGGCGGGGTCGCGCCGCCGGCCAGATAGGCGTTGAGCAGCGCGCCCGAGACGGCGTCCGGTCCTCCCGTCGTCGTGTTGAACGGCACGTAGGCGTAGGCCGTCTTGTCGTTGCGGTTCAGGTGCTCGATCGCGGCGCTCAGGTTGAGCGCGACGCGCTGACCGAACACCGGCACGCCGAACTGCAAGCCGCCCTCGAGCTTGTCGAACTTCAGCCGCACGTGCGACGAGAAACCCGGTCCGTACGCGAGCTGGCCGAAGCCGTTGGGGGTGAGCTCCTGGAGGTGCTGCGCGAGCACGCGGCCGTTGAGGCTGGTGTCGCCGATGCGGATCGGCGAGGTGACATTGGCGGTGAAGCCCTGCGTGTTGGGCGCGAACGCGCTGAAGTACTGCGGTCCGCTGGCCACGAACGGGTTGAACACCGGGTAGATGTAGGTCAGGCTCGGATTGTTGCGCGTGCAGGCGGTGCCTGCGCAGGCCGGCGTGATGCTGTCGAACGTCGTGTTGATCGCGAGGTTGTTGGCGAAGCCGAAGAACTGCGGGAAGAAGTTGCCGCGCCAGAACTGGAACGTCGACGGTGCCGGACCGAAGTACTGCAGCGGCGCGCCGGACAGGAAGTTCGGGCCGACCGCCTGGTACTGGATCGTCGCGACCGCTTGCACGATCTTCAACCGCAGGCCGACCACGGCCGCGCTGTCGGTAACGGCCGGGATCGTGTAGAAGTTCGGGGTGAACTTGCTGTACGCGCCCTCGGCGAAGAAGATCGGATGTTCGCGACCGCGACCCATCGGGATGAACGCCAGCGGCACTTGCGCGTCGAGCCCGAACACGGTGTCGCTCACCACGCCGAAGCCGTTACCGGCCGCGTTGCTGTTCGGAGCCGACTGGACGAAGGTCGTTCCCTCCGAGTTCGACACGTCGGCGAAGTCGAAGATGCGGCTCACCGACAGCCCGATCTCGGCGCCCGGCAGCCCTTTGATCTTCTGGTTGATTCGCGCGTTGAAGTGGTAGCGCTGGTACTGGTCGTTGTTGGTGTAGGTCAGGCCGACGTAGGTGATCTGCACGGTCTCCCCGAGCGGCAGCGGGGTCGTGAACACCACCTGATTGGTCGCGTCGATGTAGTACCAGCCGCCGCCGGCGATCGGGCAGGGCGCGCCGGCCGGCGTCAGCGCGGCCGCGTTGCACGGGACGCCGCTGACCGATGAGATGTAGACCGTGCCGAGCTGCGCCTTGCGCGACAGGTAGACCGAGCTGATCGGGCTCGCGGCCGCGACGAAGGTATCGGTGCGCGCCGCGCCGGCCGCCGAGTTGGGCGCGCCGGGCTGGATGTAGCTCGTCTGCGGTCGCGTCACGATGAAGAAGTAGTTGTTGTTCGCGAACTCGCCGCTCGGATCGGAGACGTTGGTCAGCGTGTTGATCATCGACTGGTCGATGCGGGTGAAGGCGAACTGGAACTGCGTGAGCCCGCCGAGGATGCCGCCGATCTCGAAGCCCTTCTCGTAGGGCTGGACCGGGTTCTCGTAGCCCGGGCCCTGCTGCGTCGCATCCGGCGCGCGGTAGGTCAGGCCGACGCGCGACGATTGAATGTTGTCGAGCTGTCCGTCGCGGAAGTACAGGTTGGTGAGCGCGCCTGCGTGCGCGACGTTCACCACCACGTCGGGCTGGATCGAGTACTTCGCCTGCGGCGTGAACTCGCCGCCGTAGTCGTAGTTGATGATGTGGATCGGGATCGAGACGGTCAGGTTCTCGTTGATCGTATACGTCAAGTTGAACTTGTCGTCGAACCGGATCAGGTTGCCGGAACCGGCCGCCTCGAGCGGGCTGTTGTTGGCCGGCGCGGTCAAGAAGACGCTCACGAACGGATCGATCGCCCCGTGCGTGATCGTCTGCGGCACGCCGTAGCGCTGCCGGAACGAGTTGTTGTCGAGGATCGAGCCGTGGAGCTGGATCGACTGCGCGAACTTCGTGCGCTTGTCGAGCGCGTCGAGCGCGTCTTCGAGGTTCGTTACCCGCACGCCGAGGGAGTCGAGCTCGTCCTTGAGCGCGTCGATGAGCTTCTGCAGCTTGTCGAGGTCCGCTTTCGAGGCATATCCCGCCCCGTTCGCCTGCAGCTTGGCGATGACGCGCGCCACCAGCACCGCCATCTCATAGCGCGTGAGCGGCCGGTCGCCCTTGAACTTGCCGTCCGGATACCCTTCGACCAAACCGTCGGCCGCCAGCGACTGGATCGCTTGATACGCCCAATGGTTTGCCGGAACGTCCGAAAACGGCGTCGCCGAGACGCTGTGACCCAACGCCAGCAGCGACCCCAGACTGAAGCTCGCAGCGAGGACGAGGGGAGCGAGACGCTTCATCGAGTCCTCCGAGGTTGATGGAGCGCGCGTTCCGGGCGTCCGCACCTCGCCCCGGCGGCGTCGATCGGGTGTCGAAGTTGCCCCTGACCGATCCGGCGAGAAGAGCCCGTCCCGATTGTGGTCGGGGGCGGGCGCAGCGAGATGCGCTCGTACGGAACGCATGCCAAGGTCGCTATACCGAAGCGAGCGTCGGGACTCCTCCCCTCGTCACGAAAACTGAAGGTACCGTTCGGCGATCAGCAGGGCCGCGTAGTCGTCGATCGGGCGGTCGGGCAGGAGCATCCCGGCCGGGATCAGCCGGCGCCAGCCGCGGGGCGGATGGTCGCGAAAGAAGCGCGCCCGCGCCAGCAAGCTCGTATCGCGCTCGTCGACGAGCTCGACGGTCAGGCCCAGACCGCGCGCGACGCCGGCGATGGCCCCCGCGTTCGTGCCGCGGCCGATCGCCGCTACGGTCACCGGGGTCGTCGCCAGCAGCTCGCGCAACCGCTGGTCGAGCCCCTCGATCGGGACGATGCCCAGCGTCAGCGGCGGCGCGCCGAGCGAAGTGAGCAGCGCGTAGCCGCACTTGCGGGTGCCGGGATCCAGGCCGAGCACCGCCATCAGCGCGGCTCGAGCGAGACGGCGAGGCTGAAGATCCCCGTATGGGGGTAGAGCGGCCCCTCCGAGCGGGCGACGAGCCGGAAGCGGCCGCGGACCCGAGCCAGCTGCGAGGTCGCCGCTTCGAACCGGGCCGGATCGAAACCGCTGGGCGGGCCGAGGAAGGGCACCGGCATGCCGCGCTTGACCAGCGCCTCGGTCGCCCGCGTCACCAGCAGCCGGTAATCGGGCGCGCCGATCGGGCGGCCGCCCTCGACGTCGATGCGGGCGACCTCCTCGCCGTTGGAGTACAGCAGCCGATCGGCCCAGGCGCCGAAGGTGAACGTGATGCGCTCGTCGCGGAACAGATTGTTCGGCGCGATCGGCAGGAACAAGATCGGTACGTTGGCGTCGCCGATCGCCGCGAAGTGATCGCGCGCCTCGTGCAGCTCGGTCTGCAGGCCCGCGCGCACGTCGGGATCGGTCGAGCGCTTGTTGTCGGGCAGCAGACCCAACCGTTCCGCAGTCACGTTCGCCGAGCGCACGGTGTCGTCGAAGAACGTCGAGAAGCCCTTCATCTGCTGCGCTTCGCTCTGCGTCACGTCGACGACGTAGCCGACTGCGACCGGCGCGCCGCGCTCGAGCACGATGCTGCTGTTGCGCGTCCGGTTGAGCTCGTTCTGCTGCTCGGCGGCTTGCGCTTGCAGTTGGCCGATCTGCGCGTTGAGCTGGCTCAAACGGAAAAAGGCCGTGCGCACCTGTTGCGAGCCGACCAGCGCCACGAGCGTGACCGAGAGCGCGATCAGCATCCCGGTGGCGACCGCGACGATGGTGGACGTATACTTCGGGCGCAACCCGAACAGCGTCAGCCGCTTGCGACCGACTTGATGTCCCACGCGGTCGCCGATGTACGCGATTCCGCCGGCGACGATCGTGATCAGCAGGACGAGGCCGATCCCCGACAGATCCGTTCTCACCGTCGCCCCGCGCTCAGGCCCGCGACGCGCGCCGCAACAGCGACGCGCCGATGACGGTGAACAGCAGGTTGGGTGCCCAGGCGGCCGGTCCCGCCAGCCACAGTGCCGCCCCGCCGATCGTCAAGAAGATGGTCGAGATCACGTAGTACACGAACACGATCGCGACGGCCAGCCCGAAGCCCAGGCCCATTCCGCCGCCGCGCGCCGGCCGCAGCCCGAACGGGACGGCGATCAGCGTGAAGACGAACGCGGCGAACGGGCGCGCTAGCTTCGCCGCGTAGCTGGCCGTAAACACGCGCTGCTGCGTCGGCAGCAGCTGGCCCGAGTCGAGCCGCTCCTTGATCTCGGCGCGCGAGAGCTGCTCGGGATTGCTGATCTGGATCGACTGCTTGGCGATCTGGTTGGGCCGTTCGCCGATGTCGATCGCGAGATGCTTTCCGTACTGCGTCGCGACGCTGCCGTCGGGCGCGAAGTGGTAGGTCGTCGAGTCTTCGAACAGCCAGGTCGGTGGTTCGTACCGCGCCCGGTCGGCGGTGATGAAATCCTGCGCTTTCTGATGGGCGTCGTAGCGGATGACGGTGACGTCGATCAAGGTGTCGGTCGCGACGTCCAAGCCGCCTGCGATGGTGACCTGCTTCCCGCCGTCCGGCAGCGGCACGACCGCCTGCAGCGTGGAAGCCCCCGGCGAGAGATGTTCGATCACGGCCTGCTGCACGTACGCGGCCTTGTCGTTCGCCAGCGGGACGACCAACTCTTGGAGCGCCAGCGCGACGAACGAGACGACGAACCCGACGATCAGCAGCGGCGCGACGATGCGCACCAGCGAGATCCCGCCGGCCTGCAGGGCGACGATCTCGCTCTCGCCTGACAGCCGCTGCATCGCCAGCAGGGTGCCCAGCAGCATCGCCATCGGGATCACCAGCAGCAAATACTGCGGCATGCTCAGCAGGAACAGCTCGACCGCCGCCCACAGGGGCGCGTGCTCCTCCGAGACCAATCGGCCGATCGCGATGATCTGCGTCGCGACGAAGATCAGCGTGAAAGCCGACAGGCCGAACAAGAACGGCCCGCCGAGCTCGGCTACCAGATATCCGTCCATGATCGTCGGCGGCCACCACGGGGCGCGCGGCGCGGTATGACCCAGACGGGCGACGTCGATCACAGCCGAAAGCTCTCGCCGAGGTAGAACTGGCGCGCAACCGGCGAGTCGAGCACGTCTTGCGCGCTGCCGCTGACTTCGATCCGGCCGTCGTTGAGGATATACGCGCGGTCGACGATCGCTAGCGTCTCGCGCACTTGATGGTCGGTGATCAAGATGCCCAAGCCGCGGTCGCGCAGCTGGCGGATCATCGCTTGAATGTCGGCGACCGCGATCGGGTCGATCCCGGTGAACGGCTCGTCGAGCAGCAGAAACGCCGGCTCGGTCGCGATCGCGCGCGCGATCTCGACCCGCCGGCGCTCCCCGCCCGACAGCGAGTCACCGCGCGCGTCGACGAACTCGGCCAGACCGAACTCGGCCAGCAGCTCGGGCAGCCGCCGCTCGCGCTCGGCGTACGGAATGCCGTTCATCTCCCAGATGAGGCGCAGGTTGTCGCCGACGGAGAGCTTGCGAAAGATCGAGTTCTCCTGGGCGAGATAACCGATTCCGGCGCGCGCGCGCTCGTGCATCGGTGCGCCGGTGAGCTGGCGTGACGCGCCGTCACGCTCGAGCACGACCGAGCCGCCGTCGGGCCGAATCAATCCGACGACCATGTAGAACGTCGTCGTCTTGCCGGCACCGTTGGGGCCGAGCAGTCCGACGACTTCGCCGCGACGGACTTCGGCGGTGATGCCCTTGACGACGGTGCGCTTCCCGTAGCGTTTCTCGAGGTCGTTGAGCAGGATGCGGTCGCCGCCGGTCACTGGGGGTTCCCCGTCACGTTGACGTCCTGCAGCTTCACGTCGCCGTCGAGGAACTGCCCGTCCATGACCAAGCCGTTCGGGGCGGTGAGCTCGACGTGGCCCTCGCCGTGAAAGCGCTCGGTGTTGGCGTTGTAGATCAGCACGTCGCAGCTGAGCACGCTGCCGCTGCTAGTGTGGGCGTGCACGCCTCCGGTCATCGTGACGCTCTTGTCCCGCTCGGTGATCCGCGCCTTCGGCGCGTCGGCGATCGTCGTCGTGCCGCTCTTGTCGACGAAGGTGATGTGGGGCTGCTCGAGGTTGCCGACCGTGTCGGACGTCGCGCCCCGCACCATCTCGTCGGACAGCGCGCGGATCGTGTACACCTTGCGGCCCCGGACCGTTTCCACGATCCGGACGTACTCGCCGTCGCCGCCGCGCGTTTCGACGTGGATCGGCACCTGGGTCGCCGCCGCCGACGGCGCCGGCGCGGCGGACGGCTTCCGGCCGGCGGCGTGGCCGCCGCAGCCCGCCAGCACGAGCGCCAGCACCAGGCGAGCCTCTAATAGATTTGCGACGAAGAGTCGGCGAAAAAGACCGGCGGCGACTGCTGCGGGGACTTCTTCAGAGGCTCCCTAGTCCAGCGCATCGGTTCTGACGGCGGCCAGCGCGACGGGTACGACGGCGAGACCGAGCGGGAAGAACAGCACGATCGTGTTGATCGTGCCGTCGATGAGGAGCGCGACGAGGGCGGCGGCCAAGCTCAGGGTCAGATCGCGGGCGGCGCCGCGAGCGGCGCGAGCGTCGCCCAGCAGGCGGCGCAGCACGATCGTGAACGAGGCCGTCAATGTCACGACGGCGACGATACCGCCCTCGGCTGCGAAGGCTATCGGAAGCGAATGCGGGTCGAAGGCGACCGCCGTGCGGCTGCCCGGCGCGTCGGGCGGTCGCAGCGCGTCGTAGGTTCGGCCGAAGGCCAATGGGCCGACCCCCAGCAGCGGGAAGCGCTCGAAGGTGGTCAGCCCCGTGCGCCAGGCCACCAAGCGCGACTCGGTATCCCGCGGGTTGTGGTGGCGCGCGCCGGCGGCGAGGTCGAGCCCGATCCCGGCCAGCGCGACCACGGCGGCCGCCGCCAGCAGCACGCGCGCGCGCGCGGCCAGCGCGTACACGGCCACGCCGCAGACCGCCGACAAGACGCCCCAGCGCGAGAACGTCGCGCCGAGCGTCACCAGGGCGGCGACCGTGCAGGCGACCGCCAGCCGATCGCGCCCCCGCGAGCCGGCCGCCACCGGGACGGCGACGCCGAGCACGATCAAGGTGTAGGCGGCCAGCTCGTTGGGGTTGAGGAAGGTTCCGACGGCTCTCCCGTTGTCGTAGGCGTAGATCGCCGCCGGACGATGGGTCGCAACCATCGCCAGGGCGATCAGGCACGCCGCCAACCCCGACCACAGGAACGTCCGGATGCACAGCCGGGTCGTGCCCGCGTCGGCCAGCCGCGCCAGCACCAGCCCGGCGCCGCCCAGCCCGGTGACCATGATCCCGAGGCCGATCCCGAAGACCGGATCGAAGCCGACGATCCCGGCCAGGATGGTCGCGGCGCCCGGCGCCAGGAAAGCGAAGGTCAACCAGTCCCTGCCGGCCGCCCGGGCCGCCGACGGAGCGACGCCGGCCAGCGCCGCCAGCGCCGCCAGCGCGATCGCCACCGTCACCGGCGTCGGGACGAGCGGCGGGATCGGCGGCCGAGCCGGATCGAGCGCCGCCAACGTCCCATAGAGCGGGACGATCCCGAACAGGACCGCCAAACCGAGACGGGCGGCCGCGGTCATGCGGCGTGCAGCAGCCCGACGACGGCTGCGGCGATCGCGTGCGCCCCGCCCGGACCACCCATCCGCTCGCGGCCGGCGGCGCTCATCCGGGCCCGGCGCACCTCGTCGGCGAGCAGCGCCGCGACCGCGTCGGCCGCGCGCGACGGCTCGCCCGGGACGACGAGCAGGGCTTCGCCCAGCAGGCCGACTTGACGCTTGCGGTACCACGAGTCGCGCGGCGCGTCGGCCAGCTCGAGCGCGACGACCGGAAGGCCCTGCGCGGCGGCGGCCTCGTTGGCGGTCCCGCTTTGCCCGATCGCCAGGGTCGCGCCCGGCAGCAACGCGCCGAGCGGCCCCGACCACGGCCGCAGGCCGCCCACCTCCAGCGCCGGCGCGAAACGGGCGGCCTCAAGGCTGGGCGCAATCGACAGGACGGCATCGAGCTCCGCACCGCGCCGGCGCAGCTCGGCGACCAGCGCCGCGATGCGCAGCGCGTCGGCATAGGCGCGCTCGCGCGAGCCGGGCAGCAGGACCAGCCGGATCGCGCTGCGCCACTCGATCCCCGCCTCGCCGGCAAGCAGATCGACGATCACGTTCCCCGGCGCTTCGGCGGCTACGCCGTGCAGGCGCAGGTCGGCCGCCGTCGCCGCATCGCGGACGAACACGCGCTGCGCCCGCGCCAGAATCCGCCGTTCGGCCGGTCCGTAGCGCGCGACGTGCACGCTCTTGGCGGTACCGACGTAGGTCAGCGTGCCACCGGCGATCCCCGCCAGCGCGCATGCGTAGGCGTCGCCGACGGCAACGACCCCGGCATAGCGCCCGCGCGCGCCGCGCAAGAAACCGAGTTGGCGCGCGAAGAGGCCCAGGAAGCCCGCCCGGAGATCGCGCCCGAACGCGCGCACGTTTCCCATCGCGACCAAGCCGCCCGACGGCATCGCCTGCCGCGGACCGACGTCGGCGAACCCGTCGGCGCCCAGCCGCTCCCCGACCAGGCCGAAGTGATCGGTGCGCAGCGCGCTCAGCGCGCGCGTCTCCTGCGCGATCCGTGCCGCGATCGCGGCCTCGCCGTGACCGTTCGAGACGAACAGGACCGCCGGCGCGCGCGGCTCGGTCATGCCGGCACCGCGGCCTGCGCCGCCAGCGGTTCGAGCGCGAAGTCGACGATGCGCGCGCGCCCGGTCGTGTCTTTGGCCAGCTCGGTGCGCGAAGCGAACGCGCCGTACGGCCCGGCGTGCACGATCGGCACGCCCGACACCAGCTCGGGTTCGCGCAGCGTGTCGTGGCTGTGACCGCCCAGGATCAGCTCGATGCGCGGGACGCGCGCGGCGAGCAGCCGGTCGCGGCGCAGTCCCAAGTGCGAGAGCGCGATCAGCGTCGTGTCGGGCGGCGTCGTCGCGGCGATCGATTCCGCCACCTCGATCGGATCGAGGAAGCGCCAGCCGAACAGCCGCTCCCAGGCCGAGCCGGTCGGGTACTGCACGACCAGCAAACCGAAGAACCTCAGCCGCCAGGTCACCGCCCGGCCTGAGCTCACCGCAGGACGTTCCAGGACCGCGTCGGCGGTGAACGGCAGCGGCCGGCCGCGCCGGTCGATCAGGTTCGCGCAGACCAGCGGATAGGGCATGTGCGCGCGGCGCGCGCGCAGCGCGGCGTAGAGATAGTGGAACTCGCGGTTCCCCATCGCTTGAACGTCGAGTCCGGCCGCGGCGAGCTCGGCCACGATCGGCTCGCTCCGGTGATACACGGTTTGCGAACCGCGCAGCGCATCGCCGCAGTCGGCGTATACCCCGGGCCGCGCCGCGCGCAGCGTGGCCAGCGGCGCCGCGACGTGCCGGTGGTCGTGCAGATCGCTGGTATGATAGATGCGCACGTCAGCCGCCCGTCGCGGCGCGCTCGCCGGCGGCGCCGAGCACCCAATCGGCGTTGCGCTGCAGCGCGTCGGGCGGCCCGAGCGCGTCGCGCACGCGCGCGTAGCCGTCGCGCTGGCGGCCGGGGTCGGCCAGCAGCGCAAGGACCGCGTCGGCCAGCGCGGCCGGCGTCGCTGCTTCCTGCAGCAGCTCGGGGACGAGCGGTTCGTCGAGCACCAGATTGGGCAGCGTGACGTACGTACCGCGATACACGCGGCGCGCGATCTTCACCTGCGCCGGCGACAGCACGTAGAGCGCGACGGCCGGCGTACCGATCAGCGCCGCTTCGAGCACCGCGGTACCGGACGCGATCGCCGCGGCGTCGGCGTCGCGCAGCGCCGCGCGCGCGTCGCGCACGATCTCGAGCGGGAGCGGCGAGCGCAGGGCGAGCAGGTGCTCGAGCCGGCGCTGCGCGTCGTCGTCGGCCGCGACGATCACCGCGCGCACCTGCGGCCGGCTTTCGCGCACGCGCGCGAGCGCGTCGAGCAAGCGCGGCGTGTGACGTTCGATCTCGCCGGCGCGGCTGCCCGGCAGGAGCGCCGCCAGACCGCCGCCGGGCGGCGCGGCTGGTCGCGGCGCGCGCGCACCGACCGTCGACACCAGCGGGTGGCCGACGTAACCGATCGGCAGTCCCAGCCCGCGATAGAAGTCCGCTTGGTGGCGAAACAGCGTCAGCGGATCTGACAGCGATGCGACGCGGCGCGCGCGCCGTACGCTGTCGAGCCAGGCCGACGGCGGCGCGTAGTACACGATCGGCCGCGCGAAGCCCAGCGCGCGCAGTATCGCGGCCAGCCGCAGGTTGAACGCGCCGAAGTCGACCAGAACGACGAGATCGGGCGAATCGCGCCGCAGCGCGAGCGCGGTGCGCAGCCCGCCCGGCACGATGCGCGGCAGACGCCGCAGCGCCTCGTAGATGCCCAGTGAGCTCCAGCCGCGGCTGCGCTGGACGATGCGCACGCCGGCGTTCTCGAGCCGGTCGCCGCCGATCCCGCTGGCCTCGATCGAGGTGCGGTTGCGCATCGCGCCGAGCAGCTCGGCGGCGAGCAGTTCGCCCGATGCTTCGCCGGTCGAGAAGAAAACGCGCATCGCGGCCCGCGACGCTATTTGAGGATCCCGCGCTCGGAGTCGGCTTCCAAGAACGCGAGCAGCCTGCGGCCCTCGTCGGTCTTGACCGTCTCGCGCAGCGCCGCGACCGCTTGCGAGGTGTTCTTCTCCGAACGGTAGATCGTCTTGTAGGCGTCCTTGAGCTCGGTCAGCACGTCGCGCGCGAAGCCGGCGCGCCGCAAGCCGACCGCGTTGAGACCGTAGACTTCCGGCGGATTCCCGTCGGCCAGAAAGTACGGCGGGAGGTCGCGGCCGATCTTGGCATAGCCGCCGACGAACGCGTAACGCCCGATGCGCACGAACTGGTGCACGCCGGCCATCGCGCCGATCAGCGCGTTGTCCTCGACCACGACGTGACCGGCCAGCTGGGCCAGGTTCGACATCGTGACGGCGTTGCCGACGCGGCAGTTGTGGGCCACGTGCGTGTAGGCGAGCAGCAGGCAATCGTCACCGACCACGGTCACGCCGCCGGCGTCGGCGGTGCCGCGGTGGATCGAGGCGTACTCGCGGATGATGGTGCGCGAGCCGATCGTCGTGTAGGCGATCTCGCCTTCGTCGGCCTTGCGGTCCTGCGACGGGGCACCGATCGTGCAGAAAGAATGGATCGTCGTGTCGTCGCCGATCGTCGTGCGGCCGGTGACGACGACGTGCGCTAGGAGCGCGGAGCGCGCACCGATCGTGACGTGCTCGCCGACGACGCAGAACGGGCCGATGTCGGCGCTGCGGCTGATGTTCGCGTTCGGGTGCACGATCGCGCTGGGGTGGATCACAGATGGAGCACCGTCGCATCGTGAGCGAACGCCGACGGGTCGACCGAAATCGAGAAGATCAGCTCGGCGCTCACCACCGGCTTTCCGTCGACCGATGCGTCGCACGCCACCCAACCGATGTTGAGCTTGTGCTTGATGACGCGCGCCTCCATGTCGAGCCGGTCGCCCGGGACGACCGGACGGCGAAACTTCGCCTTGTCGATTCCGGCCAAGTACGGCACCTTGCGCGCCATGTCGCCCGGCTCGAGGATCGCGGTGCCCCCCAGCTGCGCCAGCGCCTCGATCATGTAGACGCCGGGGAATAGCGGGTTGCCCGGAAAGTGACCGTTGAACATCGGCTCGTTGGCGGTGATGTTCTTGTAGCCGCGCGCGCGCACCATCGGCTCGAGCTCGGTGATGCGATCGATCAGCAGCATCGGATAGCGGTGCGGCAAGATCTTCATGATCTCGCGCACGTCGAGAATCGGCACGAGCGTTATACAGCCTTTCGGCGAATCGGCGGCGGCGAGCTCACACTTACGACGTAGCCGAGACGGCGGCCGCTTCGCCGGCCGGGCGCAGCAGCTCGCGCACCGCGGTGCAGTGCAGCTTGTGCCCGCTCTTGATGGCGATGACCTCGCACTGCGGGTACGCGCCCAGCAGCGCGAAGTCGCCGACCAGGTCGAGGATCTTGTGGCGCGCCGGTTCGGTCGGCGAGCGCAGCGGCGCCAGCGGCCCGTCCGGACCGAACACCACCGCGTTCTCGAGCGTTCCACCCTGTGCCAGCCCGCGCTTGACGAGCGCTTCGAGCTCGTGCAGAAAGCCGAAGGTGCGGTTCGGCGCGACCTCGGCGCGATAGGCGACCGGCGTGATCTCGGTCTCGACGTACTGCGCGCCGACCGGCGCCGGATAGTCGATCGTCATGCGCACCCGAAAGGTCGAGGACGGCGCGACGATCAGCAGCTTCTCGTTGTCGCGAAAGACGCGCGCCGCGGTCGGGATCCAGCGCACGCGCGCTTCGGGCTGCGTCGCCAGTCCGGTCGCCTCGATCGCGTCGGCGAAAACCTTCGCGCTGCCGTCCTCGACCGGGATCTCGGGCCCGTCGACCGCGATCGTCGCGTTGTCGACGCCACTGCCCAGCAGGGCCGACAGGAGGTGCTCGACGGTCGAGACGCGGTGGCGTCCGACGCCGACCACGGTGCACCGCACGGTATCGACGACGTAATCGGCGCGCGCGGGAAATTCGACCGCGTCGTCGACGCGGAAGCGCAGCCCTTGGCCCGGCGGCGCGGGAAGGACACGAACCCTGGCCGGAGCGCCGGTGTGGAGGCCGACACCTTCGAACGCGATCGCGTCGCGCAACGTCGTTTGGTACTGCACGTCAGCTCTCTGCGTCGCCGCCCTTCTCCAAGGCGTCGACCCGAGCAAACAGTTTCGGCAGCCGGCGGATATACGCCTGGAGGCGCACCCAGCCGCGGTGCTCCATGGCGGGCTGACCGCTCACGAACGCGTCGTCGGGGACGTTTCCCCAGACGTGCGACGCGCCGCCGATCGTGACCCGATTTCCGATCGTGGTGTGGCCCGGGAACAGCGCTTGGCCGGCGATGCGGCAGTAGTCGCCGATCGTCGTCGTGCCCGCCAAGCCCGCGAATGCAGCGATCGCATCGTGCTTGCCGATGCGGGCGTTGTGACCGATCTGGCACAGGTTGTCGATCTTCGTCCCCTCGCCGATCGAGGTCACCCCGGTCTGTGCGCGGTCGACGCAGGTGTTCGCCCCGATCTCGACGTCGTCGCCGAGCGTGACGATGCCGATCTGCGGGATCTTCACCAGCCGGCCGTCGAGAAAGGCCCAGCCGAACCCGTCGCTGCCGATCACCGCACCGGCTTGCAGCACGACGCGGTCGCCGGCGACGCAGCGATCGGCCAGGAACGCGCGCGGATGGAACAGGCAGTCGGCGCCGACGCGCGCGTCCGAACCGAGCACGACGCCGGCGTGCAGCACGGTGCGGTCGCCGACCTGCGTGCGCGCGCCGACCGCGGCGTGCGGTCCGATCCACACGTCCGCGCCCAGCTCGGCGGCCGGATCGATCGCCGCGGTCGGATGCACGAACGGCCCGCGCGGCCGCGGCGGCTCGAGCGCGGCGAGCAGCGCCGCCAGCGCGACGCGCGCCGACGGAACGGCGACGATCGGCTTGGGGTAGCGCTCGCCCTCGGCGAGCAGCGACGCGTCGGCCAGGACCGCGGCGGCGCGCGAGCCCAGCGCCGCGCGCAGGTACTTTTCGTCGACCGCAAAGGTGAGCGTCGTCGCGTCGGCGTCGTCGACGGCCGCGACGCGCTCGATGACGACCGCCGGGTCGCCGACGACCCGGCCGCCGGTCCGTTGCGCGATCTCGCCGAGCGTTCCGAGGGCGCCGGCGCCGGGCGCGGCGCTCACCCCGAGCTCACGGCGCGGGGGTCGACTTGTCGTCGATCTTGAGGATCTTCTCGACGTCGGCAGTGATGTCGACCCCGCCGTACCCAATGTACTGGCGGGTGAACACGTAGCTCAGGTGACGGTCGGCGGCGACCTGCTTGGCGGCCGTGCTGACGTCGGTGCTGAGCTCGCTCTGCGCTTGCGCGAAGCGCGCCTGCAGCGCCGCCCGGGCCGACGCCTTGTCGCGCGCCGTACGGTTGGAACGCTCGATCGTCTGCGCGTCGGCCGACAGCTGGTTCTGGTAGTTCTGGAACTTCGGCCAGTTGGCGGAGATCCGCTGAACGTCGACCAGACCGATGTTGCTCTGCGGGTGGTTGCCGCACGCGCAGAGCGCGGTGAGCGCGAACGCGGCGAGCAGCGGACGGGCGGCGCGAGATTCGATCATTCGTGCAAGCTTTCGATGTCTTTGAGCGCATCCGGCGTGAGGTCGACTCCGCCGGCGGGGGCGACGACGTCGGTGAGAACGACCGAGATCCCGCGCTGCTGCGCGATCAAGCGCACTTCGCGGTCGATCTGGCCGGTGATCTGGTCGTAGAGGTCGTCGCGCTTCTTTCGCAGCGCGAGGACTTGCGCTTGCGCGCCTTGCTGGGACGACGCGTCGATGCCGTGCAGCTCGGCATAGCGGCGCGACAGATCGGCGCGCGTCTTCTGGAAGTCCGCGATCGTCGTCTTCGCGTCGTCCTGAAAGCGCTTTTGATAATCCTGGTGGAGCTGCGCGATCCGGGCGCGCAGCGCGGGCGGCAAGCTGCCTTGACGCGAGACGCCGATCGCGCCGGTCGGCACGACCGGACCGCCGCCGCCGGCCGAGACCTGACGGCTCAGCGTGCTCTGCCGCTGCTGCATGAGCGCCAGCGACCGCGCGCGGATCTTCGCGACCTGCGCGTTGAGCTCGCCTTGCACCTGATCGTGAAGCTGCGTCTGCAGCGCCGCGAGCGTCTGCTGGTCGCGGTTGTGCTCGGCGGCCGTTTCATCGGCCTCTTTGCGGTCGATCGCGGCGAGCTGCTTTTGCGCGTCCTCGCGCGCAGCGTCGTCGAGCGCCAGCGACGAGAGCTTCGTGCGCAAGGCCAGGCGCTGCGCGGCATCCTCGTTGGCCAGGCTCAGCGAGAGCGCCGACTCCTTCGACTGCAGCTCCTCGGCCTTGGCGCGCCAGGTGCGGTCGGCGCGCTGGCTCAGCGCCTTCTGCGCGGCCTCGATCTGCGCCTGATCCTGCTTCTCGAGCGTCTGGCGGTAGGCGCCCAGGTCGTTCTGCGCCTGGGCCGTCACGCCGCCGCGCTGCTGGCGCGCCGTCGTATTGACGGCGCCCGCGATCTGCGCGGCGCTCGGTCCGCCGTTGCCGGCGCCTTGGAGCGCGGCGGCGATGGCGGCTTCTTCTTGCTGCTGATACTGCTTCTGCTTGGCGTCGATGAGAGTCTTGGTGCGGTTGGCGGCGTCCTCGAGCTGTTTCTGCAGCTCGCGCTCGCGGGCGCGCATCTCGGCGTCGTTCGGCACGACCCGCGGCACCGTCGAGCCGAGGTCGAAGGCCTCGATGCTGCGGTCGTAGCGCGCGAGCTGATCGTAGAGCGGATGCTTCTGCACCAGCTCGTCCATCCGCACGTAGCCGACCGCGCCGCCGCCCGACAGCGACGACGCCGGCGGCGCCTGCTTGCCGCAGGCCGTCAGCAACACCAGCGCGGCGAGCGCGGCGATGCGCCGGTGCGCGCCAGTCGCGGAAGCCTTCACTTCAGCTTGTCGGTGACGTCTTTGGTGATGTCGGTGCCGCCAAAAACGATGTTGCCCTTGTCGACCACGAGGATCAACCCTTTCGCCCGGGCCACCTCACCTATGGCGCCGCGGGTCGAATCGACCATCGGCTTGAGCGTTTGGTTCTGTTTGTCGTCGAGCGCCTTGCGATAGTCCTTGAGGATCGCGTCGCGGTCGGCATCGGTCTTCGCCGCCTTGAGCTTGTCGCCGGCGATCTTGTCCTGCTCGGCCTTGAACTTGAGGAAGTCGGTCGTCGCCGCTTTCACCTTGGGCAGCTGATCGATCGCGGACTGATCCACGTAGCCGACCTTCGAAGGCGGCGGCGTCGAGACCGGCGGGACGGGGTCGGCGACGCTGGTCAGCAGGTCACGCACGCTGCCGGTGATGTCCTGGCCGCCGAAGACGACGATCCGCTTGTCGACCACGACCGACAGGCTCTTCGAGGACGCGACCGACGCAATGGCGACCTGCGCCTTGCCGAACAGCGGACCGAACAATTGGCGCTGCTTCTGCGCCATCTTGCCCTGGAACTCGGCGCCGAGCCGCTGCTGCTCGGCCCGCGACGCGTGCTGGGCGCGCCGGATGTACTGCTTCTGCAGGTTCGAACCGAAGGCGTTGAGCTGCCGGTTCGCCGCCTGGAACGCCGGCAGCGCGGCGAGCGCCGCCTGATCGAGCGAGCCGATGTCGGTCAGGTCGGTGGCGCCGATGGCCGGCGTCGCGAGCACGGCCGCGCACAGAGCGAAGGCGAGCGCGGCCAGGCGCCCGCGCAGCGAGGTTGTTCTCATGGTTGTGACACTTAGAAGCTCTGTCCGATGCCGAACGACGTATGCGTTCCTTGGCTTCCCTTCGCGAAGTCGAGGCGAATCGTCTTCAGCCCGAGCTGCGGCACGTCGAACCGCAGCCCGATGCCGATATCGGTGTGGAACGTGAATTTGCTCAGGTCGGTCGTTCCGACGACGTTCCCGTTGATGTCTTCGGTGGTCGCGGTCCCCCCGCGGATCCGGGTCGCACCGCTCTCGATGAACCCGACCACCGAGAACTTGCGATCGGCCGTCAGCGGAATGCGCAGCTCCGACTGTCCGAGCACCTCGTCGGTGCCGTAGAACGGATCGACGTATCCGCGCAGCTGCTGGTCCGAGAAGATGAACAGCTTGTTGACCGGGATCGCGCCGCTGGACAGCCCGACCAAGCCGTGCACGCCGAAGGTCGCGTTGCGCATCACCGGAAAGAACTTCGCCGCGTCGATGGTGATGATGTTGTAGTTGAAGTCCGAGCCGTAGGAGTGGCTGCTGACCTCGTCGCTGATTGTCAGGTTGAAGCCGCGCCGCGGGTTGAAGATGTCGTCGCGCGTGTCGGCGCCGAGACCGACGACGATGCTGCGCAGCGAGTACGGCCGGGTCGAATCGATCTGCGCCAGCGACGGTGCGGTGACGCCGACCGCGGCGCTGGGACTGTTCGGATCGAGCCCGGTCAGCGAGTTGCTGGCCTCGCCGGTCAGCGGGTTGACCTGCGTGCCGGTCGGAAACACGTAGCCGGACGGCAGCTGCGCGTCGGCGGCGATCTTCTGGATCGTGGTGCCCAGCGACATGCGGTAGACGTCGTTGAAACGCCGTCCGAGCGTCACCGATATGCCGGCCGCGCGCGAGCCGTAGGTCGACACGATCCCGTTGACGATCTGGTAGTTGTCGGGATTCTCGGGGATGATCGTGACCGGGAAGCTGCCGGTCGACGGACACGCGGCGGTGCCCGGCGCCGTCGTCGCGGTCGCTTGCGGCACGCGCCGTTCGCCGTAGTTCACGTTCGGTGCGGTCGCGCCGCTGCAGGCGGCGTAGACCGGATAGTAGTTGGTCTGCGCGTTGGTGAAGATCGTCGCGCCGAGGCTGTACTTCTGCGACTTCTCGGTCTTGCCCAAGTACGGGATCGTTCCCGAGATCGATGCGTCGGCGACTCGCGAGCCGCGCTCGAAGCGAACCGACGCGCCGTTGCCGGTTCCGTTGATGTTGTTCTCCTGGTACGAGAGCGTCCCGGTCAAGCCCGTCCCGGTGATCCCGCCGGAGTAGCCCGCGCCCAGCGTCGCGGTGCCGGTCCGCTGCTCCTTGACCTGCCAGTTGAGCGTGATGAGCGCGGGCCGCTTCGGATCCGGCCCCGGCTTGGAATCGAAGTCGATCTTCTCGAAGAAGCCCAAGTTGTTGAGCCGGTCGTAGTCGCGGTGCAGCCCGGCGTCGGTCACCAGCATCCCGGGCCGCAGCCGCAGCTCGCGCCGAATCACGTCGTCGTGAGTCTTGGTGTTCCCGGTGATCTCGACCGCGCCGACGCGCAGCACGCTGATCGAGTAGCGCACGTCGGCGGTGCCGGCCTTCTGGTCGACCGACGACGGATCGACGCCCGCCTCGACGTCGCCCAGCTTGAGATCGAACTTCTCGTAGAGCGCTTTGAGCGCGTCGTAGTCCTTGTCGCGCTGCTCTTCGGAGTACGGCGTGCCTTCTTTGGTCACCAACGCCGCTTTGATGATGTCCGGCTTGAGCAGCGGATCGGCTTCGGGGAACGGCGTGATGATGATGTGGCGCACCGTCAGCCCTTCTTGCACGGTCAGCGTCAGCACGCCGTCGGCCGAGATGTTGACGTCGGTGACGTGCGAGGGCAGCTGTCCGCCGAAGCCGATCTTGTCGTAATAGCTGTTGATCTTGAGGACGTCTTGCTGGTAGGTCTTGATGTTGAACACCTGGCCGGGCGCGGTGTCCATGAGCGCCAGCAGCGTGTCGGCGGAGACGGATTTGTTGCCGTTGAACCGGATCGCGGTCACCACCGGATTCTCGATGACCCGGAACGTGACGGCCACACCGTCGGGCCGCTGCTTGATGATCGGCGGCGCCTGGTCGGCGAAGAATCCGAGGTCGGCGATCGCCCGCAGGTCCTGCTGCACGATCGCTGCGTCGAACGGATCGCCGACCTTCGTCTTCACGACGGCAAGGATGCGGTCGGTGGGAATGTGCGCGTTGCCGGTCACGGCGACCGAAACGACCGTCGGCGCGGCCGGAGCGGAGTATGCCGGCGGCGTCATCAGACCGAAGAACGCGAGCACGGCGAGCGCGAGGCGCGGCGTGCGGCGGAACCGTTCGAACAAGCGGAGGACGTCCTTCGTACGAGAGAGGCGCCCGGGTGCGCCGCCGTGGGCGACCGCCGGGCTGCTGGTTTTTGGGGTGTAACGCGCTGCCGACCGCGCACGTTCCCGGCCACCAGGGTACGACACGCCGCCCCGAGGGCCTTGTGGGCAGCGTTCGGCCGAAGCCTTCGCCGGCGGAACGCCGCCCATGCCGCCCGCGAGGACGACCGTCGCTTCAGCCACGCCTCACGGGTACTTCCGCACGATCGAAAAGGTGAACCCTTGCCGGTTCGACAGCGGCTGAATCCCTTTGAGCCGCTGCGGTCCCAAGAACTGGTCGGTGGAGTTCACGTTGTTGGTGAACGCCGGGTCGCCGTTCTGCGTGAAGTAGTCGAACTGCACCGAGGTCGTCGCGTCGGGGCGCGAGGTGAAGCCGGCGGTCGTGCGGACCGGGTTCGACAGCGTCTGCCCGAAGCTGGCGTAGACGTCGCGCCGGCCGATCTGCTTGAGCATGTTGTAGCCGACGCCGCCGCCGTAATCGACGGTCAGCTCGAAATCGGTCAGCCCGAACTTGCCGGTGAAGAACTGCTCGACCGGCGCGAGGAAGCGCTGCGTGAGCTGGCCGTTGAGCACCGAGAACGCCTCTTCGTTGAAGTTGATGATGCCGGCTTGATACGGGGTGACGCCCGGCGGGAGGAGCGCGTTGGACTCGCCCGGCGCGCCGCGCAGTGACGTGCCGTTCTGCTGCTGGCCGAAGTTCACCGCACCGAACACCGACGCGTCGAGCAGCAGGCCGACGATCTGTTCCTGCGAGTACGGCGGGTTCGACGCGTACTGGATCACCGAGCCCGAGCCCGACGCGAGCTCGTCGGCGGGACCGCGCACGGTGACGGTGATGTCGGCGCTGCCGACCGCGTTGCGGGTCGGATCGGGGTCGGGGTTCGTCACGTGCGCGTACGCGCGCAAGTCGATGTACGGCAGCACGCCGTTGGCGGGGTTGAACGCGACGCGCGCTTGCTGCACCCGAAACGCGCGGTTGTAGGTCGAGAACACGCCGCCCGGGGTCGCGGTCAAGACGCCGTCGAGCTTGGGTGCGTCAAGCGTGCCGCTGAGCAGAACGGTTCCGGTCGCGCCGATGTCGATGTACGGCGACGAGGCCTGGACGCGAACCTTCTTGCCGACATGCGCCGTGATGTCGAAGCCGAGGTTCAGCGGCAGCCCGAAGCCGCCCGATGATGCGCTGCCGCTCGCGCTGACGGCGGTCGCGTTGTGGTAGATGGTGAGGATCGGTATCGAGGCGTTACTCAGCGTCAGATCGCCGGACAGCACGGGGGCGTCGGACGCGTTGCGCAACTGCATCGTTCCGTCGACCGTGCCGCGGCCGTAAGCGGCGAGATCGACCCGCGCGCCGTGCGCGTCGAGCGCGATCGAATAGCCGCTGATGTGCGCGCCGGGGATCGGCAGATCGAGCCGGCCGCTGCCGTCGAGCGTTCCGCCGCCGACGTTCGCGTGCAGCGCTTGCAGCGCGACGCTCGTCCCCAAGAAGGTCAGCTGCGCGTTCGCTTTGGTCACCGCGTCGCGGTCGAGGCTCGAGACGTAGCTTCCGTCCGCCAGCGTGATCGAGCCGGCGACGCGCGGCGTGCGCGCGGTCCCTTCGATCGCCAGCCGGCCGTTGACCGTGCCGCCCAGTTTGGTCTGCGGACCGGGAACGAAGGGCGCGAACGGCGTGAGATCGAGCCCACCCAGCGCCAGCGTGAACGACAGCGGCGCGGCCGGGTTCACGCCGAACGGGCGCAGCGAGAACGGGAGCGAGCCGGCGACCAGCACATTCCCCTTCGCGAACGTCGCCTCCGCGTCGTAGACCGAGATCGTCTGACCGTCGTAGCCGAGATTGCCCAGCACGCGCGGGATCGCGAGCGACGCGTAGCGCGCGCCGGTGAGCTCGAATCCGAGCGCCGCGCGCGGCTTGGCGAGCGTGCCGGCCAGTCGCGCATCGGCTTGCAGCGCGCCGGCGACGTCGTAGTGCGGACCCTTGGGCCGCAGCGTCGCCAGCATCTTGGCGACGTCGGGCGACTGCACGTGCACCGCGAGCGCCAGCGGTTCGGCGGTCGTGAATCCGGTCGAGCCGCTGACGTCGAAGCGCGCGAACCCCAGATCGAGCGTCGTGTTCGAGAACGCGATGCGGGACCCGTCGCTGCGCGCGTGGACGCGCCCCAGCGCGACGGCGAAGCCGTCGATCGAGCCGTTGGCCAGCGACGCGTCGCCGGCGACGCTGAGATGCGGCCAGCGACCGGCGACGCGAACCGGCCGCGTCGACTTGCCCGATCACCGGCGCGGTGATGCCGAACGGCGGCAGCCAGGTCGCCAGGTCGATTCGCTGCGCATGGACGGTCGCGCGATAGGTCGCGCGTTTCATCGCGCCGACGGGATCGCCCGGCGCGGCAACCATCGTCCCGTTCGCGCCCAGCGCGCCGTGCGCGCCGCGCACATTGAGCGCCGCCGCCACCGTGCCGCCGCGCTGCGACCAGGTCGCGTCGGTCTGCCCGAAGGCGAACCGGCGGTAGCGAAAGCCGGCGACGTCGACCCGGCCGCTGGTGCGCGTCACGGTCCCGTCGTTGGCGAACGATACCGCCACGGCGCCGCGGCCGTCGAGCGTCTCGGCCTCGTCGAAGTAGTCGTCGAAGTCGGCCAGGCGCGCGTCCGCGCTGCGCACGTCGACCGCGAACGCGCGGCGCGCGACGGAGACGTCGGCGCTGAGCGCGGCGCGAGTCGAGCCGACCGTCAGCGCCCCGTCGCGCGCGACGATCGTGCTGGGGCTGATCGTGACCGCCGCGCGCCCGTCGCGGAAGGCGAGCCCGTTGTAGGAGCCCTCCGGCACGGTCACGTCGCCCGAGACGCTGGGGCGTGCGCCGTAGCCGCGCACCCGCACCGCTGCCGCGAAGCTGCCGTCCAAGTACTTCACCGGCAGGCGCAGCGTGCGCCGCAGCGCGTTGACGTCACCGATCGGCACGTCGGCGGCGAGGTCGTAGGCGAGCGCGGTCGGACCGCTCTGCCCGATCCCGTCGACGCGGCCGGAGAAGTCGGCGTACGTCGTGCCCAGCTCGCCGACGCCGTCGCGCACGTGCGCCGTTCCGCCGGCCAGCGCGACCTGGACGCCGCCGCTGATCGGCATGCCCGACGCAATGCCGTCCTGCAGCGCGACGACGCCGTCGAACGACGGTCCCGCGCCGCGCAGGTCGGCCAGGCCGAAGAGCGTCAGCGTCCCGGCCTGGATCGGCACGCCGGTCCCGCGCAGCGCCGCGACCGGCAGCGCCGGCGCCGACACGAGGAACGCGCCGCCGGTGTCGGCCGCGACCGCGCGCGCGCCGCCGATCGAACCGTCGGCGGCGATGATGCGCACCGCTTTGTTCTCGACCGCCAGCGTGCCGCTGACGCGATCGATCGCGACGCCGCGCACCCGCGCGGCGGTGAAGTCGGCGCCGGTCGTCTGCACGACGATGCGGCCGCCGGCGATGGTCGCGCGCACCGGTCCGCGCACCTGACCGCGCGCGCTCGGATCCGCGGTGAACGCGGCCAAGTTCTGCAGCGCGCCGTCGTAGCTACCGTCGAGCGCGAACAGCCCGTTCGAGAACGCGCCCGCGCCGCCGAAGTGACCCAGCGGTCCGTCGACGCGAATGTCGGCCAGCCGAACGTCGCTGAACGTTCCGCCGAGCCGCACGCTGCCGCTGCCCAGCGCGTAGCCTTCGACGCGCAAGTCCCGGCCGCGAA
This sequence comes from Vulcanimicrobiota bacterium, assembly GCA_963738465.1. Taxonomy (GTDB): domain Bacteria; phylum Vulcanimicrobiota; class Vulcanimicrobiia; order Vulcanimicrobiales; family Vulcanimicrobiaceae; genus Vulcanimicrobium. The sequence continues at coordinate 218,152 of CAVTWP010000002.1, forward strand.
TCGTTCCGCCGAGGCCGAACGACGAGGGCGTTCCGCCGGCGGCGAGGTCCGCATCGATGACGCCGGCGACCGGGGGCAGGAACGGAATCTGCACGCCCGGCAACGCCGCGGGCAGTCGCACGTCGGCGAGCCGGAAGCCGCGCGTGTACAGCCAGCCGGCGCTCTGTGAGATCGGGCGCTCGAGCTCGAACCCGCCGGCCAAGGTCGATCCGTCGGCGCGCGAGAACCGGAACGGGCCGAACTCGCCGACGCCCCAGCGGCGTGACGGCGAACGTTCCCGCGCCGCGCGTCGGGCCGACGGTGGCGATCGTCCCCCGCACGCGAAACGCGTCGCCGGGCGGTTGGGTGAACAGCGCGACCGCGCGCACGTTCGAGTCCGGCGCAAGCAGATCGGTGTACGGCAGCGCCGCGCCCGCGCCGCTTGCGCTGAGCGCCAGCTGCACGTCGTCGCCCGCGTCGTTGACGAGCACGCGGCCGCCCAGCGCCAAGCTCACGCTGCCGAACCGGCCGCGCAGCCCGTCGATCACGACCGCGTTGTCGCGGTAGTCGACGACGCCGTCGAGCGCATCGATCGGAAAGCGGTCGTAGCGCAGGTGCGGCAGCGTGAACGCGGTGTGGATCAGCGGCTGCGAGATCGACGACTCGAGCAGCGTCTCGAAATGCGCGCGGCCACTCAGCGGGAGCTTGGCGGTGAAGCCGAACAGCGAGCGCATCACGTGCAGATCGGCGTCGGCGGTGAAGCCGAGCCACAGCGACGGCGTGCCGAACAGACCGTATAGCGCGCCGCGGCCGCGCACCGGAATCCCGCCCAGCGTGGCGTGGAGCGCGGTGCTCGAGAACATGTCGTCGGCGATGACGAATGACGCGTCCAAGTTGCGCACTTCGTGCGCCAGCGCGCTCACCGCCAGCCGGCCGTCCCGCAAATCGGCGTGGCCGCCGAGCCGGTAGCGGAAATCGTCGCCTTGGGGCGCGAGCGCGAAGACGCGCGCGTCGACCCCGCTGAGCACGCCGTCGTCGAAGCGGATCGACTTCGAGTGCACCAGGAAGCCGAGGACGCCGCGCAGCGGCAGCTCGCGCGCGGTGATCGTGTTGAGCCCGATGCCGCGCTGTACGTCGATGATGCTGCGCAGTGCGAGCGGGTAGCGCGTGACGGGCGCGCCGGCCGCGCGGCGGCCCACCAGCACGCCGTCGAGCCGGGCCGTCGTGCGCGCGTCCGACTTCACCGACGCGTCGATCGAGACGTTCTCGATCGTCTGGTTCGCCAGGTCGGTTTGCAGCGGCGCCTCGTCGACCAGCCGCACGACGCCGTCGCGGACCCGGGCGGTGAAATAGTACGGCGCGGCGGCTTTGCGGGTCGGCGGCGGCGCGGCGGCCGAGGTCCCGCCGACCCGGTTGAAGGTCAGCGTTCCGTCGGCGTGGCGGGTGATGGTGAGCACCGGCTTCTGGATCGAGATCGCCGCGAACCCGAAGCGGTGCGCGCCGCCCGGGAAGATGTCGCGCAGCGCGTACTCGACGTCGACGCGCTGCGCGTCGAGCACCGGGTCGCCGTTCTTGGCGACGTGGACGTCGAACAGCACGCCGTGATGCGTTCCGAGGGTCTGGCTGCCGATCCGCACCGAGTAGCCCGTCGCGACCGAGAGCGTCGTCTCGAGCACGGCGCGCACGATCAGATGGCGCGCCGCGATCAGCACCACGAGCAGCACCGCTACCGTCGCGGCGACGATCACCGCGCGACGCGACGCTCTCACGCCAAACACCGTTTCCTACGTCCCCGACGGCCCCTCTTTACAAACGTCGTCTCATGGGCCTCACATCTGAGCCGAGCTCGAAAACTTCGACTGGGGCGGATCGGTCCGAAGGACCGAACAGCTCTCCTGAGTTTAGCCTGTCCTGAGCCTGTCGAAGGATCGAAGGGCGAGCGTCGGCCATCGGCCGACTAGAGGTCCAGGTTGCGGACGGTGCGGGCGTACTCTTGGATGAAGAGCTTCCGCGGTTCGACCTTCTCGCCCATCAGCTCGCTGAACACGCGCTCCGCATCCTCGCCGGCCTCGTCGAGCTCGACGCGCTTGAGCCGCCGCGATACCGGCTCCATCGTCGTCTCCGCCAGCTGCTCCGCATCCATCTCACCGAGTCCCTTGAACTGCTGGATGGTGAACTCTTTGGGATCGCTACCGTTGAACAGCGACGAGAGCTCGGCGTCGGTGAACGCCCAGCCGATGTGCTTCTTGCCCTTGGTCACGCCGTACAGCGGCGGCTGCGCGATGTACACGAAGCCCTGCTCGATGAGCGCCTTCATCTTGCGGTAGAAGAACGTCAGCAGCAGCGTGCGGATGTGCGAACCGTCGACGTCGGCGTCGGTCATGATGATGATCTTGTGATAGCGCAGCTTGGCGACGTCGAAGTCGTCGCCGAAGCCCGCGCCCAGGGCGGTGATCATCGTGCGGATCTCTTCGTTGGCCAGCATCTTGTCGATGCGCGCCTTCTCGACGTTGAGGATCTTGCCGCGCAGCGGCAGGATCGCTTGCGTGTTCGGATCGCGGCCGCCCTTGGCGGTGCCGCCGGCCGAATCGCCCTCGACCAGGAACAGCTCCGAGTGCTCCGGGTCTTGCGTCTTGCAGTCGACCAGCTTGCCGGGCAGCCCGCTGCCTTCGAGCACGTTCTTGCGGCGGGTCAGATCGCGCGCTTTCTTGGCGGCTTCGCGGGCGCGCTGCGCCTGCATGCACTTGTCGACGATCGCGCGCGCGAACTTCGGGTTCTCCTCCATGAAGAAGTCGAGCCGCTCGCTGACCAGCGCGTAGACGATCGGGCGGATCTTCGCGTTGCCGAGCTTGGTCTTGGTCTGGCCTTCGAACTGCGGCTCCTGCAGCTTGACCGAGACGATCGCGGTCAGGCCTTCCATGCAGTCGTCGGTCGAGAGGTTCGCGTCGGACTCCTTGAGCATGCCGCGCTTGCGCGCCGTACTCGTTGACCTTGCCCGACACGGCGGTGCGGAAGCCGGTCAGGTGCATCCCGCCCTCGATGGTGTTGATGTTGTTGGCGTACGAGTAGACGACTTCGTTGTAGCCGTCCTGCCACTGGAACGCGCACTCGATGACGACGTCGTCGCGTTCGCCGTTGGTCGAGATGACCGGCGTGAGCGAGTCCTTGTTCTCGTTGAGCCACTCGACGAACGAGACGATCCCGCCCTCGTAGACGTACGAACGTTCGCGCGGCCCGTCTTCGGGCCGCTCGTCGCGCAGCGTGATCGCCAGCCCGCGGTTGAGGAAGGCCAGCTCGCGCAAACGGTTCTCGAGGATCTTCCAGGAGAAATCGAGCGTCTCGAACACCTCGGCGTCGGGCTTGAAGCGCTGGAACGTGCCGCTGCCGTCGGCCCGGCGCAGCCTCTTGAGCTTCTGCGACGTCATGCCGCGCTCGAAGTGGATCTCGTACTCCCAGCCGTCGCGGCGCACGCGCGTGATCATCCACTCCGACAGCGCGTTGACGACCGAGATGCCGACCCCGTGCAGTCCGCCCGAGACCTTGTAGCCGCCCTTGCCGAACTTGCCGCCGGCGTGCAGGATCGTCATCACGACCTCGACCGCCGGCAGCTTCTCCTCGGCGATGCATGTCGATCGGAATGCCGCGCCCGTCGTCCTCGACCGAGACCGAGCCGTCCTTGAAGAGGATGACCGAGATGCGCTGCGCGTACCCGGCGAGCGCCTCGTCGACGGCGTTGTCGACGGCTTCGTAGACCAGTTGGTGCAGCCCGCGTTCGGCCGTGTTGCCGATGTACATGCCGGGGCGCTTGCGAACAGCCTCGAGGCCTTTGAGGACCTCGATCTGCTCGCCGGTATAGTCGTTCATTCGATCCTGTATCTTCGACGCGGCGCAAACCGCTTAGCGGCCTCGTCGGCTCGATCTCGCGCACGAAGTCGTAGAGGTCGCCCAGCGCGTTGACGCGCACCGCCGAATCCATCTCGAGCCGGTTCGGATCGATGCGCGTTTCGAGCAGGACGAACGAGCTGGCCAGCTTGCGCAGCCGGACGCGGTCGATCGGCTGGCGAGCTTGTGCAGCGCGTGCGCGCGGCGCAGCTCGTCCCACCACGACCGCAGCAGACGGCGGCGGATCCGGTCGTACGTCGCGGCGTCGAGCCCGTCGACCGAGCGCCATGCACCTCTTCGGGCTGAGCCACGGCGCCTCGAACAGCAGCCGCTCGCAGGCGAACGTCCGGCGCCGTTCGCCGTCGTCGCGGCACGGGCGGCAGGCCGTTCCGGCGTCGACCGGCGCCTCGCACAGCGCGCAGAACGTCCCGCCGGCGGCGCGGTGCGCGGCACGCGTTCGCTCGATGCTGCGGCGCAGCCGCGCCAGCGCGTCGTCGAGCGTCTTGGCCGGCGGTTCGGCCGCAACGCCTTCGGCGGCGTGCGCGGTCCGCCGGCGCCGCCGCGCGCCGGCGCTCGCGCGCGCAGCTTGCCGACCCGGAATCGCAAGCGCGTCAGCGCGCGCGTCTCGGGCAGCGCGCCGCAGCCCGCGCAGAATCTCGGGCTCGAGAAACGCGAGCTGGTGCGACCAGGCCGACGACGCGGTCAGCACGACCAGCGACGATCGCGCTCGATCGCGACCGGCTGCGCCGCGCGCGCGACGTCGGCGCCGACGAGCTCGGCCCAGGCGGCGCGCGCGGCGACCAGCGGATCGGAACCGTGACCGGGCTTGGGGCGCCAGCCGTCGAGGACGCCGTCGAGCCTCAGCACGGCGTCACGCGTCGCGGCGCGGATCGACCACGTCGCCGCCGGACCGACGGCCGCCGGCAGCTCGGTGGTGGTCAGGAACGCCTGCTCGAAGCCGCCGACCGCGTCGAGGAAGCCGCCCGCGCGCTCGGCGTCGAGCTCGCTGAGCACGTCGTCGAGCAGCAGGATCGGAGCGTCGTGCGGTGCGCGCGCGCATGACGTCGTATTCGGCGACCTTGAGCGCGAGCACCGCCGTGCGCTGCTGACCCTGCGAGCCGAACGCCGCCAGCGGCTTCCCGTCGACCAGCAAGCCGCAGATCGTCGCGGTGCGGCCCGACCAGCGTCGTGCGCCGGCGCAGCTCGGCGTCGAGCTGCGCGCGCGAGCGCTTCGACGACGTCGCCTTCGGGGTTCGGCGCGTACGTCACGCCGAGCCGTTCGCGCGTCCCCGCCAGCGCGCGTAGATCTCGCGCCGTCGCCGCGGCGAGCTCGTCGACGAACGCGCGCCGCGCCGCGATCAGCGCCGACGCCGGGCGCACGAGCTCGTCGTTGTACGCGAGCAGCAGATCGCGGTCGGGCGCGATCGCGCCGCGCAGCAGCGCCGACTTCTGCTGCACGATCTTCTGGTACAGCGCGAGGTCGCGATAGTACGTCGGCGAGAGCTGCGCCAGCGCGCCGTTGAGAAACGCGCGCCGCAGCGCCGGTCCGCCGGCGACCAGCTGCAAGTCGGCCGGCACGAACGTCACGACGCGCGCGCGCCCGAGAAAGCGCGCGAAGCCGACCGCCCCGCCGTTGACCTCGAACGACTTGCGCGTCCCCGCCGGCGTGCGCGCGATCGTGCAGCGCAGCCGAATCTCGCCGGCGGCGATCCGCGCCTCGCCGCCGATCTCGGCGCGTTCGGTGCCGTCGCGGATCAGCTCGCTCTCACGATGCGCGCGAAACGACTTCCCGGTCGCCAGCATCGCGAGCGCTTCGAGCAGGTTCGATTTGCCTTGCGCGTTCGGCCCGACCAAGACGTTCAGCCCCGCCGCCGGCGCGAAGTCGAGGCCTCGTAGTTGCGAAAGTTCGCCGAGCCGCACGCGTTCGAGTCGCACGCCGCGCGACTACGGGTCTACCGGCCGAACATCGCGGTTATTGCCGCAGCGGCATCAACACGTAGAGCTGCTCGCCGGATCCTTCGCCGAGCTCGAGCGGGCGAATCGCGGCCGGGGAGAGCGGCCCGAGGAACTCGAGCACGGTTTGCGGCGAGTCGACGTGGTTGAGGATCTCGACCAGATAGCGCGCGTTGAACGCGATCGCGAGGTCTTCGCCGGTCTGCTCGACCTCGAGCTCTTCGTACGCGTTGCCGGTGACGTCGGACTTCGCCGTGATCATCAGCGTTTGGTTGGCGACCTCGAGCTTGACCATCGAGGCGCGGTCGCCGGCGACCAGCTCGGCGCGCCGCAAGCCGCCGATGAGGCCCTGCGTGTTGACGACGACGCGCCGGTCGAACTTCGCCGGGATCACCTGCTGGTAGTTCGGGTACTGCCCGTCGACCAGACGTACGACGATCGAGGTCGTGCCGGCGGTGAACTGCAGCTGGTTCGCGTTCGCGCCCAGCGCGGTGACCTCGACGAGCTCCGCGCTGCCGAGATTGCGCGCCGCCTCGTTGAGCGCGCGCGACGGGACGATGTACTTCGCGGTGCCCTCGATGCCGCGTTCGAGCTTCGCGGTCCAGCGCGCGAGCCGGTAACCGTCGGTCGCGACCAGCGTGATCGTGTCGCCGTCGAGCTCGATGCAGCGTCCCCATCAGCACCGCGCCGCGCGCCTCTTCGTTCGAGGCGGCGAAGATCGTCGCGGCGACGCCTTCGCGGAAGCGCTTGGCTCCGATCGCGAACGACTGCCCTTTTTGCGCGGTCGGCAGCGGCGGGTACTCGTCGGCCGGCAGCGCGTGAAAGTCGTAGTTCGAGCGTTCGGCCTTGACCGACGCGCGCGACGGCGAGCCGGTGAGCTCGAGCAGACCGGCCGGCAGGTTGCCGAGGTAGCCGCTGAACAGCCGCGCCGGAACGGTGACCGCGCCCGACTCGGCGATCTCGGCCGGGAACGACTGTTCGAGGGTGAGCTCGAGATCGGTGGCCCGGACGCGGATGTTGCCGTCGTCCGCGCTGAGCAGCACGTTCGAGAGGATCGGCACCGTAGTGTGCGCGTTGACGACCTTGCTCGCCGCGCCGACCGCCGACGCGATGTCTTTCGTACTACACGTGAACTTCACTGATCCACCGTTCCGGGTACCGTCGTCGCCGGGTCTTTAGTATAAAGAAAGATCGTCGTACCAGCAGTAAGGCGGTGAACAACGGGGAGGACCGCCGAACCCGGTCGTACCACGGCTTTGCGCGCCGAGTCGGGCTGTGGACGGGACGAGCCGCCGTCCACGCGATCCCCGCGACGCGCGCGCATCCCGTTTTTCCACGGCGTCCGAGGGTGACCCTGTGCGCCGGCCCGGGCGATGGCGGCGGTGCATGGCGCGCAACGCTCGTCGCCACCGGGCGCGCCGGCATGAGACCACGAGCGACGGCTCTCGGGCGAACCGCGCGCCGTCGAGCGCTCAGCGGGTCACTCGCTTTGGATCTGGGCGACCAGCGAGCGGATCTTGTTGCGGAACGCTTCGTCGGCTTCCATCATGTCGGCGATCTTGTCGCGCGCGTACATCGCGGTCGTGTGGTCTTTCTTGCCGAACTCGCGCGCGATCTGCGGCAGCGATGCGCCGGTGAGCTGCCACGCGATGTACATCGCGATTTGGCGCGGCAGCGTGACGCGCTGGTCGCGGCGCTGCGCTTCCATCTCCTTGATCGAGATGCCGTAGTGCTTGGCGACGCGCTCTTTGATGCCGCGGGATCGTCACGCGATGCATCGGCGCCTGCGCGACGGCGTTCTTGAGCACCTCGGCCGCCAGCTCGACCGTGATCGGCGACTTTGGTGAGCGAGGCGAACGCGACGACGCGGATCAACGAGCCTTCGAGCTCGCGGATGTTCGACGGGATGACCTTGGCGATGAACGCCAGCACCTCGTCGGGGACGGGAACCTTCTCGGTCTCGGCCTTCTTGCGCAGAATCGCTTCGCGCGTCTCGAAGTCCGGCGGCTGGATGTCGGTCAGCAGTCCCCACTCGAACCGCGAGCGCAGGCGGTTCTCGAGCGTCTGGATCTCTTTGGGCGGCCGGTCGCTCGAGATCACGAGCTGCTTCTGCGCTTCGTGCAGCGAGTTGAACGTGTGGAAGAACTCCTCTTGGGTCTGCTCTTTGCCTTCGAGGAACTGGATGTCGTCGATCAGCAGCACGTCGACGTGGCGGTAGCGGTTGCGGAACTCGACCGTCTGGTTGTTCTTGATCGCGATGATGAATTCGTTGGTGAACTTCTCGGACGAGACGTAGACGATGTTCGCGTTGGGGTTGCGCTCGAGCACGCGATGGCCGATCGCGTGCATCAAGTGGGTCTTGCCCAGCCCCACGCCGCCGTACAGGAACAGCGGGTTGTAGGCCATCGCCGGCGCTTCCGCGACCGCTTGCGCGGCCGCGTGCGCGAACCGGTTCGAGTTTCCGATGACGAAATCGTCGAACGTGTAGCGCGCGTTGAGGTGCCCGATCCGCAGGTCGTCGGGCGCCGGCGGGCTTGGCGGACGGCGCGATCGAGGTGGTTGGCGTTTGGGTGGCGTCGCCGGGGTCGACGACGACGCGCAGGGCGATCTCGGCGCCCAGCAGCTCGTGCAGCACCGAGGTGATGTCGGTCTTGAGCCGGTTCTCGACCCAGTCGCGCGCGAACGTCGTCTGCACCGCCAGGACGATCTCGGACGGGGGTCAAGTCGACCAGCCGCATCGGTTTGAGCCACATCTCGAAAACGGGCTTGTTGTAGCGAGGCTCGAGCCGCTCGAGCGCCGCGGTCCAGAGATCCTGAGGGGCCGCGCCGCGTGCTGGTCTGGTGCATCCAGTTACCTACCGCATAGTCCGAGCCGGCGAGCAGAGTACGCGCCGGGGGAGAATGAGCGATTGGGGATTGGCCCGGCGGGGGTGGCTTCCTGCGGCGTTTTTCCCCGGAATTGTCCACTTATCCACAGGCCGTGACGGCGCCGCGACGAGGCGCGGCGCGACCTATCCACGGGTTTCGCACACGCACGAATCGGGGCAGAACCCGGTCGTAGCGCGGGTTCGGCGCCGCATCCCCGGGCTCCAGTCCACAGCTCTGTCCACACATGTGGACAAATCAGGAACCCTTCCCAGATTGCGCGGTTTTCCTTGACGCTCGGGTGGCCGCGGCCGTATACTGTCTTGTCGCACACCTCCGGGGTCGGCCCGCCCGAGCCCCTCACTCTGGAGACCTGGCTCGTGAAGCGGACCTATCAGCCGCACAATCGCCGCCGCAAGCGCGTCCACGGCTTCCTCGCGCGCATGCAGACCAAGAACGGCCGGCGCGTGCTCGCTGCTCGCCGCAAGAAGGGCCGTCACCGCCTGTCGGTCTGACCGGTGCGGGCGTACGACGTCTCTCCGCCGGCGCGGCGACTTCGCCCGCGTCGCGCGGCGCGGGAAACGGCACGCCGGTCGCATACCTGACCTGCTTCGTCGCGGACGGCCGCCGGCGAACGCGGGTCGGCATCACCGTCGGCGGGGCCGTCGGCGGCGCGGTCGTTCGCAATCGACTCCGCCGCCGGATCAAAGCCATCCTCGACCGTTATCCGTTCGGCGCGCCGCCTTGGCGCGACATCCTCTTCATCGCCCGGCCCGGTGCCGGCGAGCTCGCCTGGCCGGCCCTGGTCGACGAGGTCGGCCGGGTGTTGCGGGTCGATGACGTGATCGCGCGCCGAGCAGCGCTCGCCGCGCTGCGCGCCTACAAGCGCTTCGTCTCGCCGATTATCCCGCCGAGCTGCCGGTTCGCGCCGACCTGCTCGGAGTACGCGATCGAAGCGATCGAGAAACACGGCCTGTCGCGCGGCGGTACGCTGGCGGTGCGCCGCCTGCTCCGGTGCGGACCCTGGCACCCGGCCGGGTACGACCCGGTCCCCTCCGCGGAACTCCGCACTCGAAAGGCCTGCTGACACTCGTGTTCCTCGCCGCGAACGTCTTCTTCGACCCGCTCGTCCACGCGCTTGCGCAGGTCCTCACCTACATCCATCTGGTGATCCCGTCGTACGGCTGGGCGCTCATCGCGCTGGCGTTCGTCGTGCGGCTCGCCATGTGGCCGCTGTCGGACATGCAGTTCCGCTCGATGGCCGAGATGCAGAAGGTCCAGCCACTGGTCAAGCAGTTGCAGGCCAAGTTCAAGAGCGACCCGCAAGCGCTCAACAGCGCCACCATGGCGCTCTACAAAGAGCACAAGGTCAACCCGCTGGCCGGCTGCGTCCCGATGCTGATCCAGTTCCCGATCCTCATCGGGCTGTACTGGGCGATCCAGGGCCAGATCGCGTCGTTCACCCACGAGCACTGGCTGTGGATCGGATCGTCGCTCTCGCAGCAGTTCCCGCAGGTCTTCGCCCAGAGCCTCGCGGTGCCGGACATCTTCCTGCTGTGCCTGTACGTCATCTCGATGTACTTCACGGTGCGCTACGGCAGCCCGCCCTCGAGCGATCCGCAGCAGGCGCAGACGCAAAAGCTCATGGCGTTCATCTCGCCGGCGATGATCGCGTTCTTCGGTTTCAAGTATCGCTGGGCGTCGGCGCTCTACATCTACTGGCTGGCGACCAACGTGTTCACCGTCGCGCAGCAGTACCTGATGTTCCGCCGATATGGTTTGGTCGGCGGCGGCGCGGCGGCCCTCGCGGCGCCCGCACCGGCTCCCGCCGTGGCGCCGGAAGCCACGGGCGGCACGGCCAAGCCGCGCGGTACCGCGAGCGCGAACGGGAAGCGCGCCTATCGGCCGAAGAAGCGGGCTCGGCGCTGAGCGCGGTTGGACCGGAGAGAAAAGGACGGATGGAAGAGTACGAAGGCGGCCGGCGCCGCGGTCACGGTCAGCGGCGTCGCGCGGGACGCAGCATCGCAAAGCCCTCGAGCCCTGCCGGCGAAGAGCGCCGTCCGCCGCGCCGAGCGGGTCCGCCGCGTGAGCCGATGGCCGCGGTCGCGCCCTCGCCCGAGCCCGAGGACGCCAAGCCCGCGCGCGCGCTGCTCGAGGAGATCCTGGCGAAGATGGGCCTCGACGACGTCGAGATCGTCTATATCGCCCGCAGCGAAGGCGAGTACTTCGAAGTGCGCGGTCCGCGTCTCGCGTCGCTCATCGGACGCGAAGGCAAGACGCTCGAAGCGCTCAACCTGATCTACAACAACATCATCAACGCCGGCGTGCGCAGCAATCGCCGCTACTACACGATCGACGCCGAAGGCTATCGCGCGCGGCGCGCCGACCAGCTCAAGACGCTCGCGCTCGCGACGCTCGAGCGCGTCGTGCGCGAAGCCAAGCCGATCAAGCTCGAGCCGATGCTGCCGTCCGAGCGCAAGATCGTGCATCTCGCGCTGGCCGACTCGCCGTTCGTGCGCACCGAGTCCGAAGGCGTCGAGCCCGAACGGCGCCTCGTCGTCTATCCCAAAGCGGAGTAGACTCCGCTTTGGGTCCCCGTACGGTTGAAAAGCGCTGCGCCTTCGGCTCCGCGCCCCCACACGCAAAGCGCGTGGGGCCCCGAGCGGAGTAATTCCGCTTGGGGAAACGATCCTAGGCCACGATACGATCGCGGCGATCGCGACGCCGCCGGGCCGCGGTGCGATTGCGATCGTTCGCTGCAGCGGGCCGGCCGCGCGCACGATCGCCGCGCGGGTGTTTCGCGGCGGCGAAACGCTGCGCGACCGGGTCGCGACGTACGGCGAGATCCTCGACGCCGACGGCGCGGTGATCGATCGCGGACTGGCGCTGGCGATGAACGCACCGCGCACGGTGACCGGTGAAGACGTGCTCGAGCTGCACGTGCACGGCAGCACCGTCGTGGCGCGCGAGACGCTGCGCGCGCTGCTCCAGGCCGGCGCGCGGGCGGCCGGCCCGGGCGAGTTCACCCGCCGCGCGTTCCTCAACGGCAAGCTCGACCTGAGTGCCGCCGAAGCAGTGGCGGACGTCATCGCGGCGGAGTCGCGCGCGGCGGCGCGCGCGGCGCAAGCGAACCTCGCCGGCGCGCTGCGCGCGGCGATCGACGGCGAGGGCACCGTGTTGTCGGGCGTGCTCGAAGAGCTGGCCGGAGCGATCGACTATCCGGACGAGGTGCCTGAGCCGGATCGCGCGCACGTGCACGCCGTCGTCGACGCGGTCGACGCGCGGCTCGTCGCGCTGGCCGCCGACTGGGAGCGCGGACGGTTGGTGCGCGAAGGGCTGTCGCTAGCGATCGTCGGACCGCCCAACGCGGGCAAGTCGTCGCTGCTCAACGCGCTGCTGGGTGAAGAGCGCGCGATCGTGTCCGCGACGCCCGGTACGACGCGCGACGTGATCGAAGAGTCGTTCGCGGTCGGCGGCGTCGCCGTGCGCGTGCTCGACACGGCCGGCTTGCGCGCCGGCGAGGACGCGATCGAGCGCAGCGGAATCGACCGCGCGCGCCGCGCGCTCGACGGCGCGGCGGTGGCACTGGTCGTCGTCGACGGTTCGCGCTGGCTCGACGGCGACGCGCGCGCGGTGCTCGAGCAGACGCGCGCGCGGCCGCGCATCGTCCTGTTCAACAAGCGCGATCTCGGTACGACGGCCTACGACTCGCGCGGCGACGCCGAACGTGACGCGCTGTCCGGCTCGGTGTTCGAACCGGCGACGATCGAGGTGGTGCGGCAGGCGATCGCGACCGCGGGTTGGGACGGTGAGGCGTTCGATCTCGTCCGGCCGCACTTGGCCTCGGCGCGGCAGGCCGACGCGGTGGCACGTGCGCGCGAGGCGCTGGCTCACGCGCGTGCGACGCTGGCGGCGCAGGAGCCGCTCGACCTGATCGTGCCGGAGCTGTTGGCGGCCGTCGCGGCGCTCGGCGAGATCACGGGCGCGGCGGCGACCGAGGCGATGCTCGACGGTATCTTCGCGCGCTTCTGCATCGGGAAATAGGGATGAACGACGATTCCGGCGGCGTACGCGCGCGGCGCGCAACCGAAGCCGATATCCCGCTGCTGGCGCAGCATCGCACTGCCTTGCGGATCCACGAGCACGGCATGGCGCGCGAGATTGTCGACGCCGCGCGCGCGGCGACCGCGCGGACCTACGCCGAGCTGATCGGCGCGGGCGAGTTCTTGGCCTGGATCGTCGAGCGCGACGGCGCGATCGCCGGCAGCGTCGGCGCGTGGCTGCGGCGGATGCTGCCGCACACCGACGGCGTGCGGCCGATCGAAGCGCGCGTGCAGGCGATGTACATCCTGCCCGAGCACCGCCGCGCCGGCTGCGGGACGGCGCTGATGGAGGCGCTGCTCGCCGAGCTGCGCGACCGCGGCGTGCGGCGCGTGTACCTGCACCCCAGCGCGTCGGGACGGCGCTTCTTCTATCCGGCGTTCGGTTTTCGCGACAGCGACGAGATGGAGCTGCTGTTCTTACCGGAGCAATAGTCGTGGTATCATGGGCCGCGTCTCCATGATCAACTCTGCGACGAGCGCGAGGTGAGCGCGCGAGCGGACGACGCCGCGGTCATCGTCGTCGGCGGCGGCCACGCGGGCGTCGAAGCGGCGCTGGCGGCGGCGCGCGTGGGCGTTCCCACGCTGCTGGTCACCGGCGATCCCGCCCGCATCTGCACGCTCGCCTGTAACCCGTCGATCGGCGGCAGCGCGAAGGGACAGCTCGTGCGCGAGATCGACGCACTGGGCGGCGCGATGGCGCGACTGACCGATCGCGTCTCACTGCACGCGCGCTTTCTCAACGAGTCCAAGGGCCCGTCGGTGCGCGCGCTGCGCGCGCTGGCCGACAAACCGGGGTACGTGCGCGTCGCGGCGGCGGCGATCTCGGCGCAGCCGGGTCTGGGTGTGGTCCGCGGCATGGGCGAGGATCTGATCGTCGAGGCGGGCGCGGTGCGCGGCGTCGTCCTGGCCGGCGGCGGCGTGCTGCGCGCGCCGAACGTCGTGCTGGCGACGGGCACGTTTTTGGGCGGCAAGACGTTTCGCGGCGACGAGATGCGCGCCGAGGGGCGCTTCGGCGAGGCGCCCGCGATCGGGCTGTCGGGGGCGCTGGCGCGACTCGGATTTTCGCTCGGCCGGCTCAAGACCGGAACGCCGCCGCGGGTCGATCGCGCGTCACTCGACTTCTCGGCGATGACGGAGCAGCGGCCGAGCGCGGTGCCGCTCGCCTTCTCGTACGCGAGCCCGCGCGCGTTCGCCGGGCCGCAGCTGCCGTGCTGGATCGTCGAGACGAGCGAACGGACGCACGCGCTGGTGCGCGAGAACCTGCACCGCTCGCCGCTCTACGGGCTCGATCTCATCCGCGGGATCGGTCCGCGCTACTGTCCGTCGATCGAAGACAAGGTCGTCAAGTTCGCCCACAATCCGACCCATCAGATCTTCGTCGAGCCCGAAGGCTGGCACGAGCCGACGTTCTATGTCGGCGGCTTCTCGACATCGTTGCCGGCCGACGTGCAGCTCGCGATGCTGCGCACGCTGCCGGGATTCGACGAGGTCGTCATGCTGCGCGCCGGCTACGCGGTGGAGTATGACTTCGTGCCGCCGACCGAGCTCGATTCGAGCCTCGAGACGCGGCGCGTCGCGGGGCTGTTCCACTGCGGGCAGCTCAACGGGACGAGCGGCTACGAAGAAGCGGCGGCGCAAGGATTGATCGCGGGGATCAACGCGGCGCGCCGCGCGCAAGGGCGAGACCCGCTGCGGCTCGGTCGCGAGACCTCGTACGCCGGCGTGCTGATCGACGATCTCGTCACGCGCGGCGTCGACGAACCGTATCGCATGCTGACCTCGCGCGCCGAGCACCGCGTGCTGTTGCGCCATGACAACGCGGATCTGCGGCTGACCCCGGTCGGCCGCGAGGTCGGGCTGATCGACGACGCGACGTGGGCGGCGTTCGTCGAACGGCGCGCGGCGTTGGATCGTGCGAAGCGCGCCGCCGAGCGGACCCGAGTCGCGCCAGGTCGTTTCGGCACGAGAGATCTCCCCGCCGGCGCGACCGTAGCGGCGGCGCTGCGGAGACCGGAGGTGCACGTGGCCGACGTAGCCGCGGCGTTCCCGGCCGATACGGACCCCGAGATCGCGGCGCGAGTCGAGATCGAGTTCAAGATGGAGGGCTACGTGCGCCGCGGACAGGCTGCGGTCGACCGGGCCGCCGCCGACGAAGCGGTCGCCCTTCCGCCGGACCTCGACTACGCGACGGTGCGTGCCCTGTCGCGCGAGGGCCGGGAGAAGTTGGCGCGGATTCGTCCGCGCACACTCGGCGCGGCGTCGCGCATCCCCGGCATCACGCCGGCCGACGTCGCGCTGGTCAGCGTCCACCTGCACCGGCTGGCGCTCACGACCGCGTCGGCGTGACGCCGCTGCCCGATCCCGCCGCGCTCGCAGCGCTGCGAGCGGCGGGCGTCGACCCCGGGCTGGCAGAGCGCCTGGCCGTCTATGCCGCGCTGGTCTTGGCCGCGAATCGGCGCGTCAATCTGACCGGCGCTCGCGACGGCACCGCCTTCGCGGCGCACGTCCTCGATGCGCTGACGCTGCGCGATGACGTCGCGTCGCCCCTGATCGACGTCGGCTCGGGCAACGGCCTGCCGGGAATCCCGCTCGCGCTCGCGTCCGGCGCCAACGTGACGCTGCTCGAGCCGATCGGCAAGCGCGCGCGCTTCTTGCAATCCGCGCTCGAAGCGCTGTCCCTCACCGGCCGGGCCGTCGCGTTGCGGGCCGAAGACGCGGCGCGCGACCCGGCCTACCGCGAACGGTACGCGACCGCGACGGCGCGCGCGGTCGGCGGCGCGCCCACCGTCGCGGAGTTGACCGTTCCGTTCCTGGCGGCCGGCGGCCGGGCGCTGCTGCAGCGGGGTTCACTCGACGAGCGCGAGCGCAACGCCGTGGCCGACGCTGCGTTGGTGCTCGGCGCGGCGCTCGTCGAAGAACGCTCGCTCGACCGCGAGCGCCGCGTCCTCATTCTGGAAAAGCGAACGCCGACGAACCCGCGCTTTCCACGCAAGAACGGCGTCCCAGCCAAGCGTCCACTCTGTTCGTCCTAACGTCGGCGCGTCAGCGCTGACGCGAGACGCGCTATGACACGGTCAGCGTCATCGTGTCGAAGTCGAGCGTGACCTCGCTGCCGCGAAAGAACTCGTGCGAGACGACGCCGGCCACCGCGAACGGGAAGATGCCGAACTGGTCGCCCTCGGGGAAGAACACGCCCGGAACGTGGTGCCGCGTAAAACTGCCGAGCGAGATCGACGGCGCGGTGAAGATCTGTATCGTGACCGCTCCGCCGCCGCCGACGAAGTCGCCTTTCGCTGCGTGCGGCGTGATCCCGGCTGCCGCGAGCGACGCTTTGGTGAGCTGCACGCCGACGCCCGTTCCGCCGGTGTCGACGTTGAACAATCCTTCGATGTCGCCGACGCGGCCGCGAGCGAACAGAAAATGGTCGCCGACCAGCCACATCGGCACCGACGCCGCTGCGGCGACGAGCGGCGCGCGCGCCGTCGCGCCGCCGCTGGCGCGCGCGCGCAAGACCAACGCGCCGTGCCGGTAATCGATGGTCGAGAGAAAGTGGCGCAAGAACGCGGTCCCGATCGCACCGTCGATGTCGTGACCGCCGAGCTTGAGCGACAGGGCCTCGACCACGGTCGTCGGGATGCCGCGCACGGTGAGCCCGCCCGCCGCGAACGTTTCGATGCGTCCAGCTTGCAGCTCGGCCTGCTTCCCGCCGGCGAACACGCCCCGCCCGGCAGCGTGCGTCGCGATGCCGAGACGGCGCGCGCCGGCCGCGCTCAGGTCGACGCCGCCGGCGCCGGTGTCGAGGACGAACCACGCTTCGCGGCCGTTGATCTCGCCGCGGATCAGCGGCAACGGATCGACGCTCGCGAACGGGATGCGAACCCCGCCTGCAGGCAGGTTGATTTGGAAGTCCGTCGCGCTCGGCTCGCGACCGGTCACCGTGCGCAGCCGGGCCTGAATCATGGGGTTCGCCGGATCCAAGCGCGCCGCTTCGGTGAGATGCTCCCGCGCGCCGCGCAGATCGTCGCGGTACAGCTCCGTCGTCCCCAAGCCGAGCAGCGAGCCCGCGTCGGGCGAGCTCGCCACCGCCGCGCTGTACGCGCGCTGCGCCGCATCGAAATCGCCGCGCGCAAATGCGAGGTCTCCGGCACTCGGCGCAGGTGAAGCGCCGAGCAGGAATAGGACCGCGGCGCATATCGTCCACTTCATGCCGCGCATCGTAGCGCGCCCACCGCTGGCGTTTCAACTGATTCATGATATTGTGAATCATGCGCTTGACGCAGATCCGGGCCGCGGCCGTCCGCTTCGAGTTCTCGCCGCTTCAAGAGACGCTGCGCGCGCTGCACGTCCTGGCCGATCCGCGCCATCACGCCCACCAGATGGGCTGGGTGCGCGGGGCCCGTCGACGCATGTCGCGCGATCTCACGGCGGAGCTGCGACGATTCCGTCCGCTGCTGCAGCCGGCGCCCGAGCTGTTCCCCGAGCTGCTTCCGGCGCAGCGGAGGCGCTCGTTCGCCGGCGAGCTCGCGCTCCTGGGCCGAAGCCCCGCGCGCTTTCGTGTGGCGGTCGTGCGGCGCATGCTGGCCAGGCCGTTCCTCACCGCAGCCGAGATCGCCGCCGCCGCCCGGCCGGCACCGCTCGCGCGACTGGTGAGCGAAGCCTCGGCACGCGACCCGGCGGGCTCGGCGTTCTTTGAAGCCTTTGCGGCCTCGGAGGAGCAACTGCTGCGCGAGCTGTGCGCCTTCTTACACGCGTTCTTCGAGCGCTGTCTCGCGGCGCACTGGCCCGAGCTCGAGCGGCGCGCGCGCGACGACGCCGATGCGCGGCGGCGGCTGCTTCAGCGCTTCGGCGTCGCGGGGATGCTGCGCACGCTCACCCGAGCGTTCACCGTCGGCGGAGGCCGGCGCACCGCGTCGATCGAGTACGCACCACCCGGACAGAGCACGTCCGCACCAGACGCTGCGCGAACCATCGAGCTCACGCCGGACGCCACGATCGCGCTCACCCCGTCGTATTTCATCTGGCCCCACGCATCGCTGATCGTGTTGCGCCGCGAAACGCTGCGCATCGGCATCGCCTATCCGCTCCCCTCGCCGTCGACGATGTGGCGCCCCGGCGACGCGCGGGAGCGCTCGGTCAAGCAGTTCGCCGCGCTCGCCGATCCCACTCGGCTCGCGATGCTCGAGCTGCTGCGCCGGCGCGATCTCTCGACGCGCGAGCTGGCGGGCTTCCTGGCCATCTCCGAGAGCGGCGCGTCACGCCATCTCTCGATTCTGCGCGACGCAAACCTCGTCACGTCCGTTCGCGACGGCTACTTCGTGCTCTACGCCCGCGCCGACGCGGGCTTCGAGCACCTGCGGGAATCACTGGCGGCGATCTGACCAAGCAAGACTTCGCTTGCTGCTTTTTCGCGATCATTCGCTCGGGAATGTTTGGGGATTATAGACTTAACCCACCAGAGTGGGTGCGTCGCCGGGTGCATGTCGAACTTTCGCCCAAAAATGGGCGACCCAATTGACCTTTTGAAAGCCATCCCGGTGACGATCGTCGTCGGGATCATAGGGATTGCTACCGCTCAGTCAGGGCAATGGGTCGTCGCGTGGTTTTTCTTCATCTGGACCGCAGTATGTATCGTAATCATAGTTTTGATGATCCGTGATGTCATCCACCCTCCTCCTCCGTACGAACCAGGGCTCTTACACGACTGTACCGTCTGTGGCCACGGTGTCGCCTATGACGCTCGCCGCTGCCCGGGCTGCGACACGAAAATCAAGAATTATTAAGGCGACCCGACGAAGCAGTATTGCAGGGTGACCCCGCGGGAACTGACGTATTCCATGGGGTGGCGGCCCCGCTCGCGCCACCGGCGTTCGAGTCTACACCCCGGGGCCGTCGTCCTTCATTTTGTTCGGTCGGCCTCTGTCGAATCCACGGAGTAGTGGATCGACCCGTCGATCTTCGAGACGACCGCGCAGAGAGTGGCCTCGTCGCCGGTCGCGGCCCCACCCGTGAACTTAGGAAAAGCGACGCGGTAGGAGTGGCCGTCATCGAGCTCGACGTCCCAAGCGCGCGTAGGCGTGTCGGCAAAATCATACGCACTGGGCGCCGCCTTGACGACGCGGAATTGCTGGCACGGATTCGCTGGATGCGCGCAAGCCGTTATCGTGGCGGCGCAGACCGCGACCATAAGGACGCGCCCCAGCATCGACTTTTAGGTGGCCTTTTTGGGGCGTCTCTCGCGCTTCGGCTCGCGCTCGTCGCGCTTCGGTAGCTCGTCCTTCCGCACCGCGAATAAGGCGGTCCCGAACCGCAGGAAACGGTCGAATGGACTAGCCATGGCGTCTCCCTTGCCAGCGTCCGAAGCGGCTTTGGTCATCCGCCGTACTCCTACACCGTTCGCGGTGGCGCCTTGTGGACAGGCGCTAATGGCCGAGCGGTAGCTCGGGCTGCGGGATCGCGGGGCGAAGGTCGTTGTTCTCTTCGATCCGCAGCATCCGAATGTCTTTAACGGCGTTGGCGAACCACGGTAGTTGACGCGCGCACCGCTGGACGACGAGAACGCACTTCACCGGATCGGTGCTCGCATTGCCGAAGTATACGGAGCCCTGCGTCCAGGTGAACCCCTCGGATTCGAGGATACGGCGGACTTGGTGATATCCCGTCGTATGCGTCCCTTCACCGAAGTGGGCTTGCATCGTCTCGGTATCCATGTCAAAAGCGATTGCGTACACGCGCGTCACCCCTAGCGGCAAAGCGGAAAGTCCGCTCCTCTCGCGTTCGCCTTGAAGCGGGCGGTCTAATGTTAGCATGGTCAGGCCTCCCATAACACCCCGGCGGGAGGCGCTGTTGCATCCCGCCCGGCGCACCGCGCGTGCACGGCCGACCTGCGTCAGCCTGCACCGACTTGCTACAGAGTGTAGCAGACTGAATCAGTCTGTAGCAATACGCATCAGGCCGAATCACCCTGTCTCAACGTGAGTCAGGCGTGTTAAAATCGCTTCCTGGCCTCCGAGAAAACTGTACGACGCCTCCCGGTACCCCTAACGCCCGACGATGACGACGCGGTGCGTAGCTTCGCGCGCCTTGGGTTCGATGAAGGCAAGGTAATCCGAGCGTTTTTCCGCATAGGGCTCGCGCATCGGGAAGAGTTCTTTGCGGGCCCGTCGTCTGACGCGCAGCCAGACCCGGCTCCGGCCGCAAAGCCGAAGCCGCAGAAGCCTAAAGCCGGTCGCTCATGCCGCTGATCGGCGTCTCATCGACCTTGCGACGACGGACCGGGATCGGAGCCGGGCGCAGCGCCCGCCACCGCGGATGCGAGGCCGTGAGCGCCTTGTACGTCAGCCGCTTACCGTCCGCACCCTTCAGCGCCAACGTAAAGCGACCAGCGTCGTCGTCCTCGCGCTCGTTGAACCGGAACACCGATTCGTCCAAGTACGCGTCGAGGTGAAACGGCCGAACCGCGATATACGTCCCGTGTAGAGTGCGCTTCACGCAGGACCAAAAGTTTTCGATCCGGTTGGTCGTCACGCGGCCTTCGACGTACTTTACCGCGTGGTCGATGACAAGTCGGTTGTACGACCATTCGGCGGCGCTGTACGCACCGGCCGCGTCGGTATAGATGGTCGATCCGCCGCGGACGTGTTCGCGCAGCTTGGGAACGAGCGTCGTGCCCTGCACGTTAGGGACCGTCATCGCGCGGACTTTGCCGCCGCGCTCGATCATGCCGAGAACGATGGCCTTCTCGCGCTTGGGCGCATGGACGGTTCCGAAGCCGCGGCGGCTGCCGACGTTCCCGCGACGATTCTCGGCCTTGCCGCCGACGAACGTCTCGTCAATCTCGACCTCGCCTTGCAGTTGACGCTCGAACGTGCCCGTCTTCATCGCTTCGCGGATGCGATGGAACATGAACCACGCCGTCTTCTGGCAGACGCCTAGCGACCGCGCAAGCTCGCACGACGAGGTGCCGTTCTTCGTGTTCGCCAGCAGCCAGAAAGCCGGAAGCCACTTGGTCAGCGGGAGCGGCGAGTCCTCAAAGATCGTGCCGACCTTGACGGTGAACTGCCGTTTGCACTCCTTGCAGCGCCAGAGGTTCCGCGTGGCGATGAACTGCACCGACGCCGAGCCGCAGCCCATGCGCGGGCAGGCCACGCCGTTCGGCCACCGCATCGCGACCGCGTACTCGTGCGCGCGGTCGGGATCGGCGAAGAAGGTTACGGCTTCGAGAAGCGTGTTCGGGGTCGCGGTTCCTTCCATGCACCAAGGCTACGCTTGGCCTGTGCCCACAGGGTGGCACTCTGGTGCGCCAAGTCTATAATCCCCGAATGTTTCGACAGCCTGCCGTGCCTTGTTGCGTTCCACGGGGAACGTTCCTTTGCGGCGCAGAGGAAAGTTTATCGTGAAACATCTCCCTGCCGCGGCCCGACGACACGACTCGTCGGGGCAGGTTACAATAGGCCCGGCGTGCGGCATCCTCTCGACGACATTTTGATCGCGGCTCTCCCCGGTGCCGAGGTATATGCCGTCGGAGGTCGGGTCCGGGACGAGTTCCGGGCCAAGCTCGGCGGGATCGAGCGGCCGGCGAAGGATCTGGACTTCGTCGTCACCGGGATCGGACTGGACGAGCTCCTGGCGCGGCTTCGGTCGGTCGGCCGGGTCGACGTCGTGGGCGCCTCGTTCGCGGTGCTGAAGTTCCGGCATCCGGCCGGCGAGGCGGACATCGCGCTGCCGCGGCGCGAGCGCTCGACCGGGGTCGGGCACCGCGAATTCGCCGTCGAATCGGGGCCGGCGGTGCCGCTGGCCGACGATCTCGGCCGCCGCGACTTCCGGATGAACATGATCGCCCGCCGGATCGGCGACGACGAGATCGTCGACCCGTACGGCGGCATCGAAGACGTTCGCTTCGGGCGGATCGACGTGGTGTCGCCGGCCGCCTTCGAGGAGGACCCGCTGCGACTGCTGCGCGCCGCCCAGTTCGCGGCGCGCTTCGGCTACGCGCCGACCGAGGGCACGCGGGCGGCGATGCGCGCGGCCGCCGAGCTGGTCGGCACGGTTTCGGCCGAGCGCATCGGCGAGGAGATCGCCAAGCTGCTCTCGGCCCCTACCCCGTCGGTCGGGCTGGAGATCCTGCGCGAGACTGGAGTGCTCGCACACCTGTGGCCCGAGCTGCTCGAGGGGATCGCGGTCGACCAGAACGATTGGCACGCCTACGACGTCTACCGCCACAGCTTGGCCACGCTCGACGCGGCCCCGCCGGGCGATCTGACGCTCCGGCTCGCGGCGCTACTGCACGACGTGGCGAAGCCGCGCACCGTCTCGCGCCGCGCCGACGGGCGGGGCAACGCCTTCCATCAGCACGAGCACGTCGGGGCCGACCTCGTCCCGGCGATGCTCGCGCGGCTGCGGCTGCCCAACGAGACGGTCGAGACCGTCACCCACTTGGTGCGCCAGCACATGTACTCGGCCGACCCCGAGGCGCTGGACCGCACGCTGCGGCGGTTCGTCCGGCGGATCGGACCGCGCCACCTCGACCGGCTCTTCGCCCTGCGCCACGCCGACATCGCCGGCTCCGGCCTGCCCAAGCGCGACGACTCGAACGAGCGCTTCGAGGCACGCGTGGCCGCGGTGCTGGCCGAACGGCCGCCGTTCGGCGTCGCGGACCTGGCGCTGCGCGGCAGCGACGTCATCGCGATCTTCGAGCGCAAAGGCGTCGCCGAGCCGGGATTCCGCGGCGACGCACGGGTCGGCGAGGTGCTGCGCGCGCTGTTCGAGGAGGTCACCGACGACCCGTCTCGGAACGAGGCGACCCTGCTCGCCGAACGCGCTGAACGGTACGTCGACGAGCATTTCTCCGCGTCTGGTCGATAGGTTTCGGTTGGTGTCCGCGGTTCCAGTTCAGACGACGGCGCGCGTGATCGCGATCGTCAACCAGAAGGGCGGCGTCGGCAAGTCGACCACCGCCGTCAACCTCGGCGCATCGCTGGCGCTGCTCGGCCGGCGCGTACTGGTCGTCGACGCGGATCCGCAGGGCAACACGACGACCGGCGTCGGCGTCGACAAGCGCGCGGTCGAGCGCGACGTCTACAGCGTGCTGCTGCAGCAGCTGCCCATCGCCGACGCGACCCGCGCGACCGACGTCGAGAACCTGTCCATCGTGCCCGCGACGCTCAATCTCGCCGGCGCCGAGGTCGAGCTCGTCGCGGCGCTGCAGCGCGAAAACCGCTTGAAAACCGCGCTTTCAAGCGTGCTTGGCTCGTACGACGTGATCTTGATCGACTGTCCGCCTTCGCTCGGACTGCTGACGATCAACGCGCTGACCGCGGCGCACGAGATGATCATCCCGGTGCAGGCCGAGTACTATGCGCTCGAAGGGCTCAGCCAGCTCGTCGCGATCGTGCGTCGGGTCAAGGAAGGACTCAACCCGGACCTCACCATCCGCGGCGTGCTGATCACGATGTTCGACGGCCGCACGAAGTTGGCGACCGAGGTCGTCGAAGAAGTGAACCGCTACTTTCCGGACCGCGTGTTCCAAACGCAGATCCCGCGCAACATCCGGTTGTCCGAAGCGCCGTCGTACGGCAAACCGGCGATCCTGTTCGACGTGCGCAGCCGCGGCGCGCAAGCGTATCTGTCCTTGGCGCGGGAGCTGGCGTCGTGACGGTCAGGCGTGGGCTGGGCAGCGGCCTCGGCGCGCTGCTCGGCGGCGACACCACCGCCGACGTCACCACGCCGCCGGCCAAGCGCGACCTGCAGCAGGTTCCGCTCGACCGCATCCGACCCAACCCGCAGCAGCCGCGGCGGACGTTCGGCGCCGAGTCGCTCGAGGAGCTGCGCGGATCGATCGAAGCGTTCGGCGTGCTCGTGCCGGTGATCGTGCGCGAGCGCGGCGGCGGCTTCGAACTGATCGCGGGCGAGCGGCGCTGGCGCGCCGCTCAGGCGGCGGGATTGCACACGATCCCGGCGATCGTGCGCGCCGCCGACGATCGCGAATCGCTCGAAGTAGCGATCATCGAGAACCTGCAGCGCGAGAACCTCGATCCGCTCGAAGAAGCGATGGGCTTCGCGCACTTGATCGAAGCGTTCGCGTTCACGCAGGAAGACGTGGCGCGGCGCGTCGGCAAGAGCCGGCCGTCGATTGCCAACGCGCTGCGTTTGCTGTCGCTCGCCGATACGGTCAAACAGTACGTTCGTGACGGCAAGCTGACTGCGGGACACGCCCGCGCGCTGCTCGCGTTTCCGGTCGAGCGCCGCGAAGCGATGGCGCGCCGGGCGATCGACGAAGACCTCACCGTGCGCGCGCTCGAGCGGCTCGCGCACGAGACCGGCAACGTGACGCGCACGCGCGCGGCGGCGCGACGCAGCGGCAGCAGCGACGACGACGCGCTGGTCGAGCGGCTGCGCTATCGTTTCGCGACGCAGGTGCGGCTGGTGCCGCACGAACAGGGCGGGACGATCGAGCTGCGCTACGCCGACGCGAACGACTTGATGCGGATCGCCGACCTGCTGCTCGGCGAAGCGACGTGAACGCACCGGCGCGCGTCGTGGCCGCGCTCACCTGCACCGCGCTGCTGGGTGCGGCGCCGGCGCTGGGATACGGTCCCGTCCCGGCCCACAGCGCGCAGACCGCCGTCGTGCAGCGATATGTCGACGCGCTGCGCGCGGCGAACTACGCCGCTGCGTTCGCGCTGCTGACCGACGACCTGCACCGCTACTACGGCGACGTCGACGCGTACCGCAGCGTGTACAAAGCGGACGGCTACGTCCTCGAGCGCGCGACGATCGTCGGCGCGCGCGGCGACGATCGCGGCCGCGTCTACTTCGTTCGCGAAGATCTCGCCTACACCGATCACGCGACCGATGCGCGGCGCCGCCTCATCGCGACCGTTCCGATCGGCGTGCTGCCGGAACACGGCGCGCTGCACGTGAAGGATCCCGGCAAACCCTATCGCGCCTTCGCGTCGTCGTCGAGCGCCGACGCGTCGGGACTGCACGTCACGGTGAAGAAGGTCGACTTCTTCCCCGACCGCATCGACGTCGTCGTCACGTTCGTCAACGGGGGCGACAACTACGTCACGCTGCTGCCGTACGGGCGCAGCGTGATGCGCGACGACCGCGGCGGCGTCTACCGGATCTTGGCAACCAAGAATTGGACGATCACCGACCGCCGCTTGTTCGAGGGCATCCCGCTGCCGCCGCGCGCGGAGTACACCGGCTCGATCGCGTTCTCCGCGCCCCGCTTCGGCGACGTGAAGCGAGCGTGGACGCTGACGGTCGCGCCGGCGCTGCGGGAGGGTTCGGACGCGCCGTTCGACGTCACCATACCGATCGAACCGCAGGAGTGAGCTGAATCCGGTCGAGAGAGGAACCATCCGGCGGCCTACGGAACCGGTCGCACGCCCGGCGGCGTCTTCGAGCACAGCCTCCGGCATTTTCCGTTGCCACGGGAGTCGCACCCATGCGTCGCATCGTTCTGTCCTTGGCCGTCTCGGGCGCCGTCGCGCTAGCAGGATGTACCGGCGGCGGCTCGGTCTTGAACTCGGTCGGCGCGAACACGCCGACCGCCGTGATCGTGACCACCAACGGCTCGACGAACATCGCGCGGGTACTGCCGGGCGGGTCGCTCCCGCTCAGCGCGACAGCGGTGAGCGGCAGCCAGAAGGCGTGCTCAGCAACAACCGCTTCCGTTGGAGCGCCATGCTCGTCACCAGCGGCAACTACATCTTCAACACGACGGGTCAGACCAAACCCTGCGCGCAGATCATGGAGACGGTCGGGGCCGTGGCGTCCCCGTTGACGCAAGATTTCAGCATCTACATCGCGATCGATCCGACCAACGAGTCGAACATCTTGCTCCTGCCGCCGACCATCATCCCGCTCCCGGCGGGAGCTCCCGCGGGCAGCTTCATCACGCCGAATTATCCGTACTGCGTGGTCGTCTCGGCGACGCCGCTGAACAGCAACGGCGTGCCGATCAGCGGCGTGTCGGGCTCGATCACGGTGGCAGTCGTCAACCCGTTGAACCCCGAACAATAGCGAATGCCGGCCGCGGTCCGGCGACGGGGAGCGGCGACGCGCCTCGTTCGCGTTTGCGCGGCGTGTATGCGCTGGTCGACCCCGACCGTGTCGAACCGGTCGCCTTCGTCGAGGCCCTGTTGCGCGGCGGGATTCGGCTGTTCCAGGTGCGGGCCAAGGGCGGGATCGACGGCGCGGCGCTGGCAGCGATCGTCGCGCGGGCCCGCGCCGCGGGCGGCCTGACGATCGTCAATGACGACGTCCGCTTGGCGGAACTGGCCGACGGTGTGCACCTGGGTCAGGAAGACGCCGCCGCGCTCGATCTGGTGCGGCTGCGCGACGCGCTGCGCGGTAAGATCGTCGGTCTGTCGTGCGGGACGCCGCAGGAAGCGGGGGCCGCGGATCCGGCGCTGATCGACTACGTCGCGGCGGGCCCGGTGTTCGCGACGCCGTCCAAGCACGACGCCGGGCCGCCGATCGGGATCAGCGGCACCCGTGCCGTCTCAGCCGCGACGTCGCTGCCGTGCGCGGCGGTCGGCGGGATCGGGCCAGCGACGATCGCGCGGGTACGTGCGTCCGGCGTGGCCATGGCGGCGGTGATCTCGGCGCTCGTTTGCGACGATCCGGAGACCGCCGCGCGCGAGCTGGTCGCGCGCTGGAACGAAGCCGCGCGATGACGGTGGTCGCGACGGTCGGCACGACCCATCCGCTGGCGTTCGCCGGGCTGGCTTTCGCCGTGCTCGCGCTCGAGCACGAGGGCGTGCGGCCGGTCTGCGTCGTCGCGGGCGTCAGCGCCCAGGACGCGCGGCACGTTCGCGCGCGCGCGCGCGATCGACCCGGCGCTGATCCGGGCGCAGTTCGACGCGCTGCACGACGTCACGGTGGACGCGTTTCACGTCGGCGCGCTGCTGTCGGCCGCGGCCGTGTTCGCAGTGGCCGCCGCGCTGGACGATTTTCCCGGCGCGCCGGTGGTGGTCGATCCGGTGCTCGCCGCCGGCGGCGGCGACGCGCTCGGCGACGAGGCGACCCGCGAGGCGTTGCGCGACGCGCTGTTTCCGCGCGCGGCCCTGATCACCCCGAACCTCGACGAAGCGAGCGCCTTCGTGGGCCGCCCGGTGCGCGACGTCGCCGCGATGCGCGACGCGGCCGCCGAGCTCGTCGGCTGCGGCGCGCAGGCCGTGCTGGTCAAGGGCGGCCATCTGGCCGGCGACGCGATCGACGTGCTCGCCGACCGTCAGGTGATACGCGAGCTCGTCGCGCCGCGGATGGACGCCGAGGTGCGCGGCAGCGGAGATCTGCTCGCCACCTCGATCGCGGCATCGCTGGCCAACGGCGCGACGATCGCCGAGGCGGTCGAGCACGCCCGCCGCCGCGTGCGCACCGCGCTCGCCTGCGGCGTCCCGTTCGCCGGAACGCGCGTCGTCGGGTTCGATTGACTCCTTGCGGGCGAAGCGCGAACGCTCGCGCTCAGGCCCGCGCGTAGCGCGGCAGCGCCGCGCTCAGCTGTTCGAGCGCCCAGCCGATGTCGTCGAGCGACGCGGCGTACGAAAAGCGCAGATACCCTACACCGGCCGGCCCGAAGCTCGAACCGCCCAGGCATGCGACGCCGGCGTTTTCGAGCAGCCAGCGCGCAAGATGCTTGTCGTCCGATGCGATCTGCGAGACGTTGGGGAACGCGTAGAAGGCGCCTTCGGGCAGCGTGCATGAGACCCCGGTGATGCGGTTGAGCCCGGCGACGATCGCGTCACGCCGTTCCCGAAAGATCTCGTTCATCCGCATTACCGGCGCGTCGTCGCCGGTCAGCGCCGCGATGCCGGCGCGCTGCACGAAGGTCGCGACGCACGAGAACGTGTTGTTGTTGAACAGCGTTACCGTCTTGGCGATCTCTTCGGGTGCGATGCAATAGCCCAGCCGCCAACCCGTCATCGCGTAGGCTTTCGAGAAGCCGTCGATGATGATCGTGCGCTCGCGCATTCCGTCGAGCTGCGAGATCGAGTGGAAGTAGTCGACGTACCGGTTGCGCGAGTAGATCTCGTCGGAGATCACCAAAAAGTCGTGCTGAAGCGCGAGCTCGGCGATGCGCTCGAGGTCCTCGCGCAGCAGAACGCCGCCGGTCGGATTGTGCGGCGAATTGATGACGACCGCTTTGGTCTTGGGGCCGACTTTGGCGGCAAGCTCGTCGAGATCGAGCCGCCAATTGCGGGACTCGAGCAGGTGGACCGGAATGGCCTCGGCTTCGAGGTAGCCGGCCGCCGAGGCGTACGCCGGGTAGGCCGGATCGGCGTAGACCAGCTCGTCGCCGGGGTCGAGCAGCGCCGCCAGCAGGTTCCAGATGATCGGCTTCGCGCCCGCGCCGACCACGACGTTCTGCAGGCCGTAGGCCGGCGTCAGGCCGCGGTACGTGCTGGCGTAGGCGGCGATCGCCTCACGAAGCTCGGGGATACCTGCCGATGGAGTGTAGTGGGAGTAGTTGTCCTCGATCGCGCGGATACCGGCGCGCTTGATGTGATCGGGCGTGTCGAAGTCGGGCTCGCCGATCTCCATGTGAACGACGCGGCGCCCGCCCGCCTCGAGAGCCTTGGCACGGGCGAGCACCTCGAACGCGCTCTCGGACCCGAGCCGCGACACGGCGGAACAGAGGTAGTCGGCGTGATGGGCGATCGTCGTCATTGGCGAACCTGCAAGCGAGGTCGGCGACGCGGAATCGCCGAACGGGGGCGGAACTGATGCGGACCCTGACGGAGGCTTTCGCGCCAGGCGCGCCGTCGTTGCCCGAAGGGCTACGAACCCTCGTCGTTTCTCCCGACCGATCGGTCGAACCTGGAACGACGGTGCGGGCGACCTTTGCCTTTTACAACTTCGGCGGGGCGTCGGCAACGGGGCTGCGGGTTCGCTTCAACTTGCCCGACGGACTGCGTTACGTCCCCGGCAGCGCACGCGTCGACGACCGGCCGCTCGACGATGTGCGCGGCGAGACGAGCTTGCTCGCGCCCAACGGTGCGGACATCGGCGAAGTGCCGCCCGGCGTCGAGCGCCGCATCTCACTGGCTTACGTCGTCGCGCCGACGATCGAGAACGGCGCGACGCTCGATCTGCAAGCGGCGCTCGCCAGCAACGAGACGGAGGTCATCGGTTCGAACCTTGCGCGGCTGGTCGCCGTCAGCGCGCCCGAGCTCGAGAACCCCGAGACGATCGCCTCGCTCGAAGCGGTGCGGGTCGCCGAGCCGGGCGAAGAGGTGCACGTCGCGGCGCGCGTCCACAACAGCGGCCACGCGACCGCGCACGATGTCGTCGTCGTTCTGCCCGTCCCCGACCGCACCACCTACGTCGGCGGCAGCGCGAAGATCGACGGGCGCGAAGCGCCGATCGACGAGCGCGGCGGCGACCCGTTCGGTTACGGCAACGCGACGATCGCCTCGCCGTCACTGGCCGCCGGCGCGATGCTGGTGGTCGAGTATCGCGCGCGCATCGACACGCCGCTCGACGACAACACTCGCCTCGTGCTGGGCGGCGCAGTCGCTTCGGCCGAGACCGCCGAGTTCGAGCTCGACCGGGCCGAGCTCACCGTGCGCAGCGCGAGCCGCTTCGACACCGACGCGACCCGCTTGGTCGTCGACGCACCCAACGAGGTCGAGCCGGGCCGACGGGTGCGCGTCGCGCTGGTGGCCGAGAACGGCGGGACCTGTGCCGCCGACGACGTTCACGTCCGGCTGAACCTGCCCGACGGGCTTCGCTACGCGCCCGGCTCGCGCGCGGTCGACGGCCGTTCGGTCAGCGAGAGCGACAGTCCGGGCAGCTTCGTCTTCGCGCGCATCGACGCCGGGCGCCGCATCGAAGCGGCGATCGACGCATACGTCGTCTCGCCGGCGGTCGACGGAACACCGCTGCCGATCACCGGCACGCTGCGCTGGTCGACCGGTTCGCGCGCCTTCGAGCGTTCGCTCACCGTCCGCTCTTCGCCGCGCTTCCTCGACTCGCGCAACGTGCTCGCGCTCGACGGTCCGACGCAGGTGACACCGGGCGGCGAAGTGCGCGCGACGATCCGCCTCTCCAACGACGGCACGGCGCAGGCGACCGGCGTGCGGGTCGCGATCGACGCCGATCCGGCGCTGCAGTCGCTGCGCTATGCCGACGGCGGCAGCGAGGCGCGCGTCCAGCCGGGCGGCATCGACGTGGGAACGCTGGCTCCGGGTGCGACGAGGACGATCGCGCTGACGGGCACGGTCGCGTCACCGATCGCCGACCGCTTCGAGATCCGGTTGCGCGCGCGGCTCGACAGCGATCAAACGCCGGCACTGGCGCTGGGTCAGCTCGAGCTGCTCGTTCGCTCGCGCTCGCGCTTCGCGCCCGCGACGTCGACGCTGTCGTACACTGCCGCCGAACCGCTGCGGCCCAGCGGTCACGGTGACGTCGAGATCGTCGTCGTCAACGAAGGGACGGATACCGCGCGCGACGCGCGCTTGCACGTCGAGATCACGCCCGACGCGCGCATCGAGGCGGTCGACGGCGCGACGCGGGTCGGCACGACGCTGCTGTTCGGCGACATCGCGCCGGGCGGCCGGGTCGAGTCGACGATGCGCCTGCGGCTTGCGCGCATCGTCGCGCGCGGCACGGCGATCACCGTCAACGGCCGGCTCGAAGCGGTCGGCCTGCTGCCGCTCGCGCTCGCGCCGGTCACGATTCCGACCACCGCCGAGCCGCGCTTCGACGACGGCGCGACGCTGCGCACGCAGCCGTCCGAGACCGTCGACGCCGGCGAACCGTTGTACGTGCGGCTGGCCCTGCGCAACACCGGCGACGGCGCGGCGAGCCGGCTGATCGTGCGCGGACAGCTGCCGTTGCACACCGCCTATCTGCCCGGCTCGACGCTGGTCAACGACGTGCCGCTGCTCGACATCGACGGCAGCTCGGTGCTGTGGTCGAAGAACGGCCTGATGCTCGAGGACGTCGATCCCGGCATCGAGGTCGTCGTCCGGTTCGGCACGATCGTCAACACGCCGCTGGCCGCCGGCACCCTCATCGACGCGCACCTCGACGCGACATGGGACGGCGGCGGCACGCTGGCGATCTCGTCGCCCGCCGTCCGCGTCCGCTCGACGCCGGCGTTCGCCGTGCGCGCAACCGGCCTGCCGTTCTCGGTCTCCGGGATCGCGCCGCGCACCATCGACGTTCTTCACGACATCGCCGATCAGCACCGTGCGGCCCAGGTCCAACTGCCGCCGACGCAGGTCGCCGCGCTCCCCGCCCCGGTCGCCGAACCGCCTCCGCCCCCGCGGCCGCAGCCCCCGCCGCCCGAGCGCGCCACATTCCGCTACGACGAAGACGCGATCGAAGCGCGCTTCACGCCGGCCCCGCCGAAACCGCCAGCGCCGCCCCCGCCGCCGCCGGTCGCCGCTGAGCCTGCCGCAGCCGTCGAAGAGGTCCCGCCGCCGCTCGTCGCGCCGCAGCCCGAAGCGATCCTGCCGCCGCCGGTCGTCGAGCCGCCGCGCACCGAACCGCCGCCGGCCGCCGTCGTACCCGAACCGGTCGTCGAGCCCGAACCGGTCGCGATCGCACCGGAGCCGGCCGTCGTCGAACCCGGGCCGGTGGCGGCCGAACCCGAACCGCCGGTCGAGATCGTCCCGCTGCCGGCCCCCGTCGAGGCCGCGCACGTCGCGCGGCCTCCGGTCGCGCCTGTCGCACCCGAGCCGGTCGAAGAGGCGGCGATCTTTGAGGCGCCGGCGATGCCGGACGCCGACGTGGCGGCCGGTCCGGTCGAGCCGCAGACCGTCGAAGCCGAGAGCATCGATGCGATCGCGCACGCGCTGCGCGGCTACGCCGGAACGCCGACGCTGCCCGAGCCCGCCGTCGAAGAGCCGCCACCACCACCGCCGCGAGCCGCCGTCGTCGAGCCGCCGCCGCCGCGGGTCGAGCCGCCGCCGCCGGTACGCGTCGAGCCCGAGCCTGCCCCGGCCCCGATCCCCGAACCCGTCGCCGAAGTCGCGCCGCCGCCCGTCTCGGAGGTGGTCGCGCCGCCCCCCGTCGCGGAGGTGGTCGCGCCGCCCCCCGTCGCCCCAGCGCCGCCCGTCGCGCCCGAGCCCGTCGCCGCCGCGCCCGCCGTTGAGGCGCCGCCCGCCGAGGCGCCCGCCGCCGCGGCACCGGTCGAGGCGCGGCCCGAACCTGCGCCCGCGATATCCGTCTCGCGCCGGGTGCGCCTCGTCTTCGCGCACGACGCGCTCGAGCGCGCGCTGACGTTCCTCGAACAGTCGGATTACGGCGGGCTGATCACGCATCTGTTCGCGATCCGCACGCTGCTGCCGACCGCGTTCGTCGGACTCAACGGCGACGTGCCCGGCAAGCTTGCCGCGGAGCGCGAGGCTCTGCGCGGCGTCGTCGACCGGCTGTTCATCAAGATGCGGATGCCGCGTTACGCGCTTACGGCCAAGGACGTCGAAGATCGCGCGAGCCGCGCGGCGCTGATGGATCTCGTGCAATCGCTGACCGCCGCAGGTCCGTCCGACGACACGATCGCCGGCGACGCGGCCGTCGTCGTCGAGGGTCCGATCGACGTCGCGCGGCTGCTGCCGCATCTCGAGCCGCTCGCCACCGATCCGCTCGGCAGCGCGCGCCCCTGGCTCGTCCTCGCCGAGCTGCTGCCGTCGACCTTCGTCGAACCGCGCGGCAGCGACGCCATGAGCGTCTACCGCAGCTCCTTGATCTCGACGTTCACCAACGTCACCGCGCTGCCCAACGAAGAGTTCCATCGCGTCCTGGCCGGGACGCAGAACGCGGCACTCGATGCTGCACTGCGCGACGTGCGCGCCGCATTGCGTGACGCGCTCGAAGGCGCGACCACGCGAGCCTAGCCGATCGCGCGAGCACGCTATGCATCCCGGTGAGTTCCTCGTGCCGGCGATCATCATGGGAGTGCTCGGCGTCTTGCTGATCGGCATCGCGCGCTTCTGGCCCGAATCGAGCCGGCCCGTCGTCACCGCCGTCTCCCCGGTCGAGACCGTGCACCTTGGTCCGAACACGCCGCAGTCTCCCTGGAATCAAACGGGCCCGGTCGCGTTCATGTCGCACTCGATCACCTGGCCCGCACTCGTCGACCCCGACGCCGGCGAGCTCGACGAAGCCGAACGCCGCCGCGTGCTGGACGGGCTCGGCATCGTCGGCGACGCATGGTGCGCCGGCATCCTCGCCAAAGCGTTCGACGAGGAAGAAGGGGAGCTGCGCGTCGCGGCGATCGAATCGCTCGGACAGTGCGACGCCGAGATCGTCGAGCCGACGCTCGAACGCGCCTACTCGTCGTACGCCGTTCCCGAACGCTATGCCGCGATCGACGGCGTGTCGCGCCGTGGCAACATCGCGCTGCTCGAACGCGCGTTGCGCGACACCGACGGCACCGTCGCGCTCGCCGCCGCGTACGGTCTGCACCGCGCCAAGCGCGACGATCTCATCGACAACAACCTCTCGACGCGCACCGACCCGCGCGCCAACGAGATCCGTCGCGTCCTGCAGATGCTGGCGTAGCGGCGTGGGGCGGCCGGCGTACGCGGTCCACCCCGCGTAGCCACGATCGAAAAAACGTCAGATCGGCGGAATCTTACGCCCGAAGTATTCGGCGATGACGTGCTGCGCGATCGGCGCGGCGACGCTGGCGCCGTAGCCGCCGGTCTTCTCCATGTAGACGGCGATGGCGAGCTTGGGGTGCGTGGCAGGCGCGTAGGCGACGAACCAAGTCGTGTTGGGTCCGCGCCCGCCTTCGGTTTCGGCGGTACCGGTTTTGCCGCCGAACGGGAGCTTGGCGATCGCGAGGCCGTAGGCGGTGCCGCCCGGATCGGTGACTTGCGACATTCCCTCGTTCACTTCGTGCAGCGCTTCGGCCGTGACGTTGACTTTGCGGATCACTTCGTGGTCGAAGCGTTTGATCACGCGGCCCTGCGGCGAGCGAATCTCGGCGACGATGTGCGGGCGGTGCAGGATCCCGCCGTCGACGACGGTCGCGGTGATGTTGGCCATTTGCAGCGGCGTAGCTTGCATCGCGCCTTGGCCGATCGCGAGCTGACACACGTCGCTCGGTTCGAGATGGTAGCCGGCGCCGAACGTTTTCTCGGTCCATTCCTCGGTCGGCCAGTTGCCGGGGTATTCGCCGGGGAGATCGACGCCGAGGCGCGAGCCGACGCCGTACTGCTGGGCGTAGTAGCGCAGGCGGTCGTGGCCGAGCCGGTAGCCGAGCTGGTAGAAGTAGCCGTCCGACGACGCGGCGAGCGCGCGCACGAAACCGACGGAGCCCAGTCCGCCGGCGGCGATGTCGACGAAGCGCACGCCGTGGCAGTTCCAGGCGCCCGAATCGTAGAGCACTTGATTCGGCTTGATCACCCCGCTGGAGATCGCGCCCGAGCCGGTGACCATCTTGAACGTTGAGCCCGTCGGTGAGGCGGCACCGATCGCCCGGTCGTAGAGCGGCTTGAGCGTGTCGGCGAGCAGCCGGCCGTATTTCTTCGCATCGATCGGCGTCGCGAAGTCGTTCGGGTTGAACTCGGGATAGGAAGCCATGGCGAGGATGCCGCCGGTCGACGGGTCGATCACGACGACCGCGCCGGCGAGGCGGCGGCCGCCGCCCCATCGGCGCAACTGCGCGCGCAAGTTCTTCTCGACGATCTTCTGGAGATGCCAGTCGAGGGTGGTGACGAGCGTGTCGCCGGGGACGGGGTCGAGCGGTTTGAGGCGGCGCACGAGCGCGCCCGCGGCGTTGACCTCGACTTGCTCGCCGCCGGCGCGGCCGTGCAGATAGCGGTCGTAATAGTTTTCGAGACCGTCTTTGCCGACCACGTCGTTGGGCGAGTAGCCCTGGCGCTTGCGCGCGTCGTACTCGTCTTGGTCGATGATGCCGACGTAACCGAACATGTGCGCGCCCAGCGTGCCGTAGGGATAGTTGCGCACCGGCTGCTCTTCCATGTCGACGCCGGGCAGATCGCTCTGCGCTTCAGCAAGCCGCGCGGTTTGCACCGGGGTGAGGTCGGTGGCGAGGATCACCGGGCCGTACGGTTCGTAGGTGACGACTTGGTCGAAGTTCTCGTAGTTCTTGTCGTGATGGTGCAGCAGGCGGTGGCGCAGCGTCGCCGCCGGAACGCCGAGAACCGGTGCGAGCGTGTCGAGCGTCTTGTCGATGTCGGCGATCTCCGACGGGATCAGCGCGCACACGAACGACGGGCGCGAGCGGACCAGCACGACGCCATGGCGGTCGACGATGAGACCGCGCGGCGCGGCGACCGGGATCACTTGGATTTGGTTGGCGCGCGCGGCGGCGGCAAAGGTTTCGCCTTCTACCAGTTGCACCTGGGCGAGCCGCACGACGATCGCGACCAGCGCGAACGCGAGCGCGGCGCAGAAGCACAGCACGCGCGGCAGCTGGTGGTTCTCGGGGACCCGGTCGATCGCCGCCATCAGCTGTATCCGTACCGCTCGATCGTCGTCTTGTCGGTGACGAACCGCCCGCGCAGCAGCAGCCACGCGTAGGCGAGCACGGCGGTGAACAGCGCGCGCCACAGCGACGTGTGCAGGTGCGCCAGCGCGAAGCCGGCCGGAAAGCCTTCGGCGCGCATCACCGTCCAGAACATCAGGTCGCGGAACAGGACCGCACCGCCGCACAGCAGCGCCGGCACGAGCGCACCGTCGGCGAACATGCGGCGCGAGAGGGCGCCGACGAGCAGCGCGACGATGGTCGTCGAGAGCGTCCAGCCGCCGCCGGTGCCGGCGAAGATGTCTTCGAGCAGGCCGGCCGGGACGGCGAGCAGCGCGCCACGCCGCGCGCCCACGCGCGACGCGTACAGCACGACCGCGATCGTGACGAGCGACGGCACGGCGCCGCGAAACGCGAGCAGCGGCACGACGGCGGTCTGGGCGAGCGCGAGCAACGAGGTCCAGCCGAGCACCGGCCAATACGCCGGGCCGACCGTCGTCTCAATGCTGCGGTATTTTCTGCGGTAGAACGACGACACGGGAGAGCGCCGACAGGTCGGCGGCGGGTTGGACGATGGCGGTTTGGTCGAGCGCGCCGGCGACGGTCGGCGCGAGCTGTTGGATGCGGCCGATCAGCACGCCGGCGTGGAACGAGCGTCCTTCGCCGGTGACGACGCGGTCGCCGACGTGCAGCTTCGCGTCCTGCGAGATGTACTGCAGCTTGACGTGGGTGGAGGTGCCGACGGCGATCGCCCACCATCGGCCGTGCTGCACGACGGCCGGCAGCTTCGACGTCGCGTCGGTCACCAGCAGCACTTGCGACGAAATCGGTCCGACCTCGACGATGCGGCCGACCACGCCGCGGCCGGTCACCACGCCGTCGTCGCGGTACACGCCGTCCTTGGCGCCGCGATCGATCGTGACGACGTGCAGCGCGGCTTCGGGATCGTAGCCGATCACCGTTGCGGCGATGCCGTCCGGATGCGCGAACTTGGCCGCGATCAGATCCTGCGCGGCGGGGAGCCGCGCAAGCTGCTCCTGCAGCTCGTCGTTGCGGCGCTGCAAGGCGGCGTTGGCGGCGCGCAGGCGCGCGTTGTCCGCGGCGAAGCCCGGGCTCCGCACCGCGGTGTCGAAACCGCCGCGCGCCGCGTTGACGCCGGTCGTGACGGCGAGCTGCAGGTACGCGCTCACCGTCGTGACGATGGCGGTCAGCGGCGAGGTACGACCGGCGCGGGTGAAATCAAGCTGTAACAGTGCGACGAGAGCGGCCACGATGACCGTCCCGATTATCGCGAATAGCTTTCTCTCATCCCGGTTCGTAACGATTGGTACCACCTCGTCAGCCGATCTGCGTGCGGCCGAAGCCGTTCGAGCAAACCGGGCGACGCGAGAATCTCGCCTGCGCCGCGCGCGACGCACCACAGCGGATCGTCGGCGACCGTTGTCGGCACGTTCGTGCGCGCGGCGATCTGGCCTGCGAGACCGGGGATCAGCGCCCCGCCGCCGGTCAGCACGATACCGGCTTCCATCAGCTCGCCGGCGAGGTCGGGCGGCGTTGCTTCGAGGATCGACCAAGCTGCGCGCGCGATGCGGTCGATGCCGTCACGCATCGCTTCGGCGACGAGCGTCTCGTCGACCTCGCGCTTGCCGGGCCGCAGGTTGCGCAGGTCGCTGCCGGCGACGACGCACGGTTCCTGGCCCGGCGGCCGGCCGGTGTAACCGCGTTCGATCTTCAAACGCTCCGCGGTGAGCGGGCCGATGGCGAAGAACTCATTGCGCAGCCGCGAGACGATCGCCGCGTCGAAGGTGTCGCCGCCGACCTTGATCGAGCTCATCGCGACGACGCCGCACAGGGTCAGCACGGCGATCTCGGTCGTGCCGCCGCCGATGTCGATCACCATCGCGGGCCGCGTGCTGGTGATGTCCAAGCCGGCGCCGACCGCCGCCGCGACCGCCTGCGGGACGAACGTGGTGGTGCGCGGTCCGGCCGCCCGGATCGCTTCCTCGACGGCCTTGCACTCGATATCGGTCGCGCAGCCGGGCACGCAGGCGATGACGCGCGGCGCGATCCGCGGGCCACGGGCCAGCGCCCGGTCGACGACAGTCTTCACCAGCGCGTGCGCGCCGCGAAAATCGGAGATCGTGCCGCCGCGCAGCGGCCGCACCACTTCGATCCGGCCGGGGGCCCGCCCGTCGAGCTCCTTGGCCGCCTGGCCGACGGCTTGAATCGCGCCGTCGCTGGTACGGTAGGCGACCACGGACGGCTCGCTGACCAGCACGCCGGCGTCATGCGAATACACGACGGTGTTCGCGGTGCCCAAGTCGATGCCGATGTCGGCGCTCAGCGTGGCGCGAACGGTGGCGGCGAAGCTCATGCGCTGCGCACCGCGTGCAGCTCGGCCGCGCCCGGTGGGACCAGGCGATAGCCCAGCTGCGGCAGCGTCGCGGCGAAACGCGCGACCGGGAAGCCGACGACCGTGAAGTAGTCGCCGTCGATCCGCTCGATCAGCGTCGCCGCGAACCCTTGGATGCCGTACGCTCCGGCTTTGTCGAGACCGTCGCCGCCGGCGGCGTAGGCTTCGATCGCCGCCTCGTCGAGCTCGGCGAACCGCACCCGGGTCGAAACGACCTCGGCGGCGCGCGTTCCGGTCCGGTCGTCGCGCACGGCGAAGGCCGTGTGGACGACGTGCCAGCGTCCGGCCAACCGCCGCAGCATCGCGCGCGCGTGGGCGGCGTCGGCCGGCTTGCCCAGCGCCTCGCCGTCGAGATCGACGACCGTGTCGGCGGCGACGATCAGGTGCGGCGAGGGCGCCGCCGCGGCGGCCTTTCCGCGCGCGTGGCCCAGCGCCGTCTCCAGTGGGCTCACCCCGGCGAGAGGACGCTCCTCGTACGCGGTCGGAATCAGCGTGACGCGCAAGCCCAGCGACGCGAGAATGTCGCGTCGTCGGGGGGAGGCGCTGGCCAGCGCTACGGCGTCGAGCGGAATCAGGTGCGTGATTGTTTCAGTGTACGTGCGCTCGCGCTGGCTGACAACGATTTGTGCTGAAAATTGGCGCTCGTCGCAGTTCGTGGGCCGCCGAATGGGCCGAACGCACTATACGACGTCGAGCCGCACGACCTCGTCGGCCGATTCACCGCGCACCGCGCGTCGGTGATGACCGTCGCGCACGAACACGACCGGCGGCCGGCCGAAGCGGTTGTAGTTGCCCGCCATGCTGTACGTGTAGGCGCCCGTCGTCCGCAGCGCGATCAGATCGCCGGCGGCGAGATCGCGCGGCAAGACGTAGTCGCCGAGCTCGTCGTTCTCGCACGACCGGCCGGCCAAGGTCGCCGGTTCGTCCGGCCCCGTCCTGACGGCGGCGAGCACTTCGGGATGGTGGCGCGCGCCGTAGAGCAGCGGCCGAGGATTGTCGGCCAGCCCGCCGTCGACCACCACGAAGCGCCGGCGGCCTTGCTGCTTGACCGCCATCACGCGGTACAACGAGCTGCCGGCGCACGCGACGAGCGCCCGGCCGGGCTCGATCGACAGCCGGAACGGCCGGCCGGCGGCACGTTCGGCCAGGCCGGCCGCCAGCGCTTCGACCTCGAGCGGCGGCGGATCGTCGGGTCCTTCGGCGACCGCGATCCCGCCGCCGCAGATCAGCTCCTCGACGGCGAAGCCGCGCTCGACCGCGACTCGCGCGGCCGCGACGAGCTCGTCGAGGTTGGTCGCGAACGGCGCGACCTCGGAGATCTGCGAGCCGAGGTGCGCGTGCAAGCCGATCAGCCGTAGCTGCGGCAGCTCGGCGAGGCGCGCCAGCGTCTCCGGCAGGCGGTCGAGCGCGATGCCGAACTTCGTGTTCTCGCCGCCGGTGCGAACGAAGGCGTGCGTATGGGCTTCGATGCCGGTGTTGAGCCGCAGCATCACGTCGACCGGCGCGGCCGGCGACGCGAGCGCCGCCAGTCGTTCGAGCTCTTCGCGATTGTCGATCACGTCGAACGCGACGCGCCGGTCGGCGATCGCCTGCAGCTCGTCGGCGGTCTTGCCGCAGCCGTGAAAGTACATGCGGCCGGCCGGAAACCCGCCGCGCTCGGCGGTCAGCAGCTCGCCCAGCGAACAGACGTCCAGCCGCAGCGGCGTGGCGGCGAGATGTTCGGCGAAGGCGGCGCACAGAAAGGCTTTGCCGGCGTAGGCGACGCCGATCCCGCGCGGCGCACAGGCGCGCAGGAAGCGATCGATCTCGAGGTCGAGCCGGTCGAGGTCGACGACGAACAGCGGCGTGCCGTAGGTCGCGGCGAGCTCGCGGGCCGAGACGCCGCCGAGCGCGCGGTCGACGGCGAGTGGTGCGGT
Organism: Vulcanimicrobiota bacterium; assembly: GCA_963738465.1. Classification (GTDB taxonomy): domain Bacteria; phylum Vulcanimicrobiota; class Vulcanimicrobiia; order Vulcanimicrobiales; family Vulcanimicrobiaceae; genus Vulcanimicrobium. The sequence continues at coordinate 257,713 of CAVTWP010000002.1, forward strand.
CGTCATTGCCGGTACAGACCCCGTTCTTCGATGTAGCGATACACCGGCTCGGGGATCAGGTAACGCACGCTGCGTCCGGCGGCGAGGCGCTCGCGAATCAGCGTCGCCGACTCGGCGACCAGCGGCAGGTCGAGCAGCTGGACCTTCGCGCGGCGCTGCGGCGCGAGCCCTGCCAGCGCGGCGTCGAGGTCGCTGCCGGTGATCGCGCCGCGCGGGGCGACGACAAACGCTTCGACCGTGTCGAGCACCTCGTCCAAGCGCTGCCACCGCGAGCGCACCAGCGAGTCGCCGCCGACGATGAAGGTGAACGTCGCCTCGGGATGGCGCGCGCGTAGACGCGGCAGCAGATCGGCGGTGTAGCCGCTCGCGTCGGGCGCGAGGTCGCTCTCGTCGAGCGCGAAGGCCGGATTGGCGGCGATCGCCAGCCGCACCATCTGCGCGCGCTCCGCGGCGCGCGCGCTCATCGCGCCGTCGCGATAGTGCTTGCCTTCGCGGGTCGGGACGAACAGCACGCGCGCGAGATCGCACGCGTCGCGCACCGCCTCGGCGACGAACAGATGCCCGTTGTGCACGGGATCGAACGACCCGCCGAAGATTCCGACTTTCATCAGCTATAGTCGAACTCGACGCCGGCGATGCGCACGGTGTCGCCTTCGTGCACGCCGAGCTCGCGCAGCCGCTTGTCGACGCCCATCTTCGCGAGCACGTGCTCGAAGCGCGCCAGCGCTTCGTCGTTGTCGAAATCGGTCATGCGCGCCAGCCGTTCGACGCGGTCGCCGCTCACCACGTACACGCCCTGCTCGACGTTGATCGCGAACGGTTCGTCGGCGGACAGCTCGATCAGCGCCGGCTCGGGCTTCACGACCGGCGGGGGCGGCGCCGCGCGAATGAGGTTCCACGAGGCATAGACGAGCTCTTGGACGCCTTCGCCGGTCGCGGCCGAGATCGCGCGCAAACCTTCGATGCGCGGGCGCAGCGCTTCGTACGTGGCGCGCGCGTCGGGCAGATCGATCTTGGTGATGACGACGATGATGGGCCGGTCGAGCAGCGCCGCGTTCCATGCGCGCAGCTCGGCCTCGATCGTCGCCTGGTCGGCGAGCACGTCGTCGAGCGGCTTCGCGCCGTCGATGAGGTGAATGAGGACGCGCGTGCGTTCGACGTGGCGCAAGAAACGGTCGCCGAGTCCCGCGCCCTGGTGCGCACCTTCGATCAAACCCGGCACGTCGACCATCACGAACGATTCGAAGTCCGCCACGCGCACGACGCCGAGCTGCGGTTCGAGCGTCGTGAACGGGTAGTCGGCGACTTTCGGGCGCGCCGCGCTGACGACCGACAGCAGCGTCGACTTGCCGGCATTGGGCAAACCGACAAGCCCGGCGTCGGCGAGCAGCTTGAGCTCCAGGCGCAGCTCGCAGCGTTCGCCGGGCTCACCGTTGTACGCGAAGTGCGGCGCCTGACGCGCCGCCGTCGCGAAGTGCTGATTGCCTTGTCCGCCGCGTCCGCCGCGCGCGACCCGGAGCCGTTGGTTCGGCTCGCTCAGATCGGCGAACAGCCGCGGCGCCGCGCGCGTGCCCTCGCTGTCGACCGCCGCGCGCGTCACCAGCGTTCCGACCGGGACGCGAATCACCAGCTCGTCGCCGGCTTTGCCCGACTTGTTCGAGGTCGATCCCGGCTTGCCGGACTCGGCGCTGAACTGTTTCTTGAAACGAAAGTCGACCAGCGTGCCGAGCTCGGGATCGGCGAGCAGTACGACGTCGCCGCCGCGGCCGCCGTCGCCGCCCGCCGGTCCGCCTTTGGGAACGTACTTCTCGCGACGCCACGCCACGACGCCGTCACCGCCGTTGCCGGCTGCGATCGTAATGGTCGCTTCGTCGATGAACTGCATCAGCGCAAAGCAAAAAGAGCCGCGTCGGCGGCTCTTGCGGTCATGCGGCCTGAGGCCGGATCAGGCAGCGGCGGGGACGACGTTCACGTGCTTCCGGTTCCTGGAGCTCGTGAACGTGACCTGACCAGCCACGACCGCGAAGATCGTGTGGTCTCTGCCGATCATCACGCCTTGACCCGGGTGGAACTTCGTGCCGCGCTGGCGGACGATGATGTTGCCCGGAATGACCGCTTCGCCGCCGAAACGCTTGACGCCCAGCCGCTGCGCATTCGAGTCGCGGCCGTTGCGCGTCGAGCCGCCGCCCTTTTTGGATGCGAACAGTTGGAGGTCGAACCGGAACATAGCCGCGAGAGTATACCGCAGGCCCGGCCGGCGGGTCAAACGGAAACGGCGGCCCGGCGTTCCTCGACGCGCATCCGGATCGGCCGGCCGGGGCGCAGCGTGACGAGCGGCTCGAGCGGAACCGGGCTAAGGTCGAGCGCTTGGAAGCGGACCCGGCGGGCGATCGTCGCCAAGACCAGGACCGCCTCGGTCCAGGCGAAGCTCTCGCCGATACAGATGCGGTTGCCACCGCCGAACGGGAAGTAGGCGCCGCGCGGCAGCCCGGCACTCTCGCCGTTGGACCAGCGTTCCGGCCGGAACGCGTCGGGCTCGCGCCAGAAGCGCGGGTTGCGGTGGGTCACCAGCGGCGAGATCAGGACCACCGCGCCCGGCGCCAGCTCCCAGTCGCCGAGCCGGAATAGCCGGACGACCCGACGGCCCAGGACCCAGGCCGGCGGTCGCAGCCGCATCGCTTCGGAGATGACGTCGTGGGTGTAGGTCAGCCGCGGGTAGTCGGCCGCAACCGGGTCGCGGTCTCCCACCACGGCGTCGAGCTCGGCATGCAACTGCGCCTCGACGGCCGGGTTGCGCGCCAGCGCATCCCAGGTCCAGGCCAGCGCATTGGCGGTCGTCTCGTGCCCCGCGAGCAGCAGGGTGAGCGCCTCGTCGCGCACCTGCTCGGCGGGCATCGGGTTGCCGTCATCGTCGCGGGTCGACAGCAGGATCGACAGCAGGTCGCCGCGGTCGCGACCGTCGTGCCGGCGCTCGTCGATCAAGCGGTACACGATCGCGTCGAGGTCGGCTCGCGCTCGCCGGAAGCGACGGGTCGCGGGATGCCACGGAAGGTGGTCGTACAGCTCGGCGAAGATGCCGATGCTGGCCGGGAAACCGGCCATCGCGCCGGTCACCGCGCGGCCGATCGCGTCGGCTTCGTCGTCGATATCGGCCGACAGGAGCGTGGCGGCCGCGATCCGCAGCGCGACGCGATTCATCAGCGCGTCGACGGCGACGTCCTCACCGTCGGCCAGCGCCGCAGCGGCATCACGCGCCGCATCGATCATCGTCGCGGCATAGCCGGCGATCCGATGGCGGTGAAACGCCGGCTGCACCAGCCGGCGCTGGCGCAAGTGCAGCGGCTCGTCACTGGTGAGCAGACCCTGACCGAGCAGCCGCCGCATGCGGCGCAAGCCGCGGCCCTTTATCACGTCGTAGCCGCCGGCCGTCAGGAGCTGGTCGATCAGCGCCGGCTCGTCGACGAACCAGAACCGCCCGCCGGGCATCCGCCACGACGCAATCGGTCCGTAGTCGCGCGCGATCTTCGCCAGAAACGCGGGCATCCGGGCCAGCGTCCCCGAGGCCGAGAGGTTGCGCAGCGCGGTGAACGTCGGGGGGCCGGCCGGATAGCGGTCAGCGGTCATACGCCGGATTGTACTCGCGGCCGGACCGATTCGGTTCAACCGGTCGACCGCACGGCGGGGAGTATCCCCGCACCGCGGGGAGGGGCGCTGGGGTACCTTTAGAAGCGGAGGGCGTTTTGGAGAAACGCCGCGTCGTCATCACCGGACTTGGCGCGATCACGCCGCTCGGAAACTCGGCCCCGCTCTTCTGGGACGGGCTGGTCACCGGGCGCAGCGGGGTCGCGCCGACGACGGCGTTTGACGCGTCCAAGCTCACCACGCGCATCTCGGCCGAGGTCAAGGACTTCGACCCCGACGCGCTGTTCGGGCGCCGGGAGGCGCGCCGGATGGACCGTTACGCGCAGTTCGCCTTGGCAGCGGCGCGCGAAGCGCTCGAGGACGCGAAGTTTCCCGACGACCCGGAGGTCCGCGACCGCACCGGCGCGATCGTCGCGACCGGGATCGGCGGGATCATCACGGTCGAGAACACGACCTTCGAGGTCGGCCCGAAGCAGTCGTGGGATCGCATCTCGCCGTTCTTCGTTCCGATGCTGATGGGCAACGCCGCGTCGGCGCAGATCTCGATGAACTTCGGCCTGCGCGGCCCGGTGTTCGCGGTCGGCAGCGCGTGCGCCAGCGCGAACGACGCGTTCACCGTCGCGTACGACAAGATCGTGCTCGGCGACGCGGTTGCCGTGGTGACCGGCGGCAGCGAGGCGACGGTGATCCCGACCGCGATGGGCGGCTTCTGCTCGATGAAAGCGATGACGACGCGCAACGACGATCCGACGCACGCGTCGCGGCCGTTCGACAAGGAGCGCGACGGGTTCGTGCTGGGCGAGGGTGCCGGCGTGGTGATCCTCGAGGAGCGCGAGTTCGCGCTCGCGCGCGGAGCGCGCATCTACGCCGAGCTGCTCGGCTACGGCCAGTCCGCCGATGCCTTCCACATCGCGCAGCCCGATCCCGAGTCGCGCGGTGTCATTCTGGCGATGCAGCGGGCGCTGGCGCACAGCGGCGTCGAGGCGCAGGAGGTCGGCTACGTCAACGCGCACGGAACGTCGACGCCGCTCGGCGATGCGGCCGAATCGCAGGCGATCGAGCGCGTCTTCGGCGAGCACGCCACCGGCGGCACGCTGGCGGTCTCGTCGACCAAGTCGATGCACGGCCATCTGCTCGGCGCCGCCGGCGCGATCGAAGGGATCGCGACCGCGCTCGCGCTGCACCACGGAATCATCCCGCCGACGACCAACTACGAAGTCCCCGATCCCGAGTGCACGCTCGATTACGTGCCCAACATCGCGCGCAAAGCCGATCTCGCGGTCGCGATGTCGAACGGCTTCGGGTTCGGCGGTCACAACACGTCCGTGGTCTTCGGTAAGCACGGCTGACATGGCCGGCGAGAGACGGCGCGCGCGGCTGCGCGCGCTGCTCAAGACGGCCGGCGTCGACGACGTCGATCCGGCCCGGATGGAGCGCGCCTTCGTGCACGCCAGCGCGGGAAGCGAGTTGATGCTCGCCTCGAACGAACGGCTGGAGTTCTTCGGCGACGCGATCCTCGGTTTCGTCGCGTCGCGCTGGCTGATGGCCAAGTATCCCGATGCGACGCAGGGGATGCTCACCCGCCGCAAGGCGAACCTCGTCAGCGGCGCCGCGTGCGCCGAAAGCGCGCGCCGGCTCGGGTTCTCGGATCTGGTCGTGCTCGGCCAAGGGATGGACCGCAGCGGCGGGAGCGGCCACGAGACGGTGCTCGCGGACGCGTTCGAAGCGTTCATCGCCGTGCTGTACGAGGCCAGCGACATGTCGCACGTCGAGCGCTTTCTCGAAAAGGAGCACATCACGCCGGCCGACCGGCGCGACGTCGGTGAGCGCGACGCGAAGAGCGATCTCCAAGAGTACGCGCAGAGCTCGCTGCGCACCACGCCGATGTATTTCGAGCGCGCCGAAGGGCCGCCCAACGACCGCCGCTACACCTCGCAAGTGCGGGTCGGTGACGAGATCCTCGGCGAGGGGATCGGCCCGTCGAAGAAGGCCGCGCAGCAGAGCGCCGCGGCGATGGCGCTGTCGACCTTGCGCCGGCGCGGCCCGCAAGCGGATGCGCGCCCGGCGTCGAACCAGGACGAGCGGGTGATCGCGCTCGACAAGCGCCGCCGTCCCCGCCACCCCCGCACGCCCGAACCCGGAGCGCCGGTATAGTTCCTTGCGCCTGAAATCGCTCAAAGTCTTCGGCTTCAAGACGTTTGCCGAAGCGACGACGCTCGACTTCGTCGACGGCACCACCGCGGTCGTCGGGCCGAACGGATCGGGGAAATCGAACCTCGTCGACGCGATCCGCTGGGTGCTCGGCGAGCAGTCGACGCGTTCGCTGCGCTCGCAGAAGATGGAAGACGTCATCTTCGCCGGCAACAACACGCGCAAGCCGCTGGGGATGGTCGAGGTCGCGCTGACCTTCGACAACCACGATCACGAGCTGAAGCTCGACTTCGACGAGGTTCAGATCACCCGGCGCGCGTACCGCGTCGGCGAGTCGGAGTTCTACGTCAACCGCGAGGCGGTGCGGCTGCGCGACGTGCACGAGCTGCTGATGGGCACCGGACTGGGACCCGGTTCGTACGCGATCGTGTCGCAGGGCCAGATCGACGCCGTGCTGTCGTCGAAGCCGACCGAGCGGCGAGCGCTGTTCGAGGAAACGGCCGGGATCGGACGGTTCCTGGCGCGCAAGCACGAAGCGCTGCGCCGGCTCGAGGCGACCGAGCAGAACGCGATCCGCGTCAACGACCTCGTCGCCGAGCTCGAACGGCGCGTCCCCGAGCTCGAAACGCAGGTCCGCCGCGCGCGGCGCTATCGCCGCGTGACCGCGCGGGTCCGCGATCTCGAGATCCTCAGCTTCCTGCGCGCGTCGTCGTCGCGGCGGGCCGAGCGCGAGGGCGTGGTCGCCGAGCTCGAACGGCACGAGGATCGCCGCAGCGCGGCCGCTGCGCGCGCGGCTCAGTTCGGCGCGCAGCTCGCGAGCTTGCGCGAGCGGCTCTACACCCTCGAGCTCGAGCTCGACGGCCACCGCGCCGGCAGTCAGGCGGCGAGATCCGAGCTGGCCGGGCTCGAAGCCGAGCTGGCCGCGGCGGTCGCTCGGCGCGAGGCGCTCGAGCGGCAGTCGAGCGCGGTGATCGCCGACCGCGAGCGGGTCGAAGGCGAGCGCGAGCAGCTGCGCGAGGCGATCGGCGCGCTGGACGAGCGGCTGGCGCCGCTGGCCGCGCGGACCGAAGGCTCGCACGAGCGCGAGCTGGCAGCGTCGGCCGCGGTCGCCGACGCGCGCGGCGCGCTCGACGCGGTGTACCAGGAGCTGCGCGCGGTCGAGGCGCTGGCCGCCGAGCGCGCCGCGGACGAAGCCGAACGGCGCGCGCAGATCCACGGCGCGCGTGCCGAGATCGAACGCCTCGAGGGCGAGCACGCGGCGGCGCTGGCCGAACGCGACACGCACGCCGGCGCCGTCGACGAGGCGCGCGGACGCTTCGGCAAGCGCGAGCTGCTGACCGCGCGCTACGAAGCCGAGGCGGCGGCGCAGCGCGAGCGCGCTCGCGGCGCGCGCGAGCGGGGCGACGCGGCCGGCGCGCAGGTCGCCGAGCTGCAGCGCCGGCATCGCGAGATCGCCGCCGAAGTCGCCGGCGCCGAATCGCGGCTTCACACCATCGAAGAGCTCGAGGCCGCGCTGGAAGGCCACGCGCACGGCACCCGCGCGGTCGTCGATGCGGCGCAGCGCGGCGAGCTGCACGGCCTGCACGGCGTCGTCTCCAACTTGATCTCGACCGACGAGCGCTACGCGCGCGCGCTCGACATCGCGTTCGGCGCCGGCCTCTCGAACGTGATCGCCGAGCGCTCCGAAGACGCCGAAGCGGCGGTGGCGTACTTGCGCGCCCGCGAGCTGGGCCGCGCGACGTTCCTGCCGCTCGACACGCTCGCGCAGCGCGAAGGTCGCGAGCTCGGCGCATTGCGCGACCGTCCGGGCGTGATCGGCTACGCGCACACGCTGGTGCGCGCCGAACCGCGCTACCGCGGCATCGTCGCGTTCCTGGTCGGCCGCATCCTAGTGGTCGACGAGCTGCGCACCGGGATCGGGCTGATCCGAGCCGAGGCGTTCCGTGACTCGATCGTCACCCTCGAAGGCGACCAGATCGTGGGCGGCGGCGCGATCAGCGGCGGGCGTTTTCGCAAGGAACGCTCGATCCTGGCGCGCCGCGCGCAAGCCGAGACGCTGCGCGAACGCTTGCCGCAGCTGCGCGCGCAGCTCGACGCGGTCGAGCGCGACGCCGGCGCGGCCAAGGCGCGGCTCGACGACGCGTCCGCCGAGCACGACGCGGCGACCCGACTGGCCGGTGAAGCCGACGTCGCGCTGCAAGACGTGCGCACCCAGCTGCAGGGACTGGTCGTCGAGATCGAACGGCTCGACGCGGCGCTGCTCGTGATCGCGGCGCGCAGTGGAGCGCTCACGAGCGCGCGCGACGATGTTGTCTCGCGGCTGCACGCGCTCGAACGCGTGGCCGACGATCACGTCGACCTCGCCCAACAGCGTGCGGCGCTCGAAGCGACGCTCGCCACGGCGCGGGCGCGGATCGCCGCGGTCGAGGCGGCGCAGGGCGAGGTCGCCGCCGCCGCCGGCGCGCTGCGCGAGCAGCTCGCCGCGCTGAGCGCCGAACGCGACGCGACGGTGACCCGCCTGGGGTTGCTCGACGCCGACGCGCAGCGCGCCGGAGCGGCGCGCGAGACGATGCTGCGCGAGCTCGATGCGTTGCGCGCTCGCGCTCGCGAGCTCGAATCGTCGCTGACCGTGGCGCGCGAGCGGGTCGCCGCGGTCGACACGGCGGTCGAGACAGCCCGCCGCCAGCGGGAAGCCGCCGCCGGCGACGCCGCGCAGCGCGAAGCCGACGAACGCGCGGCGCAGAGCGAAGAACGCGAAGCCGGAGTGGGCGGCGAGTCGGGTCGCCGGCGGCTGGCCGAGATCGACGCCGAGCTCGGGATGCTGCAGCAGAACTTCGCCCAGAATCCGGCCAGCGGCGACGAGCAGCGCGAGGTTCTCGAACGCTTCGCCGGCGAGCCGGCCGAGATCGTCGACGAGCTGCCGCGCCTGCGCGAAGAGCTGCAGCGGTTGCAAGCCAACGTCAACCTCAACGCCGAGGCCGACCGCGACGAGCTGACCGAGCGCGAGAAGTTCTTGCGCGCGCAGATGGACGATCTGCGTCAGGCGCGCGAGACGCTGCTGGCGACGATCGCCGAGATCGAAGTCTCGTGCCAGGCGCAGTTCAACGAGACGTTCGACGCGGTGCGGAGCAAGTTCAGCGAGATGTTCGTCGACCTGTTCCCCGGCGGACGGGCAGAGATGTGGCAGACCGACGCCGACAACCTGAGCGAGACCGGGATCGAGCTGGCCGTGCAGCCGCCGGGCAAGAAGATGACGGCGTTGGCCGCGCTGTCGGGCGGCGAGCGCGCGATGACCGCTTCGGCGCTGATCTTCGCCCTGATCGCGGTGAAACCGTCGCCGTTCTACCTGCTCGATGAGGTCGACGCCGCGCTCGACGATGCCAACGTCGAGCGGCTGGCCACCAAGATTCGCAGCGTCTCGGCGACGTCGCAGATGCTGATCGTCACCCACAACAAGAAGACGATGGAGCTCGCCCAGCGACTCTACGGCGTGACGATGCAGGAGCCGGGAGTGAGCTCGATCGTGAGCGTGACGCTCGACGACCGGCCGGCGGCGCCCGCGCAGATCGAGCCGCAGCGTGAGTCTGTCACGGCCTGAGCGAGCGTCGCAGCTCGGCGGCCCGCAGCCGATGCCAGACGTTCGCGAAGCAGCGCTGATCTCGGTCTACGACCGGACGGGCGTGGTCGAGCTGGGACGCGCGCTGGCCGAGCACGGCATCCCGCTGTTCGCGACCGGTGGAACGCGCGCGCACCTGCGCGAGCACGGCGTCGAATCAGGCGACGTCGGCGAGCTGACGGGTTATCCGTCGCTGTTCGACGGCCGCGTCAAGACCCTTCACCCCAATGTCTTCGGCGGGATTCTGCAGGACCGCGACGACCCGGTGCATCGCGGCGAGGCGGCGCAGCACGGCATCCCGACCATCGCGACGGTGGTGGTGAATCTCTACCCGTTCGAGTCGACCGTGGCGCGCGAAGGTGCGACGCTGCAGGAGGCGATCGAGCAGATCGACATCGGCGGCGTCGCGCTGCTGCGCGCGGCGGCCAAGAACTTCGACCACGTCAGCGTGCTGAGCGATCCGTCGCAGTACGGCGCCTTCATCGCCGCGCTGCCGAACGGCGGCCTCGACCGCGCCACGCGGCGCAGCTATGCGACGCGCGCCTTCGAGCGGACCGCCGAGTACGACAGCGCGATCGCGCGCTATCTGGAGTCGGGACTGCTCGCGGCCGAGCTGCCCGGATCGCTGGCGCTGACGATTCCGATCGAGCAGCCGCTGCGCTACGGCGAGAACCCGCAGGACCGCGCCGCGTTCTACCTGGCCCGCGAGGCGCAGCTGCCCGACCAGCTCGGCGGCAAAGCGTTGTCGTACAACAACCTGCTGGACCTCGACGCGACGCTGCGCGTGCTGGTGCGCGCGCCGCTTCCCGCGCGCGCGGCGGAGGACGAGGCGAACGCGCCGTCCGAACCAACGGCCCGCGCGGCGATCGTGAAGCACACCGTTCCGTGCGGGGTCGCCGAGCGCGCGACGGTCGCCGCTGCGGTGCGCGCCGCGCTCGACGCCGATCCCGTTTCCGCCTACGGCGGGATCATCGCCGTCGACGCAGCGGTGGACGCCGAGTCGGCCGACCATTTGGCGGACTTCTTTCTCGAGATCGTAGCGGCGCCCGCGTTCAGCGACGACGCGCTCGCGCGGCTGCGCAAGAAGAAGAACCTGCGCATCATGCGCTTTCGCGCCGGGTTGCCCGAGCGGATCGCCGCCGAGCTGCGCGTGCGCAGCGCGTTGGGCGGCGTGCTGGCCGAGGACGACGATCCGCAAGCCCCGGGCGAGCAGTGGTCCGTCGTCTCGCGGCGCCGGCCGACGGCGGCGGAATGGCGCGACCTCGCCTTCGCCTGGGACGTCGTGCGGCACGTGAAATCGAACGGCGTGGTGATCGCGCGCGACGGCGTGTCGCGCGGGATCTGCGCCGGCCAGACCAACCGCGTGAGCGCGGTCCAGATCGCGGCCCATCGCGCGCATGGCTTCGCGTCCGGATCGGCGTGCGCGAGCGACGGGTTCTTTCCGTTCGCCGACGGCTTGATCGCCGCGGCCGACGCGGGCTGCAGTGCCGTCATCGCGCCCCAGGGCTCGATCCGCGACGCCGAGGTGATCGCTGCCGCCGACGAGCACGACATCGCGCTCGTCTTCTCCACCTACCGCTACTTTTTGCATTAGGGCCATGCAAGGTTTCCTCGTTCGGTTGATCGCCTACGCGGCATTCCTCGGCATCGTCGAGCGGATCGCGGTGACGCTCTGGTCGCGCGCCGGCCTCGACGGCGTGACGGTATTGCATCCACTCCACCACGACGGCATCGCGGTGTTGCTGGCGGCACCGGTCGCGCTGGCGCTGATCGGCTTCGGCCCGCTGCGGGCGCTCGCCGTGTTCGTGGCCTTCTTCTTGGCCGGCGCCGCGCTCACCGCACCGTTCGTCTGCGCCCGCGCCGCCGGCCTGTGACGGCGCGGCGTTCGTCGTCCCGTTTCCGCGGCCTCGCCAAGCCGCACGCCGCGGGGGAACGGGATGCTCGAATAGCGTAGCGAGCCGCATGTCGCGGATGGGGTGCGTGCCGCCGGTGATCGCCTTCTTGCTCGTTGCGCTGTCCGCGCCCGCGTGCGCTTCTGCTCGGGCGCGGCTGTCCGGCGATGTCGTCCCCGTCGCGTACGACCTTTCTGTTTCGCTCGACGTCGTTGCGTCACGGTTCGTCGGTACGGAGACGCTCGACGTCAGCGTTCGCCGCCCAGTCCATGCGATCGTGCTCAATGCGCGCCGGCTCAGCGTCGGCGACGCAACGATCGACGGCCGCAATGCGCACGTCTCGTCGATCGCCATGGTCGAGCAGCTGGAGCTTCGGTCGGCGGCGCCGCTCGAACCAGGCCGCCATCGCATTGAGCTCACGTTCTCGGGTGAAATCGGCCACGGCGATCCCAGCGGCCTGTCGAAACCGCCGAACGAACACGGGCCGTTCGTGACGACGCTGTTCGAGCCGTCGAGCGCCCGCGCAATGTTCCCATGCTTCGACGAACCCGAGTTCCGCGCGTCGTTCTCGCTGCACGTCGCCGCGCCACGGGATTGGACCGTCGTGTCGAACATGCCGCTGCGCGCGCGTCGCGACGACGGTGGCGGCTTGGTGTGGAACGATTTCGAGAAAACACCGCCAATGCCGGCGTACACGCTCATCCTCGACGGCGGCAACTTCGTTCATGTGGACGGCGCCGCAGGCCGCGTCCCGATCCGCGTCTTCGTGCGGCCGGGCGAGGAAAAGCACGCCCGTACGATCCTCGCCGACGCCGAACGCGTTCTACCCTTCTACGAAACATTTTTCGGCATGCCTTTTCCGTTGCCGAAGCTGGACATCGTGGTGAATCCCGGCGCGCTGCAATCCGCCTTCGAAGGCTGGGGCGCGATCACGTTCTACTCTGAGGCCAACGTGTTTGGGAGCCAATTCGGCGGCGGCGAAGCGGGGCGCCGATATGCGGTCGAGATCTTGGCGCACGAGATGGCGCACCAGTGGTTCGGGGATCTCGTAACAATGCGCTGGTGGCGCGACACGTTCGTCGCCGAAGCCGTCGCGCAGTTCTCGCAGCGGGCAGCCACTCGAGCAGTGTTCCCCGAGCTCCGGACCTGGCTCGACGATGACCTGCAGGTGGCGACCGTGATGCAAGCAGGGGTCACAGCCGGGACCGGTGCGGTCCTCGCACCAATCGCTACCGACCTGGACCGAGACGACTGGAACGCCTTCGGTCAGGCGACCTACGATAAAGGCGCTTCGACGATCGCAGGCTGGCGCGACGTCGCCGGCGCGAGCGCCTTGCACGACGGGTTGGTCCGGTATCTCCGAGGCCACGCCTACGGCAGTGCGACGTTCGAGGACTTTTGGCGTGCGCTCGGCGGATCGACGGCAGTTTCGTACGGTCATTCATGGCTGACACAGCGCGGATTCCCGATCGTCGACGTGCGCGCGGCGTGCATCGCAGGGGCGACGGCGATCACGGTGAGCCAAGAACCATTCGTCGTCGACCGTTCGATCGGCGCTGCGTATCGCTCGCAGCGCTGGGAGGTCCCGCTGGTTCTGCGGGTCGGTCTCCATGTCCGCCGCGTCATCGTTTCCGCTCGCCGGACGTTCATCCGCGTGAGCGGGTGCGGTGCGGTCGCGGTCGATCCGGACGAGCGGCCTTACTACTTTGTACGGTACGACAATGCGACGTTCGCTCGCCTCGCGAAGGGCGCATCGCCAGCCGAGGAGCGTCAACGCGAGCGCCTCTTACGTGACGCCACGATGCTACACGCGGTCGGCGCGTTGCACGACGTCCCGTACTTGCGCGTGCTGGCCTCGGCGCGCGAGCCACTTGACGCGAGCGTCTGGGTCATCCTCGCGCAGGAATATCGGCGGATGGATGTTGTCCTGCGCGACGCGCCCGAGGCGCATCTGCTGATCGCGATGCAACGGGCATCGCTCGAGGCCTTCGTCCTGCGCTACGACCGCATAGACTCGAGCGAGGCTGGGCCGTTTCGGCTCGGCTACGATTCGGCTGACGCACTCGCGGCGTCAGGCGATCCCATCGACGGCGCGCCGTTTCATAACGATTATGGCCGATTGCTCGACGGCGCCACGCCCACCAACTTCGAGTCCCCTTGGCTCGTCGCGAGACTCGCGGCGGCCGATGCGACGCCGGATGACGTGCGGCGCAGCGAGGCGCGATTGCGCGAGCGGCAGCCGGACCCCGGGTATTTCCCCTTCGAAGAGGCGTTTCTCGAAAACGTCGGCGACGAGGCGCTCGCACGACGTGTCCTGTCCGACGCGATGGCCGATCGTCACTTCACGTCCGACGATCCGAGGGCGTTCCTCTTCGCGTTTGGTAACCGGCATCCGCAGCTGGCCTTCGCGTACCTGAGCAGTCACCTCCGCGGGCTCGTCCGGGACGTTCCGCCGACGCAGCAGGCATGGATCGTTTCCAACGGCGTGGCGAGTTCGCTGTGGGAGGCCGCCCCGCCGCCGGTGCTGGAACGGTTCTTGCGAACGAGCTTTCCGGCGGAGCGCGCGACGGTGGACACGGCGATCGCTCGAATCGAGCGGAGCTGGAGCGAACGGCGCGCGCTACGCCGCGCGTTGCGCGAAATCGCTTCGGAACCCCCCGCCGGCCCGAAGGTGAGGTCGGGTGGTTCGCGGGAGGCTGGTGGGCCGGGCGCGTAGGCCAGCGGCATGCCGCGCTATCTGCACACCTCGATCTTCGTCTCGGACATGGACGCGTCGATCGACTTCTACACCAACAAGCTCGGCCTCAAGCTGCTGGGCGGGCCGCATCACTACGCGGGCAACGCCGACATGGCGTTCGTCGGCGCGAGCTGGGACGCGTACATCGAGCTGGTCTACGATCTGGAGGACCATCCGCCGTACGAGCTGGGCAACCGCTACGAGCACCTCGCGCTCGAGGTCGACGGCGATCTCCCGGCCGTGATCGACAAGCTGCGCGCGGCGGGCGTCAAGATCGTCAAGGAACCGAAGAAGGCGCCGAGCGGCTCGCGCTGGATCGCGTTCGTCGAGGATCCCAACGGCATTCCGGTCGAGCTGCTCGAGCCGCGCGAAGGCGCGGTCACCTAGAGCCCGAAGCGGTCGGGTCGACGTGAACCCGATCAACGCGCCGCGCGGCACGCAAGATATCGTTCCGCCGGAGTCGGCGGATTGGAACCGGCTCGAGGCCGCCTGCCGCGAGATCGCGCACCGCTTCGGCTACGGTGAGATTCGCACGCCGATGTTCGAGGCGACCGAGCTATTCGAGCGCGGCGTGGGCGAGACGACCGACATCGTCGAAAAAGAGATGTACACGTTCAAGGACAAGGCCGACCGCAGCATGACGCTGCGGCCCGAGCTCACCGCCGGAACGGTGCGCGCGCTGCTGCAGCACGGCCTGCTGGCCCAAGGGCCGCAGCGGCTGTACTACATCGGTCCGTTCTTCCGCTACGAGCGGCCGCAAGCGGGGCGCTACCGTCAGGCCAACCAGTTCGGCGTCGAGTGCTTCGGCGACGCCGGCGCCGAGGCCGACGTCGAGGTGATCGAGATCGCGCAACGGCTGATCGCGCGCTACGAGATCGGCGACGCGGTGCTGCACGTCAACAGCGTCGGCGACGCGGAGTGCCGGCCACGCTACCGCGAGGCGCTGCTGGCGCACTTTCGCCCGCACGCCGCCGAGCTCAGCGCCGACTCGCAGCGCCGGCTCGAACGCAACCCGCTGCGCATCCTCGATTCGAAGGACGAGCGCGACGCGCCGTTCGTGCGCGACGCGCCGATGCTGCTCGACCTGTTGTGCGAACCGTGCCGCGCGCACTTCGCTGCGCTGCGCGGCTATCTCGACGCGGTCGGGATCGCCTACGTCGTCAACCCGCGCATCGTGCGCGGTCTCGACTATTACACGCGCACGGTGTTCGAGTTCACCTCGTCGGCGCTGGGCGCGCAGAGCACGCTCTGCGGCGGCGGCCGCTACGACGGTCTGGTCGCGCAGCTGGGCGGACCGCCGACGCCCGGGGTCGGCTTCGGGTTGGGTCTCGAGCGGTTCTTGACGATGGTCCGAGCGGTGGCCGGTGAGAGCGCGCGGCCGCGGCGCGGGCTGCAGGCGATCGCCCTGGGCGCCGCCGCCCGCGAACGCCTGGTGCCGATCGTCGCGGCCCTGCGCAAAAGCTGGACCGAGCCGACCTTCGCCGACTGGCAGGATCGCAAGCTGACCGCCCACTTCAAGACCGCCGACCGCAATGCGGCTCGCTGGGCGCTGATCGTCGGCGACCAGGAGCTCGAGGCCGGCGAAATGGTGCTGCGGGACCTCGACGTGCGCGTCGACCGGCGGCTGGCGCTCGCCTCCTCCGCAGCGGAAGTTGTGCGCGTGGTGGTCGAAGCCATCACGTGATGGAGCAGGACGAAGCCGCCAGGGTCAGGGCGCTCGGCGAGATCGCCGCGGAGTTCGATCTCGACGCGATCCGAGTGCGGACCGGTGACACCGAGATCGAGATCGTCCGCCGCGATGCGAGCACCCCGCCGGCGGCAAACGTGGCGGCCCCGCTCGCGGCGCTCCCCGACGCCGGGATAGCCTCCGGCGGTGAGCCGGCCGCCGCCGGCCCGGTGGCCGGCGCGAACGTTCGCCGCGTCACCGCCCCGGTCGTCGGCGTGTTCTATCGAGCAACGGCCCCCGGCGCCGACCCGTTCGTCGAGATCGGCAGCCGCGTCACGGTCGGTCAAACCCTGTGCATCCTCGAAGCGATGAAGCTGATGAACGAGATCGCCAGCGACTACGCCGGGTCGGTCGTGCGGTGTCTGGTCGAGAACGGCGAGCTGGTCTCGTTGGGTCAGGAGCTGTTTTGGATCGAACCGTAAGCGGCGCGGACGTTCGCTCGCCGCTGTCCGCCCCGATCGACCCGAGCGGACGCCGGGGATTCGACGAGCTGCTGGCCGACCGCAAGGGCCGGCTCGATGACCCGCGGTATGCGGACCAGGTCGCGGCCATCGTCGGTGCGCTGGTCGCCGCGTTTCGGCGCGGCAACAAGGTGCTGTGGTTCGGCAACGGCGGCAGCGCCGCCGACGCGCAGCATCTCGCCGCCGAGTTCAGCGGCCGATTTCTGCGAGAGCGCAAAGGCCTGCCGTCCGAGGCGCTGACCGTCAACACGTCGGCGGTCACCGCGATCTCGAACGACTTCGGTTACGAGCACCTGTTCGCGCGCATGGTCGAAGCGCTGGCGAAGCCCGGCGACGTCGTGGTCGGCATCACCACCAGCGGCACCTCGAAGAACGTCGTGCGCGGTCTCGAGGCGGCCAAGACGCGCCGGCGCGACGACCGTCGCGTTCAGCGGCAACGGCGGCGGCCCGGTGGCCGAGATCGCCGACTTCGCGCTGATCGGCCCCGACGGCTACAGCGCGATCGTCCAAGAAGTGCACATCACGATGGGTCACATCATCTGCGATCTGGTCGAGCAGGAGCTGATCTTTTCATGATGCTCGCATCGGGACAGCTCGACGCAAAGATGAAGCGAGGCGCGTGACTCGGCCGGTCGCGTTTCTCGACCGCGACGGGACGATCATCGAGGACAGGGGCTTTCTGGCTGATCCGCAGGGTGTCGAGATCCTGCCGACGGTCGTGGACGCTCTGCGACTGCTGCGCGAACGGGGTTTCGCGACGGTCGTCGTTTCGAATCAGTCCGGTGTGGCGCGCGGGTATTTCGACGATGAAGCCGTCCGGGCCGTGAACGCCGAGATCGCGCGACTGCTGGCGAACGAAGGCGTCGCGATCGACGGTTGGTATTGGTGCTCGCATTACGACGAAGCGTGTGAGTGCCGTAAGCCCGCGCCCGGGCTCGTGCATCGTGCCGTCGAGGAGCATGGACTCGCGCTCGAGGGCGGCGCGGTCGTCGGCGATCGCGGCAGCGACGTGGCACTCGCGCGTGCCGTCGGGCTGCCCGGTGTTTTGTTGCCTGGGCCGTATCCGTACGAGGGGCCCGAGCCGGATTTTCGGGCGCGGACGCTCCTGGAAGCGGCGGAGTGGATCGTGGCCCGCACCCCCTTCGACAAGCTCAGGACAGGCTTTCGAGAGCCTCAGGGTGCTCCTCGGCAGGTCGCCCTTCGACAAGCTCAGGGTGACACGGGTGGCTGAGATGATCGCGGCGCCACGGGCGACCGAGCTGCTGGCGCGCATGGCGGGACGGCGCGTGGTGGTGGTCGGCGACGTGATGATCGACGAGTGGATCTGGGGCGACGTCACGCGCATCTCGCCCGAAGCGCCCGTCCCGGTGGTGGCGGTGCGCGATCATTCGTTCACGCTCGGGGGCGCGGGCAACGTCGCCAACAACCTGCGCGCGCTCGGCGCACGCGTCGCCTTCGTCGGCGCAGTCGGCGACGATGCCGAAGCCGCACGGCTGCGCGCGTTGTTCGACGATCTCGGAGTCGATGCGCGCGGGCTGATCACGCTGGGCGACCGGCCGACGACGCGCAAGACGCGCATCGTCGCGCACAACCAGCAAGTCGTGCGCGCCGACTGGGAGTCGACGGCGCCGCTGCGCGACGCCGACCGCGCGCGCGTCGTCGACCGCGTGCGCGCGACGGTGCGCGACGCCGACGCCGTCGTGCTCAGCGACTACGCAAAGGGGCTGTTCGGGCGCGACGTCGTCGAAGCGGCGCTCGCCGCGCCGCTGGTCGTCGCCGACCCGAAGCCGGCCGGCATCGCCATGTTCGCCGGCGTGACTTGCATCTCGCCCAACGTCGCCGAGGCGGCGCGCGCCAGCGGGATCGCCATCGTCGACGACGCGTCGCTCGAGCGCGCAGCGCGCGCGCTGCTGGCCGCGGTCGGCTGCCGCTACGTGCTCGTCACGCGCGGTGAGCACGGCATGTCCCTATTCGGCGCGAGCGGCGAGCGCTTCGACGTGCCGGCCGTCGCGCGCACCGTCTACGACGTCTCGGGCGCCGGCGATACGGTCGTCGCCGTGCTCACGCTGGCGCTGGCCGCGGAGATTCCCGCCGAGGTCGCGGTGCAGCTGGCGAACTTTGCCGCCGGCGCCGTGGTCGAGAAGCTGGGGACCGCGACCGCGCTACCGCGCGAGATCGTCGAGCTCATGGAACGGCCGGCCGACGCGAGATCGTCCAGGTGACGTCCGACGCGTTCGGCGGCCTCGTGCTCGACGCCGAGGGGGCGGTCGAGTGGCGCGACCGGCAGCGCGCCGCCGGCCGGCGCGTCGTCTCGACCAACGGAGTGTTCGATCTGCTCCACGCCGGGCACGTCGCGTACTTGGCGTGGGCGCGCGCCCAGGGCGACGCGCTGATCGTGCTGATCAACGACGACGACTCGGTGCGCCTGCTCGGCAAGGGTCCGGGTCGGCCGCTGGTGCCGTTCGCCGATCGCGCGCGCGTGATCGCCGCGCTGCGCAGCGTCGACGCCGTCGTCGGTTTCGAACAGCGTACGCCCGAGACGCTGCTCGACCGGTTGCGCCCGGACGTGCACGTGAAGAGCGACCAGTACCGCCTCGACGAACTGCCGGAGCGCTTCGTGGTGGAACGTCACGGCGGACGAATCGTCCTGGCGCCGCACCACGCCGGACGCAGCACCACCGATCTCGTCGCGGCGATCCGCGCGCGCTGATGCGGATCGCGATCACCGCGAACGGCCCCGGCGAGTTCGCGGGCTGGGTGCGGCCGCTGGTCGCGGCGCTGCGCGGGCGCGATCCGTCGATCGAGATTCACGTCATCTCCGTGCCCGACGATTTCGCCACCGGGCGCGAACCGGCGTACGTCGAGCAGCTCTTCCCGGGCGTGCGCGCGCATCCCGTCTCGGACTACCTGCGCTTGGCACTCGGCCGCGCGGTCGAAGGGCTGCCGGCGCGCGTCGACCGCGTGCAGTATCTGGGCGGCGACCTCGCGCACGCGGCGCGCGTCCACGCGCGGCTGGGCGGAACGGCGACGTCGTACAAGTTCTCGCGCAAGCGCTTCGCGTCGACGTTCGAGCGCGTGTTCGCGGTCGACGAAGCGAACCGCGACCAGCTCATCGGCTGGGGGACGCCCGGCGAGCGCATTCGCATCGTCGGCAACCTCGCCATCGACGGCGCGCTGGGCGAAGCAGCCGGCGCCTATGGCGAGCCGCCCAGCGACGCGGCGCGAGACGGGATCGTGCTGTTCCCAGGTTCGCGTAAGAACGAGGTTGCGAACATCTTTCCGATGTTCGTTCGCGTCGCGCTCAACCTGCGCCGCATGCTGCCCGGCGTGCCGATCGCGTTCGCCGGCTCGCCGTTCGTCCCCGACGACGCCGTGCGCGCCGCGCTGATGCGCGGCGGCGAGCACCGGCTGGCGTACGGTGCGGTCGCCGAGCTCAACGACGACGGCGAGATCGTCGCGGAGGGAGCCCGCTTTCCGTTGCTGCGCGCGGCGCTGGGCGCCACCGCGTCGGCGCGGCTGGCGATCTCGATCCCCGGCACGAAGGTGATCGAGCTGGCGGCGCTGGGCGTTCCGGCGATCGTGTGCACCCCGTTCAACGCGCCCGAGCTGGTGGTGATCGGCGGGCCGCTGCAGTACGTCGGGAAGCTGCCGCTGATCGGCACGACCATCAAACGCGCCGCGGTACTGAGCTTCGCCCGGCGGTTCACCCACTTTGCACAGCCGAACATCGACGCCGGCAAGCTCCTCGACGTCGAGATCGCCGGCACGCTCCTGCCCTCGCAGGTCGCGCAGGCCGCCGCCGAGCGCTGGCGCGACCCCGCCTGGTGCGCGGCGACCGGCGCCGAGCTGCGCGCCCTGTACGCGCCGCAAGCGGGCGCGGCGGAACGGATGGCGGCGCTTCTGCTCGAAGCGGTGGCGGCGTGAGGTTCTCGGTGGTCATCGCGACCAAGGACCGGGCGGCGCTCCTCGACGGCGCGCTTACGTCGCTGCGTGCGCAAGAAGGCGCGCCCGAGTTCGAGATCGTGGTCGTCGACAACGGGTCATCCGACGCGACGCCCGCCGTGGCGCGCAAGCACGGCGCGCAGTACGCGTTCGTCGCCGAGCCCAATCGCGGCAAAGCCCGCAACGCCGGCCTGACGCGGGCGAGCGGCGACGCGATCCTGTTCGTCGACGACGACGTCGTGACGCCGCCGCACTTCTTGGCCGCGCATGCGCGCGCGCACGGCGAGGACGTCGCCCCGCTGGCGGTCTCCGGCCCGATCGTCAACGTCGCCGATCCGCACCAGCACCCGCTGCCGATGGGCGCCAACTTCTCGCGCGCGTTCTTCGTGACGTGCAACGTCTCGGTGCGCGCGGCGTCGCTGCGCGCGGTCGGCGGCTTCGACGAGTCGTTCGATCTCTACGGCTGGGAAGATACCGAGCTCGGCGCGCGGCTGCGCGACCAGGGCGTGCGCCGCGCGTTCGCGTGGGATGCGTACCTGTGGCACATCAAGCCGCCCACTCCCGAGTCGCTCGAAGACGCGCTCGGCAAGGCGATCGAGAAGGCGCGCATGGCGGCGCGGTTCGTGCGCAAGACGCCGACGCGGCGGGTGAGGCTCGCCACCGGCGCGTACGCGCTCAACTTGGTTCGCGCCCGCATTTTCGCACCACCGGTCGCCCAACCGCTGTTCGCCGGCTTGGCGACATCGGGGCGCGTGCCCGCGCCGGTCGCACAGTTGGCGCGCACCGCCCTGCTCGACAGCGTCTACACCGAAGAGCTCGAGCGCCAGCTTCGCCGGTCGACCTGAAGCGATGCGCGTATTGGTAGTGCGGCTCGACGGGATCGGCGACGCGGCCGTCTGCGCGCCGTTGATCGCGGCGCTGCGCGAAGCCGGCCACGACGTCGGCTTGGCCTCGACGATGCGCAATGCCGGACTGTTCGTCCGCGACGCGCTCATCGAGGAGCACGTGCTCGAACGCATCCCCTGGCCGGCGCACGGCTCGACGCCCGACAGCACCGAGCGCGCCCTTCGCGAGATCGCGGTGACGCGCTACGACGTCGCGCTGGTCGCCAGCGAAGAGCCCGAAGCGTTCGCGCTGGCGGGGTCCGTGCCGCAACGCGTCGGGTTCACGACCGGCTGGAACCGGCCGCTCAAGGCGCTGTGGGTGCGTATGCGCACGACGCGCAGCATCGAGCGCTCGCAGCATGCAGGCGGCGACGATGCGCACGAGGTCGAGGTCCTCTACCGGCTGGGCGAGGGACTCGTGCGCCGGCGCGAACCGCCGGCCGACGTGTCGCTGCTCGCGCCGCTGCTCGTCGCGCCGTCGCGGCGGCAGCGCTCCGGGATCCTGCTGCAAGCGGGTCCGAAATGGCAGGCCAGCGGCGTCGCCGACGGCACACTGCGAGCCGCCGTCGCGCGGCTCGCGCCGCGCGGCGTGCGCGTCGTCGCGGCACCCTCGGAGGCGTCGCTGGCCGAGGGCGCGCTGGGCGTCGTCCCGGAGACGTTCGCCGACCTGCGCTCGTGGGTCGCGGCGATCGACGCGGCGGCGGCGGTGGTGACCGTCGACAGCGGCGCGGCGCACGTCGCGGGGATGCTCGGCGTGCCGGTCGTCGACGTCTTTCCCGACGCCGGTTTCGACCGGCACGTCCGCCGCTGGCGGCCGTGGGCTTCTCCGTACCGGGCGCTGCGCGCGTCGGAGCTGCACGGCGGCGCGGCCGGACTCGAAACGGCCGTCGATGGCGGCTGAGCGCGCGCTGCTGGTCGCGGCGGGCGGCGGGATCGGCGATACGCTGTTGGCCGGCGTCGTCGCGCGCGCGCTGCGAACGCGGTACGCTGCGGTCGACGCCGTCGTGCTGGCCGCGCACGCCGATCTCGCCGCGCACGTGCCGGCGATCGATCGTACGATCGTGCTGGGCGCGCCGCTGCCGGCGCGCTACGCTGCGGCGGTCGTCACCTGGGCGACCTTGCGCACCGCGCTGCTGCCGTGGAGCGCGCGCATTCCCGTGCGGGCCGGCCAAGCGCGGCGCTGGTACTCACCGCTCTTCACCAAGTGCGTCGTGGTGCGCAGCGAGCTCGGCGACCGGACGACGTACTGGGCGCAGATTCTGTTGGACTACGCGCGCGCGCTCGGCTGCGACACTGCCGACGACGATCCGCAGTTCGCGGTGCGGGAGGACGAACACGACGCTGTGCGCGAGCTGCTGCGCGCGCGCGGCGTCACCGGCCCGTACTATCTGCTGCATCCGACGCGCGGCTTGTCGGCCCAGCTCGCGCGCTGGCCGGTCGAGGGCTTCATCGCGCTCGCCCGGTGGCTGGCCGAGCGCGACGGACTGCCGGTGCTGGTGACCGGGGCGGCGGAAGACGCACCGATCGCCGCGGCGGTCGCGGCCGGCGCCGGAGCGGGCGTCGAATCGGTTGCCGGCGCGACGACGATCGGCGGTTTCGGTGCGCTGGCGGCTTCGGCACGCGCCGTGGTCGCGATGGATTCGGGCCCGATGCACGTCGCCGCCGCGGTCGGCGCGCCGACCGTCGGTGTCTTCGCGCTCCAGTCGGACGAACCGGACCGCTGGGCGCCGCGCGGCCCGCGCGTCGCGGTCGTGCGGCCGACCTATCCCTGCCCGCCGGGACACCGCAAGGAGACGTGTCCCGATTTCGCGTGCGTCCGCGAGCTCGACGCCGCCGGCGTTCTGGCCGCGCTCGACGGACTGCTCGTCGTCACCGCCGAACGGTAACCCGTGATCGCTTACGACGACTTTGCGCGCGTCGACGTCCGCGCCGGGACGATTCTCTCGGCCGAGCCGCTCCCCGACGCACGCAAACCCGCCTACGCGCTGCGCGTCGACTTCGGCGAGGAGCTCGGCGTCCGCCGTTCCTCGGCGCAGATCACCGGGCGCTACGCGGCCGCGGAGCTGATCGGCACGCAGGTGTGCGCGGTCGTCAACTTTCCGCCCAAGCGCATCGCGGGATTCCAAAGCGAAGTCCTCGTCCTCGGCATGGACGACGAGAGCGGCGACGTCGTGTTGGTGCGGCCGACCTTTCCCGTCCCCAACGGCCGGCGGCTCTACTGATGACCTCGACCGCGGCCGGACTCCGGATCCGCGAGCTCGACCTGCGCCGTGAGACGCCGGCGCTGTTCGAGGAGCTCGGCCGGATGCTCGTCGACGCGTATCCGATCATGCACGTCGACTCGGCCGACGCGTTCGACCGATTCGTCACGTCGCTGCGTGAAAGCGAGCCGTATGCCGAGGCGCGCTGGGCGATCGCCGAGTGCGAGGGTGCGCCGGCCGGCGCCATGCGGCTCTACGATTTCGAGATGAACGTGCGCGGGCGCGACGCGCTCGCCGGCGGTCTCGGGTCGGTCGCGGTCTCCGCGCTGCACAAGCGGCGCGGCGTGGCGCGCGCGATGATCGCGTGGTACCTCGACGACTACCGGCACCGCGGCGCGGCGTTCGGCGTGCTCTATCCGTTCCGGCCGGACTTCTACCGCAAGGTGGGCTTCGGCTACGGGACGCCGATGCAGCGCTATCGTTTCGCGCCGGCCGAGCTGCGGGGCGACGGCGCGCGCGGGACGCCGCGCGTGCTCCGAGAAGACGACGCCGGCGAGGTGCTCGCCTTCCACGAGCGCGTGCGAGCGTTGACCAACGGTCTGATCAAACGGCATCTGATCCCGACCCTGCGCGCACTGCGCGACCCCGAGCTGCGCACGATCGGCATCGAGGACGGCGGCGCGCTGCGCGGCCTCATGCAGGTCAAGGCGATCGCCGGCCCCGATGCGGTCCGCAACCGCGACGAGCTCCAGGTGCGCGACCTGCTCTGGGAGGACGACGTATACGGCGCCGCGCTGCTGAGCTATCTGCGCGCGCAGCGCGATCAGTTCGCGCGGGTCACGATCGAGTCGCAGGACGCGGCGTTGTACCTCGCCGCGCGCGATCCGCGCGACGGCTCGGACGTGACGGTCGCGACGCCGGCCGGACATCGTGTCGCCGAGACCGGGCTCGGTGTGATGTACCGCATCCTCGACGTCGAGACCGCGTTCGCGCACCTGCCGGCCGCCGGCACGCCATTGGTGATGCAGGTGCGAATCGACGACCCGTTCGTGGCCGAGACGAGCGGCGCGTGGACGTTCCGGTTCGGCCCCCACGGCGCGCCGCGCCGCGACGAAGGCGCGCGACCCGACGCGACGCTGTCGATCGGGATCCACGATTTGTCGTCCGTCGTGCTCGGTTCGCTGCGCTTGCGGGACGCCGTCCGGCACCGCCTCGCGACCCTCGAACCGCGCGAGCGGCTGCCGGCCGCCGACGCCGCGTTCGCGGTCGCGCAGCCGCCGATCTGCACGACGCGCTTCTGAACGGTTCGCGCCGTGCGCCTGTCGATCCAGCTTTGCACCTACAACCGCGCGCCGCTGCTCGAGCGCGTGCTGGCGGCCTGCTTCGATCAGACGATCCCCGCCGACGCCTATGAGGTCGTGCTGGTGAACGACGGGTCGCAGGACGACACGCCGGCGGTGATCGAACGCGCGCGGCGCATCGCGACCTGTCGTTTCACAATCGTGAACCGGCCCAACGGCGGGCTGGCCAAAGCGCGTAACACGGGGATCGCGCGCTGTACCGGCGAGCGGATCGCGTTCATCGACGACGACGTGCTGCCGACGCCGGTGTTCGCGGCCGAGCACCTGCGCTCGGACGCGCGGCACGGCGACGTCGTGGTCCGCGGAGCGGCGATCAACACCGAGTCGTTCGACGCGCTGCCGCCGGCGGTGTGGAGCTGGCGGAACTACAGCGCGAACTGGTTCTGGACGACCAATGTCTCGGTGCGGCGCAGCCGGCTCGACGCCGCGGGCGGACGATTCGACGAATCGTTCAGTGAGTACGGGTGGGAGGACATCGAGCTCGGCTTGCGGCTGCGCGAGCTCGGCACCAAAGCGGTGTTCAACCGCTACGCCGTCGTCTTCCACTACAAGCGGCGGCCGCACGGGAACAACGTCGCCGCGATGCTGCGCCAAGTGCGCGCCCAGGCGCGCACCGCGGTGCAGCTCGAACGGCTGCATCCGAGCTGGCGCGTCGCGCTGGCGATCGGCGACACCGTGCCGCAGCGGGTGCTCGGCGCCGCGCTGCGGCGCAGCGGTTTGGTGCCGCGGCTCGAGCGCATTGTCGCGCGCACCGGCGAGCAGCAGCGGCTGTCGGCCGGTGAGGTCACCGCCGCGCGTTTGCTGGCGGCGGCGGCGTATTATGACGAGCTCGCGCTGGCCAAGCGCGCCTGACGCTTGCGCATCCTGCTGTCGCGCACCGACCGCGTGGGCGATCTGATCCTGTCGACGCCGGCGATCGCGTCGATCCGGCGTTCGTTTCCGGCGGCCCACGTCACGCTGTCGTGCAGTCGCTACAACGCGGTGGTCGTCGATCGTTCGCCGGACGTCGACGAACTGGCGATCTACGACCCCGGCGCCGGACCAGCCGCGTTCGGGGCACGCTTTCGCGGCGTCGACTTGGCGGTTGCGCTCGCCCCCCGCGACCTCGACCACCGGATCGTCGCCGCCACGCGCGCGCCCAAGCGGGTCGGCTACACGTACGCGACGCGCTATCTGGCGCGGCTCGGACTGAGCCGGCGGCTTACCGACGTCGTGCTGAGCGAAGCCGATCCCGCCATCGCCGAACGGTATCCCGATCGGGTGATCCCCCATGAGGTCGATCAGGTGCTCGCTGTTGCCGCCGCCGCCGGCGCGACGCAGCTCGTTGGGGACCTCGTGCTGCCGGTGCGCGACGAGGACCGAGCCGCCGTCGCGGAGCTCCCGGCCGGCCCGATCGTGATGCAGCTCGGCCGGCGCTGGACCGAGCGCGGCTCGACGGTGTCGAGCACGGTCCAGCTGTTGCGCGACCTGCGACCGCTCGGCCGACCGCTGGTGGTGACCTACGGTGACGACGCGCGGGCGCTGGCCGAAGTGGTGAGGGCGGCGGGCGTCGCCGACGCGGTACTGGGCAACCTGCCGTTCCACGCGTGGGCGGCCGTCTTCGAACGCGCCGCTTGCGTGGTGACGATCGACACCGGTGCGACGCATGTCGCAAGCGCGGTGCGCGTACCGACCGTTGTGCTGTTCGAGGACAAGTGGTTTCGGCTGGCCTCCCAGGAATGGTCGCCGTATCGCGTGCCGAACGCGATCCTCCGCAAACCGCCCGACGAGTCCGCGACCGCGCTGCGCACATCGCGCGGCGAGATCGTCGCCGCCGTCGCCGCTCTCTTATGAACGACCCTTCGACGAACTCAGGGTTGAAGGAACCCATTCCGGTGCGTATCTCCGTCGTCATCCCGACCTACAACCGGCTCGACACGCTTCGCCACGTCATTCCGTCGCTGCTGATGCAAGACCAGCCGCGCGGCGCGTACGAGGTCGTCGTCGCCGATTCGAACTCCAGCGACGGAACGGCCGAGTTCCTGGCCGGCGTCGCGCGCGAGCACCCGTTCGTGCGCCACGTGCCCGGCCCGTACACGGGCCGCGCCTCGGCGCGCAACGCCGGGATCGCTCACGCGCGCGCGCCGGTCGTGCTGTTCACCGATGCCGACATCATCGCGTCGCCCGACTTGCTGTCGCGCCACCTCGCCCATCACGAGCGGCCCGGCACGCGCGCCGTCGTCGGGATGGAAGTGCAGGTCGACTCGTACGAAGACTACCAGCGCAAACGCGATGAGCGCGCGCTGCGCGCGCCGCTGCACGGCGAGAAGCCCAAGCGGCTGACCTGGCTGTACTTTCTCACCGGCAACGCGTCGGCGCCGCGAGCCGACCTCGATCGCGTCGGCCGCTTCGACGAAGACTTCACCGGCTACGGCCACGAGGATCTCGAACTCGGCTACCGCTTGCAGCGGGCCGGCATACCGATCGAGTACGAGCCGCGCGCGGTGAACTATCACTGGCATCCGGTGCCGTGGGACGAGCAGCAGCGCAAGTACGAGCTGGCCGGAAAGTCGACCGTCCGCTTCTATCGCAAGCACCCGGCCTTCGACGTGCGGCTGAGGCTCGGCATGACGCCGCTTTCGCTGGCGCTGCACGACGTGGTGCGCCACATTGCGCCGCTCGAGGCCTGGATCGAGCGCGGCGCGAGCAAGCCCGGCTTCGCGCGAACGCTGTCGTATCAGTACCACTACCTGACCGGCGTCAAGGCGGCGTTGCGTGGCTAAACCCTTCGCGCGGGTCTCGTGCGGTGCGCTGACCGCGGCCGACGCCGGCCGCAGCGTCGAGCTGGCCGGCTGGGTGCACCGCCGACGCGACCACGGCGGCCTGATCTTCATCGACGTGCGCGACCGCGACGGCCTCACCCAAGTGATCTTCGATCCGTCCACGGACGAAATGTTTCGGCGCGCCGAGACGCTGCGCAGCGAATTCGTCGTGCGCGTCCGCGGCGAGGTGCGCCGCCGTCCGGCCGGCACCGAGAACGCCAAGCTCGCGACCGGCGAGGTCGAGCTGCCGGCCGCCGGGCTGGAGATTCTCAACGAGTCCAAGACGCCACCGTTCGTGATCGCCGCCGACGAAGAGCCCAACGAAGACGTGCGGCTGCGCTACCGCTATCTCGACCTGCGCCGGCCGCGGATGCAGCGCAACCTCACCGTGCGCCACCGCATCGTCAAGGCGATGCGCGACTACTTCGACGAGCACGACTTCCTCGAGATCGAGACGCCCAACCTCATCAAGTCGACGCCCGAAGGTGCGCGCGACTACCTCGTGCCGTCGCGCGTCCACCACGGCACGTTCTACGCGCTGCCGCAGTCGCCGCAGATCCTCAAGCAGATCCTGATGATCGGCGGCCTAGGCCGCTACATGCAGATCGCGCGCTGCTTCCGCGACGAAGATCCACGTGCGGACCGGCAGCCCGAGTTCACCCAGCTCGACGTCGAGCTCACCTTCGTGCAGCAAGAGGACGTGCTCGCGGTGATGGAAGATGCGATGCGCTTCGTGTGGCGCCGCGCGCTCGACCTCGACGTCCCCGATCCGCTCCCGCGGCTGACCTATGCCGAGGCGATGCGCCGCTACGGCTCCGACAAGCCCGACTTGCGCTTCGCGCTCGAGCTGGTCGATGTCGCCGAGCTGTTCCGCGGCGGCGCGTTCGGCTTGCTCGCCGGCTTGGCGCAGAGCGACGCGAACCGCGTGATCGCGCTACGCTGGCCGGGCGGCGCTTCGCTTTCGCGCCGTGATTTCGACGCGCTGACCGAGCTGGCCAAGACGTTCGGCGCCAAAGGGCTGGCGTACGTGTCGCTCGCGCCCGACGGCGTCAAAGGCTCGATCGCGCGCTTCGTCGACGACGCGCTGGCGGCGCGGCTGCGCGAACGCACCGGCGCGGTCGACGGAGACGCGATCCTGTTCGTCGGCGACGTCGCGCGCGCCGCATCCGAGGTGGCCGGCCACCTGCGGCTCGAGATCGGCGACCGGCTCGGGCTGCGCAGGCCCGGTGAGTTCGCGTTCTGTTGGGTGCTCGGGTTCCCGCTGTTCGAACGCGACGAGGAGAGCGGGGAGATCACCTTCTCGCACCATCCGTTCACCGCGCCGCTGCCGGGCCAAGAAGAGCTGTTCGACTCCGATCCGCTGGCGATTACCGCGCAGCACTACGATCTCGTGCTCAACGGCTTCGAGCTGGGCAGCGGTTCGATCCGCAACCACACCGTCGAGTTCCAGCACCGCGTCTTCAAGCGGCTTGGCTTGACCGACGAGCAGATCGAAGACCGCTTCGGCTTCTTCATGGAAGCGCTGTCCTACGGTGCGCCGCCGCACGGCGGCATGGCGCTGGGCATCGACCGCATCGTGATGCTGGCCTGCGGCGAACCGA
This sequence comes from Vulcanimicrobiota bacterium, assembly GCA_963738465.1. GTDB lineage: Bacteria > Vulcanimicrobiota > Vulcanimicrobiia > Vulcanimicrobiales > Vulcanimicrobiaceae > Vulcanimicrobium. The sequence goes on from CAVTWP010000002.1 coordinate 286,728, forward strand.
GTCTGCGCGACGCGATCGCCTTCCCGAAGAACCAGGCTTTCCGCGACGTCATGATGGACGCCCCATCCACCGTCCCCGACCGCGCCCTCAAAGATCTCGCCCTCGAGATCATCGACGTGTCACCCTGAGCTTGTCGAAGGGCGACACCCATCCGCGACGCGCAGGGAAAACATCAGAGGCGAGTCTTGGTGGACTCGCCTCTGGTGTTGGAGGACGAACGGTGTTGCGCGGGGCGGGGTTAGAAGCGCGGTGCGCCCCGGCGGGTTTCGCGGAAGAGCATCTTCTTGTTGAGCTCGCGCAGCGCGTCGATCGACTTGCGGTGCTCGTCGGAACGACCGTACTTGGTTGCCGCGCGCAGCGAAGCATCAAGACTGCGCTCGCGAGCCGCGTACACGAGGAAGGCGCTGAGGTCGCGGTCGTCGATGCTGTAGTTCATGGCATGCGAAAATATGCCCACCCGTCCGGCGGCTTATACCTATGCGATCGGTGGAATTGCGCGCGTCGCTCGCGACGCGCGCCGTTTCCGCACGAGTCTTCCACAGTCTACCCTGTGACTAGGGTATTCAATCCCGCCGTACGCTAGGACCGCGGGCCTAATCGGTGAGCAGGACGCGGGCGCGCTCGAAGACGGCGTCGAGCATAGGCTCGGTCAGTACGCCGGTGTTGGTGTTCTGACGGCTGGGATGGTACGAGGCCACGATCGTCATCGGACGGGCCGGCGGCAGGTCGACGCGCGTCTCGGCGAGGTGCGCGAACGGCGCGCGCGGCGTTCGATACCGGCCGAGCGCCTTGACGATGCCGTGAACGGTTTCGTCGGCGATCTTGCCCAGCGTGACGATGACGCGCGCGCGTTCCAGCGCCGCGAGCTCTTCGCGCAGGTACGGCAAGCAGCGCGCCCGCTGTTCGGGCGTCGGCTTGTTCGCCGGCGGCGCGCAGCGAACCGCGGCGGTGATGAAGACGTCGTGCAGCGTGAGCCCGTCGTCACGGCGCACGGCGTCCGGACGGCTGGCGAATCCGGCGCGGTGCAGCGCACGGTAGAGCCACTCGCCGCTGCCGTCACCGGTGAACGGACGGCCGGTGCGGTTCGAGCCGTGTGCGCCGGGCGCGAGGCCGACCAGCAGCAGGCGGGCGCGCGGATCGCCCCAGCCGGGCACCGGCTTGGCCCAGTACTCCTCGCCCACGAACGCGCGCTTCTTCACCCGCCCGATCTCGGCGCAGTACGCCCGCAGCTCGGGGCAACGGCGGCAGCTCGTCACCTGTTTCTCGATCGCGGCCAACACGGAGCTCACCCGCCCTCGCTTCGACGTTCCGACAAATGTCACCGCGTCGGGCGCGCGACGGCGCGAGCATAGCAGGACGGTGTCGCGGCTCGACGTTCGCTCCATGGCTCTGCTCGCGGTCGCGCACGTCTCCGACGATGTGAACCAGAGCTTCGTCCCGGCGCTGCTGCCGTATCTGATCGTCTGGCGCGGGATCAGCCACACCGACGCCGGCACGCTCGTCCTCGCGCAGGCGATCGCGTCGTCGGTGCTGCAGCCGGTGATCGGCTACGTCGCCGATCGCCGCTCGATGCCGTGGCTCATCGCGGTCGGCTTGATCTTGGCCGGCTGCGGCGTGGCGCTGATCGGTTTCATGCCGACCCTGCCGCTGATGTGGGTCGGCGCGCTGATCAGCGGAATCGGCGTCGCCTCGTTTCATCCCGAGGCCGCGCGCTTCGCGAACTACGTCGCCGGCGCGAAGAAGGCGACCGGGATGCGCTGGTTCGCGGCCGGCGGCAACGTCGGTTTCGCCGTCGGGCCGATCTTCGCGACCGCGGTCGTCGCGGGGTGGGGGCTGCCGGGAACGCTCGCCGCCTGCGTGCCGGTCATCGTGATCGGCGCGATCGTGCTGTACGAGCTGCGGCGGCTGCGCACGTTCGCCCCGGCGCACGCGACGTCACGCCACGGCCAAGGCACTGACGACTGGCTGTCGTTCGGCAAGCTGTCCGCGTTCGTCACCGTCCGCGCGATGGCGTACTTCGGTTTCGTGGCTTTCCTCCCGCTCTACGTCGTCGAAGTGCTGCACGGTTCGCCGGCCGTCGGCGACACGATGCTCACCGGCTTCCTGTTGGCCGGCGTGCTGGGCACGCTGTCGGGCGGGCCGATCGCGGACCGTTTCGGCCGGCGCGTCGTCCTGTTCGCGTCGACCGCGCTGGCCGGCCTGATGACGGCGCTGCTCGTCGCGCTGACCCACAACGGAAACCTGTTGCTCGCGATCCCGCTGCTGCTCGTCACCGGCTTCGTGTTCGTCGCGTCGCAGTCGGCGTTCGTCGTGCTCGGTCAGGAATATCTGCCCAACCGGATGGGGCTCGCGTCGGGCGTCACGCTCGGTCTCGCCGTCTCGCTGGGCGGCACGTTCTCGCCGGTGATGGGCGCGATCGCCGACGCGCACGGCGTCGCGGCGACGATCGTGGTCGCCGGCGGGTTGTCGGTCGCCGGCGCGCTCATCGCGACGACGCTGCCCGGTGAACGCCGCGCGCTCGGGCCGGCGGCGCAGGTCGCGGTCGACGTCGCAACTCAGTCCAAACCGGGATAGCCGAGCTGCGCCAGCGCGGCGTACGTGAGCACCGCAACCGCCGCCGACAGGTTGATCGACCGCACCGCGCCGCGCCGCATCGGGATGCGCAGCGTGCGCTCGGGATGCGTGTCGAGCAGCGCTTGCGGCAGGCCGGCGGTCTCCTTGCCGAACACCAGCGCGTCACCGCGCCGGAAATCGGCTGCCGCAAAGCTGCGCGGCGCGCGCGTGGTGGCCAGCCACATCCGGTCGGGCGAGAACGTCGCCAGCATCGCGTCGAGCGACGAATGGATCGCGACGTCGAGCGCCGCCCAATAGTCCAGGCCGGCGCGCTTGAGCGCGCGGTCGTCGATGCGGAAGCCGAGCGGCTCGACGAGGTGGAGCGCGCAGCCGGTCGCCGCGCACAGCCGCGCGACGTTGCCGGTATTGGGCGGAATCTCGGGCTCGACCAGCACGACGTGCAGCGGAACGTCGCGCAGCGGATCGGCCGCGACCAGCCGGTCGCGCGGCTGCACCGCGCCGCTCAGAGCTTCCATTCCCAGCAGTTCCAGAAGTCGGAGACGTACGAGGCCGGCTTCCAGTTGCGCAAGTCGGAGTTCACCGCGGCGAACGAGTTCTGCCAGTACAGGAACACGGCCGGCGTGAGCTCGCGCACGCGTTCGGCTTCGCGCTGGTAGAGCGCGCGGCGCACGGCGCGATCGAAGGTCAGGTTCGCGTCGTGGCTCGTTTGGGTGAGGACCGGATCGTTCAGCCACGACGTGTTGGCGCCGTGCGGCGGGATGAACTTGCCGCTCCAACCGCCTTCGTTGTCGGGGTCGGGCGCGTCGGTCTCGATGGTGAACTCGCTGTCGAACTTGCCGGTGTAGATCGGCCCATTCTGCGCGAACAGCAGGCTGGTCGGGTAATTCTTGACGACCAGGTCGATGCCGACCGCGCGCAGGTCCTGCTGCATCTGCAGCTCGGCTTCGACATTGGCCGGCTTGGCCGGGGTCGTCGAGATCGAGAACGACAGGGGGACGCCGTTGCGGGCGCGCGTCCCGTTGGCCGTGCGCTTCCAGCCGGCGGCGTCGAGCAGGCGCGCGGCGTCGGCGAGGTCGTGCTTGGGCGAGGTGATCCCGCGTGGCGCGGCCCACGACAACGGGAAGATGTCGGAGACCGCGCGCTGGTTGTAGCCGTGATAGACGGTGCGGTTGATGCGGTCGAAGTCGACTGCCTCGGCAGCGGCGAGCCGCACGCGCGGATCGGCGAGCTGCGGCTTCGCGGTGTTGAACTGCCAGCGCCGCAAGCCCGCGACCAGCCGCTTCGAGATCGTGAAGCCGCGCAGCGACGACAGCTGCGGGATGTGGTTCTCCGAGACGCTGTCGAAGACGTCGACCTCGTGCGTCTGCAGCGCGTTGAACAGCGTGTCGGCGTTGGGGACGACACGATAGGTGATGCGGTCGAGGCCGGGCTTGCCGCGCCAATACCGTGGGTTGGCGGCGAACTCGAGCGACGAACCGTGATTCCAGCCGGCCAGGACGAACGGGCCCGACGAGATCGGCCGCGCGTTGAACGGCGCATGATTGAGATCGGGCAGCCCGGCGAGCAGGTGGGCGGGCAGCGGCGGATAGCCCGCGCCGCCGATCGCGAAGAGTCCCAGGATCCCGCCGTACGGTCGTTTGAGCCGCACGACGACGGTGTCTCGTCCGCGCAGCTCCATCGCGGCGATGTCGTCCCAGCCGCTCGTCAGCCGCGTGTTGTTGCGCGGGTTCATCACCGCTTTCCAGGTGAACACGAGGTCGCGACCGTCGTAGGGCGCGCCGTCGGACCACACCATACCGGGTCGAACGTGCAGCGTGATCGTCTTCCCGTTGCGCGCAATGCCGCCGTTCTGCAGCGTCGGAACGATCGTCGCCGCCGCCGGCACGTACTCGCCGCTGGGTCCGTACCGAAACAGCGGCTCGAACAGAAACTGCGCGACCGAGTCCGCGGCGTCGGTATTGGCGAACAGCTTGTTGAGCGTGTCGGGCTCCTCACCGGCGGTGCCGATGATCAGATGCCCGGGACGCGTCCACGCATTGCGCCCGCCGTTCGCCGGCTGGTCGGCTTTCGTGCAGCTCGCCGCCAGCAGCGTGACGGCGATGCAGGCCAGCAACCTACGGTTCGTCAACGCACGCCCAGGCCCGGTCCGTCGGGGAGCACGATCTTGCCGCCGGCGTAGGTAATGCCGCTGAACGGATCGCGTGCGGTGAGGAACGGGCCGTCGAGATCGGCCCAGTCGACCAGCGGGCTCAGGTGCGCGGCCGCCGCGGTGAGGATTTGCGACTCGAGCATGCAGCCCAGCATGATCTTCAAACCCAGCGCGCGCGCCGTATGGATCATCGCCAAGGCGGCACGAATCCCGCCGCACTTCACCAACTTGACGTTGATCCCGTCGACGCAACCGCGCAGCGCCGGCAGATCCCGCGCGTCCTTGGAGTCTTCGTCGGTGACGATGGGAATCGGCGACCGCTCGCGAATCCAGCGCAGCCGTTCGGGCGTTCCGGCCGGGATCGGCTGTTCGCAGAACTCGATCTCGAACTTCGCCAGCGCGGCGAGGTTCGCAACGGCTTGTTCCGGCGTCCAAGCTTCGTTGGCGTCGATCCGAATCGTGCCGGCGTAGATGGAGCGAATCGCCTCGACCGTCTCGACGTCGTTGCCGCCGCCGAGCTTGACCTTGAGACTCGGATGCGGCCCGACTTCGCGCACTTTGGCGAGCGTCTCGTCGAGGTCCGCGATGCCGACGGTGAACGAGGTCACCGGCGTGCGCGCCGGATCCAAGCCGAACAGCCGCCAGAGCGGGCGATCGAGGTCTTTGCCGATGCAATCGTGCAGCGCTATGTCGAGTCCGCAGGCCGCCGCCGGCGGCAATCCGGCGCGCAGCCGTTCGTCGACGAGCCGCTCGAGCGCGTACGGATCGTCGCCCAGCTCGAGCGCACCGAGCTGGGCGGTCACCGACGCCACGGTCTCGTCGTAGCGTTCGCTGGGCGCCGTCTCACCGAGCGCCTCGATACCGTTCCAACGCAGCCGGACGATCGCGGTGCGCGCAACGGATTCCGACGAGCGCGCGATCGTGAAGGTGTGCTTGAGCGGCAGCTCGAGCGGTTCGACCGTCATCTGGATCGGCGGCACGCGCGCGGCTTCTCGCCGCCACGAGCGAGGTCCGCCCGCACGGTTACGTCAGCTGGTTGGTGTCGCGCGAGGCCGATTAATCGGCAGCGCGGCTCTGTCAAGTCCTTGACGGCTGGTATACGATACAGCAGCGACGACGACTGTGGCAGCTCGCGCAGGAGCCATAGTGGTTGGCCAACGTCGAAACCAAGGGAGCATCAGCTCCGGATACGACCGGTTGTCTAACCCCTCATCGGGCTGGACACTGGGCGCCCGGGCCGCACCCACCTGCCACAGGCAGGTCTTCAACTAGGTTCCAGACGGCCGCCGCGGTCTCGTCCACTCAGATCCCTCTGTTCGCGAGGCGCCGTCGCGCGGCCGCATCGCGCAGCGCGCCGATCGCCGCTGCCGCGGCTTCCCACGGACGGTCGAGCGGCGGTGCGTCGAGGATGAGCCAGGGAAGCTCAGCGAGCCCGGCGACGAGTTCCGCGTCGTCGTCCGGAGTGACGGAGAAGGCCGGGAAGCGGTCCTTCGAAACGATCCGCGCCTGGTCGATCGCGCGCGGGCACGGCCGCAGCCAGGCGCTGTCGGCGTCCTTGAGCAGGCGCTTCACGGCGGCGAGATCGTCACCCAGCGTTCCCGGCGCCGGCGGGACCAGCAACGTCAGGTTGGCGGCTTTGGCAGCGGCCCCCAGCGCCTTCGCGATCCCGATGGTCTCCACGAACGCCGCCGGCGGCAGGTCGCCGGCCGGCGGCAACGCCGAGCGGACGACCAGCGCCCCGAACGACGCTGCCAGCGCGAGCGCGCTTTCGCGCGCCGCATCGGCGCCGCGTTCGAAGAGTCCGGCCGTATCCAGACCGAACGGGACGAGCGCCAAGTCGACGGCGACCTTGCGCAGCTGCGCGGTGTATTCTCGATCGGTGCGGGGAAAGTCGACCAGATCGGCCAGCACGCCGTCGGCGCCCAGCCGGGAGGCGCAGCCCTCGAGCCATTCGAGCTGCGTGAGCTCGCCGGCCGCGAGCGGTCGTCGGAACGTCGAACTCGAAACAGCGATCCGCATCATCGTGCGCTTTCACCGGGAGAACTCGTTGACCATCGTCCGCCCGCCGGCTGGAATCTGATGGATCGCCAGACGATCGCCAACGTCGTACCGCTGGCGGCGGTCGCGATCGCGCTCGCCGAATACCTGCTCGACCACACCTATCCGCGCTACGCGAGCCCGTGGTTCTGGATTGCTTTGGTTGCGACGATCGGTCTGCTGGCGTTGGTGCAGGTGTTGCGCCTCACCGGGGCGTCCAGACCCTCCGCGGCGAAGCCCGACTACTCCGCCGCGTCGGTCATCCGCCGCCGCACCGATTCCGACGACCGAGGTTGATTCCCGATGCAAGTGCTCGAACCCCATACGCTCGCTGCGGCGGATCCCGAGATCCTTGCCGCGATCACCGACGAGGAGCGGCGTCAGCGTGACAACCTCGAGCTGATCGCGTCCGAGAACTACGCCAGCCGCGCCGTGCGCGAAGCCAACGCCTCGGTGCTGACCAACAAGTACGCCGAAGGCTATCCCGGCAGACGCTACTACGGCGGGTGCGAGTTCGTCGATGTCGCCGAGAACCTCGCGATCGAGCGCCTCAAGCAGCTGTTCGGCGCCGAGCACGCCAACGTGCAGCCGCACGCGGGCGCGCAGGCGAACATGGCGGTGCTGATGGCCGTGCTCGAGCCCGGCGACACGATCCTGGGGATGTCGCTCGCGCATGGCGGCCACCTCACCCACGGCACCAAGGTGTCGTTCAGCGGGAAGCTCTACAATGCGGTCGCCTACGGCGTGCGCAAGGACGACGAGCTCATCGACTTCGACCAAGTGCGCGCGCTGGCGCGCGAGCACAAGCCGAAGCTGATCATCGCCGGTGCCAGCGCGTACCCGCGCACGATGGAGTACGCGCCGTTCCGCGAGATCGCCGACGAGATCGGCGCGACGTTCATGGTCGACATGGCCCACATCGCCGGACTCGTCGCGACCGGCCTGCACCCGTCGCCCGTGCCGCTGGCCGACTTCGTCACCTCGACGACCCACAAGACGCTGCGCGGCCCGCGCGGCGGCCTGATCCTCACCACCGCCGCCTACGCCAAGGCCGTCGACAAGAGCGTCTTCCCCGGCATTCAAGGCGGCCCGTTCATGCACACGATCGCCGCCAAGGCGGTCGCCTTCGCCGAAGCGCTCGCCCCGTCGTTCACAACCTACCAGCAGCAGGTGATCGACAACGCGCGCGCGATGGGCGACGAGCTGCAGCGCGCCGGCGCGCGGCTGGTCGGCGGCGGCACGGACACGCACTTGCTGCTGGTCGACCTGACGCCGAAGGGTTTGACCGGGAAAGCGGTCGAGGAGTACCTCGACGAGATTCGCATCACGGTCAACAAGAACGCCATCCCGTTCGACCCGCAGAAGCCTGCCGTGACGAGCGGCATCCGGCTGGGCTCGCCGGCGATCACGTCGCGCGGCTTCGGGGAAGCCGACGCGCGCGAGGTCGGCCGCATCCTCGGCGAAGCTCTCGACGACATCGGCACCGGGACGAAGAAGGAAGCCCTGCGCGCTCGCGTCGCCGAGCTGACCGCGCGCCACGACGTGCCATAGCGGCCCGTGTCGTTCTCATTCCGTCCCGGTTCGGAGCAAGGTGGACGATGAAGGCAGATCCTGCAAGCTTCGAGGAGTATGCGCGCGCTTTCCCGCGCAGCATTCAGCAGCTCTTGAAGAAGATGCGACAAGCGATACGCGCGGCCGCTCCCGAAGCTGACGAGACGATCAGCTACCGCATGCCGGCATTTCGGCTGACGAGAATTCTCGTCTGGTATGGGGCTCACACGACCCATATCGGATTCTATCCAGGTGCCGCCGCGATCGCTGCCTTCAAACGGGAGCTGTCGGGTTATAAGAGCGCCAAGGGATCGGTGCAGTTTCCGATCGGCGAGCCGCTCCCGCTCGATCTGGTGGCTCGCATAGTGAGGTTCCGGGTCGGCGCCGTTCGGCCACCGGCTCCGGCAGTTGTGCGGCGGCGCGCGACGCCTCGAAGGTCCAACATTTCGTAGCGTGCCGCGTCCATCGTTGCTACTCGAGACACCGCGGTTGCTGCTGCGCGAGCCGAGCGACGACGACGCGCCGGCGCTGCTGGCGTATCACATGCGTAACGAGCCGCGCTTCGCGCGGTGGGAACCCAAGCGCGGTACCGAGGTCGCGCAGCACTTGCAGTGGATCGAATGGCGCCGCATTGAAGGCGAAGCTGGCCGCGCACGCACGTTCTTGGCGTGCGACCGCGCCGATCCGGCGGTGCTCGTTGGTTCGGTGAACCTCGACGGGGTGTCGCGCGGCGCGGGATCGTCGGCGATGCTCAGCTACTCGGTCGACGGAAAGTACGAAGGGCAGGGCTATGCGCGCGAGGCCGTCGCCGCAACGATCGCCTACGCTTTCGACGAGTTCGGCCTCGACAGCCTGAGCGCGACGTACGATCCCGCCAATGCGCGCAGCGGTGGGCTGCTGGCGCGGCTGGGGTTTCGCATCGTCGCGCAGACCGCCGCCGTCCCCGGGATGGAGCGCCTGATGCGCGCGCAGGTGCTGGCGATGCTCGCCCGACCGGCGTAGCGCACCGTTGCAGGGCCGAGCCGGCGAAGGCGCGATTGACCTCCACGTGCACCAGCCGCTCATCGTCGACCATCCCGCCGTCGGGGACCGGCTGGCGCGGCTGCGCGACGCGACGACGCCGACGCCGGTCTTTCGCCGGCTGGTCGAGGAGCTCGGCCAGCTCCTAGCCTACGAGGCGACACGCGGTCTGCCGCAAACCGAGATCGAGCTGCAGACGCCGGTCGCGCTGGCCAAGGTGCAGCGCATCGCGACGCGCCCGGTCGTCGCGCCGATCTTGCGGGCCGGACTCGGACTGCTGCCGGGATTTCTGGCGGTCGTCGACGACGCCGTCGTCGCGCACCTCGGCTTCTACCGCGACCCCAAGACGCTCGCCGCGATACCATACTACGCGAACCTCCCCGACGATCTCGCCGAGCGCGACGTGTTCGTGCTCGACCCGATGCTCGCCACCGGCAACTCCGGTTCGGCGGCACTCTCGACGCTGGCCGAACGGGGCGCGAAGTCGCCGACCTTCGTGTGCATCATCGCCGCGCCCGAGGGAATTGCGACGCTGTCGCGCGCGCATCCCGGCGTCCGCATCGTCACCGCCGCGCTCGACGAGCGGCTCAACGATCACGGCTACATCGTGCCCGGCCTCGGCGACGCCGGCGATCGCATGTTCGGCTCGACCAGCTCCGTCCCGGTCAGCGCCCGCTCGCGATAAGCTCGGAGGCGAAACCAGACTCGAGAGCGAGCGCGGCATCGATCAAGCCGGCATGCGAGAGTGCTTGCGGCGTATTGCCGACCGGCTCGCCCGCGTGGACGTCGAATTCTTCCGACATGATGCCGAGGTCGTTGGCCGTCCGCAGCAAGCGTTCGAAAAGCTCTTCCGCATCACGCCTGCGTCCTTGTGCGACGAGCACCTCCACGAGCCAAAATCCGCACATCGCGAATGCTCCCTCCCGCGTTCGCACCGTGCGGCCGCGGCGGATGATGTCGGACGAGTAACGGAAGACGTAGCCGTCGACCATGAGCTCGCGTTCCATCGCCGCCACGGTGGACACGATGCGCGGATCGGTCGCGGGCGAGAAGCCGCGGATCGGCAACAGCAGCACGCTGGCGTCCAGCGCTGCCGCCCCGTACGACTCGACGAACGCTCCGCGCGCTGGGTCGAAACCGTTCCGCTCGACGTCGGCGCGAATGTCCCGGGCGAGCGCGGTGGCGGCGGCGGCTGACGCACGATCGAACCGCTCGGCGAGGTGCGCGAGATTTCGGGCGGCGTGCCACGCCATCGCTTTGGAGTGAACGTAATGCCGCCGCTCGCCGCGCAGCTCCCAAATGCCGTTTCCCGGCAGGTGCCAGACCTGTTCGAGATACGGAAGCAGCGGTCGCAGTGCCGACCAGCGTTCCGCGTCGAGCTCGTATCCCGCGTCGACTCCGGCGACGATCGCGGTGGTGATCTCCCCGATGACGCCGAGCTGCAACTGATCGTGAGCGTCGTTGCCCAGCCGCACCGGACGCGATCCGCGATAGCCGTCGAGCCACGGCGCCGGCTCCTCCGGCGACAAACGCTCGCCGCCGGTGCCGTACATGATTTGAAGCGACTCGGGATGGCCCGCGTACACCCTGAAAAACCATTCCGCCCAAGCCGAGAGCTCGCGATGCGCTCCGACGCGCGCCAGCGAGCGGAAACCGAAGCTGGCGTCACGGATCCAACAGTAGCGATAATCCCAGTTCCGGTCGCCGCCTTGGCGCTCGGGGAGCGACGTCGTCGCGGCGGCCACCATCGCGCCCGTGGTCCGGTCGGTGAGGGCCTTGAGCGTCAGGGCCGAGCGAATCACGGCGTCGCGCCAGCGGCCGTCATATCGCAGCGCGGCCGCCCAATCGTGCCACCACCGGATCGCCGCACCAATCGACCCGACCGCGTCGCACGGCGGGGGCGCCGCCGCATCCGCTGCGAACCAATGCAGCGCAAACGTGACGCGCCGGCCGGGCTCGAGCACGAAATCGGCAATCGCCTCGCCCCGCTCGTCCGCGACCGGCACGTCGGCGCGCAACAGCAGTCCGTCGGTCCCCGTTACCGCGCGCCAACCGTTCGGCTCGCAGCGCGTCCACGGCATCACTTCACCCGAGCGCGTGCGCGGACGCAAGCAGGATCGCAGCGCGACGTTGCCGCCGAGAGCCTCGACGACGCGCACCAGCACCGGCCGATCGCTGTCGAGAACGAGACCGTCCATCAGCTTCACCGCGCCGCTCGCCGTCTCGAACGTCGTCTCCAAGACGAGCGAAGCGCCCGCGTACGCTCGGGTGACGCGCGCATCATCGCGCGGCGCGAGCCGCCAAAAGCCCGCGCCGTCGTCGCCGAGCAGCCGCGCGAAGAGCGGGTCGGAGTCGAATCGCGGCGCGCACCACCAGTCGATCGACCCGTCGCGCCCGACCAGCGCGGCGGTCCGCATGTCACCGATGATCGCGTAGTCGGCGATCGATCCGCTCATCGCTCCTTGCGCCGGCCGGCAACCGCCGCCAGCGCGACCGCCGGCAGCAAGGCTGCCAAGAGCGCACCGCGATGCATCGTCAGCCACAGCTGGCGGCTGCCGTCGGTGGCGCGGTCGTCGAAGTCGCCGTGCGCTCCCCAATCACCGGCGAGCGGACGCTCGAGATTGTCGGGCGCGTTGGGATCGCGCGCGCCGTCGTATTGCTGCGCGTTGTAACCCGTCCGCCCGAGATACCAGTCGGCGAACCCCGGCGCGATCTTCTGCGCGAGCAGCGCCTGCACGACGGGCCAGCCGATGCGCAGCTCGCGCCGCGGATGCGACGCCAGCCACACGACGGCGCGCGCGATCACTTCGGGCTGGTAGATCGGCGGCACCGGCTGCGCGCGCCGCGGCAGCTTGGAACGGCACCAGGAGAACTGCGGCGTGTTGACCGCCGGCAGCAGCGCCATCGTCAGGCGGACCCGGCTCTTGCGATGTTGCAGCTCGCAGCGCAGCGAGTCGGTGAAGCCGCGGATCGCCGACTTGGCGCCGCAATACGCCGCTTGCAGCGGGATGCTGCGGTACGACAGCGCCGATCCGACCTGCACGATCGTGCCGCGGTCGCGCGGCAGCATGCGTTTGAGTGCGGCCATCGTGCCCCAGACGTAGCCCAGGTAGGTGACGTCGGTGATCCGGCGATACTCGTGCGGCGTCAGGTCGACGAACTCGGCGAACACGTTCGAGAACGCGACATTGGTCCACACCTCGATCGGGCCGAGCTCCGCCTCGGCACGCTCGGCGGCCGCTTCGACCGCGGCTTCGTCGGCGACGTCCGCCGGCAGCACGAGCGCTCGTCGTCCGCAGGCTTCGACCTCGGCCCGCGCCGCCTGCAAGCCGTCGTGACCGCGGGCGATCAGCGCAATGTCGTAACCGCGGCGGGCGTACTCTCGCACCACCGCCCGGCCGACCCCGGCCGACGCGCCGGTGACGACGGCGACCTTGCTCAACGCACTGCGGTCGCCGCGTACGCGACCGTGCTCAGCAGCGCATTGGCCGACTGCCGCGAGTCCAGCCGAGTGTGCTGAACCACGACCGGAACGTCGGAGACGATCGTGCTGGCGTAGTCGACCCCGTGCGGAATCGGGAGCGGGTCGGTGAGGTCGTTGAAGCGCTGGTGCAGCGTGCGCCGTGCGCCGACCGTCAGCCGATAGGGTCCGATCGGTTCACGGTCCTTGAAGTACACCGTGATCTCGACGTGAGCGTCACGGTCGCCCGCGTTCAAGATGCAGCACGTCTCGTGGCTGGTGAACTCCGGCTCGGGGCCGTTGCCCCAGGCCGGTATGTACCCCTCCGCGATCGCCCAGTGCGTCGTGCCGAGCGTCATCGTTTCTTCCTCCATCCTACGGCCACGAAGGTGCAGGCAAATGCGGCGACGGCCGCGGCCATCAGCAATGCTCCGTCGCCGCGCGCCTGCGCCGCGGTCGTTTGCGCATCGGGCATCGCGGCGCGCTCGGGTTTCGGCCCGGCCGGTCCGGCCGGCCCGTAGCGCAGCCCGAGCCACAGCACGTCGGCCAGGTGCAGCGCTTGGCGTTCAGTGGTCTGCGCGATCTGCTCGCGACACGAGAAGCCGTCGCCGATCAGGATCGTCTCCCGCCCTGCGGCGCGAACCGCCGGCAGCAGCTCCAGCTCGCCGGCCTTCACCGAGACCTCATAGTGCTCGCCGGCTTCGAACCCGAACGCGCCGGCCATCCCGCAGCACCCGGCGTCGACGAACCGCGCGCCGGCACCCATTGCCGCGAGCACGCGCATCGTCGCATCCATCCCCGACGTCGCCTTGTGATGGCAATGTCCGTGCACGAGCACGTCGCGCTCGAGCCGCGGCGGCGCCCAGTCGTCGAGGCCGCACAAGAACTCGGCCAGCGGCTGCACGAGCTTGCTCAAGCGCAACGCGTCCTGGTCGTGCGGGAACAGATTGACCAGCTCTTCCTTGAACACCGAGACGCACGACGGCTCGATCCCGACGATCGGGGTGCCGGCCTCGATCTCGTCGCGCAACGCCGCGATGATCTCGCGCAGCATCGTCTTGGCCAGCCCGAGCATCCCGTAATCGTACAGCGGACGGCCGCAGCACAGCGCGGCGCGCGGAACGACGACCTCGCAGCCGGCCGCCTCCAGCACCTCGGCGGCATGCTGCGCGGTCGCCGCGTGAAAGTAGTTGTTGAACGTATCGGCCCACAGGATGACGCGCTTGCCGTGCGGCCGGGCCGCTTGCGGGCGACGGTGCCACCAGCGCCGGAACGGCTCGTCGGCGAACTGCGGTATGCGCCGCTGCGGCGCCATCTTCACCAGCGCTTTGGCGAGCGTCGACAGCGGCGGCGTCTGCGAGACGGCGTTCACCAGCCGCGGCGCAAGCGATCCCAAGTGCGCCCACCAGGGGATCAGCCCGAACGCGTATGCCCAGATCGGCCGCGGCTTGGTGCGGTAGTAATGGGCGAGGAATTCGGCCTTGTACGTCGCCATGTCGACGTTCACGGGACAATCGCCCAGACAACCCTTGCACGCGAGGCACAGATCGAGCGCGTCCTTGACAGCCTCGGACTGCCAGCCGCCGCCCAGCGGATCGCCCTCCAGCATCTCGAATAGGAGCCGAGCGCGGCCGCGCGTCGAGTGCTCCTCGTCGCGCGTGACGCGATACGACGGGCACATCGTTGCGCCTTCGTGGCGGCGGCACTTGCCGACCCCGACGCAGCGATTGGCGGCGTACGCGAATGAGCCGTAGTCGTGCGGCGCGAAGCTGAAGTGCGTGGCGGGCTCCCACGGTCGGTAGTGCGGGCCTTCGCGCAGGTTGCTGTCGATCGGATAGGGGTCGACGATCTTGCCGGGGTTCATCCGGCCGTCGGGATCCCACAGCCGCTTGAAGTCGCGGAACGCGCCGACGATCGTCTCGCCGTACATGACCGGCAAGAACTCCGCTTTCGACTGGCCGTCGCCGTGCTCGCCCGAGAGCGAACCGCCGTAGCGCCGGATCAGCCCCGCCGCGTCGCGCATGAAGGCGCGCCAGTTCTCGATTCCGGCCGGCGTGCGAAAATCGAAGGTGACCCGGCAGTGCACGCAGCCTTGACCGAAGTGTCCGTACATCGGCGATTCATAGCCGTGCTTGTCGTAGAGCGCGCGCAGCTCGCGCAGGTAGTCGCCGAGCCGGTCGGGTGGAACCGCCGAGTCTTCCCAGCCTTCGTAGTTGTCGGCCTTGCCCGGACGCTTCGTGCTCGCGCCGAGCCCGGCTTCGCGCAGGTCCTTGAGCTGCTGGCGGCGCTCGGGGTCGGCGAAGACGACCGAGTCCTCGAGGCCGAGCGCGCGCAGGTCGCGTTCGCACGCGCGCGCCATCGCTTCGGCCTCGTCGGCAGTGTCGGCGCCGAACTCCACCATGAGCCAGGCTTGGCCGCGCGGCAGCAGGCCGATGTCTTGCAGCTCGACGCGCTTGAGGCGCATGTCGTCGATGAGCGTCTCGTCGACGCCTTCGAGCGCGATCGGACGGTGCGCGTTGATCTGCGGCACGCGGTCGGCCGCCGTGTAGATGTCGGGATAGCCGAACACGGCAAGCACGCGGTGGGGCGGATTGGGAACGAGCCGCATCTTGGCCGAGAGCACGACCACGCAGGTGCATTCCGTTCCGACCAGCGCGCGCGCGACGTTGAAGCCGTTCTCGGGCAGCAGCTCCTGGAGGGGATAGCCGGAGACGCGCCGCGGGATGTCCGGAAAGCGCGCGCGGATCTCGTCGGCGTAACGGTCGCGGAGGTCGCGCATGCCGCGGTACAGCTCGCCGACGCGATCGGTACGCGCGCACAGCTCGGCGAGCTCCGCATCGCCGGTGGGGCCGACGGTGAGCCGCTCGCCGTCGTACGTGAGCACGTCGAGCTCGAGGACGTTCTCCTCGCACTTGCCGGCCATCTGGGCGTGCATCCCGCACGAGTTGTTGCCGATCATTCCGCCCAGCGTATTGTGATCGTGCGTGGCGGGATCGGGCCCGAAGATCAAGCCGTGCGGCTTGACGGCCTTGTTGAGCGCGTCGGTCACCAAACCCGGCTCGACCCGCGCCCACCGCTGCTCGACGTTGACCTCGAGGATGCGGTTGACGTACTTGGTGCAGTCGAGGACGACCGCGACATTGCAGCACTGGCCGGCCAGCGACGTCCCGCCGCCGCGGGCGAGAACGGGCGCGTTGAAACGGCGCGCGATCTCCACCGCCGCGATGATGTCGTCGGTGTCGCGCGGCACGACCACGCCGATCGGAACCTGCCGGTAGTTCGACGCGTCGGTGCTGTAGAGCGCGCGCGATCCGTCGTCGAAGCGAACCTCGCCGCGGACGCGCTCGCGCAAGGCGGCCGCCAGTCCCGCCGCGTCGCCGTCCCAGGCGCCGAGCTCGTCGGGCCGGTCGCCGGGCGCGGGAGACCGGCGCTCCAGCTGATCGGCGCGCACCCGTTCGATGCCGGTGATCAAGTCGATGAGCACGCGGCTACGCCTCGACCGCGTACCGCGCGGCGCGATCGCGGCGCAACGTCAAGCCGTGGCCGGGCCGGCTGCGGTCGGGCGCGAGCATCCCGTCGTGCGGCTCCTGGAAGCCGTCGAACAGCTCCGACTCGAGCCGCACGTGGTCGACGAACCACTCGACGTGGCGCAGCTGCAGACACGCCGACGCCGCGTGCAGGTGCAGCGCCGGCGCGCAGTGCGTCGACAGCGGCAGGCGGCGCACCTCGCAGAAGCCGTCGATCGCGAGCAGACCGGTGTAGCCGCCGCAGCGCGTCGCATCGGCCTGCAGGACGTCGACCGCGTCGGCGACGGCGGCCGCATCGGCCGTGTCGGTGATGTACTCGCCGGAGCTGAGCGCCATCCCGGGCGGCAGGGCCGCGCGCACGCGCCGCATCCCGGCGTGGTCGCGCGGATCGACCGGCTGCTCGAACCAGCACACGTCGTACGCCGCGATGCGGTGCGCGAAGCCGATCGCGTCGGCCGCGTCGTAGCCGCCGTTGGCGTCGATCATCAGCGCGCAGCGCGGACCGATTGCTTCTCGCGCCACCCGCACGCGATCGACGTCGCTCGCGTGATCGCGCCCGACCTTGATCTTCACCGCTCGCATTCCGGCGCCGGCCCACTCACGGCACTGCGCGTGCAGCGCGTCGTGATCGAGCGAGGTGAAGCCGCCGCTCCCGTAGATCGGCACGCGGTCGCGCACCCGCCCGAACAGATCGCACAACGGAACGCCGAGGACGCGCGCGCGCAGATCCCACACCGCGACGTCGACCGCCCCGAGCGCGTACGACGCCATCCCGCTGCGGCCGGGATTGCGCATCGCGCCGGCGAGGCGCGTCCACAGCTCGCGCACGGCGTGAACGTCCGCGCCGCGCACCAGCGGCGCGAAGTGGTCGCGCACGACCGCGGCCGTCGCCGGGCTGCCGTACGACCAGCCCGTGCCGCGCTCGCCGCCGGCCTCGAGCTCGACGAGGAGCATCGTCGTCGACGACCACTCGGCCGTGCCGTCCGATTCCGGCTGCGGCGTCGGAATCGTGTACGTCGAAACGTCGATCCGTTCGATCGGTGCGGCCGGGCGACGGACGAGCGCCGCGCCGGCGCTCATCGCCGGTCGGTCTCGGCCGTTTCGCGCGGGAGCAAGCCCGCGATGATGCCTTTGACGGACTGCACGATCGCCGCGCCGCCTTCCGGATCGTGCTTGAGCATGGCGCTCGCGAACGACATCGCCTGCTCGCGCGTCACATGCGCGGGGAGCATCGAGATCGACGGGTCGGTCCGCACTTCGAGCACGACCGGCCGGTGCGCGGCAAGCGCTTCGTCGATGGCCGCGCCGAGCTGATCCTTGCGCGTCACGTGGATGCCGGTGAAGCCGAGCAGGTTCGCGAACGCCGCCATCGAGACGTCGGGCAGGTGCTGCGAAGCCGGATAGTCCGGTGCGCCGCTCTCTATGCGCATCTCCCACGTCACCTGGTTCAGATCGCGGTTGTTGGCGACCACGAAGACGATGCCGGGATCGGCGAAGCGCGGCAGGTAGCGCTGGAGCGTGATGAGCTCGTTCATCCCGTTCATCTGCATGGCACCGTCGCCGGTGATGGCGATCGGCAGGCGCTCGGGGAAAGCGAACTTCGCGGCGATCGCATACGGCACCGCCGAACCCATCGTCGCCAAGCCGCCGGAGAGCGAGAACTTCATGCCGCGGCGCATCTGCAGGTGGCGCGCCGCCCAGTTCGTCGAGGTGCCGGCATCGGCCGTGATGATGCAATGGTCCGGCAGCCGCCGGTTCAGCTCGACGAACAGGTCCTCCGGGTTGATTCCGTCGATCCCGGCGATCTCGTCGCGGTTCTCGTTGATCTGTTCGCCCTTTTTGCGGGTCTCGGCAATCTTCTCGCGCCAGCCGGTGCCCGTCTTGGAATCGAGCAGCGGCAGCAGCGCCGCGAGCGTGTCCGCCGCGTCGCCTTGCAAGTTCACCTCGGTGGGGTAGCGGATCCCCAAGCGCGCCGGCTCGATGTCGATCTGAATGCCGCGCGCTTTGCCCTCGCCCGGCAAGAACTGCGCGTACGGGTAGTTCGTCCCGATCATCAGCAGCGTGTCGCAGGCTTTCATCATCTCGCTCGACGCCAGCGTCCCGAGCAGACCGATCGTACCGGTCACCCACGGCAGCTCGTCGGGCAGGACGGCTTTGCCGAGCAACGCTTTGGCGGCGCCGGCCTGTAGGCGGTTCGCAACGTCCTCGACCAGCCGTTCGGCGCCGAAGGCGCCCGCGCCGACCAGCAGCGCGACGCGCTCGCCGGCATTGAGGATCTCGGCGGCGCGCTGCAAGTCCGCTTCGCGCGGAATGATGCGCGGCTTCGCGTAGCCGATGCTCGACGCATTGAAGTTCATCAGGTGCGGCGGCTCTTCGACCGCCGGTTCTTCCTGCAAGTCCTTCGGGAAGATCAGCGCGGTCACGGCGCGCGACCCGATCGACGTCCGCACGGCGCGGTCGATCGCGTGACGGACGCCGGCCGGGCTCATCACCGTCACGAGATATTCGCTTGCGACGTCCTTGAAGAGCGCGTGCAGGTCGACTTCCTGCTGGTACTCCGAACCGATCGCCGACGTCGCGGCTTGGCCGGTCAGCGCCAGCACCGGGACGTGATCGTTCTTGGCGTCGTACAGCCCGTTGAGCAGGTGTATCGCGCCCGGGCCGCTCGTCGCCAGGCACACGCCCAGCTCGCCGGTGAACTTGGCATGCGCGCAGGCCATGAACGCCGCTTGCTCTTCATGCCGAACTTGCACGAAGTCGATCGCGTCGTGCCGGTCCGCGTGCTTTTTCTGGTGCTCGTCGAGCGCCACGATGATGCCGTTGATGCCGTCACCCGGATAGCCGAAGATGCGGCGCACACCCCATGCGTGAAGGCGTTCGATCAGAAATTCGGAGACGGTGCTCGACACGACGACCTCACGGTGAAAGAAGGGGTGTGCGCCGCTCTTCTTACCCGAGCGCCGGTGAGGCGAATCGCAAGTTGAACGAGCCCCAGCCTGCCGTGTCGGCATTCCCGCGACAGAGTCACGCAAGATGAGAGGCGCAAACGGCCTAGGCCGTGGCCCGCTGTAACTGCAGAGCGAGCTTCCTCGCTGCTTGCGGCGGGGCTATCCTAAGCTTCCATCTTTCGCAATCAGCTGCTACTTGCGCCTTGCAGCTCGTCGCAGCGCCTCAACTTGGCGCTCAAGTCTATACAACCGCTCGTTCTCGGCTCGGTGCTCGCGTAAACGCAGCTTGTCCTCGGCTTCCGTTAGACGCGTAGTCGCGACTGTTACCCTGTGATCGATCTCACCCGTCACACCGCTTCGGATATCAAGCCTGTTTTCTGCAAATATAGCGCCAAGGCAGAAGAGAAACGCAACGAGCGCAACTAGCGCTCCTTCCCAGATACGCCCTTTTCTCGTCGATCGTGAATGAACCCAGCTCGCGAGCGCGACTACAAACGCGACGCTGGCAATCCAAATCGACGAATTGGCCCAGTTAGGCTCTTCCGCGCCCTTCGTAGCTACAATTCCTAGACCGGCAAACAAGATGCCGAGCACGACGAGGATCAGCGTAATGAATTGGTCCACTCGGCTGCGAGCGTCGTCGAGCCGCCGGTCAGTATGATCGGTCGTCTGCTTAATACTGGCTAACGTCGTCGACTCGTTCCGGGAGATCGTCTCCTGGAAATCGTCGAGCTTCGCCGCCACGCCACTCTTGAGCCGATCGTATTCTTGAAATACGATGCTGCGTCGGCCCGCCCACGGGAAGGGTCGAGACTCAGGGTTAACTGGCGTTGTCGTAACGAAGTCGATCATCGCAAGCCTTTGACGATACTTTAGCGGTACCGGCTTCGTTGACAAGTTATAGATGGGGCACGCCAGCCGTCCCCGAAAACCCGGATCAACTTGAGCACCTCCGACCCACAGAAGGCCAGAGTATGCCAACTGTACTCGGATATTCCAACGGCCAATCAAAAACCGTGGTAGATTGAGCGTTTCAAAGGTCTCGATTACGGCGACCTGGTAGGGTTCGATGCTGAATTCCATACCCTCTCGAAGAGCCGAGACATCGTCTCCAATCGCATAAAAGTTCCCGACCGTAAGATCGTAGCCTGCCGGCCTTAGAAGCACATGCTCATCAAATGGATCGATCAGTTTGTAGTCAATGCAATACTGTTTTATGCGATCGCTTAGCAGAACGCCATTTTCATGAGAAGGCCGATGGCTCGTAAAGTCCTGAAGCTCACTGAGTCTCTCGATCTCTGCTCGGCGAAGTGCCTGGACGTCTTCATTTGTCACTGCTGCGACCCTTTTGTTTCTGCGTGACTGCGCTCATATATTGTCTGCATTGGCCGGGTCTTTGGAGAACCCGCTACGATGCGCGGCAAGCTACGCCACCTACCGGGATCCCCTGCGATCGGTCGAGCAGCAAGACATCTTCCAGGGAAGTTCCGGTCCCCACGAAGGCAACCGGTGCTCCGAGTTCTTGCTCGATCCGTGACAAGAATGCCAATGCGCTCTTGCCGAGTTCATCGGCACTCCGGGCCCCATTATTCGCAAAGTCTAAGTGATCGATGCAGTTAACGGCAATGCTAGTGGGTCGGTTTACTGCTGCGGCCTTCCGAACGACGCCCCACTCGAACCGTCCGACGCGACGTAGCTTTTGGGTAACAGTTGTATATTCCGCGAGCGAAAAGGGAGAGTTGCTTTCACGTTGCAGAGTTTCCCAGGTAATTTCGTTTTCAAGAGGGCCAGCTTGTGCGCCGGCTACGCGAATCGGGAATGTCCGCAATACTAGTACGATCTCGGTGACACTCAGTGGACTGACACGACTTCACTCAAGAAAGCCGCCGCCGAGGTGTCTTTCGACGTCGTCTTGGGATAGTGCGAAGAATGAAGGAGGGATAGGCCGAAGCCCTGAGTGCCTTCGATAAGCACTTTACCTTCGACGTCGAGGCAGCTATTAGTCTCATCAGCGACATCCGTGATTAATCGCCGCAGCCACGGCTCCGTTTTTGTTGCGTCTGAGGCGAGGCGTACGTCTGCGCCGCGCATAAGCCGACGGGCGGCTGCTGCGCCGACACCGCACACTGTGGAGCTCAAGCGGTCGCTCAGTTCGAGTGCGGCCTCAGTAGCAACATCTACTGCCTCGATCACCATCGCGTTGCGATCGACGCCCAGCCTTCTCGGTGGAATCTGTAACATCGCCATCTCCTGCCGCAGGATGGAAAGATTAACGATCCCTCCAGACGGGATTAGCAATCGGGTCCGCGGATTTATATATGCCGTTGACAGTTGCCGAAGCAAACGTCTAGAGCCGTCGCGGTCCACAAAGGAGTGTCCGGAATTTGGCCCGCCGCACCTTATTGCGATATCGATATCGTGCTTCTGCGCGATGACAGCGGAGACTTTGCCCTTACCCTCGGATCCGAATTGAGCGCCGACAACCACCCAGAGACTCATTTAGCTACCCCCACGCGTGATCGTTCTGATGTTCGCTACTGCTCCATCTAGTGCAGCATGATACTTTGCCAGTGTGCCCACATTGTATATCACTACAAATGCATCGGCGCGCAAGGCCCGCAGGGGTTGCTCAACTGGGCGCCGGTCGGCGGACTCAAAGGCTTGCCTATCGGAGAAACGACCCATACTAGAAGTCCGACGCCAACGCATCTCTTCCGATGAATCGATGTAAAAAATAAAAAAGGCTGAGCCAAACTCAGCCTGCAACGATTCTTTGTCAGTCCCATGCCGGAGTCCGTCGACGGCGTGGTTGCGACCTTGTGCAAGACGGCCGATGAGTTGGCGGTTCAGTTCACCCTGCAAGCCGCTGGACATGACCCGTTCCCCCACATCTTGCAAGACATTCTTTGCGGTGGGGTCGTTTGCCGTCCATTCGGCTAGCACGTGGCTATACCGAACATAGTCGAAGTCGTACTTGTCGGCTAGGTAGATGGCACCGGAAGTCTTGCCCGCACCCATCGGTCCCGTGAACCCGATGACGATGTGCCCGCCGCTCACTGATGCGATGTTCGGAGGTTTCCGCAGCGCATCGACGTCAGATTGGATCCAGTCCGGTCCGCTCCAGGATAGCCGCGAGCCTCTGGTAATTTATTTGCGGAGACCTCGGTACGATCAAATAGTCCTCGAGCGCATTTCCGAGAGCAATGTACTCGTCGGCAGCATAGAAGAGGCCAACGAGTGCCGACGTTATAGCGTCGATCTCGTCATGCGACGTCTTCTGTGAAATGAAGTCGCCGCAAACGCCAGCTCGGCTAAGGCCCCACTTGAGCTCTTCCAAGCTGGTACCTTTCCGAGGAATCCGAAGCAGATCTTGTGCGGCGCCCGGGTAGCTTTCGATCACCGGGATGCCCGCTTCTCGAAAGGCACGAGCTAGTGCGATACCCCTCAGGGTCAGTGACACCATTGATGGCAGCAAGCACCAGAAAACCGAGATGCCCATCCTCTTTAGCGCCAATTCGCACTTTCGGTAAATAGGCAGCCCATCGAATTTGCAATCGTCGGCGTTGAGTTTTCCGCCCGGAAGCGAAAGCGGTGAGTCGATCGAAACAAGATCCGGTTTGGCCCGAAGTGTTTCGGCTATTAGATCAGCATCGTTTCTAACGAGCTTCGTCGTTGCTTGCGATCCCTCCAAGAGTGCCCAGCCCGACGCACGGCGCTCGCTTCCTGTAAGATCGATCCCGATGATTCGACGACATGTGGAGCGGACGGCTATTTTCTGGAGCAGATCTTTGACCAGGATGTTTGATGGGCTAGGCGTGCCCGATGAGGCGAGTCGAGCATTTGCAGGGTGGGGAAGTTGACGCGATCGGCTGCGCGGGACCGCCCGCGCCTTAACGAACGTGGCCGTTGCCTTGGCCATTGCGGAGTATGAGCGCTCCATAATGGCCTTTAGGTTGACGACGTCCTGAGTGTTGTACCGAATGAGAAGATCAAGCGCCGACCCGTCTCCTCTCAGATATTTCGACCAAAGAATGGTGGCGTCAAAGCCGGACATGAGTGCGACTTCGGAGGGCCGCCGCAATCCGTGGTCCGCCTCGACCTTCTTCAGGCCTCCATTATATCCAAGCTTACGCGTTAGCCATCGAAGGTCAATGTGCACAGGCGGCAGAGTGATATCCGGGAAGACCGCTCGCAGAAATGGCAAGTCGAACTGGCTGCCGTTGAACGTCACAACCATCGAATAGCGCCTTAGAGCATCAGGTAGCTCATCCAAGTTCTTGCCATCAACAAACAGCCGGTACTCGGAACCGTCATACATCCCAACCAGAGTCACCGTGTTGAATACAGGCGACAAGCCGGTCGTCTCGATGTCGAGATAGACGCAATCGTCGCGAAAAGCCTCAAATAGACGCCACGATTCACCCATCGCCGCGAGTGGCGCGAAGAACGAGCGTCATGATCGGCAAGGGCTTGTTGCGAGCGCGGGATGTAGTCCTGGATTCGGGCGGCCGTCTTCGGATTGATGCCGCTGGATGCAAGACCCGAGAAGTCTGACCAGGTCCGAATGCCGCGTTCCCATAGCCGACGCTCGGTGGCGCGGCCAACCCCGGGGACGTGAACAAACGTGTGTTGCAGCACTGCCTCTCTATTATAGCAGGAAAAATTTTTCCTGTATAGATTTTACCCGTATAATAATGCCTCGAAGGAGCGTAGTCCCGCCGTCTCACGCCGTGCTATTCCAGCGATGGAAAAAATCGATGGAGCAAAGCCGGCTATGCCTGTCCACCGTGGATAGCTATGCTTCCGATGTTGCGTGGTTCTTGGAGTGGTTTGGAGATCAAAGGTTATCCACTGTTACGAAAGCGCAACTCTCGAAGCTCTTTTCGAATGATCTGCGCCCAAAGCGTCGAGGCAGGATGCTGGCCGCGTTGAGCAACTTCTTCGCGTTCGCGTTTCAACGAGGCGTGATGGGTACGGACCCGCTTCGCGTCGCTCAAGTACCGGCGCACGCCCTTTGCTCACCCCGCCCAGTTAAATTTCTTCGATCTGCTTTCGGAGCAAGGTCTTCGCAAGCCATACGTTGAGCGCTTAGTTTGGGCCGATTTCGTCGAGCCCTTACTCAGGCGCGAGCGAGCGAGTTTGCGTATCGGTCAACGCACGGTACGGTTGCCGAGTCGCGTCTGGAATTTGCTTGACGGCGAGTTCCGCGATCTTCTTGCAAAGCACGAGTTGGTTAGTTTGCTTAAGCGAAGAATTGCCTAACCTGCGGTCGGCGAAAGTCCGCATGACGATTGAGCAGATCGACTGTTGACGGCACCCAGCCGTGCCTAGTAATGGATCCTAGCTTCTCCACTGCGTCGGTGCAGGCGCAAGGCCGACAAGATCGTGACCTGCTCTGATAACCATTTGGCGGGACCGCGCTCCGACCCAGTAGACTGTCGGCGAAGCGTCCGCAGTGTGCGTGTCCAGAGATGCCAGACGGCGCCTTTGGGGTCGTGACGGCCTTCGGCGATCGCTATTCCTCAAGCGCGCAAACCATCAGAGTGGTCGCTGGTCCTATTCCATCCATCGTCCGCGTGGCAGAGCCGCCAGAGCCTGAGCGACAAGGCTATGGCGGCAACGCCCGGTGGTGATGTTCGAAAATCCGAGACGGGCCGGTGACGGGGTTTGTCGAATAAATGGATCGGTGAACCGCGACGAGCGAATAAGCAGCCCCGCACCAGTTGACGGCGCGAGCCGTCCCGGCTGGGACGAGTATTTCATGGAGATCGCGCGGACGGTGGCGACGCGGGCGACCTGTCCGCGCGCCAGCGTCGGGGCGGTGCTGACCCGGAGCCGGCGGATCCTCACGACCGGTTACAACGGGGCGCCGCGCGGGGTCGCGCACTGCAGCGAGGCGGGCTGCATCATGGTCGACGGCCACTGTCTGCGGGCGACGCACGCCGAGGCGAACGCGATCGTTCAAGGCGCGCTTCACGGGGTCAGCCTCGAGGGCGCGACGGCCTACTGCACGCACCAGCCGTGCGCGGCGTGCTCGAAGCTGCTGATCAGCGCCGGCGTCGTGCGGATCGTGTACCGTGACGCCTATCCGGACCCGGTCGCCGAGCAGCTTCTGGCCGAGGCGGGCGTCGGGCTCGAGCTCTACCAGACCGGTGATTTCACCGACCGGCACCAGGTCGATCCGATACGAAGCCTGACATGAGCGCGATCTTCATCGCGGCCGCGCTGCTCGTGGCCTTCGCGACGTCGTTCCTGACCACGCCGTACGTGCAGCGGCTGGCGCTCAACGTCGGAATGGTCGACGAGACCGGCGAGCGCCGCATGCACGATTCCCCCAAGCCGCGCATCGGCGGCATCGCCGTGTACCTCGGCTTCGCGTTCGCGCTGTTCTCGGCGCTCGGGTACCTCTTCAACCAGCACGCATTGCACGGCAACCGCGACCTCCAAAACGTCCACGACGTCGTCGGGCTGATCTTCGGCGGCACCCTGATCTGCATGCTCGGCGTATGGGACGACGTCATGGGGATGAGCCCGCGGGCCAAGCTTGTCGCGCAGATCGTCGTCGCAGGGATCTCGATGCTGTACGGTTTCTTGATCTCGTACGTCAACAACCCGTTCCACCACGGCGACATCATCTATTTTCCGCTCTGGTTGAGCATCGCGATCACACTGGTCTGGTACGTCGGCATGATGAACGCGATCAACTTCATCGACGGCCTCGACGGGCTGCTCTCGGGCCTGACTGCTATCGCCGGGATGTTCCTGCTGGTGATCAACCTGATCCACGGCCATCCCGAGATCGCGCTGGTACTGGCCGCGCTCGTCGGCGGCGCGCTGGGATTCTTGCCCTACAACTACAATCCGGCCAAGATCATCCTGGGCGATTCGGGAGCGCTGTTCATCGGCTACGTCTTCGCGACCGTGTCGATCATCGGCGCGAGCAAGACCGCGTTCACGATCTCGCTGCTGGTGCCGCTGATCGTGCTGGGCTTGCCGATCGTCGACACGGCGGCGGCGATCGTGCGCCGCACGCGCGCGGGTCGCAAGATCTACGAAGCCGACCGCGGGCATTTCCACCACCAGCTGATCTTTCGCTTCGGCCTCAACGTGCGCCAGGCGGTGCTGCTGATCTACGCACTGTGCGTCGTGCTCGGCGTGCTGGCGCTCGTGCTCTCCGGCGGCTTGGGCGCGCTCAAAATCGCGTGACGCGCGCACCGCTGCGCGTCATGACCGTAATGGGGACGCGACCCGACACCATCAAGATGGCGCCCGTCGTGCACGCGCTGCGCGCGGCGCGGCCGCAGGTCGAACCGATTGTCTGCGTTACGGCGCAGCACCGCGAGATGCTCGACGACGTGCTCGCGCTGTTCGGGATCGTTCCGGACATCGATCTCGACATCATGACGCGCGGACAGTCGCTCACCGACATCACCACCCGCGTGCTCGCCGGGATGGAAGGCGCGCTGACGGGCTCGCGGCCCGACGTCGTGCTCGTCCACGGCGACACGACCACGTCGACGGCGGCGGCGCTGGCGGCGTTCTACCAGCGGATCCCCGTCGGTCACGTCGAGGCCGGGCTGCGCACCTCGTCGATCGCCGAGCCGTTCCCCGAAGAGGCCAACCGCCGCATCACCGGCGTGCTGACCGCGTTCCACTTCGCGCCGACGGCGCGCGCCAAGGCGAACCTGCTCGCCGAGCGGACGGGCCACGCCTCGATTGTCGTCACCGGCAACACGGTGATCGACGCGTTCCTGGAGACCGAGCGGCGCGTCCGCGCAGGCGGTATCGCGACGCCGTCGCTGACCGGACTGGATCCGAACCGGCCGCTGATCTTCGTCACGGCGCACCGGCGGGAAAACCACGCGGCGATGAGCGACATCGCCCGCGCCGTGCGGACGATCGCCGGGTTTCCCGAGCGCCCGCAGATCCTGTGGCCGGTGCACCCTGCGCCCCAGGTCGGCCCGGTCGTGCGCGCGGTGCTCGACGGGACGCCCGGGGTCAAGCTGGTCGAGCCGATGGACTATGCCGAGACGGTCGCCGCGGTGGCCGCCTCGCGGTTCGTGCTGACCGACTCGGGCGGGCTCCAAGAGGAGGCGCCGACCCTGGGCAAGCCGGTGCTGGTCATGCGGCGCGAGACGGAGCGGCCCGAAGGGCTCGAAGCCGGAACCCTGCGGCTGATCGGAGCCGGCTACGACGACGTCGTGCACGAGACGCGCCGCCTGTTGACCGACTCCGAGCTCTACGGCGGGATGGCGCGGGCCTCGAATCCCTACGGCGACGGCAGGGCGGCCGAGCGAATTGTCGCCTCGCTTCTGCACGCCCTGCGGGACGGCCCGGCCCCGATCGAGTTCCAGGCCCCGTCCTGAAGGCCGGCGTCAGATGAAAGTCCAGGAGGTCAGCCCGGAAATTTGCGACAATAGGGGCGCCGACTCGGCCGACCTGCGCGACTATGACGCGCGGAAGCGGTCGGTCGCCCTGCGCTCGTCGCTGCTGCTCGCGGGGATCGCCATCCTGATGGCGGTCCGCTCTCCGGTCCTGGGTCTCGATCTGGCGGTCGGAGGGGGCTGCGGCGTCATCAACATGCTGCTGACCATGCGCAACAACGAGCGCCTCCTCGACGGGAGACGCTCGCGTGGTGTGTACGGGTTCAACAATGTGGTACGAGTGCTGGGTATGGGGACTCTCCCGGCGATCGCAGGCCTCACCGGGCCGGCGTGGACCTTAGGGGTCGCCTATGCGGGATTCTTCGCGCCGCTCGTATCGTACGCGATCCTGCTGCGCAGCGCATATCATCGACGAGGATAAGGACTAGTTTGCACGAGCAAGTCGGCTCGCACCTGACGTGGCAGTGGCCGCTGATCGGGTCCGTGCACGCCGATACGATTCTGACGACCTGGCTGGTGATGCTGGTCTCGTTGGGCTTCTTTTGGTATCTCGGCAGCTCGTACAAGACCAACCGCGTCAACAAGCGTCAGGCGACATTCGAGGGGATCGTCAATTATCTGGCCGACCTCACCCAGAGCACGATCGGCCGCCACGGCGAGCGGTACGTCCCGATCTTCATCGGGATGTTCTTCTTCATCTTCATCCTCAACCAAATCGGCTTCTTCCCGTTCAAGCAGCTGGGGCTGCCGTTCGGCGGCGCGCCGACCGCCGACCTCAACACGACGGTCGCCTTCGCCCTGCTGGTGTTCTTCGGGATTCAGTTCGTCGCCGTGCGGCAGCGCGGGCTCCGTGCCTACGCGCACCTGTTCCAGCCGTTCGCGGTACTCTTTCCGCTCAACGTGATCGAAGAGCTCGCCCGCCCGATCGTCCTCGCGCTGCGGCTGTTCTTCAACATCTTCGTCGGCGAGCTGCTGCTGTTCGTCGTGGCCACCATCATCGCGTCGAACGTCAAGGTCGGCCCGGTGAACCTCTCGCTCGGCGCGGCGATCGTGCCGTTCTTCCTGCAGTTCTTCAACTTCTTCGTCGGGACGCTGCAGGCGTTCGTCTTCACCCTCCTCTCCATCGTCTATCTCTCCTTGGCAACGGCCGAGGAACACTAGAAAGGTTTGACCACGTGACCTCGGATGCACTGATCCTGGCAATGATGGTGATCGGCTTCTCGCTGATCGTCGCTGCCGTCGCCTTCGGCTCCGCGATCGGTGACGGTATCGTCGCGTCGAAGGCCGTCGAAGCGATCGCGCGGCAGCCCGAAGCTCGGCCCAACATCTTCACGTTCTTCTTCCTCGGCGTCGGCATCCTGGAGGCATTCCCGATCATCGGACTGGGCCTGGGCCTCTACCTGTTCTTCGCCGTCACGAACGTGCCGTCGCACATCCAGGCGATCGTCAAGTAGCGCTCTCCATGACGGCTCCGGAGCGCGAATCCTAGTGTTTCTCCAACTCGACGGCACGCTGATCGTCCAGATCGTGAACTTCGTGCTGTTCATCATCCTGCTCGACATCGTCTTTCTCAAGCCGGTCGGGGCGGCGATCGCGAAGCGCCGTGCCTACATCGACGGCATCAAGCACGACGTCGAGGCGGCCGAGCTGGAGATCAGGACCGCGCACAGCACGGCTGAGGGAAAACGCGCCGCGGCGCGCCGCGAGGCCGAAGCCGGTATCGCCAAGGGACGCGCCGCGGCGCAGACCGAGGCGCTCGACCTGATCGCCGGTTATCAGATCCGTGCGAGCGCGATCATCGAAGAATCGCAGCAGGAAGTCGAGCGCGAGGTCACGGCGGTGCGCGCGAACGAA
Source organism: Vulcanimicrobiota bacterium (assembly GCA_963738465.1). Classification (GTDB taxonomy): domain Bacteria; phylum Vulcanimicrobiota; class Vulcanimicrobiia; order Vulcanimicrobiales; family Vulcanimicrobiaceae; genus Vulcanimicrobium. The sequence goes on from CAVTWP010000002.1 coordinate 316,232, forward strand.
GCGCAGGCCGTCGAGTCGATCGCGCAGTCGATGCTCGAGCGGGCGATCGGACCGGGGGCGGTGGTCTAGATGTCGGCCGAAGACGCCTTTTTCGAGACGGTCGCACTGTGGTCGCAGGTCGCGGGCGCCGTCGCATTTCTGCTCGTGCTCATCCTGCTGTTCCGCAAGTATCTCATCCCGGCCGTGAAGGCCAACGAGCAGGCCCGCAACGCAGAGATCGTCGACGCCGAGCGGCGTCTGGCGCGGATGCGGGAGGGGTGCGCCAAGGCGCGCGCGGAGGTCGAGACCGCCGACCGCGACGCGGCCGAGATCCTAGGCCGGATCGAGCGTGTCGCGGCGCGCGACCGCGAGCACGCGCTGGCCGAAGCGACCGCCGAGGGCGACCGCCTCGTTCGCAACGCCGGAGGCGAGCTCGCCCGCGCGCGGCTTGTCGCGCGCGACCGGCTGCGCATAGAGTTCATCGAGAAGGCGCTCGCGCGCGCCCGCGCGGAGGCGCCCGCGCGCGTCGACGCGGGGCTCAACGGCAAGCTCGTCGAGCGCACCGTCGACGACGTCGTGCGAGGACATCGCTGATGCCCAACGAGACGCTCGCGCGCCGCTATGCGACCGCGGTGTTCCAGTTGGCGCAGGACGGCGGCAAGATCGACGCCGTCCAGCGCGACCTGCACGGCCTGTCCGACGCGCTCCGCGCCGATCCGAGCGTACGCCGGTTCTTCCGGTCGCCGGTCGTCGACCGCAAGCAGAAGGAGAAGGTCGTCGCCGAGTCGTTCGCGGCGCTCGACCCGATCGCTCTGCACACGGCGCTGTTGCTCGTCCGCAAACGGCGCGAAAGCCTGCTCGACGAGATCGTCGCGCAGTTCGACGTGCTCGAGCGCGCGGCGCGCGGCGCGCAGCCCCTGCGCATCGCCAGTGCGCGCGAGCTCTCCAAGAGCGAGCTCGACGCGATCGTCGCCCGGCTCGCCGCCGCGTACCAGACGTCGTTCGACGTCCAACAGGTCGTCGATCCCGCCCTCATCGGCGGACTGCGCGTCACGATGGGTGACATGCAGGCCGACGGCACGGTCGCCGGCCGCCTCGACGACATCGCCCGCCTCCTGAGCACGAACTAAAACCCTGTCACGCTGAGCCCGTCGAAGGGCCAGAAAGCAAGCCATGATCAACGCCGACGAAATCGCCGGAATCATCAAACAGCGTATCGCCAGCTATGCCACGGGAACGGACGAAGCCGAGATCGGCACCGTGATCGAGGTCGGCGACAGCATCGCGCGCATCTACGGTCTGGACAACGCGCAGGCGTCCGAGCTCGTCGAGTTCCCCAACGGCCTCAACGGAATCGTGCTCAACCTCGAAGAGGACAGCGTCGGCGTCGCGATCATGGGCCCCGACAACGACATCAAAGAAGGCGACAAGGTCCGCCGAACCGGCCGCATCGCGTCGGTGCCGGTCGGCGAGGCCGTGCTGGGCCGGGTGGTCAACCCGCTGGGCGTGCCGGTCGACGGCAAAGGCGACATCACCGCGAACGAGTACCGCACCATCGAGAACACCGCGCCGACGGTCGTCCAGCGCCAGGGCGTCAAGCAGCCGCTGCAAACCGGGATCCGGGCGATCGACGCGCTGATTCCGATCGGCCGCGGACAGCGCGAGCTGATCATCGGCGATCGCGGCACCGGCAAGACCGCGATCGCGGTCGACACGATCATCAACCAGAAGGGCAAAGGCGTCATCTGCATCTATGTCGCGATCGGGCAGAAGAGCTCGACCGTCGCGTCGCTGCTGCAGACCTTCGAGCGCACCGGCGCGATGGAGTACACGACTATCGTCACCGTGTCGGCCGCCGAGCCGGCGTCGCTGAAGTGGATCGCGCCGTTCGCCGGCTGCGCGATGGCCGAGTACTTCATGTACCAAGGCAAGGACGTGCTGGTGATCTATGACGACCTCACCCGCCACGCTCAAGCCTACCGCGAAGTCTCGCTGCTGCTGCGTCGCCCGCCCGGCCGCGAAGCGTATCCGGGCGACATCTTCTTCTTGCACTCGCGCCTGTTGGAGCGGGCTGCGAAGCTCTCCGACGAGATGGGCGGCGGCTCGATCACGGCGCTGCCGATCATCGAGACCCAGGCCGGTGACGTGTCGGCCTACATTCCGACCAATGTCATCTCGATCACCGACGGCCAGATCTACTTGCAGACCGGGCTGTTCTTCCAGGGCATCCGGCCGGCGGTCGACGTCGGCATCTCGGTCTCGCGCGTCGGTTCGGCCGCGCAGACCAAGGCGATGAAATCGGTCGCCGGCCGGCTCAAGCTGGACCTCGCGCAGTACCGCGAGCTGGCCGCCTTCGCGAAGCTGGCGTCCGACCTCGACCGCGCGACGCAGCAGCAGCTCAACCGCGGCGACAAGATGACACAGGTGCTGGTGCAGCAGCAGCTCGCGCCGCAGCCGATGGAAGACGAGGTCGCGGTGATCTTCGCGGCGACGCGCGGCTTTCTCGACCAGATTCCCACCGATCGCGCCGGCGAGTGGGTGAACCGCTTCGTCGGCTACCTGCACGAGAAGCACGCGCCCGTCCCCGAAGCGATCGCCACCTCCGGCGCCCTCCCCGAGACACCGAGAAGCAGCTCATTGCCGCCATCGAAGACTTCAACAAGGGATTTTAAGTGCCGTCGGTACGCGATCTTCGCGATCGGATTCGGTCGTTGAAGAACACGCAGCAGATCACCAAGGCGATGAAGCAAGTCGCCGCGGCCAAGATCCGCCGCGCCGATGCGCTGCAGAAGCAATCGCGTCCGTACGCCGACGCGATCGGGGCGATGCTGCGCGAGCTCATCGCCAACGTGGGCTCGATCGACCATCCGTTCATGAAGGCCGGCCGCGAGGGCGCCCCCGGCGGGGTGATCCTGATGACGGCCGACAAGGGTCTGGCGGGATCGTTCAACGCCAACCTGATCCGCACGGCCGAGCTGCACGGCCGCGAGCACCCCAACGTCGTCTGGTACGCGGTGGGGATCAAGGCCCGCAACGCGCTGCGCCGCCAGAGCTCCGAGACGCTGCAGGTCTGGCCGCTCGCCCAAGGCGTGATGTTCGACAACGCCCAGGAGCTCGCGCAGCGGGTGACGGACGACTTCACCGAGGGCCGCATCGCGTCGATCACACTGGTCTCGCCCAAGCTGATCAACATGATGACGCAGCGTCCCGAACTCCGGCGCATCCTGCCGATCGCCGCGGAGCCGACCGAGAAGAAGGCCGCCCAAGGCTCGGTCGAGTTCGAGCCGTCGCCCGAGTTCGTGCTCGGCCGGCTGCTGCCCAAGTACCTCGAGTTCACCCTGTACTCGGCGATGCTCGAGACCAACGCATCGTTCTACGCCGCGCAGCTCGTCGCGATGAACAACGCCACCGACAACGCCAAGAAGCTGATCGACCAGAACACGGTCGAGATGAACAAAGCGCGCCAGGCCGCGATCACCAAGGAGATTCTGGAGATCGTCGGCGGCGCCGAAGCCCTCGCGGGATGAGAAGGAAGACCACGCAAGTGACCGCCACCGCCAACAACACGAAGCTCGCGACCGGCAAGGTCGTCCAGGTGCTCGGCAACGTCGTCGACGTCGAGTTTCCCGCCGAGGCGCTGCCCAACATCAACGACGCGCTGACCGTGCACATCGGCGGCGGCAGCGCCGGCTCGAACGGCGCTGCGCTGCACGACGGGATCAAGCTGTCGGGCACGGCCATGGCCGAACGCGACCTCGTGCTCGAGGTGCAGGGCGAGCTCGGCAACAACCAAGTGCGCTGCCTGGGGATGGGCTCGACGGACGGTCTGGTCCGTGGCGCGGCCGTGACGAGCAGCGGTGCGCCGATCACGGTGCCGGTCGGTGAGGGGACGCTGGGCCGCATCTTCAACGTGCTCGGCAAGACGATCGATTCCGACGAGCCGGTGAAGGCCGCCGCGATGTGGCCGATCCACCGCGAGCCGCCGCGGTTCGACCAGCAAGAGCCGACGCCGAAGATCTTCGAGACCGGCATCAAGGTGGTCGATCTGATGGCGCCCTACACGCGCGGCGGCAAGGTCGGCCTCTTCGGCGGCGCCGGCGTCGGCAAGACCGTGCTCATCCAAGAGCTGATCCGCAACATCGCGCAGGTCCACAAGGGCTTCTCGGTGTTCACCGGCGTCGGCGAGCGCACGCGGGAAGGCAACGACCTGTGGGTCGAGATGAAAGAGTCGGGCGTGCTCGCGCAGACGACGCTGGTCTTCGGCCAGATGGACGAAGCACCGGGCGTGCGCTTCCGCGTCGCGCAGACCGGCGTGACGATGGCGGAGTACTTCCGCGACGAGATGAGCGCCGACGTGCTGCTGTTCATGGACAACATCTTCCGCTTCATGCAGGCCGGCTCGGAGGTCTCCGCGCTGCTGGGCCGGATGCCGTCGGCGGTCGGCTACCAGCCGTCGCTGGCAACCGAGATGGGCCAGATCGAAGAGCGCATCACCACCACCAAGAACGGCTCGATCACCTCAGTGCAGGCGGTCTACGTGCCGGCTGACGACTACACCGATCCGGCCGTCGCGACGACCTTCGCCCACCTCGACGCCACGACCGCGCTGTCGCGCCCGATCTCCGAGCTCGGCATCTATCCGGCGGTCGATCCGCTGGCGTCGTCGTCGCGCATCCTCGACGCGTCGATCGTCGGCCAAGACCACTACGACGTGGCGCGCGGCGTCCAGGAGACGCTGCAGCGCTATCGCGACCTGCAGGACATCATCGCAATCCTCGGCGTCGAGGAGCTGTCCGACGACGACAAGGTGACCGTCGGCCGCGCGCGGCGCATGCAGCGCCTGTTCTCGCAGCCGTTCTTCGTCGCCGAGCAGTTCACCGGGCGCTCGGGCAAGTACGTCAAGATCGAAGACACGATCCGCTCGTTCAAGGAAGTGCTCGACGGCAAGGTCGACGATCTGCCGGAGTCGGCGTTCCTGTACGTCGGCGACATCGACGAAGTCCGCCAGAACGCCGAGACGATCGGCGCGCAGAAGTAGATGGCCAACGCCGTTCCGTTCACGCTGATCACGCCGCTGGCGGTCAAGTTCGACGGCCAGGCGGAGCTCGTCATTGCGGTCGGCACCGAAGGCGAGGTCGGCATTCTGCCGTCGCACGCGCCGTTCCTCACCGCGCTGCGCCCCGGTCTGCTGCGCGCCAACGTGCAGGACGGCGGCGTGTCGCACCGTCTCGAGCTAGCCTTGAGCGAAGGCTTCTTGCAGGCGCTGCCCGGCAAGATCACGATCCTCGCCGACGCCGCGCTCGGCCAGGACGAAGTCGACATTGCGCAAGCCCGTGCCGATCTCGCCGCCGCGCAAGACGAGCAGAAGTCGGCCGGCGGCGACCTCGCCGCATACCGCCGCGCGCAGAATAAGATCGACTTCGCCAACGCCCGCCTCGCCGTGGCCGGAGTCTAATTACATGCATGCCATCGTCGTTCCGCGCACCGGTGACGCGTCGGTGCTCGAGTGGGCCGAACAGCCGGATCCCAAGCCAGGGCCGGGCGAGGTGACGATCAAGGTCACGCTGACCGGCGTGAACTACGCCGACATCATGCGCCGGCGCGGCGGCTACCGCGGCGGGCCGCCGCCGTATGTGCCCGGGCTCGATTGTGTCGGAACGATTCTGGCCGTGGGTAGCGAGGTCAGCGATCTGCGGGTCGGTCAACGCGTTGCCGCGTTTCCGGAGGACGGCGGCTATGCCGAGATCGCGCGCGCGAAGGCCGCGCTGGCCTATCCGCTCCCCGACGGCGTTCCGGACGAGGCCGGCGCGTCGCTGACGATGCTCGTCACCGCGTACAATTTGCTCGTCATGGTGGCGCGCCTAGAGCGCGGCGAGAGCGTGCTGATCCACTCCGCGGCCGGCGGCGTGGGTTCGCTCGCCATCCAGTGCGCGCGCGCTCTCGGCGCCGGCACGATCGTCGCGGTTGCCGGCGGCGCGGAGAAGGTCGCGTTCGCGAAAACGCTCGGCGCCGACATCACGATCGATCACACGACCGAGGACGTCGCCGCGAAGCTGGAGCCGATCGGCGCCAAGGTCGACGTCGTGCTCGACGCGGTCGGCGGCGATACATTCAACTCCACGATCTCCCTGTTGGCCGAATACGGCCGCTATTGCATCTACGGCCAAGCGTCGGGCGAGCCAGGCGAAGTGTTCACCAACGTGCTGCACACCGGGAACCGTTCGGTGCTCGGCTACTCGACCGGCGGATATCGCGCATCGCGTCCGGAGCGACTGCATCCCGGTGTCGAAGGCGCGTTCGACCTCGTTTGCGAGGGCCTGGTCAAAGCGATCGTCGGCGCGCGCTACCCGCTGCGCGAAGCCGCCGAAGCTCACCGTCACGTAGAATCCCGCACCAGCCACGGCAAGACGCTGCTGACGGTGTAGCGGTTGCCGGTCTGAGCTCGCATTTGTCACGCTGAGCTCGTCGAAGGGCGACTCCTACGAGCACCGTGCCTCCGCGACGTCGTTGTGAGCTCCATCGAAGAACGACACGCACGTTGCCTAAGCGGGGACGATTACGGCTTGTCGATCCTTCGCCGAGCTCAGGATCGACAAACGCGGGGCACGAGTCGTCCTTCGACAGGGTCAGGATGACAATCGAGCTTCAGGATGACAGCGCGAGCGCATATACTTCCGCTACGTGGATAGCGTGGCGCGACGCGCCGTGCGCGATCTGGTGTTTGCAGCTCATGCCGTCGGCGATCACGAGCGTGTCCGCGCCGGCAGCGCGGACGGCGGGGAGCAAGTCGCGTTCGGCCATGCGCATCGAGATGTCGTAGTGCTCCGCTTCGTAGCCGAACGTGCCGGCCATCCCGCAGCACGACGACTCGATCGCGGAGGGCTCGAGGCCCGGGATCGCGCGCAGCGCGCGCATGACCGCCGGCATCGCGCCGAAGGCTTTTTGGTGGCAGTGACCATGCACGACGGCTCGCGCCTCGAGGGAGCGCAGCGGCAGAGACCAACGGCCGGCATCGATCTCGCGGACGACGAACTCCTCGAACAGCAGCGCCGCTGCAGCGACGCTGCGCGCGTCGTCGGTCGGCTCGAGCGAAAGGAACTCGTCGCGCAGGGTCAGGAGGCACGACGGTTCGAGTCCGACGATCGGCACGCCGCGCCGCGCGAACGGGAGCAGCGCCGCGATCGTGCGGCGTGACTCAGTGCGCGCGTCGGCGAGCATTCCGGCGGAGAGAAAGGTCCGGCCGCAGCACAATGGCCGCACGCCGTCGCCGGCGCGGGCGAACGTCACCAGATAGCCGGCGGCGGCGAGGACGCGCTGCGCCGCCCTCGCCACGTCGGCTTCGTACCAGCGGTTGAACGTATCGACGAACAATACGACTTCGCGCGACGTCTCTGTGCCGACGAGCGACGTCGCGCCGCGAGCTTGCACGATCGAACCATTATCTGCAATGCCGGTTCGCGCGCGGCGATCGCCGAAGTGCATGGGCTCGACGAACGGGCGCGGGTGCCAGCGCGGGAGCGGGCGCTTCGCGGTGAAGCCCAGCGTGCGTTCGATCAGCGCGGCCGTCCCGGGTAGCCGTTGCGCGGCGTTCGCCGCGGCACGACCCAGCGCACCGAGCCGATATGCGGCGCGCGGCAGATCGGCGACGATGCGGTCGGCGAGCGGGATACCGTGCTTGGCGCGATAGGCCGCCAGGAACTCGATCTTCATCTTCGCCATGTCGACGCCGGTCGGACACTCGCGCTTGCAGGCCTTGCACGACACGCACAGGTCGAGCGCGTCGTACAATTCGCGCGAGGTCAACCCATCGAGGCCGAGCTGGCCGGTGAGCGCGAGCCGCAGGCCGTTGGCGCGGCCGCGGGTGACGTGGTGCTCGTCGTCGGTGACGTGGTACGACGGGCACATCGCGCCGGACATGCTCTTGCGGCAGGCGCCGTTGTTGTTGCACTTCTCGACCGCGCCGGCGAACGAGCCGAATTCCGACCAATCCAACGCGGTCTGGCGCGGCAGCGGCGCATAGTCAGGACCGTAGCGGAACAGCGTGCGGTCGTCCATGCGCGGCGCGTCGACGATCTTGCCGGGGTTGAGCAGGTTGCCGGGGTCGAACGCCGCTTTGATCTCGCGGAACGCCGCCACGATCCCCGGACCGAACATCTCCCCGTGGAACTCCGAGCGCACGATCCCGTCGCCGTGCTCGCCGGAGTGCGCGCCGCGATACTCGCGCACCAGCGCGAAGGTCTCCTCCGCGATCGCGCGCAGCTTGCCGGCATCGTCGCCGCGCTTGACGTTGAGCACCGGCCGCACGTGCAGGCAGCCGACCGCGGCGTGCGCGTAGAACGTGCCGTACGTTCCGTACTTGGCGAAGATCGCGTTGACGCGCACGGTGTAGTCGGCGAGGTGACGCAGCGGGACGGCGCAGTCCTCGATGATCGAGACCGGCTTCGCGTCGCCGCGCATCGAGGTCATGATGTTCAGACCCGCCGCGCGCACTTCCCACATCTCGGCTTGCTGCGCGCCGTCGGTCAGCTTCACCACCGCGTGCGGGAAGCCCAGCTCCGCCATCGTCTCGTCGAGCTCGTCGAGATTGCGCGCGAGGGGCTCGGGCTCTTCGCCCGTGAACTCGACGAGCAGCAGCGAACCCGGCTCGCCGCGCACGTACTTGGCCATGATCGGCGCGAACGTCGCGATCTCGCGCGACAGCTCGATCATCGTGCGATCGACCAGCTCGACGGCGACCGGCTCGAGCGCGACCAGCGCCTCGGTCGAGCGCATCGCGTCGCCGAAGGTCGGGAAGTGGCACACACCGAGCGCCTTGGCGCGCGGCAGCGGCTGAAGCTCGAGGTCGAGCTCGGTGAAGAACGCCAGGGTTCCCTCGGAGCCGATGAGCAGCCGCGCCATGTTGAACGGACCGTCCGGGCTGACGCTCTGAATCGCATAGCCGCCGACGTTGCGCTGCACCTTCGGGATTCGCGCCTCGATCTCGCCCGCCTCGCGCGCCGCGATCGCGCGCACCCGCGCGATCAGCTCGCGATACCGTTCGGGGTCAGCACGCTGGCCACCGGCGATGCCGCTGCCACCGGCACGATGGTTCCTACCGCCCACGCCGACCGGGCCGAAGTACGCGCGCGTGCCGTCGGCGAGCACGGCGTCGATCCCGGCCACGTTGTCGGCTGTGAGGCCGTAACGAATCGAGCGCGCGCCCGAGCTGTTGTTGGCCGCCATCCCGCCGAGCGTGCAGCGGCTCGCCGTCGACGGATCGACCGGAAAGAAGAGGCCGTGGCGCGCGAGCGCGCGGTTGAGGTCGTCGAGCACGATGCCGGGTTGGACTCGCACGCGGCGTGCCGCGACGTCGAGCGAGACGATCGCGCGCAGCGAACGGCTGACGTCGACGATCAGCCCGTGGTTGACGGTCTGCCCGCACTGCGACGTTCCGCCGCCGCGCGCGGTAACGGGAACGCCGTGCTCGCGCGCGATCGCGATCGTCGCCTCGACGTCGGCGACGTCGCGCGGCACGACGACACCGAGCGGGAAGATCTGGTAGATCGAGGCGTCGGTCGCGTACATCCCGCGCGACGTGCGGTCGAACCAGACGTCGCCGGCGACCGCAGCGCGCAGCGCGCTCTCGACGCGCCGCGCGAGAACCGGTTCGCGAATCAGACGGCCGCGAGCGCCGGAACGGGATTCGCCAGATACGCCAGCGCCGGCGAGACGCCGTCGCCGTGCGGGATGCCGGCGACGTCGAGTCCCATCTGCACGCCCGACAGCGTCGCAGCCAGCATCAGGTCGTTGAACGACCCGAGATGCCCGATGCGAAAGACGCGGCCCTTGACCTTGCCCAGACCGACACCCAGCGACATGTTGAAGCGGTCGAGGATCGTCGCGCGCAGCGCGTCGGGATCCACGCCGTCGGGGACGAGCACGGCGGTGACGGTGTCGGAGTACTCGCGCGGATCGAGCGCGAGGTTCTCGAACCCCCAGCCGCGGACCGCGCGCCGCGTTGCCTCGCCGTGCCGCGCGTGCCGCGCGAAGACGTTGGGCAACCCTTCCTCGTGCAGCATCGCCAGCGCTTCGCGCAGACCGAAGAGCATATTGGTTGCCGGCGTGTACGGAAAGAAACCGTCGCGGTTGGCCGCAAGCATCTCGTCCCAGGCCCAGTACGAGCGCGGCAGCCGCGCGGTGCGCGACGCGGCCAGCGCTCTGTCGGAGATCGCGTTGAACGCGAGCCCCGGCGGCAGCATCAGCCCCTTTTGCGAACCGCCGACGCTCACGTCGACGCGCCATTCGTCGTGCCGGTAGTCGAGCGACGCGAGCGAGGAGACGGTATCGACCATGAACAGCGCGGGATGACCGCTGCGGTCGATCGCGGCGCGCACATCGGCGACGCGCGAGGTGACGCCGGTCGACGTCTCGTTGTGCACGATCCCGACCGCTTTGATCGCGTGCGCGCGGTCGTCGCTCAATCGTGCCGCGACCGCCTCGGGGTCGACTCCGTGACGCCAGTCGCCGGGGATCACCTCGACCTCCAAGCCGAGGCGGCCGGCGAGCTTCGCCCACAGCGCCGCGAACTGACCGGTCTCCGCCATCAGCACGCGGTCGCCCGGCGACAGCGTGTTGACCAGCGCCGCTTCCCAGCCGCCCGTTCCCGACGACGAGTAGATCACCACCGAGTTCGTCGTCGCGAAGATGGTCTTGAGCTGCTCGAGCAGCTCGAGCGTGAGCTGGGCGAACGCCGGACCGCGGTGGTCGATCGTCGCGCGATCGATCGCGCGCAGCACGCGTTCGGGAACGTTGGTCGGGCCGGGGACTTGCAGGAAGTGGACGCCGCTGACGTGTGGCACGGATTCTCCTCGGATGCGCGGATGGTCGGGTATTGTCGAGAACGCCGCCCGGCTCTTGCCGTTACTCGCCGACGAGCGCCTCGGCGCGCGCCACCGGGCTGCCGGCGGGGGTCGAGATCGCGTTGACGACCAGCGCGACGACGATCAGCACCATCCCGATCAGCTCGGCCGGCGACGGGATTTCATGCAGCTGGGCAGCCGCGGCGAGCACGCCGACGACCGGCGTCGCGAGCGATGCGATCCCCGCCACGCCGGCCGGCAGCCGCGACAGGATGAACATCCACAAGAACCAGCCGAGCGCGCCGCCGCCGACCGACATGAAAGCCATCACGACGACGAAGGATTCCGTCCAGCGGACCGGTGCCGGGAAGAGCAGTGTCAGCACGACCAGCGGCAGCGTCCCCCACAGCAGCTGCCAGCACGTCAGCGAGAGCAGCTCGACGTCGTAGCGCGCGCGCAGCCGCTTGGCATAGACGGCACTCGCCGCCCACGAAATTCCGGCCAGCACCGCGAGCGCGTCGGAACCGAGCGACCGCGCGTCGAGCGGCGCGACGACGCACGCTAACCCCGTCGCCGCGAGCGCCAGGGCGAGCCAGCGCAATCCCGCGACACGCTCGCCCAGAAACGGCCATGCCAGCAGCACCGTCCAGAACGGCATCGTGTAGCCGAGCACCGCCGACTTGCCGGCGCCGCCGTGCGAGACGGCGATCGTCTGAAACAGCGTCCAGCCTGTCGTCTGCAGCAGCCCGAGGATCAGCGTCGGGACGAACGGCGTCGGCCGCAGGGAATGCCGCGTGAGCGCCAGCACGCCGAACAGAATCGCGGTCGCGACGGCGAGGCGCCCCGAGGCGACGAACAGCGGCGACGCGTCCTGCGTCGGCAAGCTTGATCGTCACCCACGTGTACCCCCACACCAGCGACAACACGGCCAGCGCGGCGTACACCGCCGCGTTCGAGCGACCGTTCGACGCGGTCGACATCAGCCGATCAACGGAAGATGGGCGTCGATGTGGCGGCGATAGCGCTCGAAGGCGACGCGATAGGTGAGCGCGAGATCGGGGTTAGGCTGGGTCGGCGCGTCATAGCCGACGGCGCGTGCGGCCGAGCCGGCGTCGTCGACGAGACCGACGGCTCGCGCGGCGAGCAGCGCCGCGCCGAAGGCCGACGCTTCTTGCTCGCGCGGCTGGACGGCCGGCATGCCGAACACGTCGGCCAGCAGCTGGCGCACCAGCGGCGATTTCGTCAGGCCGCCGGTGAGCAGCAGCCGCTGCGCGTCGTGCGCGAGCTCGCGGACGACCTCGTACACGGCGTAGACGCCGAACACGACGCTCTCGAACGCAGCGCGCAGGATCGTGCGGCGATCGTGCGCCAGATCGAGCCCGTCGAACGCCCCGCGCAGCGCGCTGTTCCAGTACGGCGCGCGCTCGCCGGCAAAAAACGGCAGCACGACGAGCCCTTTCGCGCCGGCGTCGATCTGCCCGGCAAGCCGGACCGCCCGCTCGAAGCGCTGCTCCATCGGGATCTCGTCGAGCAGCAAGCCGAAGATCCAGTCGAGCGACGCGCCGGCGGCGCTGGTCGGGCCGCCGACGACGTAGCTCGTGTCGTCTGCGCAGTAGCAGAACGTGCGCGCGCGCGCGTCGAGAATCGGCTCGCCGGAAAGGATGCGCACCGCGCCCGACGTTCCCAGGGTCAGCGCGACGTCGTCGCGGCCGGTCGCGCCGACGCCGATGTTGGCCAGTGCTCCGTCGGACGACGCGAGCACGAGCGAGGTCGATCCCGTCAAGCCCAGCTCGCGCGCGATCGCCGGACGAAAGCGCCGCAGCGCGGTCGAGGGCGGCGACGGTCGCGCCAAGCGATCGGGTTCGACGCCCGCCAGCTCGAGCGCGCGCGGATCCCAGTCGCGCGCGCGCAGGTCGAGCATCCCGGTCGCCGACGCGATCCCGTGGTCGATCAGCCATTCGCCGGTCCAGCGGTACACGACGAGCTCCTTGAGGCCGACGAAGCGCCGTGTCTTGGCGAACAGCGCGGCATCGTTCTCGGCCAGCCACCGCAGCTTCGCGACCGGCAGCATCGGGTGCATCGGCGCGCCGGTCGAACGGTATAACGCGAGCGCCGTCCCGTCGCTGCGCCACTTGTCGGCGACGGCGTGGGCGCGGCGGTCCATCCAGGTGATGACGCGCGAGAGCGGCTCGCCCGCGTCGTCGACGCACAGCACGCCGTGCATCGCGCTCGAGAAGCCGATCGCCGCGACCTCACTGCCGCGCATGCGCACGTCGGCCAGCACGCCGGCCAGCACGTGCATCGTCGCGCGGTACACGACGTCGGCGTCCTGCTCGACGAAGTCGGCCTGCGGCGTTTCGAGCCCGTAGAACTCCGACCCGCTGGCGATCTCGCGCCCACCGATCGTCACGGCGAGCACCTTGACCGCCGACGTACCGAGATCGACACCGACCACGACGCTGTCGGCTGCCGCCGGCTGCGCGGCCGCTGCCTGACGCCGGCCGCGCGCCGCCGGCTTGCCTTCAGCGGGCAACGGCCGGTTCGGGAACCTTGTCGATGCGTCCCAGCACGACGACGTACGAGAAGAGGCCGACGATCAGGATGACGGCGGCCGTGATCAGCGCGGCGTTGAACGAACCCGTTTGCGCGACGATGATCCCGGTGACCGTGGGCGCGAAGAATCCCGCTACGTTGTTGAGGAAGTTCATGATCCCGCCGACCTGACCGGTGCTGTTGGCGGGCGCGATCAGCGCGGGGATCGACCAGCCGACCGGCGCGTGGAACGAGATCCCCGCCACCGAGAGCGTGATCCAGAAAACCGCCACGTTGATGTCCTTCGTGTACGCCGCGCCGATCACCGCGAAGCCGAGCACGAGTCCGGCGATGAGCACCGTCTTGCGCACGCGGTTCGCGTCGTAGCCGCGTTTGATCAAGTAGTCGACGAGCCAGCCGCCGACGATGAGGTCGGTGAGCGTCCCGACGCCCCAGATGATCAGAACGTAGCCGCCCGCCTTGAGAATGTTGATGCCGAACGTGCTCTGCAGATACGACGGCAGCCAGGTGAGCAGAAACGCGAACAGATATCCGTACGCTGCGAAGCCGATGGTGAGGCCCCAGACCTTGCGTTGCGCGAGCAGGTACCACAGGCTCGCGCCTTGCGGCCGCTCACCCTGCGGCGTCTCGGGCTCGCCGCCACCCTCACGGATATACTTCTCCTCGGCCGGCGTCAGCCGTCTGTCCTGGCTCGGGTTACGATAGAAGATCCAGAACAGTGCGAAGAACACCAGGCTGAGCGCGGCGGTCGTCCAGAACATCCCGCGCCAGCCGAACATCACCAGCAGAAACGCTGTGAAGGGAACGCCGATCGCATTCGACAGCTTGGCAGCGGCATCGAACAGCGAGGTGGCCAGCCCGCGCTCGCTGCGCGGGAACCAGTAGCCCACCGCCTTCGCGTTGGCCGGAAACGTCGGCGCTTCGGCCAGACCCAGAAACAGCCGGGCGGTGTAGATCAATCCGAAGTTCGGAGCGAGCGCGGTACAGGCCGACGCGACGCTCCACAGGAATGCGCCGATCCGCGAGACGACGGTGACCCCGTAGCGGTCGAGAATGTAGCCGATCGGTACCTGCGAGAACGCGTACACGACGAAGAAGGCGCTGCTCAGAAAACCGAATTGTTCCGGACCCATCCCGAGCTCGTCGTGGAGTGGTTTGGCGGCCACCGAAAGCGCGCCCCGGTCGATGTAGTTGATCAACACGCCGAAGCCGAGAATCAAGGCGATTCCCCAGCGCAGGTTCGTGACTCGCTCGGCGGGTGCGATGATGCTGCGTGCCATGGAGCCCTCGCTTCGGACGACGGGTTTTCGTACGGCTATCCTTTACGGTGAAGCGCGCTAAGAAACATCGAGTCCCGTGCCGAAGGACGAAGCCGGAATGAAACGTACGCCGGTCTGGGTCTTCCTGGCCGCAGTCGCCGTCCAACTCGCCGCGCTCGAGTTTTGTGCGTGGGCGATGGAGCTCGCCCTCGGCAAGCGTTCCGTGTGGCCTGCGCGCTCCCGACCCGAATCAGAAGCCGCGCCGGCGTGGGCTGCCGCACCCCCAGCACCGCCGCCGGCCGCGTCCGACGTGGCGTTCACCCCGCCTCCGCCGCCCTCGCCGCGAGCCGAGCCCCCGCCGCGAGCCGAACCTCCGCCGGTCCCGCCTCCGCCGCCTCCCGCCCCGCCGCCGCGAGCGGTTGCCGCGACGCCCCAGCCGGCATCGGCCCCGCCGCCGGTCGCGCGCCCGGAGATGCCGGCCGACGGACCGCGCTTCGGGCCGCCCCCGATTCGGCCCGAGCCGGACACCAACGGCGCCCTCCCGCGCTTCGTCACCGAGCTGGCCGACGACGCGACCCAGGTCGTGCGCGGAACCGTCGCCGCCGGGACGTTCGTCTTCGGCTTCTATCCCGACGGCAACATCCGGTTCGTCGACGTCGACGGCGGCCGTTACGTCGGGCAGGCCGACAGCGCGCGCGCCCGGATGCGCGAGGTCGACGGCACGCGCTCGTTCACGGTCCAGATCGGAGTCGCGACCGACGGCCGGCTCCAAGCGACGTTCACCGGCGGCGCGCACGACACGCTGACGGCACCGTTGGAGCCCGTCACCGGTTGGAGCGTTGCGTGAACGTGCTGGACCGCCTCGATACCACGCTGCGAGTCGTCGGCGGCGCTCGCCTCGAGGGCAGCGTCGAGGTGCAGGGCGCGAAGAACGCCGCCCTGCCGATCATGGCCGCGACGCTGCTCGCGCGCGGAAAGGTGACGCTGCATCGCGTCCCGCGCATCACCGACGTCTCGGTGATGTGGTCGCTGCTCGAGGCGCTCGGCGCGCGGGTCTCGCTGCAGGGGCGTAACACGGTCATCATCGACTCGGCCAACGTCAACAAGTACCGCGCGCCCTACACGCTGGTCCGCAAGCTCGCCGCGTCGTTCGATCTGTGCGGGCCGCTGCTGGGGCGCTTCGGCCGCGCCGAGGTACCGCTGCCCGGCGGCTGCATCCTCGGCACGCGCGCGACCGACATGCACGAAGCGGCGTTTCGCTCGCTGAGCGCCGAGGTCTCCGTCGCGCACGGCTACTTGATCGCGAGCGCCGTCGACGGCGTGCTGCGCGGCGGCGATATCGAGTTCCGCATGCCGTCGGTCGGCGCGACGAAGAACGCGATGCTGGCCGCGGTCACCGCGCGCGGTGACACGGTCGTGCACAACGCGGCGATGGAGCCCGAGGTCGTCGACCTGGCCAACTTCCTGGTCGCGATGGGCGCCCGGATCGAAGGCGCCGGCAGCGACACGCTGCGGATCAGCGGCGTCGGCGAGCTGCGCGGCGTCGAGTACGAGATCATCCCCGACCGGATCGCGACCGGAACGCTGATGCTCGCCGGCGCGGTGACGCGCGGCGACGTCACCGTGAAGCGGACGCGCCCCGACGACGTGATCGCGTTGCAAGTGGCGCTAATGGAGTGCGGTGCCGACGTGAGCACCGGCGACGACTGGATCCGCGTTCAGGCGTCGAGCGTCAAAGGCGGCACCGACGTCGTGACCGCGCCGCACCCGGGTTTCCCGACCGACCTGCAGCCGCAGATGCTGTCCTTCCTGTGCACCGCGCCCGGGCACAGCGTGGTCGAAGAGTCGATCTTCAACGCCCGCTTCTCGTACGTCAACGAACTGGTGCGCATGGGCGCCGACGTGCGCGTCGCGATGGACAACAACACCGCTCTGGTCAAAGGCGTAACGAGTCTGTCGGGGGCGCCGGTCGAAGCACCGGACATCCGGGCCGGTGCCGCGCTGGTGCTGGCCGGGCTCGCCGCGGTCGGCGAGACCGAGATCATCGGCCTGGAGTACATCGACCGCGGCTACGAGCGGCTCGAGGAGACGCTCTCGGCGCTAGGCGGCCAAGTGCAGCGGGCCAGCGGCATCATCCCGTTCAGCGAACCGACCGGCACCTTCGAAACCAGCGTCTACCCGAGCGTCTGAAACTTCGGCCCGCGGGGCCGCGTACGTGCGGCCATGAGCGTATCGATCTCGTTTCGCGCCGTCATTGTCGGCGCGGTCTTGCTCTCGTTGGCCGCCGTCGGCCCGGCCGCCGCACAGACGGGGAGCGGCGCAACCGTCGACGACCTCCTGAACGCCTCGGGCGCCGCGCAAGGCCTGGCCGCGCTGCCGCGGCTTCACACGCTGCACCAGCGCGGCGCCGTCACGGTGGTCGGCGTGAAGGGAACGGGCGAAGCGTGGACCGATCTGCGCAGCGGGACCTACATGCAATACGCGAACGCGGGGCCGGTCGGCGGCGGCCAGGGCTACGACGGAACGCACGCGTGGAACGAAGACGCGAGCGGCGTCGTTTGGAACGACGGCAGCAAACAGGCACTGTACGCGGCGCTCGACGAGGCCTACATGAACCGTTACGCGCTGTGGCGGCCGGACCGCGGCGGCGCGACCGTGACGTCGCTGGGTACCAAGAGCGATGCCGGCCGGACCTACGACGCGCTGCAGGTGACGCCGCCGGGCAGCTTGCCGTTCGAGCTGTGGCTCGATGCGACGACGCATCTGCCCGCGCGCCAGATCGTCAAGGTCGGCGTCTCGACGACGACGACGACGTTCGCTGATTACCGCGACGTCGACGGGCTGCGCGTTCCGTTCGCGCAAACCAACGACAGCGACGGGAACGTCACGGCCGTCGCGCTGACCAGCGCCGTCGCCGACGATCCCGGCGCCGCCGCCGCGCTGGCCCGTCCGGTCCAGCGCCTCGCCGACTTCAGCCTCCCGTCGGGTTCGACGTCGATTCCGTTCGAGCTGGTCGACAACCACGTCGCGTTGCCGGTGACGATCGACGGCAAGGGACCGTTCACGTTCTTGTTCGACACCGGTGGATCGAACATCATCGACGTCGACGTCGCCAAGCAGCTCGGGCTCGGCGCGTCGGGCGGCGGAGCCGGCAGCGGCGTCGGAGCGCAGACGGAAGCGATTCAATTCGCGACCGTCGACTCGCTCGGCGTCGGCGGCGCGACGCTGCGAAAGCAAGCCTTCGTGGTCGCGCCGGTACACGCAGGCTTCGGGATCTCGAGCGGTAAGCCGGTCGACGGACTGATCGGCTTCGAAGTGCTGGCGCGCTTCGTGACGACGTTCGACTACGGCACGAACACCGTCGTGCTGCGCACGCCGGACGCAGCACAGGCGGCGGCGCAGGGGAAGACGGTCCCGTTCGTGTTCAACACCGCGCATCCGATGGTCGACTGCGCGATCGACGGCATCGCCGGGCAGTGCGTGCTCGATACCGGCAGCCGGATCGGACTCACCGCGCTGTCGCCGTTCCTGGCCGCGCACCCATCGGTCGTCTCGCCCAACGCGGCAGCGATCGGCGCGAACGGATTCGGCGTCGGCGGCGCGTCGCTCGGGCGGCTCGGGCGCACTACGCTGCAGCTCGCGGGCTACACGATCCCCGACGTGATCACCGACCTGAGCACGCAGACGCGAGGCGCATTCGCCGATCCCTACTACGCCGGCAACGTCGGCGCGGGCGTGCTCAGGCGGTTTGCGGTGACGTTCGACTACGGGCACCAGACCGTCACGTTCGCGCCGGACGCGAGCTTCGCGATGCACGACACGTACGACCGCTCGGGGATGTTCCTCATCACGCAAGGCGGCAAGATCATCGTCGCCGACGTGCGTCCCG
Source organism: Vulcanimicrobiota bacterium (assembly GCA_963738465.1). GTDB lineage: Bacteria > Vulcanimicrobiota > Vulcanimicrobiia > Vulcanimicrobiales > Vulcanimicrobiaceae > Vulcanimicrobium. The sequence goes on from CAVTWP010000002.1 coordinate 334,750, forward strand.
GAACACCGGCGGCGGCCGCCGGCGTCGCACGCGGCGACGTTCTGGCGACGGTCGACGGTCATGACGGCGGGACACTCGGGCTGGCGGCGGTGCGCGATCTCCTGCGCGGTGCAGCCGGCACGGCGGTCAGACTGCACGTCGTCGCCAAGGACGGAACGGCGCGCGACGTGAGCGTGACCCTGCGCGACTACGTCTAACCGCTTTTACCGGCGCAGGTGCCGGCCGGCTGAGCGACCGGCGATGTTCCTCTGAGGAATCGGAGCGTTGGGGCCGAACGCCCTCGCGCTTCGCCTTTCGCTCAGGAGTAGGATCATCGATATCGGGATCGATCTGGGTACCGCCAACGTCCTCGTGTACGTCAAGGGCAAGGGAATCGTGCTGCGCGAGCCGTCCGTCGTGGCCAAGGACGTCCGAACCAACCGAACCCTGGCCGTGGGCGAAGAGGCGCGGCTGATGCTCGGCAAGACTCCGAGCAACATCCAAGCGATCCGGCCGCTCCGCGACGGGGTGATCGCCGACTTCGAGGTGACCGAAGCGATGCTCGGCTACTTCATCAAGAAGGTCACCCGCCAGCGGTCGTGGCTGAGCACCTTGTTCCGGCCCAAGCCCTCGGTGGTGATCTGCGTCCCCGCCGAGATCACCTCGGTCGAGGAGCGCGCCGTCCGGGACGCGGCCAAGCTGGCCGGGGCCAAGTCGGTCGACATCATCGAGGAGCCGATGGCCGCGGCGATCGGGGCCGGGCTGCCGATCGACGGGCCGTCGGGCAACATGGTCGTCGACATCGGCGGCGGGACGACCGACGTGGCGGTGATCTCGCTGGGCGGGATCGTCGTGTCGCAATCGATCCGCGTCGCCGGCAACAAGCTCGACGAGGCGATCATCCGCCACATCCGGCGGGTCTACAACCTGATGATCGGCGAGCGGACGGCCGAGGAGATCAAGATCAAGATCGGCTCGGCCTACCGGCTCGACCAAGAGCTGGCGATGGAGATTCGCGGCCGCGACCTGATCAACGGCCTGCCCAAGACGGTCAAGATCACCTCGGAGGAGGTGCGCGAGGCGCTCTCCGAGCCGGTCCAGGCGATCGTCGAAGCGGTCAAGTCGGTGCTGGAGAAGACCCCGCCCGAGCTGGCCGCCGACATCATCGACCGCGGCGTCATCCTGACCGGCGGCGGCGCCTTGCTGCGCGGGCTGGACACGCTCCTCGGAGAGGTCACAGGGATACCGGTTATCGTCGCCGAGGACCCCATGTCGTGTGTCGCGATCGGAACCGGGCAGCGGGTCGGATACAGCAGCACCGCGCGCTACTAGCGGCGTGGTCGCCGGAAACGTTCGCGCCTAGGAGCCGTTTTATCAACGTGATGACCCCTCGCCGCCGGTTCGCGCAGCTCGGCTTGGCCGTCTGGTTGGCGGCCGTGTCGGGATCGGTCGCGCTCGCGGCGGCGCCGCCCGATCAAGCGCCGGGCGGCCTGGCCACCCCCGACTACCGCATCCAGACCGACGAGACGCACTGGAACTTCAACAGCGGCGACTTCACGATGCCGCACCGCGTGCACTTTCTGCGTCCCGGCACCGACGCGGTCGGCGACAAGGCGAACGGCAACTCCAAGCGCGGCACCGCGACGCTGATCGGCAACGTCGTCGTGCACGACAACGGCAACGCGACGGAAGCGGGTGATCCGGCGTACCGCGGCAGCGGCCCGGCGACGCTGACCTGCGATCAGCTCGACATCGACTCGAAGGCGAAGCTCTACACCGCTACCGGGCACGTGCATTTCAACCAAGGGACGCGCAGCGGAACCTCCGACAAGGCGATCCTCAACCGCGGCACCGGCAAGCTGCACCTCGAAGGCAGCGTGCACTTGACGGACAACGGCTCGACGCTGTCGGCCGCGACGGTCGATTACGATCTCAACAGCAAGGACGCCGAAGTCAACGGCAGTCCGGCGGTGATGACCCAGCCGGTCAGCCCGGCGCCTGCACCCGCGCCGGCGACGACCCCTGCGCCCAAGCGCAAGCCGTCCAAATCGTCCCGGCCGTCGCCGATACCGACGCGGAAAACCTAGGATGGCGATGCGGTCGATCGCGTTCGCGTCGTTCGCCGCACTCCTCATCGCGCTGGTGTGCGCCGGCGCCGCACCGTCGCCCGCTCCGAGCGGGTCGCCGGCACACCGGATTCCACCACCGCCGAGCGCACCGGCCTCCGCATCACCGGGGCTGCCGTCGTTCGAGACCCCCGAGTACCGCATCGAGACGGACGACATCAGCTACAAGGGGAACGGTGACTTCACCATGCCCCACCACGTCTCGCTCACCCGTCCGGGGAGCGACGCGGTCGCCGACCGCGCCGAGGGCAACCAGAAGCGCGGCACGATCAAGCTGTTCGGCAACGTCGTCGTGCACGACAACGGGAAGGCACCCGAGGCCGGCGACAACGACGAGTACGCGAAGGGCGGCCCGTCGACGCTGAGCTGCGACCAGCTCGATGTCGACTCGAAGGCGAAGATCTACATCGCCAGCGGACACATGCACTTCGAGCAAGGCACGCGCAAGGCCGAAGCCGAGCGCGGCGTGCTCAACCGCGGCAGCGGAATGCTGCATCTCGAAGGCGAGGTCAAGACGACCGACGGCACGTCGACGCTCAGCGCCAAGAACCTCGACTACAACCTCAACAGCAAAAAAGTCTTGGCCGACGGCAAGCCGATCATCATCAAGCAGCCCGTGCCGACGCCCGCGCCGGGTTCGGTCTCGCCGTCGCCCAAACCCCGGCGAATCCGCCTTCCCTTCCCGATTTGATGCGAGGCTGCGAAAGGGCGTCGTGATCGGCCTCTTCGATGGCGAAGGCCCACCGCCGGGCTCCGGAACGGCGATGCCCGAACCACTGGCCGCGCGGATGCGGCCGCGCACGCTCGAAGAGTTCGTCGGTCAAGAGCAGATCGTCGGACCGGGCCGCGCGCTGCGCCGCGCGATCGAGTCCGACCGAACCCCCTCGATGATCCTGTGGGGGCCGCCGGGCACCGGGAAGACGACGCTCGCGCGCATCATCGCACGCCAGAGCGACGCCCATTTCGCCGCGATCTCGGCGGTCAGCGCCGGCGTCGCCGATCTGCGGCGGGTGGTGAGCGATGCGCGCAAGCTGCGTGCCGCCGGCAAGCGCACCGTGCTGTTCATCGACGAGATCCATCGCTTCAACAAGGCGCAGCAGGACGCGGTGCTGCCGTACGTCGAGGACGGTACCGTCACGCTGATCGGCGCGACGACCGAGAACCCGTCGTTCGAGGTGAACTCGGCGCTGCTGTCGCGCTCGCGGGTGTTCGTGCTGCGCGCGCTGGGCGACGACGACGTGCGCACGCTGATCGAGCGCGCGCTGAGCGACGTGGAGCGCGGGCTGGGCGCCCAGCACGTCGCGCTCACCGCGGGCGCGCTCGACGCGCTCGTCAACCTCGCCAACGGGGATGCGCGCGCCGCGCTCAACACGCTGGAGTTCGCCGCCGCTTCCGTCCGCCCGGGCGACGCCGAAACGCGCGTCGTCGACGAGCGCACGATCGCCGACGCGCTGCAGCGCCGCGCCACGGGCTACGACAAGGGCGGCGACGCGCACTACGACACGATCAGCGCCTTCATCAAGACAGTGCGCGGCAGCGATCCCGACGCGGCGGTGTACTGGCTCATGCGCATGGTCGACGCCGGCGAGGACCCGATGTTCATCGCGCGCCGGCTGGTGATCCTCGCCAGCGAAGACATCGGCTTGGCGGATCCGCGCGCGCTCGGCGTCGCGGTGGCGGCGCAACAAGCGGTGCACTTCGTCGGGATGCCCGAAGGCAAGTTCGCGCTCGCGCAAGCCACCCTCTACCTCGCCGCCGCTCCCAAGTCGAACGCGGTCGGGCGCGCGTTCGGCGCGGCGGAGTCCGACGTCCAGGAGTCGCGCAACGACCCCGTTCCGCTGCACCTGCGCAACGCGCCGACCAAGCTGATGAAGAACCTCGGCTACGGCGAAGGCTATCGTTACGCGCACGACGACTACGCCGCGATGGAGGCCGAAGGCGATCTGCCGCCGGCCGTCGAGCTGCAGTCGAACCTTCCCGAAGCACTGGGCGACCGGCGGTACTTCGATCCCGGCAAGCAGGGTGACGAGGCGCGTCTGCGCGCGTGGATCGACGCGCGGCGCGGAACGCGCGCGCCGGGCGACGATCCCTTCGGCGACGAATGAGCCGGCAGATGAACCGCATCTATCTCGATCACGCCGCGACCACGACGGTGCGGCCCGAGGTGCTCGCGGTGATGCTGCCGCTGCTCGGGGGCGGTTACAACCCGAGCTCGCTGCACGCCGAAGGGCGTGCCGCGCGCGCCGTGCTCGACGAAGCGCGCGCAACCGTGGCGGGCGTGCTGGGCGCCGTGCCGCGCGAGATCGTGTTCACGGGCGGCGGCTCGGAGTCGGACGTCACGGCGGTCGTCGGCGTGGCGCGCGCGCTGGCCGGGCGCGGCCGTCACGTGGTGACCAGCGCGATCGAGCACCACGCCGTGATGCACGCCGTGGACCTGCTCGAGCGCGACGGCTGGGAAGTCACGCGGCTGCCGGTCGACCGCCGCGGCCTGGTCGATCCGGCCGCGTTCGCGGCCGCGCTGGGGCCGCGAACGACCGTCGCGAGCGTGATGCTGGCCAACAACGAGATCGGGGTCGTTCAGCCGATCGCCGAGCTGGCCGCTCTGGCCCGCGCGCGCGGCGTCGTGTTCCACACCGACGCTGTGCAGGCCGCGGGCTGGCTTCCGCTGACCGGCGCGCTCGGGGCCGACCTGCTGTCGCTGTCGGGCCACAAGTTCAAAGGCCCCAAGGGCGTCGGCGTCCTCTACGTTCGGCGCGGCACGCCGCTCGAGCCGCTGATCGTCGGCGGTGCCCAGGAGCACGGGCTGCGCGCCGGAACCGAGGACCTCCCGGGGATCGCGGGCTTGGCCGCCGCGCTGCGCCTAGCCGAAGCCGAGCGACCCACAGTCGCGCCGCGCATCGCGGCGTTGCGCGACCGGCTCGAGGCGGGGGTCCGCGCCGCGATCCCGGACGTGACGGTGAACGGGGCCGGCGCGCCGCGTCTGCCCAACCACCTGTCGCTTGCCTTTGCCGGCCTGCTGTCCGACGCGCTGCTGATCCGGCTCGATCTCGACGGCGTCGCCGCTTCGGCTGGGAGCGCTTGCGCGGCCGGCTCGCTTGAACCGAGCCACGTCCTCGCCGCGCTCGGACTCGACGAGGAGCGCCGGCGCGGAGTCATCCGATTCTCGCTCGGGCGCGAAACCAGCGACGCCGAGATCGACGAGGTCCTGCGGGTCCTGCCGCAGGCCGTCGCGGGGGTGCGCTCGCCGCTGTCCGTGTAGCGCCAGCCGATTGTGGGAAAGGCCCGAACGTGGCTCTAGCGAGCGCACGGAGGACCACTTTTTGAGTTCGGGGTTCGACTGGGCGATTGTTTTGGACGTCGGCGTGGGCATCGGCGTGCTGCTGTGCGGCATCAGCCTGCTCGTCGTTTGCAGTGCGCTGGCGAAGGTCGTGACGCGGCTCAACGGCACGCTCGACGAGCTGGATCAGCAGATCGCGGCGCTGTCGGTCCCGGTCGTCAAGACGCTCGATCACGTGGGCGGGATCGCCGACACCGCCGACGCGACCGTCGCGCGACTCGGTGCCGTGGTGACCATGTTGGAAGGCGTCGCGGCATCGGTCGGCAAGACGGCGCGGCTCGGCTCGGACGCGCTCGCCCCGGCGTTGGTCAACGTCGGCGCGGCGCTCACCGGGGTCACCGCCGGGCTGCGCAGGCTCGTCGGCGGCCGGCGCGGCGAGACGAACGGCGCGACGACCGCAGCTCCGAGCGAGAACGCGAATGGCTGACGATGGGGACGGCGGCGGCTTCTTCGCCGGTTTCGTGCTCGGCGCGGTCGCCGGCGCGGCGTTGGCGATGATCTTGGCCCCGGCGACCGGCGAGGAGACGCGCGATCTGCTCGTTGCCAAAGCGCGCGAAGCTGGCGAGCGCGCGCGCGACACCGCCGGAGATGCCGGCGATCTGCTCAGCCGCGGGCGCACGATCGTAGCCGAAGCCAAGACCCGCATCGACGGAGCAATCGCCGAAGGCAAAGAAGCGGCGGCGCGCCAGCGCGATACTCTCGAGAACGAAGCCAGCGAAAGTCCGTCACCGCACTAGGAGATATGGTGGATATCAAAGTCAACGTCCGCGAGTCCGAGGGGGACGCATACGTCGTCGACCTCACCGGCGAGATCGACGTCTACACCTCGCCCAAGGTCAAGGACGCGATCACCGAGCTGATCGACCAAGAGCACTACAACCTGGTGATCAACCTCGAGAAGGTGCGCTACATCGACTCGACCGGCTTGGGCGTGCTCATCGGCGGTCTGAAGCGCGTGCGCGAACACGGCGGCTCGGTCAACCTCGTCTGCACGAACCCGCAGATCAAGAAGATCTTCGACATCACCGGGCTGGTGAAAATCTTCGGCATCTTCGACGACGAGCAGAGTGCGATGAAGGCGCTCGTGTGAGCGCGTCAACCGCGCTCGAAGTGTCCTCGCACGGCATCGTCGAGCTGAAGATCCCCGGGCGGGCGGAATGGGTCGCGGTCGCGCGTCTCGCCGTCGCCGCCGTCGCCAGCCGGCTGCGGTTCTCCGTCGATGAGATCGAGGACATCAAGCTGGCGTTGGCGGAGGCCTGCACCAATGCGATTCAGAGCGCCGGCGGTCAAGATGCGGGGGTCATCGAGATCGTCTGCGACGCACGGGAGGACGAGCTGCGAGTCACGGTCCGCGACTCACGGCCGGGCGTCCACCTGGAGACCGTCCGGCCGAGCGGGCTCGAGGCGGAGCGCACCGAAGAGCTTGGGGTGTTCTTGATTCGCGCCTTGATGGATAGCGTCGACTATACCAGCGATCCGCGCCGGGGTACGGACCTCGTGATGATCAAGCGCGTCAGCGCGTAACCCAGTGTCGTCTTCGGTTCCTCACGTGGACGAGGAACGCTGGGACCGGAATCGCGCGCGCCAGGCATTTGCGCGGTTCGCCGAGCTGCGCAACGACCGCGCAAGCGACAGCGGCCCAGATCATTCCGGCGTCAACGAGTTCGACCGGCTGCGCAACGAGCTGGTGGTCGCGCACCTCAATCTCGTCCGCTACTTGGCGGTCAAGTTCGCCAACCGCGGCGAGGCCCTCGACGATCTGATTCAGGTCGGTACGGTCGGCCTGCTCAAAGCGATCGACCGCTTCGATCTCGAGCGCGGCGTCGAGTTCACCACCTACGCGACGCCGACGATCGTCGGCGAGATCAAGCGTTACTTTCGCGACAAGGGCTGGGCCGTCAAAGTCCCGCGGCGCCTCCAGGAACTCAATCTCAGCGTCAACCGCGCGATCGAGAAGCTGACGGTCAAGCTGGGCCACTCGCCGACGGTCGGTGAGCTGGCCCAACACCTGGGCGCCTCCGAAGAAGACATCCTCGAGGCGCAGGAGCTCGGCCAAGCCTACAACCTGCTCTCGCTCGACACCGAGCTCAACGGCGAGGGCGACAAGAAGTCGCAGACGCTGGCCGACTACGTCGGCCAGAACGACGCCGGCCTCGAGCTGCTCGAAGACCGCGCCAACCTCGAGCGCGCCTTCCAAGTGCTGACCGGCCGCGAGCGCGTGATCCTCTACCTCCGCTTCTACGAGAGCGTCTCGCAGACCGAGATCGCGAAACGCCTCAACGTCTCGCAGATGCACGTTTCGCGCCTCCAGCAGAAGGCGCTCGAAAAGCTCAAGAACTTCTTGCAAGAGAAGTAGGAGTACGCCGGTCTCGCCGGCGCCGTAACGTCCTGGTGGGATGCCCGGGAGCGGCCAGCCGCCGAGAGGTCCCACGGGCCGTCAGCCGAAGTGAGCGGCCTGCGCCGTGGGGAGGGCAAGATGCACGACCGACTTCGTCCGATGTTTACGCTGGCGTTGGGGGCCGCGATCGGCGCCGCGACGGTCATGCTCCTCAACCCCCAAGCCGGTGACGCTACCCATGGCGGAACGCATCATAACCCGGGAGGCCACGCATCGCCGGGGCCGGACGTCAACCTTCCGTTCCACATAAAAAACTGTGTCAACGACAATTGCACGGAGTCCCACAACTGGGACGACCTCGGAAACGGTAAGTTTCAATTTGCGATCACGAACGTCCCGAGCAATATGAGCGTCAACGGCGGCGGCTACGCGGGGCCGACGAAAGGGATGTTGAGCGTCAGCTTCCGTGGGCACACGGTGACACGACAGGGGTACGTGTTCACGATTCCCGAGGAGGCCCGGCCGGGCGATCGTCCCGAGCGCCAGCAATCGATCTACTTTTTCGATGATGGGAAACCGGCGAATAGCCCCGACAACGTCATCATCGTGACGTGCCCTTACAGGGCGGCCGATTCGAGCGGGTATGTCCCGCCGTGCACGTAGCGCTCGGATAGGGCGCCAGGGTCACCCGGCGTTCGCGGACCGCGAGCGGCGGCGGTGTTGGACGTGGGACGCGATTGCGCGCATGCGGCCGAGCGCGCCGGTCCGCTCGTAGACGGAGCGCGCGTCATCGAATTGCCCGAGCAACTCGTAGGCGACCGCTTCGAATAGTGGCGCATCAGCCGCGCGCGCTGCGTCCAACGCGCGCCGCGCAGCGTCCTTGGTCGACGCCTCACCGGTATGGGACGACACGATCGCTGCGATCAGTAACCGGTCGAGTTCGTCGGGCAGCTGCGCGCCGGCGCTCGGCAGCAGGGTGACGATCTGCGCGCGATCGTCATCGTCGCCGTAGCGCGCGAACGTCACGAGAGAGCGGCTGACTCCAGCGAAGGTCGCGATCAGGGCCAGAGCGCGCTTGACGATCGGTGCTGCGGCGCCCAGAGCGCCGGATAGCGCCGACGCCTGCACGTGCGCTGCGGCGAGTGCCGCGAAACGGCCCGGCTCGCCGGTTGTGAAGGCCGCCTCGAGTAACGTCGGATCGCGGAAGTTCGGAAAGCGGTCGACCGCGCCGAGATCCGCGAGGAGCGACAGACCGACCGAGGCGACGAAGATGCGCACGACGACCGCCTCGACGTGAAGGGCAACGGCTTCGAGCAGTACGCGATAGGCTGCGTCGAGTTCGCCACGCAGGTGCAGTCCGAGCGCCTGCTCGCAGCGCGCATATGCTGCAGTGTACGTCGCACCGTTGCGGTCGGCGAGCTCGACTGCCCGCGCGATGGCGGTGTCGCGTTCGTCACCGCTGCGCCCATACCAGCGCGACAGCATAGCGAAGTTGACCAAGTTGAGCGCGTGCAGCGCAGGCGTGGCGCGCGACTCGGCGAGTGCTACGGCTTCTCGTGCCGGCGCGAGCCAGCCGTCAGGCGGGTCGGCGATGCTCGTGCGCGCCCAAGCGATCGACAGCGCGTCCCGAACATTTCCTTCCACGTCCAACGCGGCGGCGGCAGCGACGTGCGACCGCACGCGTTCGGGCGCGGCGCGCGTCGAGTAGTAAGATGCGAGTATCGCATGTGCACCGTACAGCACCTGGGCGTCAGTAGACTCACGCAGCACGCGATCGCAGATCCGTTCGACCTCGCTGCCGCGTCCGGCGCGATAGGCGTTTGCCGCGAAGCGAAGGTCGAGCCGCGCGGCGCGTTGCGCGTCGCCGCTGGCCCGCACGAGCTCAGCGGCCGCCGCGAAGTCACGCGCGGCGTCGTCCGCGCTGCCCAGCGCGTCATACGCGGAGGCAGCCTTCTCCTCGACCGACGCGGCATCGAGACCTTCGAGCACGCCGGTATCGAGAGCCTCCGCATAGTTATCGCGCGCCGAGGCGTAGGCGTTGAGCGCCATCGCCTCATCTCCGGCGAGCACAGCATAATGTGTCGCGCGCGCAAGGTCGCCGGCACGCCGCCAATGGTGCGCGAGCAGTTCCGCCGGCGCATCGGCGCGCGCGACCAACAGTTCGGCCAGCGCCCTATGGACCTCGGCGCGCTCGGCGGAGAACATGTTCTCGTACACCGCCGCGCGAAGCAGCTCGTGGCGGAAGGCGAACGTCGCGGCCCCCGCGTCGCGGACGAGACCGGCATCGCGGGCCGCGCGCAGCGCCGCGAGGGCCTGCGGCCGCTCGACAGCGGCCACCGCGATGAGATCATCGAGCCCGAACGCCCGGCCGATGACCGCAGCGACCTCGATCACGTGGGCGCTCTCGTTCGGCAACGTACCGAGGCGGTGGGTCGCGGACAACTGTACCGATTCGGGGAGCAGCTCGTTGCCGCCGGCCGCTTCGCGGACGAGCTCGGCAGCGAAGAGCGGATTTCCCTCGCTCCGGCGGCAGATCTCCTCGATCGTCGCTCCCGCGATCACGCCGGCCGGCGGCGCAAGCGCGGCGACGAGCTGTGCGATCGCGGCGTCCGGGAGGCGGTCGAGCCGAATCTCCGCAACGGCTGGATACCGTTCGAGCCCCGACAGCGCCGATGCCGTCTCGTTCGACTCACCCGAACGGCGCCCGACCAGGATCGCGAGGTGCGCGGCGGCGAGCCGCGGCGCCAGCACATCGAGCAGCTCCACGGACTCGGGATCGCACCACTGAGCGTCGTCGACGGCGACGAACAGGGGCCTGCGTTTGCTCGCGCGCGCCAGTGCATCGGCGACGATCACCAACAGGCGGCGTCCGTCGGGCGCCGCGGTGCCGGGCTCGGCCTCGCCGACGAGCCGCAGCAACGCGCTCCGCTCGGCGATGTCGCTCGGTAGCAGCTCGTGCGCATGGGGATCGAGCTGCCGCAAGACGTCGGTCCAGGGGCCGAGCGGCGTCCGCGTGTGCGCGAAGTTCGTGACGAACGCGGACTGAAAGCCTGCGCCGCGCGCGTCCTGCAACGCGGCGCGGAGCAAGCGCGTCTTTCCGATCCCTGGCTCGCCGGTGACGATGACGAGCCCGCCCTTTCCCGCTCGCGCGTGCTCGAGAAGCGCGCCGATTGACCGTCGCTCGACGTCGCGCGCCGCCAGCAGGCCCGCGTCGTCCGGCTCCTCCTCGAATGCCGAAGCCATGCGGCGAATGCGCCTCGGGCGTCGTACCGCGCCGACGGCCTCACGAACGATCGCCGGCAGCGCACCAAGGCGCTGAGCGAAGTCCACGTCGATGTCGAACCACTGGCGGCGGCGCAAATAGTACTCGGCCGAGCCGCTCGGTTCCACGGCCTCGATGCGAATCGGGAGAATGGGCTTGCCCCGATTGAAGGCGAGCTCGAGTTCGTTGAGGACCGCATCCGAACGATTCGCGGCGCGGGAGAAGATCAGGGCGAGCACTTTGCTCGCGGCGATCGCGTCGACGAGAGCCTGCGCGTAGGGCGCCCCTGAGGGGACATCGCGAGGAGCGATCCAGCAGCGGATGCCGTCTCGTTCCAGCGCGTCGCAGACCGCTTTCGCCGCAGGGGCGTCGTGGTGCGCGTAGCTGATGAAGACGTCGTGCGCCGTGGTCCGTTCTCCTCGCCCGGGCCGGAGTGCGGTTGCGTTCTGCGAGGGCGGGCGGCAATCCCGGGCTGAATAGAGAGGGTCATGGCCAGGCCGTGTACCTGCTGACCGGGACGCTCGGCGCATTCGCATGCTACCAGGGCGTGCGATCGGTGCTGGCGTTTCGAGCGGCACGGACCGCGCGCGACGTCGACGGGGCGAACCTGCGGGCGCTTGCGGCGCTGGCTTTCGCTTCGTTGGGCAGCGGTGCCGCGCTGCGGTACGTGGGGATCGTTCTCTTCGCCCTGCTGGCGGTCGCGTTCGTGCGCCTGAGGTTGGCGCGGCGCCGCCGGCCCGATGGATCATCGAGCGGTGGCCGGGCGGTCCAAGAACTTTCTTGCGAGTGAGGGTGGGCCAGAATGCCGACGACGTGCAAGGGCTAAATCGACAGTCCGCAAAATTCGGCGACGTGATCACCCGGCGTCTACTCACCGCCGCAACGCTCGGCCTTGCATGTGCGACGACGACACCGTCATGGGCGGCTTCCATGACGGTTCTGCCGACAAATGGCGGCATCGAATTTCGCCGGCCGAGCGCCGTGGTGTACGATGTAAATGGTAATCTGTACGTCGCGGATCGCAGCGCCAACCGCATTTTGATCGCTCGGCCTGGTCAGGCGCTCGTCTCATTTGCGGGCTCCGAGTCCGGAGAGGCGGGTTATATCGACGGTCCCGCAAGCCTGGCACGCTTCAACCGCCCATCCGGCCTCGCGGTGGGAAATGCAGGTGAAATATACGTTGCAGATACTGAGAACCACACAGTTCGCGTAATCACCCCGCTTGGAGTCGTGACGACATTTGCCGGTACGACGAAGGCGGGAACGCTGAATGGACCCAAACGTGATGCGCAGTTCGTCGGACCTACCGCGCTCGCTGCAGATGGCCGCGGGGATGTGTTCATCGCTGACGGAACGGCCGGCGTTCGAGAAGTCACGGCGGGGGGAAACGTCAGCACGTTACCTCTCGATGTCGACCAACCGATCGGTATCGCGGTCGGCGAATCGTCTACGTTGTTCGTCAGCGATCGGGAGGGCATTGTCGCTGCTCATCTTGACGGCACGGCAGCGCGTCGTATACCGATGGCAGCCCGAACGGGACCGAACATCGTTACGATGCAGGGCGGGCTTTCCATCGGACAACCGCTCGGGCTGGCGGCGCTCGATGGGCAATCGGCCTTGTATACGGCGAGCGACGGAACGATACGGTATATTGACGTCGCGCAGTTGTTCGTACGCACGGTTGCCTCCGGGCCGCCCCTCACCGATCCCGTTGCTCTGGCGGTCGCGCCGAACGGCACTGTCGCGGTCGCGAATCGTTCCGGATCGGTTACGGTCGTCGCGCAAGTCAACCTACGAAGACCGATCATGCCTGGAGACACCGGCGTCATTCCGGCGCACCTCACCCTAAACCGTTTCGATTACAACATTGCTTACATCGGCTCTTCCTTCATCTGGTGGGATACAGGATGGGACGACTCGATCGAGGGCCTACTCGAACACTCATTACAGAACGATCCCCAGGCGCGGCCGTATAATCCCCGCGTTACCCCGGTCGTAGTTCCCGGCGGCACGCTCAGTGCTTGCGAGCAGTTTAGCGAGTATCTCGGCGAGCTGCGAATGGTGAGGCTGATCATCCTCGACGTCAGCCGCAGCTTGATCGTCCAATCGTACTCCGTACCGATTCAGACGATCGCGCACGACCGGGAGGCATGGGAGCCGAAATTCACCAGCGATATGATGAAGCTTCGCGCTGACCTCGTGGCGGAACGGGTCTCGCTTCTGGTCGTGATTCACCCGGAAAGACCCGACATGATGGGACAAGCCGAGGGTGTTCCATTCCTTGCCGCGGACCTTCATTTGCGGGGCGTTGATGCAATCAGCCTGTACCCGGACTTCGGGCGTGCGCGGGCGTCGATGCAGCTCTTCAGCGCTGTGGGCCCTCACTTTTCGGAAGCGGGGCGCCGAGTCGAAGGCGAAGCCGTAGCGCGTTACCTCGCGGCTAGACCCACGTGGGCTGTCGGAGCGCCGCTACGGAATGTCCCTTTGACGGTGCCGTCTTCGGGCCCGGCACGTCATATCGAGCGGAACATAGCGCCGGCTTCCGGGCCGCGCCGAACAGAGTTCGACTCGGCTTGGGAAGCCCTGAACTCGGCGCTCTGGATGCTGACGCATACGAGCATGGTGCGGCAAACCGATCCGAAGTATAGACGCGCAGTCGGGTCGTTGTATGCAGCGATCGGCGCGCTTGACGACGGCATCATAAACTCGAAGCGAAAGGCTGACATCCCCGCGGACCGGGACAGCAACGCGGCACGCTTGCACGCGTCGGCAGATTTCCTCAATGCGGCGGATCGCGACCTCGCGCCGCGCTCGACGAGCCGTAGTGCAGAACCGTTACGCGTGCGCTCCCTCTCGCGCGTGCGCGATGCGATTTCATCCGTGCAGGGTCTCATCGCCGAGTGCGGATGCTAGCCTGTGTTCCGTTGGTAGGCTAAGATCCAGCGTTCGCCATTTCGTACGTATACGGAGCGTTTTGCCGGCGCCGCTGCCGTGCGGCGCCCCCGGGCGGGATGTAATCGAGACGCGTCCAAGCGGCAAAGGGTCCGTAGAACCCGGAGACCGCTTGGAGGCCTCCATGTCCACGCGACCCAACGAACCGATCGTCCAGGCCGACATGATGGTCCGCCGCGCGCGCGCGCGCGACGCGGCGGCGGCGGCACTGTTCGTCGCGGCGTTGCTGGCGCTGACGGTCGCCGGAGCGCACTGGGGCAACGTCCCAGGCCCGGTGATTCCGCCGTTCATCCCGATCATTGCGACGTTCTGGGGCGCGGCGGACCTGCTCACCGCGTTCTTGCTGTTCACCCAATTCTCGGTCAACGGCATCCGCGCGTTCGCCTACCTCGGCGGTGCCTACGCCTACGTCGGGCTCCTCACGATCCCGTTCGTCGCGTTCTTTCCGGGCCTGTTCCCCGACGGGTCGCCGGCGACGTCGCAGATCTCGGTCTGGCTCTGGCTGGTTTGGCACCTCGTCTTTCCGCTGATCATCGGGGGCTACCGGCTGTACGATCGCGACTTCCGCAAGCGTGTCCTCGACGGCACGCGGGTTCGCATCGGACTCCGCTTCGCGCTGCTGTCCGTCGCCGCCGCCGCGGCGCTGACGACCGCCATCATCGTCCCGTTGGACAACCGGCTGCCGGTGATGTACGCGAACGGCGCGTTCGCGCCGATCTGGGTCGGGGCGTTCACGCCGCTGGTGTTCGTCCTCAACGCCGGCGCGGCGATCCTGATCGTCGGCTTCGGGCGCAAGCCGCGGTTGCTGCAACTGTGGCTGGCGGTTGCGCTGGCGGCGTCGGCGCTCGACGGTCTGATCAACGCGTACGTCACGACGCGCTATACGTGGACATGGTATCTGAGCAAAGTCGAGACGCTGCTGACCGCGACGATCGTGATGTGCATGCTGCTGCTCGAGGTCGGCGCGCTCTACCGGCGGCTCGGCACGATGGCGATCGTAGACCCGCTGACCGGCCTGCGCAACCGCCGCTCGTTCGACGAGTACGTGCAGTGGACGCTCGGCCAGCGGCGGCGGGCCGAGCTTGCGCTGCTGGCCGTCGACGTCGACTGCTTCAAGCAGTACAACGACCGTTACGGGCACGCAGCCGGCGACGTCGCACTGCAGCAGGTCGCTCAGGTGCTGCGCTCGTCGCTGCTGCGCTCGGTCGACCTCGCCGCGCGCTACGGCGGTGAAGAGTTCGTCGTGCTGCTGCCCGACGCCACGGCCGCCGGAGCGCGGGATGTCGCCGAGCGGATCCGTCAGCGGGTCCAGGCGTTGGCGATCGCCCACGACGGGTCGCAAGTCGCGCCGGTCGTGACGGTCAGCCTCGGCGTCGCGCACGCGTTCGCATCGAGTGCGCTCGAGGTCGACCAGCTGTTCGCGCAGGCCGACCGCGCGCTGTACAGCGCCAAGGAGCGGCGCAACGCGACCGTCCTGGCGGAGTCGATTGTCGCGGCAAGCGCACCCGCGCCGACCTGAGCGGCGCACCGCGCACTGCGGGGCGCGGGCCAGCCGGCCACGAACCTGACGGGTCGGCCATGACTTCCCAACAGCTCCGGCAGGCGTTCGTCGAGTACTTCGTGCGGAACGGACACGCGCATCTTCCGTCCGCCTCGCTCATCCCCGACGAGATGAGCACCACCCTGTTCACCATCGCCGGAATGGAACAGTTCGTCCCGGTCTTCTTGGGCGAGTCACCGGCTCCGGCGCCGCGCGCGGTGACGGTGCAGCGCTGCTTGCGTGTCGCCGGCGCCAAGTCGGACATCGAGAACGTCGGGCGGACCGGCCGCCACGGGACGTTCTTGGAGATGCTCGGCAACTTCTCGTTCGGCGACTACTACAAGTCCGAGGCGATCCGCTTGGCGTGGGAGTTTCTGACCGGCGTGATGCGGCTCGACCCCGCCAAGCTCTTCGTCACCGTGCACACCGGTGACGACGAAGCGCAGCGGCTCTGGGAGACCGAGATCGGGCTCGACCCGACGCGAATCAGCCGCTGGGAAGAAGACAACTTCTGGACGATGGGCCCGACCGGTCCGTGCGGCCCCTGCACCGAGATCTTCTACGACACCGGCGCGGCGAACGCTGCCGGCCCCGATGACATCGGCCCCAACCGGGGCGACCGGTTCGTCGAGATCTGGAACGTCGTCTTCCAACAGTACAACCGCGGTGCCGACGGCAAGCTGACGGAGCTGCCGCGCAAGGCGATCGATACCGGCGCGGGCTTCGAACGGATGCTCGCGGTCGCCAACGGCCAGGTCTCGATGTACGAGACCGACCTGTTCACCGACGTGATCGCGGCGCAGCCGTCGATCGGCGCCACGTCGCTGACGAAGGACGAGCAGCTCGTGCGCCGCCGCATCATCGCCGATCACGCGCGCGCGGTGACGTTCCTGATCTCCGACGGCGTCTACCCGTCGAACACCGAGCGCGGCTTCGTGCTGCGCTTCCTGATCCGGCGCGCGATCCGCAACGGCCGTTTGCTGGGCTACCCGCGCGAGTTCATGGCCGAGCTCGCCGGCGCGGTCGTCACATCGCTGGAGAGCGGGTACCCCGAGCTGCGCGCGCGGCTCTCCGACGTGCAGACCGCGCTGCGCACCGAGGAGAACGGCTTCCTGCGCACGCTCGACCGCGGGACCGAGTTGCTCGAAGCGCTGATCGACTCCGCGCTCGGCGACTGCACGATGCTGATCTCGGGCGAGGACGCCTTCGCGCTGCACGACACGTACGGGTTTCCGTACGAGCTGACCCGCGAGATCGCGGGCGAGCGCGGCGTCGCGGTCGACTCGTTCGCCTTCGAGCAGCTCATGACCGAGCAGCGCGAACGCGCGCGCGGCGACGCCGCGCGCAAGCGCGCCGCCGTGACCGTCGCCGACGCTCCGGCGCTGGCGTCCTCGTTCGAAGGCTACGGCGGGCTCGAAGCCGACGGCACGGTGAGGGCGATTCTCGCCGGCGACAAGCCGGTCGACGCGATCGAGCCGGGCACCGAAGCGAAGCTGGTGCTGGACCGCACCTCGTTCTACGCCGAGAAGGGCGGACAGATCGGCGACCGCGGACGCATCACGACCGCCGGCGGCGCGGTGTTCGACGTGACCGACACGCAGTTCGCCGGCGAGGCGATCGCCCATCACGGCCGGCTGGTCGAAGGCGCGCTCGCCGTCGGCGAACGCGTGCACACGAGCGTCTCGCCTGAATGGCGCGAGGAGATCCGGCGCCAGCACAGCTCGGCGCACCTCTTGCAGCGCGCACTCAAGGACGTGCTGGGCGAAGACGTCGTTCAGGCCGGCTCATGGGTCGGCATCGACCGGATGCGGTTCGACTTCCGCAGCCCCGGCGGCGCGCTCACGCCGATGCAGCGCCGGGCGGTGACCGAGCGCGTCAACGAGCTGATCCGCGCCGACTACCACCAAGAGATGCGCGAGCTGCCGATCGAGGAAGCGAAGGCGACCGGCGCGATCACCATGGCGGGCGAGAAGTACGGCGACAGCGTGCGCGTCGTCGCGTTCGGTCCCTCGGTCGAGTTCTGCGGCGGAACGCACGCCCACACCACCGGAGAGCTGGGCTTGTTCGTGATGCTCTCGGAGAGCTCGATCGGCAGCGGGATCCGACGCATCGAAGGGATCGTCGGCCGGGCCGCGGAGCGCTACGTCGAGCAGCAGCAGGACACGCTCGCGACGCTGGGCGAGGTGCTGTCCGCCAAGCCCGAAGAGCTCGTCGATCGGGTCGAGCGGCTGCAAACCGAGGTGCGCGACCTGCAGAAGGCGATGGCCGAGATCAAGGCGCGGCTGGCCGCCGCCGACGCCGCGTCGTACGTCGAGCGCGCGTCGCAGATCGGCGGGTTGCGCGTGGTCGCGGCCGTCGTGCCGGAAGCGAACGCCGAGGCGTTGCGCGCGCTCGGTGCCGCGATCCGCTCGCGGCTGCCGTCGGGCGTCGTCGCGTTGGTCGGCACCGACGCGCAGACCGCGTCGCTGTTCGCCGCGGCGTCCGACGACGCGGTGAAGGCCGGCGTGCGCGCCGGCGACCTCGTCAAAGCTGCGGCGCCGCTGGTCGGCGGGAAAGGCGGCGGTTCGCCGGCCCAAGCGCAGGGCGGCGGAAACGATCCGTCCGGCGCGCAGGCCGCGCTGGCGGCGATGCGCGACACGATAGCCGACCGCGCGGCGTGATCGCCGTCCTCGCGGCGGCGGCGAGTTTGCTCGTGCCGCCGGCGCCGTCGCCTTCGCCGCTGCCGCCGGCGCCGCTCGTGATCGCGAAGTATCGCGCCGCGCTGGCGGTGCTCCGCGACCCAGGCGTGTTCACCGTCGAGTACACGCTGGTGCAGACGGGAACGCGCACCCTCGAGCAGACCCACCGCATCTTTCGCAGCGGCGCCGACGAACGCGACGAAACGCTGTCGGTGAACGGAACGCGTTCGCTCACGCCGGTCGTGCGCATCTTCCGCCGCTCCTATCACTACACGGTCGCCGCGCTGGCACCGAAGCCCGACGCGTACGACTTCGCCTACGCCGGCCCGCACCGTGACGGCAAGCACGTCGACTATGTGTTCAGCGTAACGCCCAAAGGCGCGCAAGCGCGAGCGTTCACGTTCACCCAGGTCACCGTCGACGGGCTGACGTTTTTGCCCAGCGCCGTCACCTTCGCCACCAGCGCCCACGGCGGGCGCGGGATCGTGACCTTTTCGAAACGCGACCGCTGGTGGGTCGCGCACAGCGCGACCGCGGTGGCGCGCGTACCGGGCGGAATCGCGCACGAAGAGCTGACGTTCTCGCACTGGCGCTTCCCCAAGACCCTGCCCCGCTCGACCTTCGAGGCGGCCCGCCCGCTGCCGCCGGTGTCCCCGACCGGCGTCTAGGGGCGGGTCCTCGAACCGCCCCCCGTTGCGGCGGCGTACGTTGAGCATGAAAGCCGCCTTCCTCGGCGCCGTGGCGCTTATCGCGCTGCTGGCCGCCGCGCCTGCCGCCTCCAAGCCGGGAACGGTCGTCCACATCCGCGACGACGCCTTCACGCCGGCTTCGATCACCGTTCACGCCGGCGACAGCGTGACGTTCGTCAACGACGACGACGACGCGCACACCGCGACCGCCGACGACGGCTCGTGGGATTCCGAAGGCCTCAACCAGGGCGAAAAGTGGACGCACACCTACGCCAAGGCGGGTACCGTCAAGTACCATTGCACGGTGCATCCGATGATGCACGGCGTCGTCGTCGTGAACCCCACATGAAGCGCGGCGATTTCGTCGGCCACGTCGCGTGGACCGGCGCCGGGATCCTCTACACGCTCGGCGCCGAGGGCCTCGTCCGTTCCGCGGCGTCGGCCGCACCCGGCCAGTTCTCGTTCGTCCAGATCAGCGATAGCCACATCGGCTATACCGGGCCGGCCAACGCCGACGTCCACGCGACGTTGGCGCAAACGGTGGCCGACATCAACGCGATGCGGGTTCAGCCGACGTTCGTCATCCATACCGGCGACGTGACGCATCTGAGCAAGCAGGCGGAGTTCGACGACGCTCGCGCGATCCTGAGCGTGCTGCGCGCGCCGCTTATCACGATCCCCGGGGAGCACGACGTGATCGGGGTCGAGGGCCCCAAGCGCTACGCCGCGATGTTCGCGCGGGCCAGCGCCATGGGCCGCGGCTGGTCATCGTGGGACCAGGGCGGGATTCACTTCATCGCACTGATCAACGTCGGCGAGGGCGAGACGATGGGCAAGCTCGGCGACGAACAGCTCGCGTGGCTCGGGCAGGACTTGGCGGCGCGCTCCAACGACACACCGATCGTCGTCTTCGGACACGTGCCGCTGTTCGCCGTCGCCCCGGAATGGGGCTGGACGACGGTCGACGGCACGAAAGCGATCGCGATGCTGCAGCGCTTCTCGGCGGTGACCGTGCTCAACGGACACATCCACCAGATCGTCGAGCACACCGAGGGGAAGATTCGTTTCGCCACGGCACGCGCGACCGCGTTCCCACAGGCCGTGTTCGGAACGCCCGGCGCCGCGCCGGGACCGCTCAAGCCCGCTCCGGGAACCCTGCTCGACGTGCTGGGTTACCGCACGGTGGAAGTCGGGATCCTGGCGGCGTGGCAAGATCACTCGCTAGCACGAGCCTGACCTCGGTCGAAGGGCGCCCGGTGTCGTTCGACGAGGCGGCCTTCAACGACGCCTACAAGGCCCACGCAAGTCGCCTGCGCGGCGTCGCTTTCGACGTGCTCCGCAATCGTGAAGCCGCCGAGGACGCCGTGCACAGCGCCTTGATGCGGGTCTGGAGCGGCTCGTCGTATCGCGCCGAGCGCGGGGCTCTGCTGCCGTTCCTCATCGCGTGCGTGCGGCGCGAAGCGCTCGACATGCTGCGTGGAGCGAATCGCCGGCACCTCCGCGAAGTCAGAGCGGTCGCCGACGAACCGGTCTCGATCGACGAGACCGCCGCGATCGATCCCGTCGAAGCACGTCGCGTTCGGGTCGCGCTCGAAAGCTTGCCCGAGACGCAGCGCGACGTCATCCGCCGCGCGTACTTCGGGCATCGCACCTTGCTCGAGGTCGCGCGAGAAACCGACGTCCCCCTCGGCACCGTCAAGAGCCGTCTTGCCGCCGGCCTGCGCCGTCTCCACACCGTCCTTTCGCCCGGAGTTGCCCCATCGTGACCCAACACCTCGACGACGACGCCGAACTCTACGCACTCGGGTACACCGAGCGCGAACGCTCCGACGAGATCGAAGCGCACCTCGCGACCTGCACCGCGTGCTGCCGGCGCGTTGCCGCTGCCGAAGAGGCAGCCGCGTCGCTGTCCGCCGCGCTGCCGCCGATGCCCGCCGCCTCGTCACGCTCCGCAGCGCGACCCCTCTCGTGGCAGCGAAGCTGGTGGCCGTCGCTGGCAACTGCGGCCGCGGTCGTGCTCGGAACCACGACCGCACTCGAAGGCTTCATCGCGCACGGCGCATCGCAGCGCGTCGCGCGCACCGACACCGCATTGACCGCGCTGGCGTCCGCCCACTTCGGTCACACCACGCTGAGCGCGCAGCCCGGCCTCGTCGCCAAGGCGATCTACTCGCGCGACGGATCGTGGTGCTACGTCGTGGCCTCGGGCGCGCCGCGCGGCGCGCACGTCGTGTTCCGCGGACCGGCCGGTACCGAAGATCTCGGCGCGCTCGACGACGGCACGCCTGCGACGCTGTTCGCCAAACAGCCCGGCCGCGCCGACGAAGTCGACATCGTCTCCGACGGCACCGTCATCGCCCACGGCAAGCCGGTCTACTAGCAGTCGCGGCCAACCGGCCCGGCGTTACAGCGCTTGGGTTTCGGTGGAGGCTCGGTGGGGGCCGAGGTGGGCGGCGGTGCATTCGGTGACCAGCGTCCAGTGCTTCCCGTCGACGTCGAATGTAGCGAAGGCGCCGTTCTCGACCTGCGGCTCCCAGAAGGCGGCGAGGTCACGACCGCGCGCGTCGACCAGCGCGACGCGCACGACGGCGTCGTGCGTGACGATCAGTGTCGGCGCGCGCGGGCGGAGCGCTGCGGCGAAGGCGCGCCATCGCGCGAGCACCTGCGCGATGGTCTCGCCGTCCTCGAACGCGACGTGCGCGGGGTCGTGGCGCCAGGCGTGGTACCGAAGCGGATCGTTCGCCGCGATCTCGTCGCGCAAACGGCCTTCCCAGGTGCCGTGCGCGATCTCGATGAGCCGGTCGTCGCGCTCGACGCGCACGTTGAGCCGCTCGGCGCCGACCTTGGCGGTGGCAGTGCAGCGCAGCAGCGGCGACGAGACGACCCGCTCGACGCGCGCTTCGACCATCGCGCCGGCGAGCGCGAAGGCCTGGCTCATCCCCAGCGCCGTCAGCGCCGATTCGCGCCGGCCCTGATAGCGGCCGGCGAGGTTCCACGTCGTCTCGCCGTGCCGCGCTACGTAGACGCGCACGCGTTGCGGTTTCACGGCTGCGCCGCTGAACCTTCCGGCTTACGCCGCCGACCGACGAGCATGACGACGAGGACGAACGGCGCGCGCCGTACGCCCAAAGCGACGTCCAGTGAAGCGAACGGCGACTACACCGCGAGCGAGCGGACGGAGGCGATGCCGGGAGCCGTGCGGATCTTGGCGACGGTGGCCTCGTCGGCGGGGCGGTCGAGCGACAGCACCATGATGGCGTCTCCGCCGACGGTATTGCGGGAGACCTGCATGGTCGAGATGTTGACCTGCGCGTCGCCGAGGATCGTGCCGACGCGTCCGATCATCCCCGGAACGTCGGCGTGGCGCGTGATCAGCATCGCGCCGACCGGCGTCGCGTCGATCTGGTAGCCGTCGAGCTCGACGATGCGCGGCGAGCCGCCCAGCGAGGTCGCGGTGATCGACAGCCCGCCGGCGGCCAGACGCAGCGACGCGGCGTACGGCGACGACGCGTCGTCGTCGCGCGATTCGACGGCGATGCCCAGCTCGAGGGCGATCTGCTCGGCGTTGACCACCGAGACGCGCCGGTCGGTCGTCGCCTGCAGCAGCCCGCTCAGAAACGCGATGACGAGCGGCGCCGGCGCGGCGCCGGCCAGGCCGCCGCCGAGCAGCAGCGCGAACGACGGCATCTGCTGCGGTTGCGCGTACTGTGGATAGAACCGCCCCAGCCGGTACGCGATGTCGACGAACGGCCGCACGCGGACTGCTTCGGGGCCGGTCGGCACCGGCGCGTTCACGGCGGTCGCGGCGGGAGCACCGACCAGCGCCCGCACGATGTCCTCGGCGAGCTCGGTCGCGATGCGCGCCAGCGCCTCGTGCGTCGAGCCGCCGAGATGGGGCGTGGCGACGACGAGCGGATGCCGGTGCAGGGCCGCGCCCGTACCGTCGACGGGCGGCGGCTCTTCGGCCACGACGTCGAGCGCCGCGCCGGCGAGCGCGCCCGCGTCGAGCGCGGACAACAGGTCGCGCTCGACGATGACCCCGCCGCGCGCGCAGTTGATCAGGTACGCGTGCGGCCGCAGCAGCCGCAGCTTCTCGGCGTCGATCATGCCGAGCGTCTGCGGCGTGAGCGGAACGTGCAGCGTCACGATATCGCTCGCGCGCAGCAGCGTTTCGAGATCGACCAAGCGCGTGTCGAACGTGTCGGCGCGCGCCGGCACGATGAACGGGTCGTGCGCGAGCAGCGTCATTCCGAACGCCTTGGCGCGCAGCGCGACGTTACCGCCGATGCGGCCCAGACCGACGATACCCAGCGTCTTGCCGTAGAGCTCGGTTCCGATCAGGTTCTGGCGGTCCCAGATGCCGGCGCGCAGCTGCTGCGCCGCCTGCGGCGTGTGGCGCGCCAGCGCGAGCATCAGCGCGAACGTCTGCTCGGTCGCGGCCAGCGTGTTGGCGCCGGGCGTGTTGAGCACGATGATTCCGGCATCGGTCGCAGCCCCGAGATCGATCGCGTCGACGCCGACGCCCGCCCGCGCGACGACGCACAGGCGCGGCCCGGCGGCGAGCAGCTCGCGGTCGACGCGCGTCTCCGAGCGCACGATCAGGCCGTCGGCGTCGGCCAGCGCCGCGGCCAGCTCGGCGCGCGGGCGCCCGACCTGCGACTCGACCTCGATCCCGGCGTCGCGCAGCACCGAGACGCCGGCCTCGGCGAACGGCTCGGCGATGACGACGCGCCGGCGGGACAGGCCGCTTCGATGCATCGGGCGTAGTTGCACGCGCTTGTCTCTTCGCCTCCACGGTACGATCGCGCTCGCGTTCGCGGTACCGCTCATCGTGTTGTTGACCTCAGTGCGGACAGCGGTCGGGTTCTGGGACACCGGCGACCTGCAAACCGTGGCGTGGATCGCCGGGATTCCCTACCCGACCGGTTATCCGGGCTACGTGATGCTGGCGTGGGTGTGGACGCATGTGATTCCGGTCGCAACACCCGCGGCGCGGCTGAACGCGCTCTCGGCGGTCGCGATCGCGTTGGGTTCGGCGACGATCACCGCGCTCGCGCTGTTGTTCGAGGTCGTGCCGCTGCTGGCGATCCTCGGCGGCTGGACGTTCGCGTTCGCACACGTCGTCTGGCTGCGCGGAACGTACGCCGACGTCCACCCGCTGGGATTCGCGGTCACGCTGGTCGCGTTCGCGCTGGCCGTTGCATGGTCGCTGCGCGGCGGCGCGCGCGCGCTCGCCGGCGCGATCGTGACCGCCGGTCTCGCCGTCGCGATCGACAACACGTCGGTGCTGCTCCTGGGCGGTGCCGCGATCGCGTCGTTCGCGCGGCCGTGGCCGTGGCGCGCCGCCGCGCCCGCCGCCGCGATCGCGCTGGTGATCGTCGTCGGTGCGTACGCGTATCTTCCCCTGCGCAGCGCCTATGTGACCGCGCACCGGCTCGATCCGACGCTGGCGCTCGGCATCCCGGCCGGGCGGCCGTTCTGGGACGATCATCATCCGTCGACCGTCGCCGGATTCCGCTCGCTGGTCGCGGGCACCGAGTGGGGTCCGCACGAAACGCTCGCGCGGATCTTCTCGCCCGGCGCGGTGCGTGCCGCGATCAACCGGTTCGGCGGCGAGCTCAACGCGGACGCGCCGCAAGGACTGCTCGTCGCCGCGCTGATTGGGCTCGGCTTCATCGCGGCGCGCGCGCCGCTGGCCGGCGCGGGTCTCGTGCTCGGCGCGCTGCTGCCGGCGCTCTTCGGCGCGTCGTATCCGGCCGAAGCCGATCCCGAACGCTACGTGTTCGCGGTCTACGCGATCGCCGGGCTCGGGATCGCGGTGGCGGCCGACCGCCTGGTGCGCGCGTTCGCGCGCGATACGCCGCGGACGGTGTTGGTAATCGTCGCGGCGCTGCTGACCGTTGCGGTGGTTCGCGACGTCGCGCGCGCGCGCGACCTGTACGCCGTTCGCGCCGACGACTCGGCGGCGGCACTCGGCGCGCGCGTGACGGCGAGCACCCGCGATGACGCCGTGATCGTCGTGCCGTGGGACTGGGCGACCCCGCTCGCGTATCGCGCTTACGTCGAGCAGCGGTTCGGCCGGCGGATCGTCGTGTGCGCGCTGCCGATCGACGATATCGAATACTATCGCGGGTGGGCGCAAGTGCGACAGGTCGCGATCCTCTCCGAAGGCCTCCCCGACGTCCCCGGCTATCGCTTTCGGCTGCTCAGCAATGGTTCGCCGCAAGTGTACGAGGTCGTCCCGCAGTGAACGCGCTGCTGGCCGGGATGCTCGGGGCGATCGTCGCGCTGGCCTTCGCGCACGGACGGTCGTCGCCGTACGACAGCTACGTGCTGCTCGCGTACTCGCTGCTGCACGGTCACACGATCTACATCGACGCGGTGTGGCCGGACAAGTCGATCGACGCAATCCTGTTCGGCGGCCACCGCTACATCGTCAACGATCCCGTGCCCGCGTTCCTCGTGATGCCGCTGGTTCTCCTCGACGGGCTCGCGGCCAACGAGACGCTGCTGGCCTGCCTGTTGTGCGGGGTCGCGACCGGCGCCGCCTGGGCGTTGCTCGCGCGCATCGGCGTGACGACGCCCAGCACGGTCTGGCTGGTCGTGTTTTTTCTGGCCGGCACCGATTTGTTGTGGTGCTCGATGCTGGGCGACGTGTGGTTCATCGCGCAGACGTCGGCGGTCGCTTTCCTGCTGCTCGCTCTGTGCGAGTTGGCCGGCAAGCGTCGCGGCTGGCTGGTTGCGGTCTGGTTCGCGCTCGCGCTCGGCTCGCGCTTCACGCTGGTAATGGCGTTGCCGGTGATGCTGTGGTGGGCATACGATGGCTTTGTCGTGCGCGCGCGCCGGCCGCGCGCGGCGCTGGCCTTGGCCGCGACGCTGATCCCGTTCTTCCTGGCCTGGGTGGGCTACAACGAAGCGCGCTGGCATGTCCCGTGGGACGCCGGCCATACGATCTTCTATCACCAGGACCCGTACATGGGATCGCCGACCGGCTCGCCGTTCGGGGTCGAGAACGTGCTCGGCGAGCTCTACTCGTTCTTCGTGGTTCCGCCCGAGCCGCTGCACGCGTTCCCGTACCTGCGGCCGCTCAACTTCGGCACCGCGTTGTGGTTCACCAGCCCGGCGCTGCTGCTGGCGTTCTTCGCGCGCCGCCCGCGAGCGCTCGTCGTGTCGCTGTGGGTCGCGACGGCGCTGGTGGCCGGTCCCTCGCTGTTCTACTACGCCAACGGCGGTTCGCAGTTCGGGATGCGCCACGCGCTCGACTTCGCGCCGTTCCTGCTGGTCTTGATGGGGCTGGCCGCCTCCGAGGCGCGTGCAGCGGTCTGGACGGCGGGCCGGGCCTTGATTGCTTGGAGCGTGCTGGCAGGCGTGTGGGGATGCTGGTATTGGGACACGTTCGTTCGACCGGCCAGCTGACGCGCCGCGCTCCCGAAAAATGATGGTTGGAACCCGGCGGCTTCCTGGGTAACGGTGTCCTCACGACACTCGCGGGAGATGCACACAATGGAAGATCGGAACGTCACGATCGATCGTGAGAACGGGGGCTCGCTGGCGACGTTCAGCTTGGTTGCGGTCATCGTGGTGGTGGCATTGATCGCACTGTTCGTCTGGCAGCCGTGGAATCAAACGACTCGAACCAACGGCACCGGCACGTCGGTCACCACGCCGGTCGGCCCGGGCGGGACGACGACGACGGGTACGTCGACGACCACCACCAACTCTGGAGGAACGCACTGATGGAACGCAACGACCGCGACCAGACCGCGCACACGATCAAGGCCGACACGCAGGACACGCTCGACGAGGCCAAGCACCGCGTCAAGGCGGGCGGCGAGAAGCTCAACCGTGCGGTGCAAGGCGACGACATGCCGCTGGGCGACCGCGTCGCGTCGCACGTCAAGGAAGCCGGTCACGAGATGAAGGCCGACGTCGACAAGGCGAAGCGCGAGACGCGCGACCAAGGGATCTGACGCCGAGCTGAAGACGCCGACGAAGAGGCTCGCCGAGTACGTTCGCAAGCGCGACTTCTCGGTGACCCCCGAACCCAGCGGAGCGGCACGCAAGCGGGCTTCTACCAAGAAGCTCCGCTTCGTTGTACAGGAGCACCGCGCGACGCGGCTGCACTGGGATTTCCGGCTCGAAGCCGCCGGCGTGATGCCGTCGTGGGCGGTCACCAAGGGCCCGACGATGGTCGCCGGCGAGAAACGGCTGGCGATGCAGACCGAAGACCATCCGATGGACTACCGCACGTTCGAAGGCGTGATCCCGGCCGGAAATTACGGTGCCGGCGAGGTCATCGTGTGGGATGAGGGATTCTACACGCTGTTCGAGGGTGACGATCCGGTCGAGCAGATCGAGAAGGGCAAGCTCAAGATCGTCCTGGCCGGCCACAAGCTCAAAGGGCTCTTCACCCTGGTGCGGATGAAGCCGCGCGAAGGCGAGCACGGCAAACCCTGGCTGCTGTTCAAGGATCACGACGAGTACGAAGATCCGAACTGGAAGGTCGAGGACTACGCCAAGAGCGTCAAGACGGGCCGAACGCTCGCGCAGCTGCAGCAGTCGCGCAAGGACGCACCGATCTGGAAGAGCAACCGCGCCGCCTCGGCCGACGGCACCGCGATCAAGCGCGCGGCGCGCGCGCGAGCCGCCGCCAACGCCGATGCGATCCCGCGCGACGTCAAGCCGATGCTCACCACGCTGGTCGACGGCCCGTTCGACGACGACCGCTGGCTGTTCGAGCTCAAGTGGGACGGCTACCGCGCGATCGCGGTGATCGAACAGAACGGCCTGACGCTCACCTCGCGCAACGGCAAGGACCTGCTCCACCAGTTCCGCGAGATGGCGTCGCTGACGAGCGCGTTCCGCTCGATCCCGCTCGTGGTCGACGGCGAGCTGTGCGTCCTCGACGCCGACGGCCGGCCCGACTTCCAGGCGCTCCAGTCGCGCGACAAACCTGAAGCGCGCGGGCTCAAGCGGCGCAAGCCGTCCGAGGTGACGTTCGTCGTCTTCGACGTGCTCTACGCCGACGGGCGAGATCTGCGCGAGCGCCCGCTCGAGGAACGCAAACGCTTGCTCGAAGAGCTCGTGGTGCCCGACCGCGGCGTCCTGTACTCCAAGCACGTGCTCGCCAAAGGGACGATGCTGTTCGAGGCGGCGCAGCGGCGCGGCCTCGAGGGAATCGTCGGCAAGGTGCGCACGTCGCCGTACCGCTCGATCCGCTCGCGCGAGTGGGTGAAGATCAAGATCAAGCGGCGCCAGGAGTTCGTGATCGGGGGCTGGACCGAACCGCGCGGCAGCCGCAAGGAGTTCGGCTCGCTGCTGGTCGGCTACTACGACGGCGGCGAGCTGATCTATGCCGGACACGTCGGCACCGGCTTCGACGGCAAGCTGCTGCGCGATCTGATCGCCAAGCTCAAACCGCTCGAGCGCAAGGGACCGGCGTTCGTCGATCCGCCCAAGCCCAACACGCCGGCGCACTGGGTGAAGCCCGAGCTGGTCGCCGAAGTCGCCTTCGCCGAGTGGACGCGCGAAGGCATCTTGCGCCAGCCCGTCTTCATCGGGCTGCGCATCGACAAGGACGCGCTCAACGTGGTGCGCGAGCGTGAGGTCCACGCCGATCCCGATGCCTAAGTCGGCGGAGACGACCGTCGATGTCGGTGGGCGGCCGGTCAAGCTCACCAATCAGGACAAGGTGCTGTTTCCGAACGACGGATATACGAAGGGCGATCTCGTCGCGTATTACCGGGCGGTTGCACCGGTGATCTTGCCGTATTTGCGCGACAACCCGTTGACGATGGAGCGCTATCCGGACGGGATCGACGTGACGCGCGGGATCTGGGAGAAGCAGCTCCCGAAGTACGCGCCCGACTGGGTGAACCGCGCGACGATCGCGCCGTCGACCGGCGAGCCGCGCAAGGTGACCTACGTCGTGTGCGACGACGAAGCGACGCTGGTGTGGATCGCCAACCTGGCGGCGATCACGCTGCACATCTGGTACTCGCGCGTCGCCACGATCGACGTTCCCGACGTGATCCTGCTCGATCTCGATCCGGGCGAGCGCTGTCCGCTCGCGCGGTTGGCGAAGGTCGCGCTGGCGTTTCGCGAGCAGCTCGGCAGCATCGGGATCGTGCCGGCGGTCAAGACGACGGGCGGGATGGGACTGCACGTGATCGTGCCGCTCGAGCCGCGCTACGACTACGAGGTCGCCAAGGGATTCTCCGAGCTCGTCGCGCGGCGAGTCCACACCGTGCTGCCCAAGGACACGACGCTCGAGCGCACGATCGCGCGGCGGCCCGACGACCTCGTCTACCTCGACTGGGTCCAGGTCGGCAAAGGCAAGACCTACGTCGCACCGTTCTCGGTGCGGGCGCGCGACGAAGCACCGGTCTCGATGCCGCTGGCTTGGTCGGACGTCGAGGCGATGCGGCGCAAGCGCGCGCCCGAGACGACCCGCGAGATGCGCCGGTGGTCGATCAAAAACGTGCCGCGGCTCGTCGCCGAACACGGCGATCCGTGGCGAACCGAAGGATGGACCCGCCATAAGCTCCAGGGGCCGCTGGCCAAAGCCCGCAAGCTCTGGTAGCTGCCGTGGCCGAACGGTGGCCGAGCCGTGCGGGCGTTCGCTCGGAGGTCCCGGCGGGCGGGGCGCGCGAAGGTCGCGCGGGACGCTCGCTCGCTGCCCGGGCTGGGTACGAAGGGGGACATGGCACACGCGATTTGGTCCGGCGCGATCAATTTCGGGCTCGTTACGATCCCGGTCAAGCTCTTCACCGCCGTTCGGACGAACGATCTGCGCTTCAACTTCCTGCACAAGAAGGACAAGGGGCGGATCTTCAACGAGCGCCACTGCAGCGTGTGCGACGAGAAGGTCGAATACGCCGATCTCGTGCGCGGCTACGAGTACGAGAAGGGCCACTACGTCACGGTCAGCGACGACGACCTCAAGGCGGTCCGGCCCGAGGCGACCCAGTCGGTGCAGATCGTCGAGTTCGTCGACCTCGACCAGATCAACCCGATGTACTTCGACACGCCCTACTACCTCGAGCCCGAAAAAAAGGGCCGTCACGCGTACGCGCTGCTGCGCGACGCGCTGCTCGACTCGGGGAAGGTCGCGATCGCCAGCGTCGTGATCCGCTCGCGCGAGCACCTCGCCGCGGTCAAGCCCAACGGTGAGGCCCTGGTGCTCGAGCTGATGCATTTCGCCGACGAGCTGGTCGACCAGGCCAGCTTCGACTTTCCGGCGCTCAACGAGAAGGTCGCCGACGCCGAGAAGAAGGTCGCCAAGATGCTCATCGACACGATGAGCGCCGCGAAGTTCGATCCCGAGGTCTTCCACGACAAGTACAAGGAAGACGTGCTCGCAATGATCGAGGCGCGCGCCAACGGCGAAGAGATCGAAGCGCCGGCCGTCCACAAACCGGCCGCCACCAACGTGGTCAACCTGATGGACGTCCTGCAGCGCTCGATCGAGCAGTCCAAAGCGCGCAAGAGAGGCCGCGGCGCCGACGGCGACGAGGCCGAAGAAAAGCCCGCCAAACGCACCACCGCCGCAGGCAAGGCGAAAAAAACGTCCGCTGCCGCCGCAAAACCCAAACGGAAGAAAACCGCGGCATAGCGAGCCAATCGCAATGTCACCCTGAGCCCTGTCGAAGGGCGAACCCCAAGGTGCCGTGCGAATCTCGACGCATCAGAATGACATCGCGCTCAGCATCACACGGGGGCTAGCGGCGGGCGTAGTCGGTGTCGTCGGTTTCTTTGCGGTGGCAGGCTTCGCAGGGCGTGTAGCGGTTGGGGATCGGAAACGGTTTCTTGTTCCAGCGGTAACCGAGATCGTGGACGAGGTGCGCGCGCTTCTTGCAAGTGGGGCACACGAAGTGCTCGCCGCCCGGTAGCAGCACCGGGTCGTTGGGCGTCCAGCTCTCGAGGGCGCCGGCAAAGTGCGGCCCGAGCCGTAGCAGCGCTTCGTAGCGTTCGCGCTGCGCGGCCGTTGCGTCGCTCGCGGCGACGGCTTCGTCGGCAGCGCGCGCGAGGCAGCCGGGACAGACGGAGTCGCGCAGCGTTCGGACGTCCTTGATCTCGCCGCACTTCGTGCACCGGAACTCCAATGGCATCGGCTACTTCGGCGCTTTCAGTTGGGCCTCGAGCCAAGCGATGCGGTCGTTGTGGGCGGTTTCGTCGTCGAGGGCGTGATCGAGGCGGTAGGCGCGCAGCGTGCGGTTGCGGTCGGGGATCGCGTTGCGGATCGCGATGCCGGTCGATTGCGCGACGTACTCGTCGTCTTGGCCGACCTGCAGCAGCGTGGCTTGCTGTTTGCCTCGGGCCAGCCAGCCGGGGAGATCGAAGACGCTCATCCGTGCGACGTAGGCGGCTGGATCGGCGGGCTGCTTGCCGAGCAAGTACCATTCCCAGAACGACAGCGCCGGCGCCATCAGCACCGCGTACTTCGGCCGGTCGTCGACGGCGATCAGCAGCACTCCGTCCATCGCGCCGAAATCGTGGCCCACGTACGCGATGCGCGTCTTGTCGACGCCCGGCATCGCGGTCAGACAATCGAGAGCGCGGCGCAGCGCGACCACTTGCGCGATTGTGGCGGCGTAGTCGCCTTCGGTCGTGCGGATCTCGAACCACTTCGGTTGCGACCACGGCATGTCGACGAGCATCGATACGACGCCGGACTTGACCAGCGCCAGCGCATCGCTCTCGAACTCGGTGTGGTTCGTCGTCGCGGCCTTGCCGAGCCAGTGCACCCAGAGGACCGCCGGCGCGCGCTTGAGCGCACCGGCCGGCGCGATCACGAGCGCGTTCGTCGGCGCCGTACCGGGTCCGCCGCCGATGACGACCGTCGTTCCGCCTTGAGCCGGATTCGCCGGCGGCGTGCAGGTCGTGCTGCCGGCCGGATAGTCGAACAACGCGCTCGACGCGCCGCCGGCGGCTTGGGCGCGCGCCGGCGCGGCGCTCACGGCAATCAGCACAAGGGCGGTGAGAGTGACGGCAAAGCGGCGCATGAACCGTATCGTCATGTATTGACGACTCCCGCGCCGGGCACATCCCGCCATCCTAGCATTCCCGGCCGCGCTCCGCCGCGACGAATGCCGCGCGCGGCCCGCGACGGATTCCTGACGCCGGCAGCCAAGGGTAGCGCATGACCGCTACCGCCGCACCGGCCTCAACCCTGCGCGAGCGCCTCGAGGCGTTCATGGACGCCGAGGTCTATCCGAACGAACGCGTCTACCGCGAGCAGCTCGAGAGCGGCCCGGACCGCTGGGTGCAGCCGCCGATCATGGACGAGCTGCAGGCGAAAGCGCGCGCGCAGGGACTGTGGAACCTGTTCCTGCCCGAGCCGGAGTGGGGTGCCGGCCTCACCAACCGCGAGTACGCCCCGCTGTGCGAGGTGATGGGCCGGTCGGAGATCGCGCCCGAGGTCTTCAATTGCTCGGCGCCCGACACCGGCAACATGGAAGTCTTCGCTCGCTACGGGAGCGACGCGCACAAGGAACGCTGGCTGCGCCCGCTGCTCGACGCGAAGATCCGGTCGGGCTTCTCGATGACCGAGCCCGGCGTCGCGTCGTCCGACGCGACCAACATCAGCGCCGAGATCGTGCGCGCCGGCGACGCGTACGTCATCAACGGGCGCAAGTGGTGGACGTCGGGCGCCGGTCACCCGCGCTGTAAAGTGCTGATCTTCATGGGCCGCTCCGACCCGCACGCGCCGCCGCACCGGCAGCACACGATGGCGGTCGTGCCGATCGACACGCCGGGCGTCAAGGTGCTGCGCACGCTCACCGTGTTCGGCTACGATCACGCGCCGCACGGGCACGCCGAGATCCTGTTCGAGAACGTGCGCATCCCGGCTGAAGACGTGCTGGTGGGCGACGGGAAGGGCTTCGAGATCGCGCAGGGGCGGCTGGGGCCGGGGCGCATCCACCACTGCATGCGCGCGATCGGTCTGGCCGAGCGCGTGCTCGAGTCGATGGTCGAGCGCGTCAAGAGTCGCACCGCCTTCGGCAAGCCGCTGGCCGAGCAGGGCGTCATCATGCAGTGGATCGCCGAGTCGCGCATAGAGATCGACCAGACGCGGCTGCTGGTGTATTACGCCGCCGAGCAGCTCGATGCGTTCGGCAACAAGGTCGCGCGCAACGAGCTTGCGATGGTGAAGGTCGCCGCTGCCAACATGGCGTGCCGCGTCGTCGACCGCGCGATTCAAGCCTTCGGCGCGCGCGGCGTCAGCGGCGACGAGCACCTCGCGGCGGCCTACGCGCACGCGCGCACCCTGCGCCTCGTCGACGGTCCCGACGAAGTGCACCTGCGCTCGATCGCCAAGTACGAGCTGGCCAAGGGCGGGCGGTGAGCCGGCAAGATCCGCTGGACACGCTCGAGCTCAGCCTGCGCAGCGGCGCCGCGGAGCTGCACGTCGTGCGGCACGCCGACGCCGTACCGGAGTCGGACGAGTCGTTCACCGTGTACGACGACTACGAGGCGCACCCGCTCAGCCCGCGCGGCCGCGCCCAGGCCCAAGCGCTGGGCGAACGCTTCGGTGAGCTGGAGATCGTCGCCGTGTACGCCAGCCCGGTCCGGCGCGCGCAGGAAACCGCGGAGGCGATCGCCGCGGCCGCAGGTGTCGACGTGCAGGTCGAGCCCGGCGTCACCGAGATCACGATCGGCGCCACCGGCGATACGATGGCGCTGCGCGACCGGTTGGCGTGGCTGGCGATGATCGCGATGCGCGACGGCTCGTGGGCGGGGATCCCCGGTACCGAACCGTCGGTGCAGGTGCGGGCGCGGATGCTCGCCGCGCTCGACACGATCGCGGCACGTCATCGCGGTGAGCGCGTGGCGGTGGTGTCGCACGCCGGCGCGATCAACGCCGCGCTGGGCGCGATCGCGGCCAGCGACCACGACTTCCTGTTCCCGCTGGCCAACGCGTCGGTCTCGGTGCTGCGCATCGGCGGCGGGCGGCGCCTGCTGATGAACGCCAACGACACGTCGCACCTCGCCGCCATTCCGGCCCGGTCGCGCCGGTGATGCAGCGCGACGCCGACACGATCGAGGTGCGCCCCGAAGAGGCGCTCGACACGACGCGGCTCGAGCCGTACTTGCGCGCGCGCCTCGACGGCGCGCAGGGTCCGCTCGAGGTGCGCCAGTTCGGCGGCGGCCACGCCAACCTCACCTATCTGATCCGGTTCGGTTCGCGCGAGTGGGTGCTGCGCCGGCCGCCGCTGGGGCCGGTCGCGCCGGGCGCGCACGACATGCGGCGCGAGCACCGCGTGCTCGCGACGCTGCACGCCGGCTATCCGCTCGCACCGCAGAGCTATCTGCTGTGCACCGACCACGAGATCGCCGGCGCCGACTTCTTCGTGATGGAGCGCCGTCACGGCATCGCGTTCCGGCGCGACATCCCGCCACCGTGGGTCGACCGCCCCGAGGTGCTGCGCGGCGTCGGCGAATCGCTAATCGACAACGTGGCCGCGCTGCACGCCGTCGAACCGGCGTCGGTCGGCCTCGGCGAGCTCGGCAAACCCGACGGCTACGTCGAGCGCCAAGTGCTGGGCTGGATCGAACGCTGGAACAACGCGCTCACCCCCGACGTCGGCCCGGCCGAACCGTTCGTCGGTTGGGTTCGCCAGCACATCCCGGTTGCGCGCCGCACCACGCTGCTCCACAACGACTACAAGCTCGACAACACGCTGCTCGACCCGGACGATCCGGCGCGCACGATAGCGGTGCTCGACTGGGACATGTGCACGCGCGGCGAGCCGCTGATGGACCTCGGCCAGCTATTGTCGCTGTGGGGCGAGAAAGGCGACGGCGGAGAACGGCTGCACGGCCGCATGCCGACGTGGCACGACGGCTTCTTCTCGCGCCGCGACGCCGCCGAACGCTACGCGCGCGTCTCGGGCGCCGATCTGGGCGACCTGCACTGGTACGTCGTGTTCAGCATGTTCCGCTATGCCGTGATCGTGCAGCAGATCTACATTCGCTACGTCCGCGGCCAGACGCACGACGAGCGTTTTCGCGACATGGGCGCGGCCGTCAACCAGATCACCCAGCGGGGCATGGACTTGATCGACCGCGGCGACATCTGATCAACCGCTGCAACGCAGCTCGACGTCACGTGAGGAGAACCATTCGATGCACCTTCGAATCTCGTTTGCGGCGGCAGCCGTTGCGATGGCCCTTGCCGCCCAGCCCGGCGCCGCCGCGCCGGCCGGCGCGATCGCCGCCGCAGCGGTGTCGTTTCCCAGCGCCGACAGCGCGCTGACGACGCCGCTGAACGGGTCGCTCTATCGGGCCGCGCCTTCCGGCGGCAAGCCGGCGCCGGCCGTCGTATTGCTCCATCAGTGTCCCGGCATCGATCCGTTCGTGCTCGAGTGGGCCGCGTGGTTCGCCTCGCAAGGGTACACCGCGCTGGTCGTCGACAGCATCGGTCCGCGCAAGATCAAACCGGGAACCTGCGACCCCGCCAACCTCACCGCGCGCACGCGGGCGCTCGACGCGCTCGGCGCGCTGGCCTACCTGCGCGCGCAACCCGACGTCGACAAAGCGCGGATCGCCGTCGTCGGCTGGGCGTTCGGCGGCGACGCCGCGCTGACCGCGGCGACGAAAAATCTCGTCGACGCGTCGCGCGTCGCGGACGGACCGTTCCGCGCCGCGGTCGCCTTCTATCCGCCGTGTCCGGCTCGGATGAGCGCGGCGGCGTTCGCGACGCCGGCGCTCCTGCTGCTCGCGTCCGACGCCACGACCAATCCGGCCGCACCCTGCGAAACCGCCGTCGCCACGCTCAAAGCCGCCGGTCAGCCGGTCGATTCGCACACGTATGCGCGGGTCAAGGAAGACTTCGACAATCCGGCCGAGACGGTCGTCCCGATGCGGCTCGGCAAGATCGAGGCGTCGCGCAGCATCACGCGGTTCGACGCCAAGTCGGCGAGTGACGCGCACGAGCGCGTCGCAGCGTTTCTCGCCCAACGGATGCCCTGAGAAGAAGGGGACGGCTTGCGCCGTCCCCTTCGCCCACACCGGGGAGGGAGGGACGTGGAGACTCAACGGCACCGGACGCCGGCCGGATGTTCGAAGGATATGCGCCGGCGATGAAGCCTTTCTGAAAGCGGCACGCCGCGAAACGACGAGGGCACCGCATCGCTGCGGTGCCCTATCGTCGTCCTCGGGGAGGAACCCGTTGTTAGTGCCCGAGGGCGGTGTTGAGGGCGTCGACGTCGAGGCTGCCCAGGCCTGAGGTGTAGTCGTAGTTCGGGGTCGCGGGGTACGCGCCGTTCGCTCCGCTGATCACGTCATGGAACGGCCCGACGTCGATCGTCGGCGGAGGCCCGAGCAGCTTCGTGCCGGGATTGCTCGTCTCGAACGTGGCGTAGAGCTGGACCGGTGCGAACCCGAGGTTGGGATGGGTCTGCAGCATCCGCGCCCACGCGCCCGCCGCCAGCGGCGAGGAGAGGCTCGTGCCGCCGATGACGGTCCAGCCGCTGCCCGTGATGTACAGGATCATGCCGGTCTGCAGGTCGCCGTCCATCGCGACGTCGGGCAATCCGCGGAAGGAGTAGCCGACCGGGGTCGTTCCGATCGTTTGCGCCGGTGATTCCCAGTACGGCGAGTACTCGAACTGGCTGATCCCGCCGCCGCCGGCGACCCACGCCGACTCACCCTGATACGAGCCGTCGTATTGCGACCACAGCGTCGTGCCGCCGACCGCGTTGGTGTACGGCGATGCGGCGGGATACTCGACCAGCGGTACGCCGCCGGGGACGCCGTTCGGATTGCCGACCGAGCAGAACGATCCGGTATCGCCGGTCGAGACGAACAGCGTCTGACCTTGCGCGGCGCCTTCGACGAGGATCTCGTCGTCGAGCACCATCGAACCGTCGACGTACGGGAACGCTTCGCAGCCGCCGAACGAGGCGTTGCCGACCGGCGCGAGATCGTCGGTCACGAAGCGGTTGAACTCGAGCGCGATGTCGGAATCGGTCAGCGACGTCGTGTCGTAGACATACACCGTGTTCACGTTGCCGGCCATGCCGGTCGACGCGGTCATGTCGAGCGTCCACTCGTCGTCACCCGACGTGTCGGGGCTCGCCAGGCCGACTTGCTTGACGACGACCGGAACCTGCGGCAGCCCGTCGCCCTGTTCGTTGGTGCGGAAGTCCGCGATGCCTTGGGACACGTCGCCTTCGGCCATGATCGCGATGTTCACGCTGCTCGCGGCGGGCGACGTGTTGACGTCGTACGCGCGCCAGTAGTCCGACGGCAGGTAGTTGCGCGGGCAGCCCGTCGTGTAGGCTTGCGGCGTCGGGATCGGCTGCGGCGACGGCAGACCGAGGATGTACACGCTCGACACCTGGCACGGCGACTCCGGCTGCGGAGCCGGCGCCGAAGCGGTGACCGCGGCGTGCTGGAACTTGGTCGTGCCGACGTGCGGACTCACCTTGAACGCGGGAATGTTGTTGAGGCCCAGCACGGCGATCGCGATGCCGCCCAGCGCCGACGGCACGTAGGCCGGCGACGTGTTGGCGAACGCGCTGACGCCGTTGACGCTGTAGCTGTGCAGAGACGTGTCGAACGCCTTGGAGACTTGCGCGGCCGTTCCCGTCGCGCTGATGATGAGATTGTTCGGCTCGACCGTGATGCCGGTCAGTCCGGCGCTCTGCAAGTAACTGGTGACCTTCGAGACTTCGCTCGCCGTCGGGCCGAACGACGATTTGATCGCACCGGGCGTGAGCTTGGCGTGGCTCTTGATCGCCTGCTGGAGCTGGTCGGTGTTGTGCAGCTGCAGGCCGACGCGAACGGTGAGCCGCTGTGCGGACGCGAGCACGCCGCGATCGGTGGCGCTCTTGAGCGACAGCACCTGAGTCGCGGTATTCGCCCAGCCGGCCGGAGCCGCCGCAACGGCCAGGCTGCGCGTCGAGCGCGTTCCGAGCTGCGAGCTCACCGGCGAGCTCGCGACCGAGCTCGTCGTGCTGCCCTGATTCGAGATGCCCGACGGGAGCAGCGAACCGGCGCTGTGCCCTCCCGAGCAAGAAGCCGTCATGACGCCAACGGCGGCCGCGACGGCGGCGAGTCTTTGCATGTGGGTCCCATCCTCCTTCGCTCCGAGGGTAGGAGCGCGAAGGAGCGCCCAACATACCGAAAACCGGGTAGGGAGCCTTACAGGCCGGTGAGGCCGAGGGGGGAGCCGAGGCCGGTGACGGTCTGGTAGCCGGTGCCGCCGATCGAGCTGAACGCGTAGGGCCGCAGATAGGAGTAGCTCGGAGATTCCGGGCGTCCCGACAGGGCGTAGGCCGCGGCGATCAACGGGGCGCCGACGCTGGTTCCACCGGCGACGACCCAGCCGCCGGCCTGGGTGGCGTAGGTCGCGACGCCGGTCTGCGGATCGGCCACCGCGGCGACATCGACCGCCGAGCGCGTGCGGCAGGTCGTCCCGCGCTGCCAGGCGGGGCGCCCGATGTACACGCTGCAGCCGTGGCCGGTATACTGCCAGCCCGACTGGCTCCAACCGCTGCCCGAGCGCGTGAGCGACGTGCCGCCGACGGCGGTCACGGACTGCGACGCGGCCGGATAGGTGGCGTAGCCGCGGTCGCCTGAACTGGCGGTCATCGCGACGCCGGCGTGGCGATAGTGCCGGTCCTCGTTCGCCTCGGTCGACCACTCGACGGCGTAGTAGCTGTTGCTGACCGCCTTGGCGCCGGCCGCGACCGCGGTGTCGACCGCCGTGCCGAGATCGTCGAGCAGCGCCGAGTTCGCTTCGACCAGCACGATCGAGCACTTCGGGCAGGCCGCCGAGACCATCTCGAGGTCGAGCGCGATCTCTTGCGACCAGGCGGCGTTCGGCGCCGGATAGGCGCCCGCCACGCCGTGCTGGTTGAGCTTGCGGAAGCAGCCGTCGGCGCCGGTGCAAGCCGGCAGCCCGAAGGCGAGCCGGTAGACGGCGAGATCCACCACCGCCAGCGGATCGTCGTAGGCGTCGACGACGGCGACCGTGCCGCCCGCCGCGGCGGCCGGCAGGCCGTAGGCGCTCTGCAGGTCGGCCGGGTGAAGTCCCGCGATCAGCGACGCGGGCTGCGCCGGATTGAATGTCGGCGCGACGTTGAGGTTGATCGCGATCGTGCAGCTCGCGCTGCCCGGCGTCGGGATGCCGGCGCAGGCGAAGTTCGCGCCCGGCAATCCGGTCGCGCTCTCGCCCGGCAGCCCGGTCGCGCTCTCGCCCGGCAGCCCCGTCGCGCTTTCGCCCGGCAAGCCGGTCGCCGACTCCGACGTGTCGCGGCTCGGCATCGACTGGGCGGACTGCGCGACGCCCGCTGCGGGAACCGTTCCGGCGCCGGCGCAGCCGGCGAGCGCGACGACGGCGAGTAACGCCATGGCGCGGCTCACGGCGTATACCAACCGAATCCGAGCGAACGACATGCCGGGCTGGTGTCCTCCTGGGGCACGGCTGCTTGACCCGCTGCGTTTCCGTACCCAGATCGGGAGAAGCTATACCGTGCGGCGCCGAAGTGCGCCGCATCACCGCCAACCGGCTGCTGCGAGCCCGCGTCAACGATCGTATCGTGCGGGCGTCGCGCTTTCCCGTCACCGTCATCGTCGCGCCGGCCGGCTTCGGCAAGAGCGTCGCGCTGCGCGACTTCGCCGAAACGACCCGCTTGGACGCAGTGCGCTACGACGTCGCGCGCGAGGACCGTACGCTGCTGGCGTTCGTGCACGGCCTCAGCGCCGCGCTCGAATCGGTCGCGCCGACCGCGCTTGCGGCGTTTCCCGCGATGCAGCAGCGCATCATGGGCCTCGACGATCCGGTGCGCGAGCTCGGCGACTGGTTCGCGGAACACCTCAAGCGCACGGTCTGCACGATCGTGATCGACGATTTCCACTACGCCGCTTCCGATCCCAAGGCCGTGGCGCTGCTGGTCGACCTGGTCGAGCGCACCGGCAAGCGCATCAACTGGATTCTGGCGGCGCGCAGCGACGCCGGGTTGCCGATCGCGTCGTGGATCGGTTACGGGCTGATGGATCTGCCGGTCGGCGAAGACGACCTGCGCTTCACGGCCGACGAAGCGCTCGCGACCGCCGACGACGCGCAGGCCGGCAGCGAACCGGGCGAGGTCGAAGCGCTGCGCGAGCTCACCGGCGGCTGGCCGATCGCCCTCTCGATCGCGTTGCGCACGCGCACGCACGCCGCCGACCTGCGCGCCGCGGCCAGCGGCACGCGCGAGATGGTGTACCGCTATCTCGCCGAGCAGGTGCTCGCGGGACTCAGCTTCGCGCAGCAGCGCTTCCTGCTGCGCAGCAGCGTGTTCGCGACCTTCGACCAGGAGATCGCCGAAGCGCTCGGCGGCGGCACCGAGTTTCTGCTCGAGCTGCGGCGCAGCGTCACGTTCTTGAACGTGACGGCGGCCGGCGAGTACCGCTATCACGACCTGTTTCGCGACTTCCTCGAGCGCGAGCTGCGCCGCACCGGATCGAACGAGTGGTACGCGGCGCACGTCGCCGGGGCGGAGCTGCTCGAAGGCCGGGCCGGCAGCGAAGCGAGCGCGCTGGCGATGCACGCCAAGGTGGGGGCCGTCGACGGCATCGTGCGCGTGATCGAACGCCACGGGATCGGGCTGCTCGAGCGCGGCGAGGGCGAGACGCTCGGGACCGCGATCGAGGTCGTCCCCGAAGCGCGCCGCCGTGAAAATGCAGCGCTGATCGGCATTCGCGCGATGCTCGACGCGAACCGTGCCCGGTTCGACGTCGCCGAGCGCAGCTTCACGGCCGCGATCGACCGCGCGCACGATCCCGAGCTGCGCGCCGCGCTCGTGCACCGCTACGCGATCGAGCTCGTGCGCCAAGACCGCGACAGCCTCGAGCTGCTCGAGCCGTACGCGCGCGACGAAACCCTCGCGCCCTCGCTGCGCGTGCCGATGCTCGGCACGCTGGCCACGGCGTACGTGCGCGCGGGCCGGATGACGGATGCGGTGGTGACCGCGCGGCGCGCGCTCGACCTGGCCGAGCCGCTCGGCGACGAGCTGCGCGCGCGGCTGTACCAACAGGCGGCGTACGTCTATCAGTTCGCGCCCACGCACGAGCGGGTGCGCGAGTACGCGACGATCGCGGTCGAGCTCGCGGCGGCCCGCGGCTTGTTCGAGGTCGCCGCGCGCGCGTATACGGTGCTCTACACGGTCGTGAACGACGAGGACGACGATCCGATCGCGGCGCTGAGCATCTTGGACCGGCTCGAAGAGTGCGCGCGCAAGGGTGCCAGCCGCCAAGTGCGCTTGTTCGGTCTCGTCGCCGCGTACGCCATTCAGGTCGAACGCGGCGACGACGCGGCGCTCGACCTGCTCGACACCGAGCTGGGCGACGACATGGCCACGCCGGCTCTCACCCGCGCGCAGGCGCTGCTGCCGGCTTACGCGCTGCGCGCGGCGTGGGACGGCGATTTCCGGCGCGCGCACGACCTGCTGGTCGGAACGGCGGTGCAGCAGACGATCCCCGAGCGGCGCGTGATGCGCTCGGCGGACACCGCGCTGTATGCGTTCGCCGCCGGATTGCGCGACGAGGGGGAAGAGGCGTTGCGCGACGCGGTCACCGTACTCGAACGCTGCGAGCGCGCCTCGCCGCGACTGGTGCGGGCGAACGTGACGCTCGCGATCGCCGAGTTGGTGCGCGGGCGCACGACGGCGGCGCACCGCTGGCTGGGCGAAGCGGAACGGCTCCTCGCGCCGCCGATGCGGCGGCTGCGCGCGCTGGTGCAGGCGGTGCGCGCGATGTCGCGCGTGCAGCTCGAGCAGGCCGATCCGGCGATGGTCACCGCCTCGCTCGAGCGCTTGCGCGCCGAGCACTTCGGCGGAATAGCGCGGCTGCTCGGCGCGCTGCCGCTGTCGCGCGTGGAAGGCGCGGGCTACGCGCAGCTCACACCGTCGGAGCGCGAGATCTGCAGCTGCTCGCCAAGGGCGCGAGCACCAAAGACGTCGCCGCCAGAAGCGGCCGCAGCCCGCAGACCGTCGACACGCACATCCGCTCGATCTGCCGCAAGCTCAGCTGCAGCGGCCGTCGCGAAGCGGTCGCGATCGCCACCGCCGCCGGCTGGGTGAGCGTGTAGCCCCAAAGAACACGCCGCTGCGCGCCGCAATGCGCGCGCGTCAATCGGCCGGGGTGGCGCTGAGCGACGGCGCAGAGCGGCCGGCGCGGCGAGTTTGCACGATCCCGAGCGCCAGCGCAACCGCGACCAAGCCGGCAATGATCGCGGCCGACGGCGCCACGCCGAACGCGCCCAGTACGCCGGTGACGATC
This sequence comes from Vulcanimicrobiota bacterium, assembly GCA_963738465.1. Taxonomy (GTDB): domain Bacteria; phylum Vulcanimicrobiota; class Vulcanimicrobiia; order Vulcanimicrobiales; family Vulcanimicrobiaceae; genus Vulcanimicrobium. The sequence goes on from CAVTWP010000002.1 coordinate 376,922, forward strand.
GGCGGCATCACGAACCCGGCCAAGCTGTCGAGGCCGGAGACGACGCCCAGCACCGTGCCGCGCCGCTCGTCGGGCGACACGTCGGAGGCCAGCGCCGGAAAGGCGGCGTTCTCGACGCTGATCCCGACGCCGAACAGCACCAGCAGCACTGCCGCCAGCACGAACGACGTCGCGAACGGGACCAGCACGAACGCCGTCAGGCACAGCACGATGCCGAGATTGGTCGCCATCCGGTTGCCGATCGCCGACACGAGCCGGCCGATGACGCCGATCTGCAGCACCACCTGCATGATGCCGAACGTCGCGAACACGTACGACGTCTGGGCGACGTCCCAGCCGAGCTGGCGGTGCAAAATCAGCGTCATCGCCGAGAACCAGCCGTACATGCCCAGCGTGTAGAACAGCCGCAGCCACAGCAGCGGCGCGACCGCTTTGTCGCCCAGCGAGCCGAAGATGTCGCGCACGCTCACGGCCGTCTGCACGCTCTCGGTCGAGCGGCTGCGTGACTCGGGCAGCATCACGATCGTGATCACCAGCGTCACGAGCTGCAGCGCAGCCGCCAGCAAGAACGGCACCGTGAAACCGTAGCGCTCGGCCAGCCACCCGCCGGTCGCCGGCCCGAAGACGAAACCCGCCGCGAACGCCGCACCCACGTACGCGAACGCCTGGCCGCGCTTCTTGGGCTCGACGAGGTCGCCGACGTACGCTTGCGTCACGCCGATGTTGCCGCCCGAGAGCCCTTCGAGCGCGCGCGACAGCAGCACGATCGGAATCGACGGCGCGAACGCCAGCAGCGTCCAGGCGATGGTCGAACCGATCTGGGAGACGATCAGCACCATCTTGCGCCCGATGCGATCGCTGACGTTGCCCCACACCGGCCCGGCGATCAGCTGGCACAGCGAGTACGTCGCGAACACGACGCCCACCACGACATCCGCCGCCCCGAACTTCTTCACGAAGAACGGCATCAGCGGGATCAAAATGCTGAACCCCAGGATGTCGATGAAAGTGATGCCCAGAATCGGAAGCAGCCGCAAGACCACGCACCGGATGACCACGCCGCACCCCAAATGGTGTCACCCGCGCTCGACGATGTCACCCCGAGCGCGATGTCACTCCGAGCGCGATGTCACCCCCAGCGCGATGTCACCCCCAGCGCGATGTCACCCCCAGCGCGATGTCACTCCGAGCGCGATGTCACCCCCAGCGCGATGTCATCCTGAGCCTGTCGAAGGGCGAACCCACGGCGCCAAGCCGCAACCGACGCTCGCCGGCCGCGATCGTGCCGTTGCCCTGAGCTTGTCGAAGGGCAACCGCCCCAAAAGGTTGAGCGCCGCTCTGCGAGCGCCGCTCCGTCGGCCTCGCGAGATGCGCGAGCGTTGCGAGATTCTAGTCGGGTTCGAGGGGGAGGGCGACGGCGACGCGGTTGCGTGCGCCGATGCGTTCGACGGAGACGTTGCGGGCGAGGGCGCCCAGCATGAAACAAGCCGCGGCCGCTCTCGGCCATGAGGTCGGGCGGCGGCGTGTGACCGTTGATCGCGAACGGCGGGCCGTCGTCGTCGAACGAAAGGATCGCGCCGTCGGTGCCTCGCTCGAGGGTGACGTCGGCCCGTCCCGGGGTGTGGCGCTTGACGTTGCTGAGCAGCTCGCCGAAGATCGCTTCGATCGTGCACAGGTCGGTGTCGCTCGATGCGAAGCCGCCGAGCTGCCAGAGCACGGCGCGTTTGACGCGATGCGCCGACGCCTCGTCGCGCGCATCGAGGTGCCAGCCTTGGCGTTCGGGCGAGGGCGGCTCGGCGCTCAGCCCGGTGACGCCGATGAACAGCAGCGCCGAGTCGTCGCGCGGCGCCGCGTGCGAGAAGACGCGCCGCTGGATCCCCTCGGCGACGTTCGATGACGGCTCGCCGCACTCGGCGGCGGCGGCGTCTTCGAGCTGCTGCATACCCTTGAAGTAGTCGCGCTCCGCTTCGACCAGCCCGTCGGTGTAGAGCACCAGACCCGAGCCGACGTCGAGCGCCGTCTCGAAGGTTTGAAAGCGAATGCGCGGATCGACGCCGAGCACGAAGCCTTCGCCCGGCAGCAGCTCGACTTTGTTGCCCGCGCGCACCACCATCGGCGGCGGATGGCCGGCCAGCGCGTAGCGCAGCGTCCCGGTGCGCAGGTCGAGCAAACCGAAGAACGCGGTGACGACCGACGTCCCTTCGTCGGCGCACAGCACGCGGTTGACCCGGCGCATGATGCTCGACGGTTCGTCATCGTCGCGCGCGGCGGTGCGAATCGACTGGCGCACCGCGCCCATCACGGTCGCCGCGCGCAAGCCGTGACCGGCGACGTCGCCCACGCTGATGCCGACCAGCCGGCGCGAGATCTCGAACACGTCGTACCAGTCGCCGCCGATCTCGGCGCCGCCGGCGGCCGGAACGTAGGCCGTGTCGATCCGCAGTCCGGCGATCTGCGGCAGCTGGTGCGGCAGCATCGCGCGCTGCAGCGTCGACGCGACGAGGTGCTCGCGCCGGTACGCTGCGAGCGCCTCTTCGCGCTCGGAGAGCGTCTGGCCGATGCGCAGCGCCATGTCGCGGTACACGGTGTCGAGCTGGGCGATCTCGTCGGCACCGGCGAGCGTCTGCGGCGTTTCGCCGGCGCCGAGCCGGCGCGCGTTGTCGGCCAGCTGCTGCAAACGGCGCACGATGCGGACGCCGAAGCGCGCCGCGATGAACAGCGAGACCAGGATGCCCACCAGCGCGCAGGCGAGCAGCAGCCGGCCGAGCAGCTCGATGTCGCGCTGCAGCTTGCTGAGCCGGGCCAGCGTTATCACACGTTCGGCTTGGTCGAAGTCGGACTTCGACGCGTTCCACGCGGTGGCGATGCCGCGCACCTGGTTCGACGCGCCGTACTGCGCGGCTTGGGCCTTGCGCCCCGCGCGCAGCAGTCCGACGTAGTGCTCGAGAATGCCGACGATGTTCGCCGTGAGCGCCGCGTACTTGGCCGCTTTCGGCCGCAGCGCCGGTTCGTCTTTGACGAGCGCCTGGAGCTCGCGTGACTCGACCGGCATCAGGTGGACGGCCCGGCGGTAGCCGTCGAGCGACGCGCGCGACGGCTTCTTCGTGTACGCCTGGACGTCGCGGCTGGCGTCGGTGAGCGTCGCCAGAATGCGGTCCGACGCGTTGAGCGCGTTCGTCGACCGCGCCGACCAAGCCGTCGTTTGCTCGGTCTTGCTCTGGAGGATCCACGCGATCACCAGCAGCGCGAGCAAGAACGCAAGCGGCACGATACTGAGCAGCAGTGCCTGTGCTCGAATCCCTGAAGCCATTTCCCAGCGGCGATCCTTCCGTGTGGTCACTCGGGAGCATGTTTCCTGATACGAGGCCGCCCATTCCTCGGCATTCGCGCGTCGGTGGTGCAGCAGGCGCTCGGGTCGCTGTCGCCGACCCTTCGTCGCGAACTTCGCGCTGTCGAAGGTGCAGCTCGGCATCATCTTCACCGCGCTGATGCTGGGCCGGCGCGCGGCGGCCTGCGGACGACTTGGCTGGGATTATGTCAGCGACCGCATGCTGCACGGCGAGGGGCTCGTGCCGTTCGCGATCATCTGCGTACCCGCTCGCAGGTCCGTTCCCCGCCCGGGCTGAACCCCGGCCAGTCCGCGCCCAGGTGGCGGAATTGGTAGACGCGCTAGTTTCAGGTATTAGTGACCGCAAGGTCGTGGGGGTTCGAGTCCCTTCCTGGGCACCAACCCGAACAAAGCTCGAAGTCGAACGCCGGCGCATGTCGCTTCCGTTCGATGGGGTTTGCTCTTAGCGCGGCAGTCAGCGCGATGTCACGGTGAGCCCCGTCGAACCATAGCCCGCGTTCGCGCGAGAAAGCGCAGGGCAGCAGTTCCTCACCACGACCTCACGATGAGCCGCGTCGGGCGGGCTCAGAGTTCGCTTACGCTTCGCCGTTAACGTAAGACGATGCCACGGCGAGCACGGACTGCCGGACGCCGGGCGTTGGTGGCAGCGCTCGAACCGCCCCGCTACGCCTCGCGCGTGCCGGCGATGCTGACCGTCGCGGGTTGCCGCGTCACGGCCCTGTGCCCCCCCGACGCTAGTTTGGCGCACAGCTGGCTGATCGAACGGAACGTGGCCATGCCGCGCGATCCCGATCGGGCGGTCGAGAGGCTGCGCGATCTGGTCGCCGCGGAGCACTTCGACTTCGTCGTGATCGCCGACGAGGCGCTGCTGATCGGGATGGGTTCACGGCTCGCGCCCTGGATGCGCGGCGTGCTGCCGATCGCGCCCGATCCCGCGACCGTCGCGTTGGTGCTCGACAAGAACCGCATGCTCGAGGCGATGGATGCGGCGGGCATGCCGATGCCGCCCTTCGTCGCGGTCGCCGCGCGGGCCGGACTCGAAGCAGCCGCGGCGCGGATCGGTTTTCCGCTGATGCTCAAAGATGTGGTCGGCTGCGGCGGAGAAGGCGTACGCCACGCGGAGAACGCGCAAGAATTGCTGCCCGCGTTCGAATCGCTCGCGCCGGCCGGAGAATATACCGTTCAGCGCTACGTGGCCGGTCGCTCGGGGTGTACCGACGTGCTGTTCGATCGCGGCGAGCCGCGCTGTTGGACGTCGTCCTACATGCTCGAGCAGTGGCCGAGGCAGTTCGACGCGGCGACCGTGCGTCAGCCGGTGAACGCGCCGGGCGTCGAGCCGATGCTGCGCGCCATCGGCGCCGCGACGGGCTTTCACGGCTTGGCCGGAATCGACTGGATGGCAGACGAGCACGGCACGCTCTTCTTCCTGGAGTTCAATGCGCGTGCCACGCACGTGGTCGGCCCGGCGCGACCGCCCTTCGGGCGGGAGATCGGTGCGATGCTGGCAGGCCTGCCGCCCGAACCGCATGAGATCGTATTGCCGCCGCGACCGCTGCCGGTGTTTCCCGTGCACTTCGTTCACGCGCTCAAGACCAACCATGCGGCGCTGTTGCAATGGCTGCCGCTGCGCGCGACATCGGCCGACTTGGACTGGCGCGACGGCGGCGTGCTCGGCGCCGAGCTGGGCGACATCGTGGCCGGCGTACTGCGACGCGTCAAGGGCGGCGCGCGCCGGAAATGAGCCCGCCGGCTGCCAAGTCGCGCGCAGCGGCAATCAAACGGTTCGATCAGGCGTCGAGGAAGAAGCGGCCCTTCGTGACGGTGACGGCCGAGCCGCCGACCTTGATCGCGACGTCGTCGCCGGCGGTCTCGACACGAACGCGCAGCAGGCTGCGGCGGCCCATCTTCGTGCCTTGCTCGCTGGTGAACGAGAGCGGTGACTTCGGCAGCAGTCCGTAGGCGCGCATGTATTGGGCGAGCGGACCGGTAGCGCTGCCCGTCGCGGGATCTTCGGCGATGTTCGACTGCGGCGCGAACATGCGCGCGTAGACGTCGTAGTTCGTGCGCGACGCCGGGTCTCGGCGGGCGAACAGGAACGTTCCGACCGAACCGGCGCTGCCCATGGCTTCGCGCAGATGCGCCGATTGGAATTCGGCGCGGTCGACGGCCTCGGGTGAGACGATGTTGACGAACAAGAACGGTGTGCCGGCCGACCCGAACCGCGGCGGGACGACGGGCGACACGTCGCTTTCGGGCAGGTTCAGCAGGCGCGCGCAGAACGCGCGATCGAGCGTTTCGGACAGCGTGATCTTCGGCGTGGTCAGCCAGAAGCGTGGGTTGCCGTCGTCGTCGGCATCCTGCTCGATCGGCACCGAGCCGACATTCTCCTCGAGGACGAAACCATGACCGATCGGCAATCCGGCGCTCAGGACGTAGGCCGCGCCGACGGTCGGATGGCCGGCGAACGCGAGCTCGCTGCGCGGCGTGAAGATGCGCAGCTTGGCGGCGGCGCCGGGCGTCGTCGCGGGCAGGATGAACACCGTCTCCGACAGGTTGAACTCTCCGGCGATCGCCTGCATCTCAGCGTCCGCGATGCCGGTCGCGGCCGGGAACACCGCCAGCGGATTGCCTTTCAGCTTGACCGTCGTGAAGACGTCGACGACGGTGTACTCGTACTCGCGCATCAGAGGTCGCGCGCGATCGCGCGCTTGACGGCGCGCAGCCGAGCTTCGTCGCGCCGGTAGAACGTCCACTGTTTGACGCGCTTGGCCCGCACCAGGTTCGCTTCGACCAGGACGCGCAGGTGCTCGCTGGCCGTCGGCTGGCTCACGCCGAGCTTGCCGGCGATCGACGCGCCGCACACGCCGTCGCGGACCAGGTCGCCGTCGACTTGGGGCGCGAAATGCGCGCGCGGATCCTTGAGCCAGCCCAGCACGCGCAGCCGGCGCTCGTTGGACAGCGCCCGCAGCGCCCGCGCCACGTCGGGTGCCGGCCCCGCGTCGCTCTTTGCCATATTGCCATTTTGCTAACTAACCGCTACGATGTCAAGCGTGAACGGCTCGGACGTCGCGATCGGCCGCGACCGGATCGCCGCGACCTATGCGACGATCCGCCCCTACGTGCGGCGCACGCCGGTCGTCGAGTCGGCCGGCGCCGACTTCGGTTTACCGGTGCCGGTTGCGTTCAAGCTGGAGTCGATGCAGGTGTCGGGCTCGTTCAAGGCGCGCGGCGCGTTCGCGAACCTGCTGCTGCGCGAGATCCCGCCCGCCGGCGTCGCCGCGGCGTCGGGCGGGAACCACGGCACGGCGGTCGCATACGCCGCGATGCGCCGCGGCGTGCGGGCGAAGATCTTCGTCCCGACCGTCGCCTCGGCGCTCAAAATCGAACGCATCCGCTCGTACGGTGCCGAGCTGGTGATCGACGGCGCGCGATACAGCGACACGGTCGCGGCTTGCGCGGATTATTGTGCGAGCAGCGGTGCGCTCAACGTCCACGCCTTCGACCAGCCCGAGACGATGTTCGGCACCGGAACGGTCGGACTGGAGATCGAGGAGCAACTGCCCGGCGTCGAAACGGTGATCGCGGCCGTCGGCGGCGGCGGGCTGATCGGCGGAATCGCGAGCTGGTTCGCCGGCAGCGGCGTGCGCGTGATCGGCGTCGAGCCGCACGACGCGCCGACGCTGACCCGCGCGCTCGCAGCCGGCGAGCCGGTCGACGCGCCGGCCGACAGCATCGCGAGCGACTCGCTCGCACCGGCGCGGATCGGTACGCTGACGTTCCCGATCGCGCAGCGCCACGTCGAGCGCGTCCTCCTCGTCAGCGACGATGAGATTCGCGCGGCGCAGCACGCGCTCTGGCGCGGCCTGAGCTACGTGGCCGAGCCCGGCGGTGCCGCCGCCTTCGCCGCGGTCCTCTGCGGCCGGTACGCGCCCGCCGCCGGCGAACGCGTCTGCGTCGTCATCAGCGGCAGCAACACCCCGGCGGTGTCATTCGCCTAGCTCTCAGTCGAGAGCACCGGGCTTCACGAAAGGCCTCCCGTGCCCAACGCCGGTGGTTTCGTGACGCAGCGCGCGAGATAACCTGCGGGCTTGTGCCGTGAGATGACCTTCGACCTTACTTCTTCGGTGGGACTACGCCCGACATCGGTCGCGGCGCGGTCGGCAGCTCACGAGTCGGCGGCGGCGCGTGTCGGGAGCGCGGCCTCGACATCGCTCCACTTCAAGAATTCTATGCTCGTACAGTCTTTCTTGTCCACCAAGAACCCATAGCTTCCCGGCACGCGGCGCAGAAATGCGCCGCCATCGGCCAGGATCCAAGTTTCGCCGATGTGCAGTTGCTCGTCCGCAGGATAGCTCGAAACGAATCCGGGGTCGATGTACCGACCACCCGGTCGTCGCCCATCTGCGAATCCACGACAGCGTCGTACGATAGCATGCTGTCATGAACTCGGTGTTACGCGACAGCACTCTTCGCGGCGATGTGGGGAATTTCCGGTGAAGGCCCGGTGTTTGAAGCAGCGCCGTCTCGGCGCTACTGCCGCCAGGTGATCCCGAAGGCTTCGTGGAGGGCGGTGATGCCGGTGTCGGTGACCGTGATTGCGCGGGTGCCGTCGAGGCGGCGGAGCCAGCGCTGCGCGAAGGCGTGGCGGGCGAGCGCGGCGCCGGCGCGGCCGGCGAGGTGGAAGCGGCGTTCGCTCCAGTCGACGCACGGACGGCAGACGGTGCGGCGCGACGTGCTGCCGTCGAGCGTGATGCCGAGCGCGTCGAACAGCTCGGCGCCTATGCGGGTGAGCGCGCTGTCGTCGAGACCGAACAGGATCGCGCCGCGCGCGACCAGCGACTCGCAGATCGCGACGCCCAGCTCGCCGGCGAGGTGGTCGTAACAGGTACGCGCGCGGCGCAGCTCGCGGTCGATCTTGACGGCCGGCCTGCCGCTGGGCTCGGCCGGCGCGAGGAACATCATCGCTTCGAGCGCCTGCGCGACCTCGGGCGACGCGAGCCGGTAGTAGCGGTGCCGGCCTTGCGGCGCGACGCGCAGCATCGCGCCGTCGACCAGCCGGGCGAGGTGCTCGCTGGCGGTCGAGGGCGTCACGTGCGCGCGCTGCGCCAGCTCGCGCCCGGTCCAGGCGCGGCCGTCCATGAGCGCCTCGAGCATCGTCGCGCGCGACGGGTCGCCCGCAAGCCGGGCGACGACGTCGAACCGTGGTGCGCTCATCATGATCTTCGCTTTCCGGGCGCCCCACAGGCCGTCCCGCGCCGTTCGGCTGCCGCCGAACGATGCGGGTCGCCGCAGCGAGCCGGACGCGGAACACGGCCGCCGCAGGTGCGCGCGAACCGAAGCTCGACCCTTTAGGCGCAGGGTTCGCAGAAGGCAGGTATGGCGTGACCAGAGTGTGTGCGTTGGCGCTGGCGGCGTGCATCGTCGCCTTCGGCGGTTCCGGCGATGGCGCAGGACAACATCCAATACAAGTCCGGGCCGTGGCACTACAAGTCGATACCATGCGTCGACACGACGGTGACGGCCGTGACGCCGCGGCTCGGCAACGCCGGGCAGACGACGTTCACGAAGCAAGACTTCATCGCTAGCGGCGTCTACGTCAGTTCGCGACCAAGCTCGGTTCCGATCCGGCCGCTGCGGCCGCGCCGGCGTCGGTGACGCACTACCAGGACACGGCCGGCAACAACGTGATGATGGCGGAGAAGAAGGGCGACAAGGTGCAGGTGTGCTTCCTCGGCCCGCCGGCGCCGACGCAGTACTGCGACCCCGACAAGGATCCGCGCGGCGGACCTACCGCGTCTACGACTACCGGCAGAAGCAGCAGTACAGCGGCCTCAACAGCGAACATAGCTGCGGCGGCGCCTGAGCTTACGGGTACCATGCTCGCAGCATGGTGATCCCGCGCCTCGTATCGCTGACCGCCGTCGCGCTGCTCGTCCCGCTGCTGGGCGTGGCCGAGCACGACGCCGCGTCCGGCGTGCGTGCGAACCGTCGTCGAGATGGCCACCGACGTCGACAGCGCTCACGCGCGGTCCGGTGACTCGTTCGGTTTCGAGACGGTCGAGCCCGGCGCGCGCGCCGGACGGGACGGCGATCCCGGCCGGGACCAAAGGTTTCGGCGTGGTCGCGATCGCGCAGCACGCCGAGCGCGGCGGGCGCGGCGGCTACGTGGTGATCGAGTCGCGCTTTCTCGCGCTGACCGAGCACGAACACGTGCCGGTGACGATCGACTGGACGACCGCCGCGCGCGCCACCGCGACCGGTTCGTCGCGGAACATCCCGGGTTTCGTCGGCGCGATCCCGTTCATCGGCTACGTGCTCGGGCCGTACGGCTTCATCCACCACGGGAGCGACATCACGATCGCGCACGGAACGCGCCTTCCCGTTCTCATCGGCGACGACGTCGCGACCGCCGCCTGCCGCATCATGCCTCCGCCGACGCCGGCGCCGACACCGACCGCAACCGCGATGCCGTCGCCGTCAACGACACCGTCATCACCGCCCGCATCGGCAACGCCGACCAAGTCTTCCGGGACGTCGCCGGCACCGATGCCGTCGACCTCGACCCGAATGACCCGATCCATCGTGCCTAAGGAACGATGACGATCTTGCCTTTCATGTAGGTGTGGTAGGCGCAGTAGTACGCGTAGGTGCCGGCTTTGGTGAAGGTGTGCGTCCAGGTTTGCTTCTGGTTGAGGTTGCCGCTGTCGAACGATCCGTCCGGCTGCGGTGACCGTATGCGGGGTCTCGTCGTCCTGGACGAACTTCACCGTCGAGCCGACCGGGATCGTCACCGAGTCCGGCAAGTAGGCGAAGTTCTTGATGTGGATGATCGACACGGGCGACGGCATCGGCGAAGGCACGGGCGCGCGGCCTGCGACGACCGAATCCCGGCTTGGGCGCGGCCGCGGCCGCGCAGGTGACTGGGCGTGCCGGCGGCGGACCGCTCGAGCGACGGCCAGGGTCGAGCTAGCCTGCGACGGCGAGGCCGGTGCCGAGCGCGAGGGCGGCGACCAGCGAGAGAACGAGGGTGCGCATGCCGTCCGTCCACGGCCGGCCCGGCGGACGACCTGGGCGGACCGTCGTGCCGCGCCGGAGCGGATCCGCGAGGCGACCGAACGACTCATCGACGCCTTCCGCGGCCGGACAGGTGTTAGGATAGGATCGAAGGCCGGGCCGGGTCCCGGTCGGCCCAACGGCGCCGTCGTGACGGCGGGAAGCCGCCTCTCGCCGGAATCGAACTCCAGGGGAAGCCCGCGAAAGCAGTTCCGGAGAGCTCGTTTGCAAACGCTGGTGAACGTCACCCTGCCCGAGATGGGCGAGTCGGTCAGCGAAGGCTCGATCGTCGAGTGGCGCAAGAAGGTCGGCGACTGGGTCGACGAGGGCGACACCCTGGTCGACATCACGACCGACAAGGTCGACGTCGAGGTCCCCTCGATCGCCAGCGGCGTCATCACCGCCCTCCACGGCGACGAAGGCGCCACCGTCGCCGTAGGCTCCGTCCTAGCCGAAATCGACACCACCGCCCCCAACCCGCCGGCACCGCCCCCGCGAGCCGCGCGCGCGGCGCCACCCCGACGGCACGAGCGCGACGCCGCTTGTCAACGAGCGCGGCAATGTCAGCCGAGCCCGATGTCACCCTGAGCTCGTCGAAGGGCGAACTCGTCACGCCCAGCTCCTACGGAGCCCCCGGGACAGGCTCGCCACCCGCCGAGCGCCACGACACCGGCGATGCCACCCTGAGCGCGCGAAGGGTGAACCCACCCGCCCCGGCGGCCCCCTCAGCCACCACGCGCGCCTGCTAGTCAACCGCCTCCACATCGACGCCACGAAGCTCACCGGCACCGGCCCCGACGGCCTGATCCTGCGCGAAGACGTCGAAGCCGCCGTCGCCTCGGGCAAGGTCGCCTTCACCGGCGGCATCGGCTCCGCAGCGCCCGCGCCGCCGATCAACTACCCGCCGCTCTCGAGCACAGCGAAAGTCACCGAGCTCAAAGGCTCCGTCGCGACGCTCGCGACGTACATGGACCAGTCGCTGACGATCCCGTCGCGACGTCGTTCCGCACGCTCCACGTCGGCACAATGGAACAGCGCCGCGCCGAGCTGAACAACGCCCTCAAACAAGCCGGCCGCACCGAGAAGATCTCGTTCACCCACATCATCGCGTTCGCGCTCGCGCGCGCCGCGCAAGAACAGCCCGCGATCACCACGTCGTTCCGCCGCGTCGAGGGCAAGCCGCAAAAGATCGAAGCCGGCATTCACCTCGGCCTGGCCGTCGACGCGCAGAAGAAAGACGGTTCGCGCTTCCTGGTCGTGCCGGTGCTCAAGAACGCGGCCAGCCTCGACTTCCCGTCGTTCCGCGCCGCCTACGAAGAGCTCGTCGCCAAGGCGCGCGACAACAAGCTCGTCGGTCGAAGAGCAGACCGGCGCGACGTTCACGCTGACCAACCCCGGCGGCATCGGCACCGTCGCGTCGGTGCCGCGCCTGATGGTCGGCCAAGGCGCGATCATCGCCGCCGGCGCGATCGCGTTCCCGCCCGGCTTCGCGCACGCACCGCGCGCGACGCTCGAGCAACTGGGCGTCGAGAAAGTCATGACGATGACCTCGACCTACGATCACCGCGTCATCCAAGGCGCGCAGTCGGGAGAGTACCTCAAGCGCGTCGACGAGCTGCTCGGCGGCGCCGACGAGTTCTACGAGACGGTGTTCGCGCAGCTGGGCATCGGCGCAGCCGTGCGCGGCACGGCGACCAGCGCCAACGGCGCAGCGCCGGCCGTGCGCGAGCAGGAAGAAGCGGTCACCGCCGATCTGCCGGGCCTGCCGTCCGAAGAGATGATGCGCGCGATCGCCGCCGGGATGGCGGTCGTCTCGGCGTATCGCCGTCACGGCCACCTGGGCGCCGCGCTCGACCCGCTCGGCAAAGAGCCCCCCAACGATCCGTCGCTCGACCCGTCGGCGTACAATCTCACACCGGCGATGATGCGCGCGATCCCCGCCTCGGTGCTCAACGTGAAGGTGCCGGGCAAGACGCTGGCCGACGTGCTGCCGCGCCTGCGCGAAACGTACAGCTCGACGATCGCGTACGAGATCGAGCACATCTCCAACACGCAAAAGCGCGAGTGGCTGCGCGAGTACATCGAGACCGGCCGCCATCGCCATCAGCTCACCCCGCAGCGCCGCGTGCAGGTGCTCCAGCGCCTGACCAAGGTCGAGACGATGGAGCGCTACTTCCGCAAGCAGTTCATGTCGCAGAAGACCTTCTCGATCGAAGGCCTCGACGTGATGGTGCCGATGCTCGAAGAGACGATCTCGATGCTGGCCGAGGACGGCACCAAGACCGTCGTGCTCGGCATGGCCCATCGTGGCCGCCTCTCGACGATCGCGCACGTCGTCAACCGCCCGTACGAAGAGCTGCTGGCCGAGTTCGAGTCGGCCGCGATGCGCGAGGCCTCGCCGAACACCTCGGACGACGCAGACGCGACCGGCGACGTGAAGTATCACCATGGCGCGCACGGCGAGTACTACACCCCGGTCGGCACGAAAGTGACCGTCGAGCTGGCCAGCAACCCGTCGCATCTCGAAGCGGTCGACGGCGTCGTCGAAGGGATGACGCGCGCGCTGCAGACCGATCACAAGGTCAACCCGCCGACGCTCAACCAGGAAGTCGCCGCGCCGATCCTGATCACGGTGACGCAGCGTTCGCCGCGCAAGGAATCGTCGCCGAGGTACTCAACCTGCAGGCGCTCGCGGGCTACGCGACCGGCGGCACGATCCACATCATCTCCAACAACCAGGTCGGTTTCACGACGGATCCGGCGAAGGCCGCTCCACGCGCTACGCCAGCGACCTGGCGAAGGGCTACGACCTCCCGATCGTGCACGTCAACGCCGACGACGTCGACGCGTCGATCGCGGCCGTGCATCTGGCGATCGACTACCGGCGCAAGTTCGGCCGCGACGTGGTGGTCGATCTGATCGGCTACCGCCGCTTCGGCCACAACGAGCAGGACGAGCCGGCGTACACGCAGCCGATAGAGATGGCGCTCATCAAGCAGCATCCGACCGTGCGCGAGCTGTACGCCGCGCAGCTCGTCGCGCAGGGCGTGCTCACCAACGAACAGGCCAAGGAGATGCAGGACGTCGCGACGGCCCGCATCACCGAAGCGCACAAGAAGGTCAAGAGCGGCAAGGCGAAGGCCAGCTGATCACCGTCGCGCCGAAGTCGACGATCAACGAAGCGCCGCCCGACACGACGGTGGCCAAGCAGCGGCTGATGACGGTGGAGCGACGAGGTCGTCCACGCCCGGACCGGTTCGCGCTCAACGAAAGCTGCAACAGCAGTTCGCGAAGCGCGCCCAGACGCTGCGCGAGACCGGCGAGGTGGACTGGGGCCTGGCCGAGGCGCTTGCGTTCGCATCGCTGATCAGCGACGGGACACCGGTCCGGCTGACCGGCCAGGACACCGAACGCAGCACGTACGCACCGCCACGCCGTGCTGCACGACTCGCTCACGAACACGAAGTACGTTCCGCTGCAGCACCTCAAGGACGCGGAAGGACATCGTTCGAGATCTACAACTCGCCGCTCAGCGAGTACGCGTGTCTCGGCTTTCGAGTACGGCTATGGCTTCGAGGAGCCCAACGCGCTGGTGCTGTGGGAAGCCCAATTCGGCCACTTCAACAACGGCGCCCAGATCATCATCGACCAGTTCATCGCCGCCGGCGCCGCCAAGTGGGGTCAGCAAACGCGCCTAGCGAGTTGCTGCTGCCGCACGGTTATGAGGG
>CAVTWP010000003.1:0-57500 GCA_963738465.1 Vulcanimicrobiota bacterium
AACGCTCGCGGGCGACGTCCACAGTCTGCACAAAAATCGCGAGCGGTTCGCATCTGGTGCTTTGCGTTAACGGTCTTCTTCGTCACCGTAACCGCCGAGCCGGTCGCTGCGAAGCCGACGCCGGCGCAGTTGTGCGCGATCCTCGTCAAGCCGTATCAATTGCCCGACAGCTTCGACGAGAACACGAAGTGGGTCGACGATCAAAACTTCGCGTTCCTCGGACCGAGTTCGGCGCGTCGATTTAACTCGTTCGTGCCGTACGCGAAAAAGTGTCCGCCTGGTCCCGACCGAGATCTCGTCACGGCGTATCTGAGCGCCTGGGATGCAGCGCTGATGCACCACAACGGCGACGCCGAGTGGAGAAACCGCCTGAACCTGGCACGGCAGCTCTTTCAGCGTTGCGTTGTGCGCAATGTTGGAATCGACCGAGGTGCGCGCTGCGAAAGCGCTGAGCAGAGGATCACGGCATGGCTCGTCGCATGGAGTACGCCGACTCCGCCACCATAACGGCATCGCTAAATGGCTGACGACGACCTCCGCTTCACGCCGCCCGAACCCAAGACCGGCAGCCATCTGCGCGTCTCGGCGCACCACGGTCGCGCCGGCGACGTCGCGACCGACGCGATCGTCGACGACGGCCAGTCGCGGCGGCGTCCATTCTCGACGCTCGCCGAAGTGCGCGCGTTCGTCGGCGAGTCCGGAACGAAGGCCTCGATCTTCGAGTGCGGTTGCACCGTCGTGCTCGGCGACGGCGACGACGTGCGCGGCTACGACCCCTGCGCGGCGCACCTCGCGAAGCTGACGAAGAAATCAGTCGATGAGCGGCATGGATAGCTGGGGAGCCGGTCTTCCGACGTTTCCGCGCGGTGGCGCGTTCTTCGTCGAGATACGTTTCGACGGCCCACTACCGCCGGGCGCTCGCGTCAAGGCGAAGTTTCGCGGCCCGGTTGGCGCAAATATCGACGGTCGCAGCGGGCCGTCCGGCGACAGCCTATCGGTCCGTGTTTCCGGCCGAATACCTGCCGATGCGCCTGCGGGCATGTATCAGATGACGATTGCGTCGGTTGAATGGGAGCCCGGCTCGCCGGCGCGCTGGAAGCCAACGCCACTTCGGAATACCGACTTTGAAAATGACGGCAGGTTCATGGTTGAGGACGCTCCGGTTGAAGAGCAGCCTCCTCTTCCAAACCCAATTCGGCGGCGGGTCCCGTAACGAGCTCGCCGGCAATTCCTAGATTCCCGTTTGCGTCGAGTGCGGCGACGGGCGTGCCTTCGTCGTTCCGAAATAACGCGACGCTCGCGCGTATTCCGGCAACGTAGGCATGCGGATTCGGTTCCGCTCGGCAGCGCGCAGACTCCATTGCGCCATTCGACCACGTCCGTGGGCCGAAAGTCAAATCGGCTAGCTCAGCCCGCGCCGCACCGCTTCTGCAACGAGCTCCGACCGGCGCGAGACGCCCAGCGCGGCCAGTAGGTCCGTAACGGCGTGCTCCACCGTGCTCAGTGCGCAGCCGCGCACCCGCGCGATCTCGGCATTCGTGCGGCCGGCCAGAATCGCGGCGAGCACTTCGCGGTGCCGCGGTCGCAGCGCCCCGATCGCCGGGTCGTCGAGGTAGCGCGCGCGCCGGTCGACCGCGCGCCGCAGCCAGTAGCCGGGCGCGACGTCGCGGGTCGCGTCGACGACGTAGCGGTAGTGCTCGTCGTCACCGGTGATCTGCGCCATGCCGAACGCCGCCTCGGCCGCGCGCCGGGTGTAGCCGACGCGCCGGAACCCTTCGAACGCCGCGCGCAGGCCGGTCGCCGCGGCGCCTACGTCGCCGGCGGCGCGCGCGATCGCGGCTTCGACGAGCTGCTCGTGCGCGCGCAGGCGCGGGTCGTCGGCGATCGCGACGTCGCGCTCGACCGGCGGCAGCGACGCGTACAGGCCGCGGTAGCGCGCGGCCCCGAGCGCGTCGCCGGCGCGCGCGAGCTCCTCGGCCAAGCTGAGCGCCGCCGTGCGCGCGTCGGCGGCGAGCTCAGCCGCCGAGAGCCCATCGAGCAACGCGCGCGCCTCGTCGACGTCGCAGCGGGCGCCGATCGGTTCGCCCGCGTGGTGCGCGATCGCCGCGCGCCGGCAGAGCGCGTGAACGCGATACGCCGCCGACGGTGCGAGTCGATCGGCCTCGCGCAGGGCGCCCAGCGCGCCCACGACGTCGCCGGCGGCTTCGTGGACGAGCGCGGCGTTCATCATGATCCACCAGCGCGGCGCGGCGATGCCCGGCATGTTCCAATCGAGCCGCGCGGCGCGCGCGTTGACGAACGACCACAAGCCGGCGTCGAACGTCTCGCTGGCGAGGTGCGAAAGGGCGCGCAGCGCGTTCGTCTCGAGAAACCGATCCCGATGGCGACACCGGTCGAGCTGCTCGAGCGCGCGCACGAAGTGGGTCACGCCGCCGTCGCGCCGGCCGCGCGCAACGTCGATCCAGCCGCGGTACTCTAGTGCGCGCGCGTAGACGATGTCGCTGTCGGGCGTGACGCTGCGCAACGCCGCCGACGCGGCCGCGTATTCCCGGCGAGCATAGTGTCCCAGCGCCCGGTAGAGCGCGATCTCCGAGCGGATCGTCGGGTGCGCCGTCACGGCCGCGATCTGCGCGGCATCGAGACGGGCGAGGCCAGCGTCGACGTCGCCCAGTCGGATCTCCGCGGCGCCGAGCAGCAGCTGCGCCGTCAGCGCCGCGTCGGGCGTCCCCGGCGCGGCCTCGAGCAGCTCGCGTTGCGCATCGCCGGCCCGGCCGAGTCGCAGCAGCGCCCGGGCGCGCAAGAAGGCGACGTCGGCGCCACGGCCGACTGTGTCGCACAGCTCCAGGCACCGCTCGAAGTCGCCGCCGCACCAGGCGGCCAGCGCGTCGGAGTACGTCGCACGATCGGCGAGAGCATGGACGGCCTGGGACATCGGGACCTCCGAAACGCAGATGGGGACGCCGCGACCGTGCGCAGCGTCCCCACTATACGGCCGCCGAGCGGCCAGCGCCCGGAAAATCCCCGGCTATTTCACGACGGCCCGCCACTGCTGACGACGTCGTTGGGCTGGACGCCGCCGCCGTCGTGGCCGTGGCCGCCGCCGGCCAGGCCCAGGAGCAAGAGCAGCGCAGCCAGGATCGCCGCGAAGATGGGATTCACGCGTCACCTCTTTCGAGTCTCGGCACGAAGGTGCCGATTTTGGCGGTGACATTCTACGCTTGCTTGAGCCGGGCCCGCGAAGGGCGGACCGGCGGCGGTCGAAAATGACAACGCCGCCGGCGGACCGGCGGGCGGAGGAGCGATGGGCAAGGCGCGGCGCGGCCGCGGCGAAGGCAGCGTGTTTCAGCGCAAGTCGGACGGCTACTGGATCGCGCGCGTGCCGGGCCGCGACGCGCACGGTCGTCCGGTCCGCGTGCAGCTGGGCGCGCGCGCGCGCAAGGCCGACGCGCTCGATTTGCTGTCGCGGCACTTCGCAACCGGCGCCGTCGCCGCGCGCGGCTCTGTCGGTGAGTACCTCGACCGCTGGCTGCGCGACGTCGCGCCGACGCGGCTCGACGAGGGCAGCATCCCCGAATATGAACGGCTGATCCGCCGCACAATCGTGCCGAGTCTGGGCCGCATCGCGCTGGTGCGTCTCGATCCCCAGCGCATCGCCGCGTTCTACACGACGTTAGCGTACGGGCCGGCGATGAAGCGCAAGGTCCACGCCGTGCTGCGCTCGGCGCTCGAGACAGCCGTCGCCTGGAATCTCATCCCCTACAATCCGGCCGCGCGCGGCGTCAAGCCTCGCTACACGCCGCCCGAGCGTCCGACGCTCGACCTGCCGCACGCGCACCGGTTGCTCGAGCTCGTCGCCGCCGACCGCCTTGCGGGAGTCTACGCGATCGCGATCTCGATGGGCCTGCGCCAGGGCGAGATTCTGGGCTTGCAGTGGAGTGACATCGCGATCGACACGCCGTGCGCGCGCTGTCGCGGTCGCGGCTGCCGGCGTTGTGGCGACGTCGGCTTCGTCGGTATCATCGCACTGCGCCACAGTCTGCAGGACAAGAGCGGACGCTTGCGGCTCAAGGGGCTCAAGCGCGAACGCCAGCGCCGTGACTTGCCCATTCCGCCGCTCGCACTCCTTGCACTGCGCGCGCGACGCGCCGCCGCGATTGCCGAAGACCGCGACGTCCGCGCCGGTCACGTGTTCACGTCGACGGCCGGCACACCGATCTACAAGTCGAATCTCTACCGCAGTTGGAGCAAGATTCGCGCGCAGTTGCAACTGCCGTCGGGTGTGAGCTTCCACTTCCACGATCTGCGTCACACGCTGGGGCAGATTCAGCGGCTGGCCGGCGCGGATTCTCGAGACGCGGCGCGAACAGCTCGGCCACGGCTCGGTCACGACCACGGCCCAGATCTACGGCCACGTCATCCCCGCCCAAATGCTCACTGTGGCCCGGGCGGTCGATGAACTCTTGCGTCCTCGACGCCCCGCGCAGGGCGGAGCTCAAGGTACAGCACCAGGTGCAGTCGTGCCGTTCCCCGGGACGCGCAGGGCCGCCGCCGCGCGGCGGAAACCGCGCCGTTACGCCGTTCGAGCGCGATTGCTCGTAGCGGCCGAAGGCGGGGCGGAGTAGCCGCCGACCTGATCACCAAAGAGTTCATCAAGTCAATCGGCTAGCCGATGGAGGCCTTGCCGATCCGGCCGCAGACGCCGCACCGTCCCGTGCACCGCTCGGGCGCGGTGCGCCGCCCGTCCGCGGTCGCGAAGCACGCGGCCGCCGCGGCACCTCACGCAGCGAAGGCACACGCGGCCGCCGCGCATCCGGCAGTGCCCGTCGACCCGGCGGTCCTCGCCAAGCAGCGCGAGTTCGATCAGATCATGATCATGCAAGCTGAGCAGGAGCGCGAAGCCAACGCGCTGCGCGACCTCGCGATGCAGCAGATCAAACGCGACGACCAAACGATGAACGAGTGGATCAAGCTCATCTGACGTTGCGAATCGATGCCGGCCTTCTGTTTGACATGATGGAGACGATCGTGCGATACTCGGCCCACGCGGAAGAGCGAATGAGCCAGTACGGAATCACCAAAACCGACGTCGTGGCCATCGTCGCCAATCCAACTCGCGGACGGTACGCGCCCGCGTTCAAGGCCTCGACCGAACACTTCGGCTACGCAGGCGGCAGGCGACGGGCGACCGTTCAACGTCGTCACGAACCGCGCAGCATCATTCGTCATCACGGTTGTTCCCGAGTAAGCGCGGAGGAGCCATGCAGCACGCGATCGGATTGCGCCTCGACTTCGAAGCCGGAGCGGCGTATGTCGCCTATCGGCGCGTTCCCGAAGGGGCGCGCATCGATCACGTGACGAGACTCAGCGACGATGTCGTCGTCCAATTCGATGGAACCGGCGAAGTCTTGGGGATCGAACTCATCGAGGTAACGGGCGCTGCGGTTGAAGTCGGCTCAGGCTTCGCGGAGCAAAATGGACTCGCGTTTCCCTCGCTTCGCGATTTCGTGCGTGACGAGACCGCGGAGCTCGGACCCCTTGGTCTTGCCGTCCAGGATGACGAAGCTGGGCAGGTGACGGACGAGGGGTTAGATCGCCGCAAGATCGGCTGAGTGCTTGCCGATCGGCGCGCCTGAACACCCACGAGAATTCTTGGAAGTCCGCTCGAACGTATCTCGGGCCCGAAGGCCCGGGCGGCGCGGAAAACGAAGGACCGTCGTCGCGGTTCCGGGGCCATTAGCTCAGTTGGTTAGAGCGCATGCTTGATAAGCATGAGGTCCATGGTTCGAATCCATGATGGCCCACCAGGACGCCGCTCGCCCGCGGCCGTCCACATGGCCGGCGGGCGTGAACCGCCGAAACGCACGCCGTTACTCCGTCTGGAGGACGCGTACCAGGAACGCGTAGCGATCCACGACTTCGTCGATCAGCTTGTCGGTCGGCTTGCCCGCGCCGTGGCCTGCTTTCGTCTCGACTTGCAGCAAGACCGGCGCGTCGCCGCCTTGCGCGTGCTGCAGGGCGGCAGCGAACTTGAACGAGTGCGCCGGGAACACGCGGTCGTCGTGGTCGGCCGTCGTGATGAAGGTCGCCGGGTACGCCGTGCCGGGCCGCAGGTTGTGATAGGGCGAGTACGCGACGAGAGTGCCGAACTCGGCCGGATCGTCGGCCGAACCGTAATCCGACCTCCAGGCCCAGCCGATGGTGAAGCGCTCGAAACGCAGCATGTCCATCACGGCGACCGCCGGCAGCACCGCGCCGAACAACTCCGGCCGCTGCGTCATGCAAGCGCCGACGAGTAGACCGCCGTTGGATTCCGCCCTGGATCGCCAGCTTGGCGGCCGAGGTCCACTTCTCGGCGATCAGGTACTCGGCGGCGGCGATGAAGTCGTCGAAGACGTTCTGCTTGCGCTCCTTGATCCCGGCCCGATGCCACGCTTCGCCGTACTCGCCGCCGCCGCGCACGTTCGCGACGGCGAAGATCCCGCCCATCTCGAGCCACACCAGCACCGCCGACGAGAACGCCGGGGTGAGCGAGATGTCGAAGCCGCCGTAACCATACAGGATGGTCGGGGCGCTGCCGTCCCTGGGCGTTCCTTTCTTGCTGGTCAGCATCATCGGCACGCGCGTTCCGTCCTTCGACCGATAGAAGACCTGCGTGCTCTCGAACCCATTCGAGTCCATCCGGATCTGCGGTGCGAAAACGCGCTCCGACGTCCCGCCGGCGAGGTCGTATCGATAGATCGCGCTCGGTTCGGTGTAGCTGGTGTACGCGAAGAACGTCTCGCGATCGCCGCGCTTGCCGGTGAAGCCCATCACGCTGCCGAGGCCGGGCAGCGCGACCGTCGACTCCAACGTCCCGGCCAGCGAGCACACGACCACTTCGGCCCGGGCGTCGCGCAGGTACGACATGACGATGCGGTCGCCGAAGAGGGTCGCCGCGTCCAGGCGGTCGTCGGTTTCCGGGATGATCTCGCGCAGGACGCGCTCGTGCAGGTCGAGCGCGACGATGCGCGCGCGCGCGGCGTCCTTGGTGGTGAGGAAATAGAACGTCGGCCCGTCATTGCCGAGCAGGTTGTAGCGCGCGTCGCCGTCCGGAATCAGCTCGACGACCGGACCGCCGGCCGCCAAGTCTTTGACGAAGACAGCGTTCTCGGGGGCGCTCCCGCGGCCGGCGTCGATGACCAGGTAGCGACCGTCCTCGGTGGTGCGCGCGGCGAAGTTCCACTCTTTTTGGTCGGTGCGCTCGAACGCGAGCAGATCGGTCGACTGCGGCGTCCCCAAGCGGTGGAAGTACACCTTGTGGTAGTAATTCGCTTCCTTGAACTTGCTCTGTGACGCCGGCTCGTCGTAGCGGCAGTAGTAGAAGCCGCTGCCGTCGCGCTTCCAGGCCGCGCCCGAGAACTTCGACCAACGCACGATGTCGGGCAGGTCGCGGCCGGTGGCGACGTCTCTCACGTGCCATTCTTGCCAGTCGGATCCCGACGCCGAGATGCTGTACGCGAGCCGCGTTCCGTCGTCGCTGAACGCCGAGGTCGACAGCGCGACCGTCCCGTCGGGCGAGAATGTGTTGGGATCGAGCAGCACGCGACCGGGCTCGGCGAGGTCGCGCGTCACGTAGAGCACCGCCTGGTTCTGTAGGCCGGTGTTGCGGAAGTACGCGTAGAGCTCCCCGGCGCGTTCGGGTACGCCCCAGCGCTCGTAGTTCCAGACCTCGGTCAGCCGGGCGCGAATCGCCGCGCGCTGCGGCACCGTCGCGAGCACGGATTCGGTGAGCGCGTTCTCCTCGTCGATCCAGCGCCGCGTCTGCGGCGAGTCGACGTCCTCCAGCCAGCGGTACGGGTCGGCGACGAGCGTCCCGAAGTAATCGTCGATCTGATCGTCGCGCGGAGCGTCAGGATAGCGAAAAGGCGTCGTCGCGGCCGGGGGCATAGCGGCAGTATGCTCGGCGCAAGGCCGAACGCCACCTGCTCGGCGAACCCAGCGCTTCGGAACGGGGACGTAGCTCAGCTGGTAGAGCGCCTGCTTTGCAAGCAGGATGTCAGGGGTTCGAGTCCCCTCGTCTCCACTTTCCAAGTTCCGAGTAGGGTGGTGACACGATGGCCTCGGGTTCGGGCTTCTCGTTCGTCGCGAGAGCGCGCGCGCTCGGGACCGCGCGGCTCGGCATGGGAAAGATATTCCTGGCACTGTTACCATTCGTGGCGCTCGCGCCGGGCTGCCCTGCATTCGCCGATCGCGCCTCACGTTCGCCGACGATCACGTCTCAGGAAGCCAGGAACAAAACAGTAGCTGCACGCGTGTTCGAAGAGATTTTCAACCAGGGCAAGTTTCAGGTTGCGGGCGAGATCTACGCCAAAGATTTTGTGAATCACGGTCTCCACCGGAATGCCGAACTCCAAGAGGATCAAGCGGCGGTTCATGCCGAGAAGAGCGCGTTTCCGGATCTCACGATGACCGTGATCCTCATGGTCGCCAAAGACGACCTCGTTACGGTTGTATGGGCCTGCGGGGCACCCATACGGGCTCCGGATACGACGGCTTGCCTCCGACGGGCGTGAAGCTCGAACTGCGCGGCATCACCGTCTGGCGAATCATCGACGGACGAATTCGCGAAGAGTGGACCTCGTTCGACCAACTGCAAGCCGCTCTTCAGTTCCTGACGCAGTTGAAATGGTGGCTCACCGGCTCTGTTTGCGCGCTCGTGGTTCTTGGGTGGGTACTCTACAGAGTCGTCCGAAGATTGTTGCCGGCGGTCGCGGAACATAGGCCCAGCCGTCGCGCGCGGCGCTCCGGAACCAAGCGCGCGGCGCTCCGGAACCAAGCGCGCGTCGCAAGGACCCGGCTTGCCCTGTCCGGAATCGTCGTCGGTCGAGCCGGGGGATTAGCTCAGCTGGTAGAGCACTTGCATGGCATGCAAGGGGTCAGGAGTTCGAATCTCCTATCCTCCACGTGAAACGAACGGAGCCGCGCTGGCTCCGTTCGTTTTTGTCGGGCCGCTGCCTGAACGCGCTACGTCGCGCGCTTGCAGTTGCCTTTGAAGTTCGCTTTCGTCGCCGTCGCGGTCGGATAACCCACGAACGAATAGCTTTGCGCGCCGCGCACGACCGTCGAGCGGCCCGGCTTGTTGTCGCTCGTGGCATGGTCGAGCCACGTCTCGGTGTTCCCCGTCCACGGCTTTGCGTACGAGATACCCCAGGCGGAGTCGCTATCGAGGAAGACCTGTACGTAGCGCTGCTGCTTGGAGTCGTAGGTCAGGCTCATTACCAGCGTATAGGCTCTCGATGTGCCCTGCGCCGGAACGACGACCAGCTCGCGGAGGACCCCCGCGTCCATCGTCGCCGTAAAGGTGGCGGGACTCATGGGTTTGCCGACGCTGCCCGCCATGCAGCTCCAATGGCCGACGTAGTACTGCATGGCCGCCATCCCGCCCGCCGCGTCAGCGCTCGTCGGCGCGACTGCGAGCGCAAACAGCGATAAAAAGGCCGTCTGTCTGAACATCTCGTTCCTTTCCGAGTGCTATTGCTTCGTGCACGTGCCGGTGACGCGATTGAGCAGGCCGGCGGTCGAGGTGAACGCGGACGCGCTCGTCATTTTCGTATCGCTGACTTTGGTCAGCAGCGTTCCGGTCGACGACGTGACGTCGCCGTCGGGTAGGAATGAGTCCGCTCCCCACAGCAGGTGGCCGTGGTCCCAACCAGTCGACGTCGAGTAGCCGTAGCTCCCGTACGATCCGACCGTGATGTCGATCCAGCGCTGCGCGCGAGCGTCGTACGTGTACCAATCGGTCGACGTGAACCCGACCGCTGAATAGGACGTCTTCGGCGACTTCGAGATCGACTTCATGAAATAGCCGTCGGGGTCCATGGAATACGTCGCGACGACCGTACTCGCTTCGTTGCCGCGCCGTTCGCTGTGGGAAACGCACTTCCACGTCCCCAGCAAAAACCGCATCGAGGAGAAGTCAGGCTTGGGCGGGGCGGGAAACGTCGGCGCCTTCGGCGGCACCGTCGAGCCCGCCATCGGGGCCATCGACTGCGCCGACGCGGCGCTCGAGCAGACCGCCAACGCCGCGGCCACGATCAATACTCGCGTGGCATATGACACGTGATGCTCCTTTCAAGAACGGTCGGGTCGTTTCTCGGAGCGACCTGTCATTCCCCCTACGGAGCGAACCGCCGGGCCGATCGATGCGGCGCTTGCGGCGACCGCCCTTTTCGGCTAGCATCCGTTGCGCGGAGGACGCCGGGTCGTCGCGGCGCGCAAGCGTCGAGGAACGTCCGGGCTCCATCGGGCAGGGTGCAGGATAACGTCCTGTCGGGGCAACTCGAAGGAAAGTGCCACAGAAACAAACCGCCGTTCGTGAGCTCGTCTCGCGGGCGGCAAGGGTGAAATCGTGCGGTAAGAGCGCACGGCGCTCCGCGGAGACGCGGACGCGGGTAAACCCCACCTGGAGCAAGACGGTTCGATCACCCGAGGCGTTCTCAGTCATCTGAGGCCGTCGAAGGACGCCGGCCCGGCGGACGAGCCAACGTCGCAACGAGGTCGCCGGTAACGACGGCCCCAGAGAGATGACGACCACGGCCTCCTTCGGAGGCTTTGACAGAATCCGGCGTACAGGCGCCCTCCGCACCTTGACGCGAAGACGAGCCGGCATGCGGTGGCAGGTATGGCGCATCGCGGCGATCGTCTTCGCCTTGTCCAGCCTCACGCTCGTGATCGCGACCGCCGTGGCACCGTTCACGACCCAAGGATTTCGTTCCGTACCGGCGGCACGCCCAGCGCTTGCCCGGCGGCGGGTCACCGCGTTGCTGCCCGAGCGTGACGTGCAACCCGACCTGCGGGTCGGCGACGTCATTCGGCTGCACGATGACACGCTGGCCGAACGAGCGCGTTACGCGCGCGAACGGCCCGGCGAAGCCTTCGTCTTCGATCGCGCGGGACGAACGCCGCTCACCGTTCGGATCGTGAGCGGACCGACGCCACCGGTCGTGTGGATTTTGCTCGCGCTCGACCTGTCGTTCATCTCGATGGGCGCATTGCTCGCCTTGCGGCGGCCGATGGTCGGCGAAGTGCGTGCGCTGGCGGCCTTCCTGCTCGTCTTCGGAGCCGACTTCCTGACCGGACCCGAACCCTGGATGCCGCTCTGGCTGGTCGTCCTCGCGACGCTCGTTGCCTTCCCGTTGCAAATGGCGGCGTGCGCGACGGCCGTCGAGCTGGCGACCACGTTCCCCGATCCGGCTGCCGGCGGGTTGCGACGCTTCATCCGGCGCTCGAACTACGTCGTTTCGCCGCTGTTCGCCGCGCTCGGCGCGTGGTCAAGTTTCTCCGCCCTCGTCGGCGAGCGCGCGCTGCCGGACTGGGCCTTCGCCGTGGGTTCGTATCCCTGGGTCTACTACGTCGTCGCCATCGCTGCCGCGTTTACGGTTGCCAATCGAAATGCGACCGGAGCCGACCGCAGGCGCGCGCGGTGGGTTTCGTTCACGCTGGCCGTCGCCTTCTCGGGCGTTGTGCTGGAGCTCGCGCTCATCGTGATCGCTCGCATCCCCGCCGAGCGCGTCATGTGGCTGCAGCTCAGCCTCGTCGCGCTTCCGTTCGGACTCGGTTATGCGATCGTCCGGCACCGCGTCGTCGACATCGGCTTCGTCGTCAACCGCGCGCTGGTCTTCGCGATCGTCTCGGGGATCGTGCTCTTGGCCTTCGGCGCCCTCGAGTGGCTGCTGGGCAACATTCTCGTCGCGGCCTCGCACATCACCTCGGCCTCGCTCGAGCTCGGGCTCGCGCTGGTGCTGGGTTTCTCGCTGCGGTCGATCCATGCCAGGGTCGATGCGCTGGTCGACGACCTCTTCTTTCGCGACCGCCACCGGGCGGAGCGCGCGCTGCGGACGTTCGCGCGGGAGGTCGCCTACGTCACCGATCCGCGGGTGGCGATCGCGCGCACACGCGAGGTGCTGGTCGCGTGCGGCGGCGCGTCGAGCGTCAGCATCTACGTGTCCGCCGGGGCGACGGCCGTGCGCGTCGATCCGGCCGGCTCGCCGGCCGCGGCGCGTGTCGACGTCGACGATCCGGCGCTGGTCAGGATGCGCGCCACACGCTCGCCGGTCGGGCTGCAGAACGTCGATAGCGCACTGAACGGCGACCGCGCCTTTCCGATGCTGGCACGCGACGAGGTCACCGGTACCGTCGTGTTGGGCGCCAAAGACAATGGCGAGGCGTATGCGCCCGACGAGATCGCGACGATCGAGAACGTCGTCCTCGCCCTCGGCCAGGCGCTCGACGCGTTGCAGACCGCCGCCCTCCGGGCAGAGGTTTCGCGGGTCCTCGGCAACCGCGCGCCGGTGGAGTCACTGCGCGCAATGGTCAGCGCCGCGGCATGGCTCGACGCCGGCCTTTCGCAACCGGCGGGGTCGGCGCTCGGTCTGGGTGAATAATGGCTACCGTGGCGCACTTCACCAAGGACCAAACCGTCGAGCAAGCGTTCAAGACGCACGCGGGTGCGAAGCGCGTGTTCGCTCGCTTTCACCTCGGCGGCTGCTCGCATTGCTCGATCAGCGAGACCGAGACGATCGAACAGGTCAGCGAAGGCTACGGCATCCCGCTCAACCTGTTGATGGCCGACCTCGAGAAGCTCTTCCAACAGCCGGCGCTCGAGGTGGGCGACACGGTGAAGCTCCCCGACGAGATCCGCTCGAAGATCCCGCAGTTGGCCAGCGTTCCCGAACTCGGGAAGGTAACCGATCTGGCGGCCGGCGCGTACACCGTCGTTTTCGGTGAGGTTCGCCTTCAGGGGTTGGCCGAAGACTTCATCAAGGTCGACCCCACCGCCGTCCCCGCCTGAGACCGTCGGGCCTTCGCTCACCGGCCCAGCGATCGCGAAGCGATCGGCGCCTTTAGCCGGCAAAGCGGCCCCCGCTTTGACGGATAAAGGCACTATAGGCACTTGCGGTCGGCAAAGCTCTCGTCGGTGCCGTGCCAGTGCGTGAGCTCGGGCTCGCCTGCTTTCCAGCAGAGGTACACCGGCCGGCCCTCCCGCATCGACGGAAAGTCGAGCAGTCCGAGGTCGATGTCCTTGACGACGCAGCCGTGCGCCTCGATCCGATTGATCAAGCGCACGATCTCGGCCTTGAGCTCGGTGAAGCCGCGCGAGCGGCGCCGGTCGCGCGCGGCGTCGGCGCGTCCGGCGCGCAGCGCCGGATCGGTCTCGAGCAGCCGGATCGCCAGATCGCGACGCTTCTCCCAGAGCTCCCGGAGCAAGGGCTCCAGCACCGGGATGAGGGCGTTCGCTTTCTCGGCAGAAAAGAGCTTCATATGCGCCGTCTCGTCATCGTAACGGGGCTGTCGGGCGCGGGCAAGAGCCAGGCGATGAAATCGCTGGAAGACTTTGGGTTCGCGTGCCTCGACAACGCTCCGCCCGTGCTCGCGCGGCCGTTCGTCGCCCTCGCCGAAGAGGCGGGCTACGTGAACGCGGCGCTCGCGCTGGACGCGCGCACGCTGGGCCCGTTCGGGGATCCGGTCGCGGCGGTAGACGAGCTCGACGCGGCCGGACAGCGCACCGACGTCGTGTTTCTTGACGCCGAGGACGAGACGCTGATCCGACGCTACAGCGAGACGCGCCGGCGCCATCCGTTCGGCGACGACAGTGTGGGCCTCGCCGAAGCGATCGCCGCCGAGCGCGCTTCGCTCGCCGCATTGCGCGACCGTGCCGACCGAGTGTGGGACACGACCCGGCTCACGCTCGGGCAGCTCAAGGACCGCATCGGTACCACCTTCGCAGGCGCCGAGCAGCGGCGGCTGCGGGTCAGCATCGTCGCGTTCGGTTTCAAGTACGGCGTGCCGCTCGACGCCGACCTCGTCTTCGACGTCCGCTTCTTGCCGAACCCGAACTACGTCGCCGGATTGCGCGAGCTCACCGGGGCCGACGCTCCGGTCGTCGCGTATCTCGAAGCGATCCCCGACACGGAGGGTTTTCTCGAGCGGCTGTTCGCGCTGGTCGATTTCCTCGTCCCGCGCTACGAGCGCGAGGGGAAATCGCAAGTGACGATCGCGATCGGCTGCACGGGCGGACGCCACCGCAGCGTCTACGTCGGCCGTCGGCTGCAACGCCATCTCGCCGAAACGCCGAGTGCGTTGACCGCCTTCGACGCGCGGGACGTCAACCGGTGAGCGATCGAATGCGTCGCTCGCTCAACGTCGCCCGGTGGCTGATGCCGGGGCTGGGCGTCAAGCGCTGGCTGCTGCTCGCCGTCGTCGGCGCGGCGCTGTTCGTCAACGGCGTCTCGCGTTATCTCACCGACGAGGGTACGACGCTGCGCGTCAACGAGTTCGTCGACTGGCTGGTGGCCGACTTCTTCCCGCCCGGGTATCTGTCGTGGATCTTCATGGGCGCCGGGGCCTTGCTCGTCGCGCTGGGCATCTGGCGCTGGCTCAACGCGATCGTCAGCGCGGTTGCTCCGTCGCGCACGAACGTGATCGATGCGATTCGCGAGCGCCGCCTCGACCGCGGCTACAAGATCGTCGTCGTCGGCGGCGGCACCGGCTTGTCGACGATGCTGCGCGGGCTCAAGAAGATCACCACGAACGTCACCGCCGTCGTGACGGTCAGCGACGACGGCGGCTCGTCAGGCCGCTTGCAAAAGGAGCTCGGCGTACTGCCGCCGGGCGACATCCGCAACTGCCTCGTCGCGCTGGCCGACGACGAAGCCCTGGTGACCGAGCTGTTCAGCTATCGCTTCGTCGAGGGCGCGGGGCTGAGCGGTCACTCGTTCGGCAACCTCTTCCTCGCGGCCATGACCGGCATCACCGGCAACTTCGACGAGGCGGTCAAGGAGTCGAGCCGCGTTCTGAACGTGAAGGGCCGCGTGCTGCCCTCGACGCTGGCGGTCGTGCGGCTGTGCGCGCAGCTCGTCGACGGACGCACGGTCGAAGGTGAGTCGAACATCCCCGAGGCGCGCGGGCAGATCGATCGCGTTTACCTCGAGCCTTCGCATGCGCCGCCGCTCGACGAGGTCGTCAGCGCGATTCGCGGCGCCGACGCGATCGTGCTCGGGCCGGGCTCCCTGTACACGTCGATCATGCCGAACTTGCTGGTCGATCGTGTCGGGCGCGAGATCGAAGCGGCCAGCGCGATCAAGATCTACGTCTGCAACGTCATGACGCAGCCGGGCGAGACCGACGGGTACACGGCAGCCGCGCACGTGCGCGCGCTGTTGCGCGGCGCCGACGCGAAAATATGCGAGGTCGTGGTCGTCAACGACGAGCTCCCACGCAAGCTGCGCGAGGCGTACGCCGAGGAGGGCCAGCTGCCCGTCGCGGTCGACGAAGAACAGTTGCGTTCGCTCGGCGTGCGGGTCGTGCGTTCGAACGTCATCAGCGAAACGCAGACGGTGCGCCACGACAGCGACCGGCTCGCTGCCGTCGTGATCGGCATCGTCGACGAAGCCGTCGCCGAACGCGCCTCGTACGTTCGCTTCCGCACCGCGCCCGAGGTTCCGGCGAGCTGACCGGCGCGCGCCGAGTCGGCGCCTCAGCGGCGCGGCGTCAGAAAGGGCGCGATCCGGGCGGCGGCCGCGCGCAGGTTCGTCGCGGCGTCACGCATCGCGTCCTCGAGCGACACCGGTCCTGCGACGATCGGAATACACCGGATCCCTCGCGCGCGCAACGCCGTCTCGGCGGCCGGATCGACGCTGCCGCCGAAGGCGATCGTCGGCACCTGCGCGGTGCGCGCGAGTGCGCCGACGCCGTCGACGACCTTGCCGTGCAGCGTCTGCGCGTCGATCCGCCCTTCGCCGGTGAAGCACCAGTCGGCGCCGGCCAGGGCAGCGGACAAGCCGCGCACCTGCGCCACCAGCGACACGCCGCGCTCCAGCCGCGCGCCGAACGCGGACGCCAATGCCCAGCCCAACCCGCCGGCGGCGCCCGCGCCCGGGAGCGCTCGGAGATCGCGACCCGTCGCCGCGCTCATCGCGTCCGCGAGGCGGCCGAGGAAGGCGTCGAGGAACGCGACGTCGTCGGGCGACGCGCCCTTTTGCGGCCCGTAGACCGCCGCCGCGCCCTGCGCTCCGAGCAGCGGGTTGTCGACGTCGCAGGCGACGGCGAGCTCGAGCTGCGCCGGGCGCGGGTCGAGCCCGCTCAGATCGACCCGCGCGACGCTCGCCAAGCCCTCGGGGAGCGGCTCGAGCTCCGCGCCGGCGGCGTCCAAGAAGCGGGCGCCGAGCGCGGCGAGGGCGCCCGCCCCGCCGTCGGTGGTGGCGCTTCCGCCGATCCCGAGCAAGATGCGCGTCGCTCCGGCGTCGAGCGCATCGCGCAGGAGTTCGCCGGTGCCGCGCGTCGTCGCGCGCCGCGGCGCGAGCCGGTCACCCAGCAGCGCGAGCCCCGAGGCCGCAGCCATCTCGACGATCGCCGTGTCGCCGTCGCGCGCGTAGCTCGCCTCGACCGCATCGCCGAGCGGTCCGCTCACCCGCACGGTGCGCGCGCTCGCGCCGCTGGCCAGGAACGCGGCGACCGTTCCGTCGCCGCCGTCGGCCATCGGCAGCAGCGCGCAGGCGCAATCGGGCAGAACGTCGCGGGCACCGGCGGCCAGCGCCGCGGCGACGCCGGCGGCGTCGAGGCTGCCCTTGAACTTGTCCGGCGCGATGACGACGCGCACGGGCGCTACGACTTCGTTAACGGTATGTCGATGGTGATCGTCTGGCTCGATTCGATGCTGCCGTTGTACGGCGGCGCGTTGAGATTCGGCTGCGCATAGCCGCTCGGAGCCTGAACCGACATCGTGTACTGACCGCTCGGGATCGTGCCGATGCGGTACGTTCCGTCACTCGCCGTCGTGGCGGTCAGGATCGTGTCGACGCTGACCAGCACGCCGGAGATGGGCTGGTTCGTCGTGCTGTCGTAGACGCGCCCGCTGATCGAGCCGTAGTTGGCGGCCGGCGGAACCTGCGGCCCGCCGCAGGCCACCAGCAGCGCGACCGGCAGGGCGATCAGAGCAAAGCGCAGCCGAGTCACGCCGGAACGGCACCCTCTTCGGCGTCCTGCTTGTCGAGACTCGCGGTCTTCTCGCCGGTCAGCCAGCGGTTCGCGTCGTCACGGCGGGCAGGCGGAACGCGCGCTTTGATCCAGGTCACGATCTCGTCGTCGGTCTGACAGATGTCGAGCGCGGCGTCGAACATGCGCGACGTGATTCCCCAGCGGTCGAAGACGCCGCGGTCCATCGGACAGGGATAGATGTAGTCGAAGATCGTGCCGTCGCGCGCGGCGCGCGCCTTGTCGAACACGCGGGCCAGCCACAGATAGCCGTCGAGCCCCTCACGGCCGCGGCGCGGAAAATCACCGTTGCGAAAATCGGTGGCCATGTGTCCTCTCCTGCGGGTTCTACCACTGCCTTGGACGCAGGCTGCCCTCCCGGAGTTGCGGAACGCGACGGGTTGATGGCGCTCACCCAACCCCGGACCACGACCGGAATGACGTACTACCAAAACGCCCTGGATGCCGTTGGTCATACCCCGTTGGTCAAGCTGAATCGCGTGGTCGACGGGGCTGCCTGCCTGGTCCTGGCCAAAGTCGAGTACGTCAACCCCGGCGGCTCGGTCAAGGACCGTCCGGCGGTCGCCATGATCGAGGACGCCGAGGCGCGGGGCGTTCTCAAGCCCGGCGCGACGATCATCGAAGCCACCTCGGGGAACACCGGGACCGGCCTGGCGATGGCGGCCGCGATCCGCGGTTACCGCTGCATTCTGGTCATGCCGGACAAGATGTCCAAAGAGAAGACCGACCTGCTCAAGGCCTACGGCGCCGAGGTCGTGATCACGCCGACCAACGTGCCCAACGACTCGCCCGAGTCGTACTACGGCGTCGCGAACCGGCTCACGGCCGAGATCCCCGGCGCGATCCAGCCCGACCAGTGGCACAACACGCAGAATCCCGGCGCGCACTACAAGACGACCGGCCCGGAGATATGGGAGCAGACCGCCGGCAAGATCACGCACCTCGTCAGCGGGATGGGGACCGGCGGCACGATCTCCGGCACCGCGCGCTTCCTCAAGGAAAAGAACCCCAGCATCATGGTGGTCGGCGCCGATCCCGAAGGCTCGATCTACAGCGGCGACACGCCGAAGTCGTACAAGGTCGAGGGAATCGGGATGAGCTATCTCCCGCAGACCGTCGACATGCGCGTGATCGACCGGATCATTCGGATCCCCGATAAGGAAAGTTTCCTCATGGCGCGGCGCATCACGCGCGAGGAAGGACTGCTGGTCGGCGGCTCGTCAGGAACCGCAGTCGCCGCGGCGGTGCGCGTCGCCAAAGACTTGCCGGCCGAGGCGATCCTGGTGGTGGTGATGCCCGACTCGGGCCGCGGCTACATGTCGAAGATCTTCAACGACGAGTGGATGCACGCCAACGGCTTCCTCGAAGACGAGCGCCGCAAGGACACCGTCGGCGACGTGTTGCGCACCAAAGAACCGCTGCCGCCGATGATCACGGTCACCGAGGAACAGCCCGTCAAAGAGGCGCTCGACCTGCTGCGCCGCTACGAGATCTCGCAGTTGCCGGTGACGCGCGGAATCCGAGGTCGTCGGCTCGATCAACGACGTCGCCGTGATGCAGGCCGTGTTCGACCACGCGGACATCGTGCACAAGCCGGTGGCCGAAGTGATGGGCCGCGCATTTCCGGCACTCGAGCGGGACATCGAGGTCACCGTCGCTTACAAGCTGCTCACCATGGCAAACTCCGCGATCGTCGTGACCGACGGCGGCCGTCCGGTCGGCGTGCTGACGCGCCAAGACATCATCTCGTTCCTGTCGAGCCAAGCCTGAGCGCGCCGCCGATGGACTTCGCGACGCGCGCGATCCACGCGGGGCAAGAGCCCGATCCGGCCACGGGCGCGACGATCGTCCCGATCTACGCAACCTCGACCTTCACGCAGACGGCGGTCGGCGAGCACAAGGGCTACGACTACGCGCGGGTCGCGAACCCGACGCGCTCGGCGCTGGAGGTCCAGCTCGCGGCGCTCGAAGAGGCCGCGCACTGCGTCGCGTTCGGTTCCGGACTCGGCGCCGAGACCGCGATCGCCGGGCTGTTGTCGGCGGGCGATCACGTCGTGGTCAGCGACGACACCTACGGCGGGACGTACCGGCTCTTCACCCGCGTGCTCGAACGCTTCGGGATCGCCTCGACCTTCGTCGACATGACCGACGAGGCCGCCGTGCGCGGGGCGATCACGCCGGCGACCAAGATGCTGTGGATCGAGACGCCGACCAATCCGATGCTGCGCATCATCGACATCCGCGTGATGGCGTCGATCGCGACGCGGAACCGGCTGGTCGTGGTCGACAACACTTTCTGCACGCCGCTCTTCCAGTCGCCGCTGGCGCTGGGCGCCGACGTCGTCATCCACTCGGCCACCAAGTACATCGCCGGCCACAGCGACGCGATCGGCGGTGCGGCGATGACCAACGATGCATCGGTCGCCGAGAACCTGCGCTTCCTGGCCAAGACGCTGGGCGCGGTGCTCAGCCCGTTCGAGGCGTTCCTGATCTCGCGCGGCGCGAAGACATTGGCGGTGCGGATGCGCGAGCACGAGCGCAACGCGCACGCGGTCGCGACCTTCCTGGCCGAGCGCGACGACGTCGCCAAGGTGCTCTATCCGGGTTTGCAGACCCATCCGCAGCACGAGCTGGCGCGCAGCCAGATGAGCGGGTTCGGCGGAATCGTCTCGCTGCGGCTGCGCGGTCCCGAGTCGCGCGCGCTCGCGTTCGCGAAGTCGACGAAGCTCTTCTCGCTGGCCGAAAGCTTGGGCGGGGTCGAGTCGCTGATCAACCATCCGGCGCGCATGACGCACGGCTCGATCCCCAAGGAAGAACGCGACCGGCGCGGGATCACCGAAGGCCTGCTACGGCTATCGGTCGGGATCGAAGGCGCGCGCGACCTCATCGCCGACCTGCGCCAAGCGCTCGACGCGACGCGAACGAACGCCGCGACGGTATCCGACGGCGGCCCGCCGGCCGGCGACCCGCCGAACGCTAACCGCATCCCGACGACGCAAAGCGCGGGCGCCCCGACGTCCTAGGGACTTCTCATCGTCCGCTCACCGCATTCCCAGCCACGCCTTGGCACGGGCACCTACGCTACCGGCATGAAATTATCTCTCCCGATGCTCGCCCTTGCGTTGGCGACCGGATTCTCCCTCGCCGCTTGCGCGCAGCAGAGCAACGCGGCGGAGAACGGCTCCGGCCCGTCCCCCGAGATGCGTGCGCAGATGCAACAAGCGCGCGACAACGCCAAGACCGCAGCGCTCAACGATCTCAGCCCAGCCGACCGGGCGAAAGTGCAATCGATCATCGACCAGGTGAACAACGGCCAGCAGACCGACATACGCGCCGCCGTTGCGCAGATCGACGCCGTCCTGTCGCCCGACGAGTCCAAATCGGTGCTCGGCGAACGCGACAAGATGATCGCGGCGATCCACGCCAGCATGCCCGCGGGTCAGACGGGACCCGGCCCCAACGGCGGCCAGCACGGCGCCATGGGTCGCGGCGGAAACGACGCCGGTCGCTTCCTGCTGCAGCTCGGCGTCAGCCGCGAGAAGATGCGCCAGCTGCGTCAGGCCCAGGCCAAGCCGCAGTAAGCGTCAGCGGCGCTCGCCGACCTGTCGGCCGCTACGCGCGGTCGAGCACCTCGGCGAGCGCCGGCAGCGAAATCTCGTAGCGATAGCCGACGTTGCGGTGGTCGTCGTCGAACTCTTCGTGCCGCACGTCCAAGCCGAGCTCGCGAACGCGTTCGGCGAACACTCGCGCGCCGACGTCGAGCGCGTACTCGTCCTTGCGACCGCAGTCCAGATAGCGCAGCCGTAGCCGTTCGAGCGCCGCCCGGCCGGACGTGACGCGCTCGCACGGATCGTAGCTCAGCCACCGGGCGAAGACGTCGTCGCGGAGCTCGCCGGTCTGCGCGTCCCACGGCAGATCGAGCGCGAACGCTTCGGCTGCCCGCGGCGAATATGCCGCCGCGTAGCCCAGCTGCTCGATCGTCGTGTAGAAATGCTGCGGCCGCTTGGGGCGCAGTTCGAACTCCTCGACGAACGCCGCGATCGAGTCGAACCCTTCGAGCGTTCGCTGACAGGTGGCGAACGACGGCAGCTGCGCATAGCGGAAGTACGTGTCGCCGCTGTGGGACGCGAACGCCGCGAATGTTCCCGGGTGCGCGAGGCACAGGTGCAGCGCACCGAACCCGCCCGACGACTTGCCGAACACCGCGCGGCCACCCTCGGCGGCGATCGAGCGGTAGTGCGCGTCGACGAAAGCGATCACGTCGCGCACGGTATATGTCGCGTAGTCGCCGTTGTGGATCGAGTCGACGTACTGCGAGCCGCCCAGCCGCGTGAAACCGTCGACGATCGCCAGGATCG
Organism: Vulcanimicrobiota bacterium; assembly: GCA_963738465.1. GTDB lineage: Bacteria > Vulcanimicrobiota > Vulcanimicrobiia > Vulcanimicrobiales > Vulcanimicrobiaceae > Vulcanimicrobium. The sequence continues at coordinate 21,390 of CAVTWP010000003.1, forward strand.
CCGGCGGCATGCGGTCTTCCCCGACCAGCCGGTCGATCCACTGCACGACGTTGGTCTCCCAAGCGCGCTTCGCGATCAACCCTCCGACGTCGCCGGTGTAGCCGTGCAAGCAGTACAGGACCGGATAGCGGCGCGAACCTTGCGGATCGTAGCCCGGCGGGATGTATACCGCCACCGGCCGCGTCGACGGATCGCCGAGCGGGTTGCCGCGCAAGGCCGGGCTGTCGACGAAATCGAGCTGCAGCGTACCGCGCAGCCCCAACAGACGCGAGAGTTCGTTCATCGGACGGCGAACGGCGTTCGTATGCATCGTGGCGCGGGCCTGCGCGCGGCCGCCGTTCTCGTCTGCTGGCTCGGCCTGCTCGCGCTTCCCGCCGCTGCGCAACTGGGGCTGCCCCGAGCTTCGGCCACGCCGCGATCGTGCAGCGCGACGGCGAACCGGCGCTCGAGCTCGACGGCCGGCCGATCTTCTTCTGGGGCGCGGCCTTCTTCTACGAACGGCTCCCGGCGAGCGCGTGGCGCACCTCAATGCTCGACCTCCGAGCCCTCGGCGCGACTACGCTCGACCTCTACGTGCCGTGGAACTGGCATGAAATCGAGGACGGTCGGTTCGACTTCGACGGGCACACCAACCCGCGCCGCAACCTGCGCGCAGTGTTGCGGCTCGGGCGCGAACTCGGCTTCACCTTCATCGTGCGGCCGGGGCCGGTCGTCCGCAACGAGTGGCGCAACGGCGGCTATCCGGCCTGGCTGCTAACCCGGCCCGAGTACGGGATGCCCCTGCACGACGTGCTCGAAGGACGCTATCCCGCCACCGCGACCCTGCAGAACGTGCATTCCGACGACGCGGCCGCGGAGTGGATGCGCAACGAGACGCATTTGCGCTACGCGTCGCGCTGGCTGCACCGCGTATTGGCCGAGTTCCGCCCGGTCGCGGACCGCGTGCTGGCCGTCCAGCTCGACGACGACCAAGGCGCGTATCTCGATAATCAGACCTATCCCGCGCCGCACCTGCAGCGCTACCTGCGCTGGCTCGACGCGCAAGTCCGCGACGTCGTCGGACCGATCACGCCGACGTTCATCAACACCTACGAGATGCGCGTCCCCGCCTCGTCGCCGGTGTGGACGATGGGGAACTGGTATCAGAGCGATGCGTACGCGATCGGGGAGCACGACCGCACGACGCTCGACGTCTCCACCGCGATGCTGCGCACGAACCGCCGCGGACCGCTGGCGATGAGCGAGTTCCAGGCGGGCTGGCTGGCGCAGCCAGAAGATCCGCAGCCGCGTCCCGCCGATCCGGCCAACACGACGCTCGCCCTGTACGAGCTGCTCGGTTGGGGCGTCCATGGCGTGGTCGATTTTCCGATGCAGGACACGCTCGCACCGTTCGGCTGGGAAGCGCCGTTCTCGAATGCGCTCTATGCGTGGGACGCGGCATTGACGTACCCGACCGGCGTGACCCGCGACACCACGATCAGGCTGCAGCCTCACTACGCCGCGCTCGAAGCGCCGCGCTACGCTCCGACGTCCTCGTTCGGCCAGACGATACGCCGCTTCGGACCATTGCTCGCGGAAGCGCACCGGTTCGCCGACGTCGCGCTGGCCTATCCCGGCTCGTCGTATCCCGGTGATCCCGCGCGCGGCGATGCCGCTCTGAGCGGGTTTCGCGACGAGCTGCGCGCCTGCACGGGTGCCGGCACGCCATGCGAGGTCGTCGATCTCGCCCATGCGAACGCACGTTCACTGCGTCCCTTCCGGACGCTGATCGTCGGCGACGGCTCAACCCGGCGAGCGCACGCGGCGCTACTCGCCGCATTCGTGCGCGGCGGGGGCCGTGTCGGCGCACACGTCCCGGCCGAGCATCTACCGGGTACTGTCTTGCGCGGCGCGGACGGTACGTTCTTGGTCGCCGTGAACTGGACGAACGCGGATCGCAGCGAAGCGGCGCACCGCGTGCGCGTCGCTGAACGAACGTTCAGTATCCCGCCGTTCGTGACGCCCCGTCGCTCAGCGCACCTGATCGTGCTCGATCTTCGACTCGCTCGCGTCGACAGACGATACGCCCCTCGCCTGCGCATCTCGACGAGCTGTGACCTCGGCAGCGACCTGCACGGTCTCTTCCTCAAAGAGCCCACCTTGGGCTGGTGCATCCTCAGCGTGACCGCCGGGGCGCGAACGACGACGACTCGAGTAGGGCTCCTCACCCACGTGCGGCTGGCTTTCGACGGGAAGTCGCTCTTCGAAGAAGCGTGCTGTTCCTACGCGACCGTCACACTCGGCAGCGGCGAGGCGCTCTCGCCTGCAGCGCGCGTCCCGCTGGCGGGGATTCACGCGCCGGCCTCTGCCGGAAGCGAAACGTATCGCGCGGACACGTTCGGCGACGGCAACAGCGAGGTCGTGCTGCAAAACCGCTTCGCGCGCGCGGTCATCACCTCGAACGGCGGGGCGCGAATTCCGGTCTTCAGTCTGCTCCCGGCCGACCCCGGGGCGATTGTCGAGAGCTGGTTGCCCCCGAACGCGTTCGACGCAACGGGGGCGTTACGTGACGACGCCTTGATCCAGGCGCCGCCGTCGACGACCGATCGCATCGGTCGCTATACGCATAGCTATCCGGCCGGAACGTTCAATCGTGCGTACACGATCTCCGACGCGCACGGCGGCAGCGTGCGGCTGACGGCTGACGTCCCTGACGTCGTGCCGTCCGGCGCGCGCTTCGAACGCGTCGTCTCGCTGGTTCCGGACTCCGCTCGCTTGATCGTCGACGAGCGGGCCGAGTTCGGCTCGGGTCCGGGCTGCGACGCCCAGCGCGGCGTCGTGCTGTCCGCGCTCGCGCTCGAACTCGACGCGCGCGGCGTTCAACATCGCGCGCTATTTGTAGACGGATCACCCGTGCCCGGCGGGCAGACCTTGGACGCGCCGCACGGCGTAGCGGTGATCCAGAACGGCAAACGCGCACGGTTCGTCATGGCCGTGTCGTGGCGACCAGGGGACGTGGAGTCCGCGTCGTGGGAACCGCACCGCTCCAATGGTGCGCTTCGGTTGGTGCTCGCACGGGGCTGGCGTAGGGTGACCTACGCGATGACGCGCGTCGAGACGATGACCGCGGCAATGGCGTTCGTCGAAGCGGAGCGCGCCTGGGTCGCCGCGAATCCGGCTCCGACCAGCGAAGACGGGGAAGTGGCGAAACGGTATACGCAGTCGCCTCAAAAGCGACCGAGTGAGAGCTCATGTGGGTTCGAGTCCCACCTTCCCCAATGACGGACGCTGCGGCGTTCCAGCGTGAGTCGTATCGGATCGACGAGCAGATCTGGAACGCGCTCGCGCTGCGCAAAGGGGAGCGGGCGCTGTTCCTGGGAGCCGCCAACGAGGGCGCCTGGATCGCGCGGGCGCTCGAGATCGGGCTCGCCGTCACCGTTCTGGCCGGCGACGATGCCGCGATCGCGCTCATCGAGCGGCTCGGCGCGACGCCGATGCGCGGCAGCGCGACGATGATCGGCGCGGCAGAGAACGCGTACGACGTCGCGATCGCGATGCACTACCTGCACGAGATCGACCCCGGCTTTCACCGCCAGGCGATCGCGGAAATGGCGCGCGTCGCGCGCCGGGCCGCGATCGTCGAACCGTCGCCGCCGGCGGACGCGCTCGGCAAGCGCATCACCGCGCTGTACGCGCGGGCCAAGCGTGAGAGCGGACAGTTCGAAGGCTATCAGCCGCTCGAGTACTGGCGCCGGCTGCTGTCCTCGGTCAAGGGCGACGTGTGGCAGAACCTCTTCACCTTCACCCGCGTTCCGCCGCGCGAAGCGGTCGCCGAGACCGTGTCGCTGATCTTGGGTGCGATGGCGATCGAGGCGATGCCCAAGAAATATCTCGACGAGCTGCGCGAGATGGCGTCACGCCGCGACGCGCAGCTCTTACCGCTGTCGCGCATCGTGCTGGTCGGGATCGGCGCCGGCGAACCGTTCCCGGCCGGCAGCGGCAGCGCGTTCCGGCCGAACGTCGTCCTCGAACCCGCGTCGCTTGCGCCGCAGCGTGTCGCCGCCCCGAGCGCGCCGCCGCTTCGCGCGGTGCCGGCGTCCGCCCCGCCGGCGGTACCGGCCGACGATTTCGGTTTGTCGCCCGACGCAGCCCCGCCGCCCGGCCCGGGCTGGAGCGCCCCGCCGGCGGCGCCGTCGCGCCCGAAGCCCAAGCCGCGGCCGGCAAAAGCGCCGCCGCCGGCACCGGGCGGCGCGCTCGGCGCGCCGTTCGCCCTGCCCGACGAAGGAGAGCCGTTCGGGAACGAGGCCGGTCCGAAGGACGGCTTCGGCTGGAGCTGGGAGCCGCCCGAAGAGGACGACGAGGAGCCGACTTAGCCGCGCCACCGTGGGGCGACGGCGCGAAAAGCGGCGATCTCGGACCGCACGCGCCCGAACGCGACGACGACCTCGCGGGGCAGCGGCCCGCGCTTGATGATCTCGACGGCCGCCTGGGCGCGGGCGATCAGCGGTTCGACCTGGGCGACCGCGGCTTCGATCCGGGCCGCATCCGCCTCGGCGCGCGCCAGCGCGGCGACGACCGGCAGTTCAGCATAGGCGCCGACCCGGCGGTCGATGTGCCGGAGCAGCCCGGTGATGCGCGCCGCCTGCAGCAGGATGCAACCCAAAACGACCAGCACGGCCGCCAGGCTCGCCCACCAGATCGCGGCGGTGGCGGACACGGGCTAGGCCGCGCTCGACTCGCTCTTCTTGGAGCCGGCGTCGCTCGGCTTGGCCGCAGGCTCGGTCGATTTCGGCGCCGAGTCGGCGGATTTGGCGGCCGGCTCGGCCGGCTTGGTGCCCCCGTCACCGGATTTCGCGTCGCCGCCGGATTTCGCATCGCCGTTGGTCGACTTGCGCGAGTCGGTGATATAGAAGCCCGACCCCTTGAACACGATCCCCGCCGGGTTGAAGACGCGCGCCAATGCGCCGCCGCACTCGGGGCACGCGCCGTCGTGCGCCTCGCGGAAAGCGTGGCGAACCTCGGTCACCTTCGAGCAGATGCGGCACTGGTAGTCGTACAGCGGCAAGGAGATCTCCGGCGAAATGTGGTCCCGCCTATTTTACCGGCTTTAGCAAACGCCGTCAACGAGTGCTAGAAGTCTTCGAGCGGGGCGTCGGGGCCGTGCTCGAACTCGCACAGGCCCTTGAAGTGGATCAGCGAGTCGTTGAGCGCGACATCGAGCTTCCGCCGGCGCGTCAGGCGGTCGTACAGCGCGCCGAGCAAGCCGCCGTAGGTCGGATAGTCGACCCGGATGACGAGCTTGGAGCGCAGCGACTTCTGCTCGATCCGGATGTCGATCCGGCGGCGGACGGAGTATGCGCCGACCAGCGAGAGCTGGTGGCCCGGGATGAAGCGGTCGACCTCGAAGAGTTCCTCCTCCTCGCCGGGGATGTTCGAGCGGATCGCGACCTCGCTGCCGAGGCCGAGCGGCGCGTCGGGCTCGATGCGCCGGGCGCTGCGGAGAAACGAGAGCCAGACCGGCCACTTCTCGACCTCGCAAACGAGGTCGAACGCGGTCCGCGCCGGGGATGAGACGTCCTGGGCTCGGTGGAGGGTCCGCGCTGACGGCCGGTCCAGGGACACGGACGGCATTGCCATGGGCTCCGTCATTCGACCCCGGCCTAGGCGAAGCCCTACCTCGAACCACAAGATGTTGTGCACCCGCTCCACATTGTGTACTACACGTTGTGGAAGACATGGGGGAAGCTGTGGATGGCCGTCCGCAGCCGGGCGCTATCGCTGCGGAATCGGCACCGAACCGTCGCCGACGCCGCGGGCAAAGGCGACCAGGGTCGCGATGCCGGTGGGTATCGCGCCCTCGTCGAGCCGGAATTGCGCGCTGTGCGCGGAGTGAACGCTGCCGACGGCCTCGTTGTAGATGCCCAGCCGCACCATCACGCCGGGAACGCGCTGCGCGAAGTAAGCGAAATCCTCGCCGCCCATCGTCGGCGCCGGACGTTCGACCGCAAACCCCTGCTCGCGCGCGTATGCCGCGATCGACTCGGCGAGCTCGGCGTCGTTGACGACCGGCGGGTAGCCGAAGATCATGTCGAACTGCGCGCGCGCGCCGTACGCCTCGGCGACGCCGTAGATGATGCGCCGCAGCTTCGCTTCCGCGGCCGTGCGAACCGCCGGATCGTGCGTCCGCAGCGTGCCGGTCATCTTCACGTGATCGGCGATCACGTTGTTGCGATAGCCGCCCTCGATCGTGCCGATCGTCACCACGATCGACGCGAGCGGATCGGTCTCGCGCGCCGCGACGTTCTGCAGCGCCAAGATCGTCGCGGCCGCGCACGGAATCACGTCGACGGCCTTGTGCGGATACGCGCCGTGACCGCCCTTCCCGCGAAGCGTGATGTGGAACTCGTCGGCGGCCGCGTTCACCGGTCCGGGCGTGATGCCGATCGTCCCCGTCTCCAAGCGCGGATCGATGTGCAGCATCGTCACCGCCTCGACGCGCGGGTCGTCCAGCGCGCCTTCGTCGATCATCGGCAGCGCGCCGCCCGGTCCTTCTTCCGCCGGCTGGAATAGCAGCACGGCCGTTCCCGCGAACGTCTCGCGCGACTCCTGCAGCACGCGCGCGGCGCCGAGCAGCATCGCGGTGTGCGAGTCATGACCGCAGGCGTGCATCTTGCCGGGAACCTCCGACGCGCACTCTTCGCCGGAGTCCTCGGTGATCGGCAGCGCGTCCATGTCGGCGCGCAGCGCCGTTATGTGACCGGGCAGCGCGCCGCGCACGATCCCCACCACCCCGGTCCCGGCGATCCGCCGGTGCTCGACGCCGATCGCATCGAGCTCGCGCTCGACGATCGCCTGTGTGGTGTGCTCCTCGAACCCGAGCTCCGGCTGACGGTGGATCTCACGGCGAATTGCAACGGCGCGTTCGGCGGTTTCGGTCGGCACGGTAACGGACATGCGGGTTCATTGTGAGCCCCAGCGCGCAGACCCTGGTGAATGGCGAGCGGCACGGAAACGGCGGTATGCGCATCGACGGCGTCCAATAGAGAGTGCGACGATGAGCGTGTCCCTCGAAGAATCGGCGGAGATCATCGCCCGCCTGGGCGTCACCGAGCAGTGCTTGACCGAGAACGAGCGGTCGTCGCTCGACAGCGACGGCTTCGTCGTGCTCGACGGCATCGCCGGCGCTACGGCGATTCGCGCAATGCGCGCCGTTATCGACGAGTTGCTCGAGCAGGCGCGGCACGACCTCACCAAAACGCAAAGGACCCCGGGCTCGCCGAGGTCCTTCGTCTTGCTCAATGCGGTGCGCTAGCTGCGGTAGCGCAAGAACGCTGGGACTTCGATGTCGTCCATGCTGACGGGCGAGACTTTCTCGAAATCCAGCGTGCCGCCGGCCGATGCCGCCGACTGGCGGTGCGGGCGCGAGCCGAAGCCGGCGGCCAGGACGGTCACCCGGACCTTGCCTTGCAGCTGCGGGTCGATCGAGGCGCCGAAGATGATCTGCGCCTCGCTGTCGACCGCGCGCGCGATCATCTCGGCGGCTTCGTTGACCTCGTACATCGAGAGATCGGCGCCGCCGGTGATGTTGAAGATCACGCCGCGCGCGCCTTCGATCGTCGTCTCGAGCAGGGGCGAGGCGATCGCCTTCTGCGCGGCGTCGGCGGCGCGGTGCTCGCCGGTCCCTTCGCCGATCCCCATCATCGCCGAGCCCGCGTCGGTCATGATCGTCTTGACGTCGGCGAAGTCGAGGTTGATCAGGCCGGGCTGGGTGATCAGGTCGCTGATCCCTTGAATCCCTTGGCGTAGGACGTCGTCGGCGTAGGCGAACGCCTCGTTGAGGGGGGTGCGCTTCTCGATGATCTGCAGGATGCGCTCGTTGGGAATCGTGATGAGCGTGTCGACCTTCGATTCGAGGTCGGCGATGCCGCGCTCGGCGGCCTGCATCCGTTTGCGGCCCTCGAACGCGAACGGTTTGGTGACGACGGCGACGGTCAGCGCGCCGGATTCGCGCGCCACCTCGGCCACGACCGGCGCGCCGCCGGTCCCCGTGCCGCCGCCCATCCCGGCGGTGATGAAGACCAGGTCGGCGCCGTCGAGGATCATCGCCAGATCCTCGCGCGACTCGTCGGCCGCTTCGCGGCCGATGTTCGGGTTCGCGCCGGCGCCGAGGCCGCGCGTGAGCCCGCTGCCGATCTGCACGGTGTTGTTCGTCTTGGCGTTGCGCAGCGCCTGAACGTCGGTATTGATCGCAAAGAAGTCGACGCCCGTTAAGCCGGCCTCGATCATGCGGTTGACGGCGTTGCAGCCGCCGCCCCCCAGACCGATCACCTTGATCGTCGCCGCGTGCTCGGGCACGTACCGTTTCGCATCAGCCATGTCTGCTTGTTCCTCTTGCGGGAAGAGCGGGAGCAACGATCGTCCGGCGTCGTTCGACACGACGCTAGTTCCAGATGGAGGCGAACCACGACCACAGCTTGGCGAACGGGCCGGTGCTGTGACCGTTGAGGTGCGGCGCGTGTTCGCCGCGGGGACCGAAGAGCACGAGACCGACCGCGGTCGCGTACTCGGGTTGTTTGACCGCATCGGTGAGGCCTGCGACGGTCGCCGGAACGCCGATGCGCACCGGCAGACCGAACACGTCGGCCGCGGTCGTCTCGATGCCGCGCAAATGGGCGGTGCCGCCCGTCAGCACGATCTCGCTGAGCACCTGGTCGCGCGGAATGCGCGCGACCACGTTGTCCTTCGCCAACCGCAGGATCTCGAGCACGCGCGGCAGCACGATCGAGCGCAGTTGCGACGAGGTGACCTCGCGCGTGCTGCGGCCGTCGAGTGTCTTGACCTGAAACGCCTGTTCCGCTTCGTCGGTGCGCGATTCGCCCGAACCGTAGGTGCGCTTGACGTTCTCGGCCTCGGCGAAGGTCGTTTTGAGGCCCAGCGAGATGTCGTTGCTCAAGATGTTGCCGCCGACCGGCACGGTGGCGGAGTGCAGCACACCGCCGTCGGCGTACACGGCGATGTCGGTCGTTCCGCCGCCGATGTCGAGCAGCACGACGCCGACCTGCTTCTCTTCGGGCAGCAGGGTCGCGGCCGCTGACGCGAGCGGCTCGAACACGATCGCCACCGGCTCGAGGCCGGCGCGGTGCACGCACTTGAGCACGTTGGAGATGAACGACGAGCCGCCGGTGACGATGTGCGTGTCGACCTCGAGCCGCCCGCCGCTCATCCCGACCGGATCGGTCACGCCGTCCTGACCGTCGATCGTGTAGTGGCGCGGGAGCGAGTGGATGATCTGGCGGTCGGCGGCGAGGTTGATGATCTTCGAGGCGTCCACCACGCGCTTGACGTCGTTGTTGATGACCTCGCGGTCCTCGCCGGTCACCGCGACGACGCCGCGGTTGTTGGTCGATTGCACGTGCTCGCCGGTGACGCCGACGTAGACGTGCGACACGTGAACGCCTGCCATGCGCTCGGCCTTTTCTGTGGCCGCTTCGATGGCGTGTACGGTCGCCTCGAGGTCGGTCACCACGCCCTTGCGCATCCCCGTCGACGGCGCTTCGCCGATCCCGATGATCTCGACGCCCTCGGCACCCGACGTCGCGATGACGACACACGTCTTCGTCGTGCCGATGTCCAGGCCGGCGATCGTTTCGCCTCTAGCCATCCGTCCGCGCCATCACTTCCACCACAGTATATTGTGGCCGAGGGACCAATTACCTACAAGATCATCCACAGGCGTCCACAAATCGTATCCACAACGGGGGACAGGCTGTCAGCGGAATCGACCGTCGGCGTCCCCGGTGCGCGCAGGTCGATCGCGCGAATCGGCCGCTTGGTACCGATGCCGTTGCGGACCGGCCCGACGAGCGCGGCTTTCCGGGCCAAATCGGCGTCGCCGCCGAACTCGAGCGTGACGCCGGTCGCGTCGACGGCGACGAGCCCGCCCCAGCGATCTCTTCGCATCTGCCGCACTGCCACGCCGCCTTCGGCGAGGATCTTCGCGTCGGCCAACAGCCCGGTGATCTCGGCGTCCGCGATCCCGTCGCCGGGCAAGGGAACGGCCGCATTGCCGGCATCGATGAGCGGCAGCGCCGTGCGAACGCAGCCGGATTGGAGGACGCGCGCGGCATCGTCGATGGTCACCTCGCGACGCGAAGCGCTCACGCAGGCCGACGGCCTGCGCATCGTGACCCAGATGTCGAGGATCGGCCGCGGGAACTGCGTGCGCCGGATCGTCACCTGGTCGACGTACGGGATCGCCTCGATGCGGCGCTTCATCCCGCCGGGATCGATCAGCCAGAGGTTCGCGTCGGACGGAACGGCCGCCGCAGCCGCGACGGCTTGGCTCGACACCGGCGAGCCCACCGGCACGTCGATCGTCACGCGCGCGATGCGAAACCACGGCGCGTGCTCCAACCAGATGCCGGCCCAGACCAGCAGCCCGGCGAGGACGACGAGCAGAATCCAGAACGGCCGCAGGCGCGCAACGAGCGACGGCCTGCGCCGGCGCGGCACGCTGCGCGCGTTCGAGGTCGTTTCCGCCTTCATGCGAGCACGTACCGTTCGATCGCCTCCGCGACTCCGTCGTGCGCGACGTCGCCGACGACGTGGTCGGCCCGTTCGAGCAGCTCCGGCGGCCCCGACCCCATCGCAACGCCAACCGCGGCCGCCTCGAGCAGCGGGACATCGTTCCAGGCGTCGCCGATCGCCAGCGTCTGGTCGAGCGTGACGCCGTGACCGGCCGCGACGAACGCCAGCGCTTCGCCCTTGTTGACGGCGGGGTCGAGGATTTCCACGAAGTCTACGTGACTGCGCGTGATGTAGGCGCGCGGCCCGAGCAGTCCTTGCAGCGCGACGAGGTGCTGCTCTGCGCGGTCGGGGTCGTCGACCAGCACGACCTTGATCGAAGGCCGTTCCGCGAACGCCGTGCGCAGCGACGGCACGACGACGGGCTCGACCCGCGCAAGCGTCGTGTAGCGGCGCGAGAACCGGTTGATCTGATCGACGTAGAGGGTGTCGTCGGCGTAGCACTGCGCGTGAACACCGTGGCCGTACGCCCATTCGAGCGTGTCGCGCGTCACGTCGGGATGGACGGGCGTTTCCCGCAGTTCGGCTCCGCTCGCCGCGTCGAAGATCGCGGCGCCTTGATAGCAGACGATCGGCCCGTCGACCGACAGCGCGCGCGCGAACGATCTGGTGGCGGCGAACATGCGGCCGGTGACGATGGTGACCGCAACGCCCTGCGCTTGCGCGGCGGCGACCGCCTCGCGCACGCGCGGCCGTAAGACGAGATCCTCACCGACCAGCGTACCGTCGAGGTCGAGCGCAACGAGACGGATGCGAGTCGATAGCATTACGCGCCCGTTCGACGGACGCCGGGCGAACTCCGGGAACCGAAAAGCAAGCTGCCGAGCTCCGACGAAGCGCGCGTGATGCTCATCCGCGGCGTCGGACTGCGTGGTGCGGTCTCCGTCAACACGATCACGATGATCGGGATCGGCCCCCTCATCACGATACCGCTCGTGCTGGGCGCGCTGCACGGCCCGCTCTCGCTGGCAGGCTGGCTCGCGGGCGCGCTGCTCGCGCTGTGCGACGGTCTGGTGTGGGCCGAGCTCGGCTCGCGCTATCCCGGTTCGGGCGGAACCTACGGCTATCTGCGCGAGGTCTTCGGGCGGAGCGGTCTGGGCCGGCTGCTCGCGTTCGTTTTCGTGTGGCAAACGATCTTCTCGGCTCCGTTGCTGCAAGCGACAGGCTATATCGGCTTCGCCAACTACGCCGGCTATCTCGTGCCGGCGATCGCCGGCGCGCCGTGGCTGCTCAAAGCGGTGGCCATGGCGGTCGGGGTCGTGACGCTCGCCGCGCTGTATCGCGGGATCACCTCGGTCGCGCGCACCGGCGTCGCGCTGGCCGTCGCGGCGGTCGTGACGCTGCTGTGCGTGATCGTTGCGTCGTACGCGCATTTCTCGCCGGCACGGGCGTTCGCGCTGCCGGCGCACGACTCGTTCTGGGCCGGCCTCGGTGCCGGCTTCGGGCAAGCGCTCATCATCACGATGTACGACTACCTCGGCTACGGCGCGTCGAACAGCCTGGGCGACGAGATTCGCGAACCGGCACGGACGCTGCCGCGCTCGATCGTCATCTCGATCCTGCTGGTGGCGGCGCTGTACGTCGCGATGCAGGTCGGCGTGCTCGGCGCGATCCCCTGGCAGCAGGTCGTTCCCGCCGCCGACGGGTCGCTTCCGCCGCTCGGGCAGCACGTCGCGTCGGCGATCGTCGAACAGCGCTTCGGCGCGGGCGCTGCGATCGCCGTCACGGTGCTGGTGCTGATCACCGCGTTCGCGTCGGTCTACGGTAACCTGCTGGCGTTCTCGCGCATCCCCTACGCCGCCGCCCTGGACGGCATCTTCCTGCGGCCGTTCGCGCACGTTCATGGCCGGCTGCGGTTCCCGGACGCGTCGCTGGCGGCGATCGGGCTGCTCGCGCTGCCGGCGTGTCTGTTTCCGCTCGACCAGGTGATCAACGCGCTCACCACCGGCATCGTGCTGATCCAGTCGGTCGGGCAGATCGCCGCGCTGTTCGTGATGCGGGCGCGCGGCGAGCGCGCGCCGTATCGGATGTGGTTTTTTCCGGTTCCGGCCCTCATCGCGCTAGCCGGCTGGATCTACGTTTACGTCAGCGCGGGCCGCGACGCGATCGCCTATGGCGTCGTGACGCTGGCCGCCGGCGCGGCCGTATACTTGGTTCGGGCCGCGATCCGGCGCGAGTGGCCGTTCGCGCGCTCACCCGTCGGCTGAATCGCCGGTCGACCGCATCCGCGCGGTGCGCGCGTGCGCCGGCAAGCCTTCGAAGTCGGCCAGCGCGGCGAGCAGCGGCGCGTCGGCCAGCATCCGCGCTCTGGTGTTCTCGACCACCGTCATCGTGCGCAGGTAGTCCGCCGTGCGCAGACCGGACGAAAAGCGCGCTGCGCCGGAGGTCGGCAGCGTGTGGTTCGTTCCGGCGAGGTAGTCGCCGGCGGCGACCGGCGTGTGCTCGCCGACGAAGATCGCGCCGGCGCGCCGGATCTTGGCGACCCAGGCGTAGGGGTCTTCGATCATCAGCGACAGGTGCTCGGGCGCGAACCGCTCGATCACCTCGAGGATCGCGGCGTCGGTCGCGGCATGGACGAGCCAGGCGCGCGCGTCGAGCACCTGGCCGACGATCGCGTCGCGACCGGCGGCTCGGCCGAACGGACCGTCGAGCAGCGCGCGACGCGTTCGAGCAGCGCCCGGTCGCGCGAGACGGCCGCGACGCGCGCGAGCGGATCGTGCTCGGCTTGCGCGGCCAGCTCGCCGGCCACCAGCCGGGCGTCGGCGTGCGCGCCCGCCACGACCAGCACTTCGGATGGGCCTGCGAGTCCGTCGATGCCGCACGCGCCAAAGACTTGTCGCTTGGCTTCGGTGACGTAGATGTTGCCGGGACCGACGATCTTGTCGACCGGCGCGATCGACGGCGTACCGTAGGCGAGCGCGGCGATCGCCTGCGCCCCGCCGACTGCGTACAGCTCGTCGACCTCGGTCAGCGCGCACGCGTACAGCACCGCCGGGTTGACCTGGCCGTCGCGCTGCGGCGGCGTGACGACTGCGACGCGCTCGACGCCGGCCACCTTCGCCGGAACGACGGTCATCAGCACGGTCGACGGCAACGGCGCGCTGCCGCCCGGCACGTACGCGCCGATCGCGGCCAGCGGACGCGACAAAAAGGCGTAGCGCGTCAGGTCGGGCGCGTGATAGTCGATCGCGTCGGGTAGCTGGCGTTCGTGAAAGCTTGCGATCCGATCGCGCGCGAGCTCCAAGCCGGTCGCGATCTGCTCCGGAACGAGTCCGCGCGCGTTCTTGCGCGACGGTATCTCGACGCGCAGCGATGCATGCGACGCGCCGGCGAAGTCCCAGCGCCGCGTGTAGTCCAAGAGCGCGTCGTCGCCGCGTACACGCACGTCGTCCACGATTGCGCGCACGCTGCCGACGACGGCGCGCGACGGATCCCAGCCTCCGGCGTATAACCCGCGCAGCGCCTCGGCGTCGGTCGCCTCGACGATCCTCATCGTCAACCGTTTCCTAGCCGCGGCGAGCAAGCCTGGATCACGGCCAACCACCCAAGCTGTGCTGCAGTCCATAGGCGATCGCGCGAACACCGAACACCGCCGCTCCGACGATGATGAGCATGGCACTTCCCGCCAGCGCCGCCAGCCGCGGCAGAATCCGCGCCGAACCAAAGACGGCGAAGAAGAGCAGCAGCTGAGCGGGAAGGCTGAAGACGACCAACATGACCAAAAGGACGAGCGTATGAGAGACGCTGCCGTCGTAGGAATAGAACACGACGTCTGTGGCGAGCGCGGCGACGAGCACCACGATCACGGCGCCGCTCACGGCGATCACGCGCCGTCTTTGCTCGAACCTCCGTGCCAGTACGAGCAGCCCCTGTGCCGGCAGCGATAGGACGACGAGCACGATCGAGATCTTGACGACGAAGCCGAGGAGCTCCAGGATCGCATCGGGGTCAACGTTCGCGAACATCTACGAGGCGCGGACCGTACTGAGCCGATCGAGCAGCCTCGAGAGCGCATCGTATTTGGCTCGAAAGCGCACCGGGTTCACCACGAAGCGCGCCGTGCTCTCGCCGATCTCCTCGACCACCACGAGATCGTGCTCGCGCAGCGTCGTGCCCGTCGCGACGAGGTCGACGATGAGATCGGCCAACCCGACCAGCGGGCTCAGCTCGACCGAGCCGTGGAGCGGGATCAGCTCGACCGGCAGATCGCGCTCCGCGAACCAGGTCTCCGCCGAGCGGGTGAACTTCGTCGCGACGCGCAGGAATGTCGGGTAGGGCGCGCCTTCGTGATAGCGGTCGATGCGCCGCCCGGCGACGACCAGCCGGCAATAGCCGAAGCCGAGATCGGCCAGCTCGGCCACATTGCGGTCCGTCTCCCACAGGACATCTTTGCCGACGATCCCGCAATCGGCCGAGCCGAACTCGACATAGGCCGGAACGTCGGTCGGTCGCAGAAACAACAGTGTCGTGCCGTCGTTGGTCCTCACCGTGAGCCGCCGGCCGACTTCATCGGGTACGGCGATGCCGGCCGCACGCAAGCGCACGGCCGATTCCGCGAACAACGCGCCTTTGGGCAGCGCGATCGTGAGACCGGCCTCGGGCGGCGGCTGCGGCCGGCTCATCGCGCGTCCCAGTTCGACGGCGTGCGCGGGACCGGCAACTCGCTCGGGCGCGGGCCGACGCGCAGCTCGCGCAGCGCGCCGTCGACCGCGATCACGACGCGCGGGATACCGTACGCGCGCGCCTCCTCGAGCAACGCTTCGTCGCCGAGGTCCGAGCCCGCATAGCGCACGACGTTGCCCGCGGCGCGCTCGCGCGCGGCGACGACGTCGGAGCCGGCGACGAGCACGTCGACCCGATGACGCCGCCGCCGCACGTGCTTGCCGCGGCGCTCCAGCGCGATCAGCAGTCGTTCCACGCCGGCCGTCCAGCCGACCGCCGGAACGTCGAAGCCGAACCGCGGCAGCAGCGAGTCGTAGCGGCCGCCGCCGCACAGCGAGAAGCCGATCTCCTCGACGTAGCCTTCGAACAGAAAGCCGGTGTAATAGTCGAGGTCGCGCAGCAGCGCGAAATCGACCGTGACGCGCGAAGCGTAACCCAGCGCACCGGCGCGGTGCAGCATCTCGTCGAGCGCGTCGAGCGCCGCGAGCGAATCCGGCGTGCGGCAAATCGAACGCGCCGATTCGATCGCCTCGTGCCCGCCGCGCCGCTGCGCGAACTCCACGAGCGCCGGCCGGCCGAACTTGCGCAGCGCGACGAGGTTGCGCGTCTTCATGTGTTCTTTCGCTTCGCGCGCGGCCTCCGGCTCGAGCTCGACGCCGGCCAGGATACCGTCGACCACCCGCGCGTCGTTGATGTCGAAGCACGCGTCGGGCAGCCCGATCTCGGCCAGCGCCTCGATCGCCATGAAGAGCGTCTCGGCGTCGGCGTCGGTCCCCGGCGCGCCGATCAGCTCGGCGCCGGCCTGGGTGAGCTCGCGCATCCGCCCTTCCTGCGGCTGCTCGTAATAGCGAAACACCGGCGCAACGTACGCCAGCCGCAGCGGCAGCGCGAGATCGCGCATCCGCGTCGAGACCAAGCGCGCGACGGGCGTCGTCATCTCCGGCCGGAGCGCGAGCGCGGTAGAGCGCCGGTCGTTGAACTGGAACAGGAGCTCCGCAGTCTCTTCGCCCAGCCCTCGCTCCATCACGTCGAACCGCTCGATGATCGGCGTCTGCACCTCTTCGTAGGCCCAGCGCCCGAACACCCCGCGCAGCTGTTGCTCGATCTCGCGCTTGCGCGCCAGCTCGTGCGGCAGCCAGTCGCGAACCCCGGCCGGCAGCCTCATCGCGGGGGCAGTGGCGAGCTCACGGCGCGCCTTCCCGCACGTTGATCTCGCCGACGATCGCGACCAGGCGCTCGCGCACGCGACGGTCGGCCGCGACTCCGCGCTCGACCGTCGAGCCGTTGATGTGCAGCACCAGAGGCGTCGTGCCCGGCCATTCCGACATCAGCAGCGCCAGGCTGTCGATCTGCTCGCGCGCGGTGACGGTGACGTGCCAACCGCTCGGCGGCGGCGCGGCCGAAGCGCGCACGCCGTTGCGGTCGAACGGCTGCACTTCGTTGACCGAGACGTTGAGCTCGACCGGCGCTTCTTCACCCGGTGTCGAACCGCGCCGCTCGCGCAGCCGTAGCCGGCCGGTGACGACGACGATCGCGTCCTCGACGAACCGCGCTTGCAGATCGGGATATTGCTTGGGGAACACGACGCACTCGATCGCGCCGGTCGTGTCCTCGACCGTGGCGACGAGCATCTGCGCTTGCGCCTTCGTCAGCGTCCGCCGCACCGCGGTCACGAGGCCGGCGATCTTCACCGGGCTGTCGTCGTCGAGGTTGCGCAGATCGCGGACCGGCACCGCGCCCGTGCGCGACAGTGCTTCGGTGACGTCGGCCAGCGGATGGCCGGAGACGAAGATGCCCAGCGTCTCCTTCTCCCAGGCGAGCTGCTCCATGGTCGACGGCGCCGACAACGGCCGGAGCGACGGCTTGAGAGACGGGTGCGGCTCCTCGATCATCCCGAACAGCGAGCTCTGCCCCATCTCGCGGTCGCGCGCCTCGCGTGCCGCGACCTCGAGCCCGGCGTCGAGGGCGTCGAGCAGCTGCGCGCGGTTGCCCGGCAGCGGATCGAGCGCCCCGCACTTGATCATCGCTTCGTAGACCTTGCGGTTCACCGCCCGCAGATCGACGCGGTTGATCATGTCGAACAGGTCGGCGAAAGGCCCGCCGGTCTCGCGCGCGTCGAGGATCGAGCGGACCGCATTCTCGCCGACGCCCTTGACCGCGGCGAGCCCGAAGCGAATCTCCCCGCCGACGACGGCGAAATCGACCAACGACGCGTTCACGTCGGGCGGCAGCACCGCGATACCCATCTTCTTCGCCTCGTCGATGTACTCGACGAGCTTGTCGGTCTTATCGCGAACCGACGACATCAGCGCCGCAAAATACTGCAGCGGATAATTCGCTTTCAGGTACGCCGTCTGATATGCGATCCAACCGTACGCGACGGCATGCGCCTTATTGAACCCGTAGCCGGCAAATGGCTCGATGAAAGCGAAGACCCTCTCACCGAGCTCCGCTGAAACCTCGTTCGCTACGCAGCCGGCAATGAATTTCGCCTTGTAGTGCGGGATCTTGTCCTTTTGCTTTTTCCCGACGACCTTCCGCAGCTCGTCGGCCTCGCTCATCGAGAATCCGGCGATGTCTCGCGCTATACGCAAGACCTGTTCCTGATAGCAATTGTGGGAAACCGCACCATTAGCGATGAAGTACGGCGCGTTCTGATCCTCCATCTGAAGATCGAAGCAGTCGTCGAAACCTGCCTCCTCGATTGAGTCGATAAAGACTGGGCGCGTATCACCGAGGTATAGCTCTTCGTACGTCTTTGCCCAGGTTTCCCAACACGCGGGAATCCGGGCCAAATAGGCGCTGCCCGGCTGCACTTTCAGGAACGTACCCCGTGACGCGTTCACGAGACACTTTCGAGCGAAAGAGTCGGCGGCCGCGACCGCACCTCCCAGTTTCGTGCGTAATTCGTGCGTCAAGACGGGAACGGCATTCCGTTGGCGTTCCACCTTGTAGTGCTTATTCGGAAGAAGCGGTAATCCGACAAGATCGGTGAAACGCGACCGATCGACGACAAACACCGCCGTTTGGCGGACATAGTAGCTGATCTTTAGCGAACCGAGGAGCTGCGCAACCTGGCGCACGAGGATCGGCGAGGTCGATCTGAAGTACACGCTTGTACCGTACGAACCGTCGCTATCCCATAGGCCCTTCAATAGCGCGATCCGGTCGTTCTGAACCAGAGCATTTGTGCGGACCGGAAGACACTTCGCCTCGCAAGTGGCTTCCCATGACCGATCACCATAGACCTCGTCCAGCCAGCACGTAAGCGGCGTCGGTTTCGGCGACGTATCAAAGGCAGGGCGCACACTCCATGCCCGTATACTCTGATATACCGTCGTCCGGGCCCCAAATGATTCACGGAAGCGGCGCGCGATTTCATCGGCGTTCTCCTTACTCCCGGTCGCAACGCTCTTTGATCCGTGGCATTTGAGGCTGCCATCGCCCACCAGCATGCCGAGCAGGTATGCGCGATCCTCGCCCATCGTCCAGCCGGGCTGCGAGCAAGGCAGCGGCCAGGCCTCAAAGAGCATTGATTGCGGTTTAGTGTACAGATAAGCGGACCGTCTTTTGTATGCGACATTGGCCCGAAGGTCACGCGCCAAGATGTCGCCCGCCGGAGTTGGGAATCGATGATCTTCCGAGCACTCGATGACGGTCCCGGTCGACAGCGTAATCCGGAGCAGCTTCTTCTTGCCACTAGGCCAGACTTTGGCGGCAACGCCTGGACGTACCGTGCCCTTGTCGAAGGTCAGGATCTTGTCGCCGGCTTGAACGCTTTCAATTGGCTTCATCGTGCCGTCAGCGTACCAAATGGGTGTGCCAACACGTAGGCACGCAATTCCATACGTTTCGGTAAGAATCGGTTCGAGCTTTGGGTGAATGTAAGACGGAACCTTACGCCCGTGCTTGCCGGCGATGAAGTCCGGAATCCACTCCATCGGCCCCGGCCGATAGAGCGCGACCAGCGCGACGATGTCCATGAGCCCCGATGGCTTCAGCTCGACGCAGACGCGCTTCATCCCCTCGGACTCGAGCTGGAACATGCCGAGCGTCTCGCCGCGGCTGATCATCTCGTAGGTCTTTGCGTCGTCGTCCGCGATGGTCGCGATATCGAACTCGGGATTGACGGTGCGGCGAATCTCATCCATCGCCGCCTTCATGACCGTCAGGTTGCGCAGGCCGAGAAAGTCCATCTTGAGCAGGCCCACGCGCTCGACCATGTTCATGTCGTACTGCGTGTTGACGCCGTCGTCGCCGATCTTCACCAGCGGGACGTGATCGGTTAGCGGGTTCTTCGAGATCACGACCCCGGCCGCGTGGGTCGAGGCGTTGCGCGCGAGCCCCTCGATCGAAGCCGCCGTGTCGAGCAGCTTGCGCATCTGCGGATCGTGGTTGTAGAGAGCGCCCAGCTCCGGAATCTGCTTGAGTGCCTGTGGGATCGTCAGCCCCGTCGGCCCCGACGGCACCAGCTTTGCGACGCGATCGACGTCAGCCAACGGAACGCCGAGCGCACGGCCGGCGTCGCGAATCGCGGCTCGCGCCGCCATCGTGCCGAAGGTGACGATCTGTGCTACGCGGTCCTTGCCGTACTTGTCGATGACGTAGCGGATCACTTCGTCGCGCCGTTCGACACAGAAGTCCGTATCGATATCCGGCATCGAGATGCGATCGGTATTCAAGAACCGCTCGAAGATCAGCCCGAACTTGAGCGGATCGAGGTCGGTGATGCGCAGGCAGTATGAGACAACTGACCCCACCGCCGAGCCGCGGCCCGGGCCGACCGGGATGTCCCGGTCACGCGCGAACTTGATGAAGTCCCACACGATGAGGAAGTACGAGGCGAATCCCATCGTGTTGATGACGCCCAGCTCGTATTCGAGCCGCTCGCGCAGCGCGGTGTCGGTCGAGGCACGCTCGGCGCCGTAGCGCTCGACCAGACCCTGGTCGCAGAGCAGCCGCAAATACTCCTCGGCCGACAGCGCGATCACGCGCTCCGGCCCTCCGTCGAACAGTGTCCCGGTCGTCGCGGTCATTGCACCGGCACCCGCAGCCGCCATCGCCAGAACGCCGGCGACGTCCTCCGCCGCTGTCTTCGGTACCGGATAATCCGGCAAGTAGAAGACCTTCTTGGGGATCGTGATGTCGATCCGCTTGGCGATCTCGAGCGTGTTGTCGCAGGCTTCGGGGATGTCGGCGAACAGCTCGCGCATCTCGGTCGCCGACTTGACGTAGAACTGATCGGAGAAGAATTTCATCCGGCTGGTGTCCTGGACGGTCTTGCCGGTACCGATGCAGAGCAGCACGTCGTGCGCCTGCGCGTCGCCCTGGGTGAGGTAGTGCGAGTCGTTGGTGGCAACCAGGGGATAGTTCAGCTCGCGGGCCAGCTTGATGAGCCCGGCGTTGATCGCGTCTTCCTCGGGCATTCCGTGCCGCATGATCTCGACGTAGAACCGGTCGCCGAAGATCTCGCCGAACACCAGCGCGTGCTTCTTGGCGGTCTCGTAGTCGTTCTTGAGGAGCGGCGCCGACACCATCGACGACATGCAGCCCGACAGCGCGATCAGCCCTTCATTGTGCGCGGCGAGCAGATCGAGGTCGATTCGCGGCTTGTAGTAGTACCCTTCGAGGAAGCCCTTGGAGATCAGGGTGGTGAGATTCTTGTAGCCGACATCACTGGCGGCCAGCAGCGTGATGTGGGCCTCGTCGCGGACCGTCTTCTCGAACCGGCCCCGGGGCGCGAGATAGGCCTCGCAGCCGATGATCGGGGTAAGTCCCTTGTCCTTGGCCGCGTCGTAGAACTCGACCGCGCCGAACATCACGCCGTGGTCGGTCAGGGCGATCCCCGGGGCCCCTTCGTTGGCCGTCTTCTCGCACAGGGTGTCGACGCGACAGGCCCCGTCGAGCAGCGAGTACTCGCTGTGAACGTGGAGATGGACGAACGAGCTCAACGAAAAGGCAACCTACGACGGAGACGGGCGCGGCAACGCACCTGGTGTTACCGGGGAGCCCGCGCGGCACCCTGCGCTTTACGACCCGCCCCCACTGTGAGCGGTTCCCGGCTCACGCCCGGCGTACGCTCGGCCGCCGGACCGGGCGGGAAAGGGCCGCCACCGAGGGTCATCGGCCCGGGGGTTATCCACGGAGCGTGCGACGAAGGTGGTGCGTCGCGGAAACGTCCTCCGGATACACTGGGCAGTGATACAACTCGCTTCCAAGGGGCGCGAACAGGCAAGGTGATCAAGCACGACATCGTGGTCGTCGGCGGCGGGCTCGCGGGAATGCGGGCGGCGGTCGAGGCGGCGGAGCGCGGCGCGGACGTCGCGATCGTCTCCAAGATGCACCCCGTCCGCAGCCACTCCGGCGCCGCCCAGGGCGGGATCAACGCCGCGCTCGGGAACCGCGAGGACGACTCGCCGGAGAACCACGCCTTCGACTGCGTCAAGGGCTCGGACTACCTGGGCGACCAGGACGCGATCGAGGCCATGGCCGAGGACGCTCCGCGCCAGATCATCTGGCTCGAGCACCGGGGCTGCATCTTCTCGCGCATGCCCGACGGGCGGATCGCGCAGCGGCCGTTCGGCGGCGCGGGCTCCGCGCGCACCTGCTTCTCGGCCGACGTCACCGGGCTGGTCATCCTGCACACCCTGTGGGAGCAGCTCGAGCGCTTCGGGGTCAAGGTTTACGAGGAGTTCTTCGCCACCGCGCTCTGCGTCGAGGACGGCGTCGGCAGCGGCCTGGTCACCTACAACATGCGCAACGGCGAGCTCGAGCTGGTGACGGCGAAGGCGACGATCTTCGCCACCGGCGGGCTGGGCCGCGTGTACCGCAAGACGACCAACGGCTACGCTTCGACGGCCGACGGCACCGCGATCGCCTATCGCGCCGGCATCCCGCTGATGGACATGGAGTTCGTCCAGTTCCATCCGACCTCGCTCAAAGAGAACGGCGTGCTGCTCTCCGAAGCGGCGCGCGGCGAGGGTGCGTACCTGCTCAACAAAGACGGCGAGCGGTTCATGTTCAAGTACGCCCCCAACAAGGGCGAGCTGGCCTCGCGCGACGTCGTCAGCCGCGCCGAGTGGACCGAGATCACGGAAGGCCGCGGCGTGGACGGCTGCGTGCTGCTCGACCTGCGTCACCTCGGTCGCGAGAAGATCCTCGAACGCCTGCCGCAGATCCGCGAGCTTGCGCTCGACGCCACCGGCAAGGACGCGGTCGACACGCCGATCCCGATCCTGCCCGGGATGCACTACGCGATGGGCGGGATCGAGACCGACAAGTTCGGCGCGACGCGCATCCCCGGCGTCTACGCCGCCGGCGAGTGCGCCTGCGTCTCGGTGCACGGGGCGAACCGCCTGGGCGGGAACTCCCTGCTCGAGACCATCGTGTTCGGCGCCCGCTCGGCGCGCCACGCCGCCGACTACATCAAGGACGTCGACGTCAAGCCCAGCGGGAAAACGCTGACCTCCGAGCGCGAGCGCATCGACGGCATCCTCGCGCGCACCGGCGGCGAGCGGCACAGCCACGTGCGCAAGGCGATCAACGACGCGATGAGCGATCACGCCTTCATCTTCCGCGAGCAAGCCGATCTCGAGGCCGGAATGAACGAGCTGCGCACGGCGCGCGAGATGGCGCAGACGATGACGGTCCAGGACAAGTCGAAGACCTTCAACACCGACCTCGTCGGGCTGCTCGAGACCGAGTGCCTGGCCGACATTGCGCAGCCGATCATGCTCGGCGCGATCAACCGCCAGGAGTCGCGCGGCGCACAAGCGCGCACCGACTTCCCCGAGCGCGACGACGAGAAGTGGATGGTGCACACGCTGATGCGCTACAAAGGCCCGACCTCCGACCCCGAGCCGGACTACTCGCGCGGGGTCACCGTCACCAAGTGGCAGCCCACGGTCCGGAGTTATTAGAGCGATCTGATGGCATACACTCTCGATATCTTCCGCTTCGACCAGGCGACCGACGAGATGCCGCACCGCGACCGCGTCGAGATCACCGAGCTGCCCGATACCGTAACGGTGCTCGACGCGCTCGAGCACGCCAAGGCGGAGATCGACGGCTCGATCACCTTCCGGCGTTCGTGCCGCTCGGCGATCTGTGGTTCGTGCTCGATGAACATCAACGGCACGACGGGCTTGGCGTGCAAGACCCCGGTGCGCACCGTGCTGAAGTCCGACCGTTCGATCGCGGTCGACCCGATGCCGAACTTCCAGCCCATGAGGGACCTCGTGGTCCACATGGACCCGTTCTGGGACAAGTACACGAGGCTCAAGCCGTACCTGCAGCCCAAGGACAAGGACGAAGACCACCCGACAGAGCGCCGCGTCTCGCCCGAGGACATGAAGAAGCTGGTCGCCGTCGCGAACTGCGTGATGTGCGCGACCTGCTATGCGCTGTGCCCGGTGGTGTCGGTCGATCCGGCGTTCGCCGGACCGGCCGCGATCGCGTACGCCTACCGGTTCATCGAAGACGTCCGCGACAGCAAGCGCAAGGAGCGAGCCGCCCAGATCAGCGACGACTACCTGTGGCTGTGCGCTCACTGCTACGCGTGCTCGTACTGTCCCAAGCACGTCGACCCGCACGACGACATCATCGCCGTCAAGCGCGCGACGATCGAGGAAGGGCTCACCGACGCCCCCGGCCCGCGCCACGCGCTGGTCGTCGCGAAGACGGTCAAAGCGACCGGGATGCTGCACGAGAACGAGGTCGTGCAAGGCACGGTCGGGCGGTTCAACATCCGCGGGATCATCAAGGTCGCTCCGTTCGGGATCCGGCTCGCGCTGGCCGGCAAGATGCCGCCGCTCTTCCTCAAGCCGGTGCCGAAGGTCGACGAGATCCGCACCATCTTCGAAACCCTGGAGGCACCGACACTCTGATGACCGCCACGCTGGACAAGCCCGTCATCAAGGGCACGTCGAAGTCGGCGCAGATGCGCAAGTACGGGTTCTTCCCGGGCTGCGTCGCCAAAGAGTCGTGCAAGGAGCTGTTCAACTCGACGATGCTCCTGGCCGATAAGCTCGGCATCGAGCTGGTCGAGCTGACCGCTGCGTCGTGCTGCGGCGCCTCGGTGCTCAACGACACCAACCGCGACATCGCGCGCGTGCTCAACGCGCGCACCTACGCGCAGGCCGAGGCGCTCGGGCCTCGACGACGTGATCACGATCTGCTCGACCTGCACCGGCCACATGCGCGCGGCGAACAAGGAGCTGCTCGAGGACGAAGGCCACATGGGGCAGGCCAACGCGATCCTGGGCAAGTTCGGCGCCAAGTACGACGGCACGGTCATGGTGCGCCATCTGCTGTGGCTGCTGATCGACGACATCGGGCTCGACGAGCTCAAGAAGATGGTCGTCAAGCCGCTGCGCGGCCTGAGGGTCGCGGCCTTCTACGGCTGCCACATCATCCGGCCCGAGTCGGTCAACGGCTGGGAGTCGGCGCGCAACCCGCACTCGCTCGAAGACCTGATCGTCGCGCTCGGCGGCGAAGCCGTCGACTACGCCGGCAGTACGCGCTGCTGCGGCTTCCACGTCCAGCTCGAGAAGGACGGGATCGCCGCCAACATGGTCGGCCAGAACATGCGCATGGCCAAAGACGCCGGGCGCCGAGGCGGTCATCACGCCGTGCCCGCTGTGCCACCTCGCGCTCGACGGCTATCAGGCCGACTCGGCCGCGCGCTGGGGCCGCACCGACCTGCCGATCTTCCACCTCCCGCAGCTCGTCGGCCTCGCGCTGGGCATCGATCCGTCGACGCTCGGTATGAACAAGCACATCATCACGCCGGGCCTGGTGCTCCAGCACCACGATCTCGCCCCCGCGCACGTCGCCTAGTACGATCGTCGCTAGCTAAAAGAAAGGTGTCGCGATTGCGACACCCGTTCTTCTTTTGCGTCCGGCTCGACTTACGTGCGGCCGTTGCGGCGCTCTTCGACGAGACCGCCCCAGTAGATCAGCGCGACGAGGCCACCGACATGATCACGAGCAGGATCGGGATGAGATAATAGTCGGGCACGCGGTCTCCTTTTCGGTTGCGGCTTCGCGCGCACGCGCGGTGCGCCCTGCCGAGCTGCGCTCGGCGGTTGTGCCCGTGCGCGCGCGGGTAGAGACGGAGTCGATGGACGTCGAGATCACCCTGTCGCGTGAACGGGGCGGCGCATCGGCTTTCCGTCGATACGCGCACGACGCTGCTGGACGCGCTGCGCGAGCGGCTCGGCCTGACCGGGCCCAAGAAGGGCTGCGACCACGGCCAGTGCGGCGCGTGCACGGTGCTGATCGACGGCCGGCGCGCGAACAGCTGCCTGGTGCTGGCCGTCGCGCACCAGGGCGCCGAGATCGACGACGATCGAGGGCCTCGCGCGACGGCGACGCAGCTGCACCCGCTGCAGGCGCGCGTTCATCGCGCACGACGCCTTCCAGTGCGGCTACTGCACGCCCGGCCAGATCTGCTCGGCGGTCGGCGATGCTGCGACGAGGCGCGGCCGGCTGGCCGAGCCGTCACCGCCGATCTCGAGGCGCCGAGCGCGTCGCGCTCGACGACGACGAGATCCGCGAGCGGATGAGCGGCAATCTGTGCCGCTGCGCCGCGTACGCGAACATCGTCCCCGCGATCGCCAGGCTACAGGTGCGGCTCGCGCGCGATGAACCCGTTCCGCTACGAACGCGCCGCCGACGCGCGGCGCCGCGGTCGCGACGCTCGGCGCCGCGCCGCGCGCGGCGCGTACCTCGGCGGCGGCACCAACCTGGTCGACCTGATGAAGCTCGGCGTCGCCGACGCCCGACCTGCTGGTCGACGTCGCGCGCCTGCCGCACGACCGCATCGAGCGCTGCGCCGACGGCGGCGTGCGCATCGGCGCCGCGGTCCGCAACAGCGAGCTCGCCGCCGACCGCACGATCCGCGCGCGCTATCCCGGTGCTCGCGCAGGCGCTGCTGTCGGGCGCCTCCGGGCAGTTGCGCAATCTCGCCACGACCGGCGGCAACCTGCTGCAGCGCACGCGCTGCGTGTACTTCCAGGACGTCACCAAGCCGTGCAACAAGCGCGAGCCCGGCAGCGGCTGCCCGGCGCGCGAGGGCTATCACCGCAACCTCGCGATCCTCGGCGCGTCCGAGGCGTGCATCGCGACGCATCCGTCGGACATGGCGGTCGCGCTGGCGCGCTCGACGCGGTCGTGCGCGTCGCAGGGCCCGAGCGGCGAGCGCGCGATCCCGCTCGCCGAGTTCCACCGCCTGCCCGGCGACGAGCCGCAGCGCGACACCGTGCTCGAGCACGGCGACCTGATCACCGCCGTCGAGCTGCCGCCGCTGCCGTTCGCGCGCACGCTCGGCTACCGCAAGGTGCGCGACCGCGCGTCGTACGCGTTCGCGCTGGTCTCGGTCGCGGCGGCGCTCGACGTCGCCGGCGGCGTCGTGCGCGACGTCGCGGCTCGCGCTGGGCGGCGTCGCGCACAAGCCGTGGCGCGCGACGCGCGCCGAGGACGCGCTGCGCGGCGCGCCGGCGACCGAGGACGCGTTCGCGCGCGCCGCCGATGCCGAGCTCGCCGCAGGCGCGGCCGCTGCGGGCAGCAACGCGTTCAAGGTTCCGCTCGCGCGCAACGTCGATCGTGCGCACGCTGCTCGACCTGGCGGAGGACGCGCGATGATCGCCGCACGCGCGATCGGCGCGCCGCTCGACCGCGTCGACGGCCGCGCTCAAGGTCACCGGCGCGGCGCGCTACGCGTACGAGTACCCGGTCGAGAACGTCGCGCTACGCTCGCGGTCGTGCAGAGCACGATCGCCAAGGGCCGCATCGCCGTCGATCGACGCCGGCGCCGCGCGCGACGCTGCCGGGCGTCGTCATCGTCGTGACCCACGAGAACGCGCCGCGCATGCACGTCCGACGACGACGCGGCGCTGCGCGTGCTGCAGAGCGACGCGGTCGCCTACCACGGCCAGATCGTCGCGGCGGTCGTCGCCGAGACGCTGGAGATCGCGCGCGAGGCCGCCTCGCGCTGATCGACGTCGCGCTACGAGCGAGCAGCCGCACGACGTCGTGCTGCGCGCCGACCACCCGACTCTCTACAAGCCGCCGAAGGTCAACGCCAAGCTTCGAGACCGACACGCAGCGAAGGCGACGTCGACGCCGCGCTGCGCCGAGGCGGCGGTCACGCTCGACGCGCACGTACACCACGCCGCCCTACCACAACAACCCGCTCGAGCTGCACGCCACGGTCGCGACGCTGGAACGACGACGGCGTCACGCTGTACGACACGAACCAAGGCCCGCACGGCATCCGCGACGACGTCGCCAAGGCGTTCGGCCTGCAGCCCGAGCGCGTGCGCGATCATCTCGCCGTACGTCGGCGGCGGCTTCGGCTCCAAGGCGTTCACCCATCCGCACGTGATCCTCACCGTCATGGCGGCGAAGCTCGCCGGCCGGCCGGTGAAGCTACGGCTCACGCCGCCAGCAGATGTTCGCGCTGGTCGGCTACCGCACGCCGACGATCCAGCGCGTCCGGCTCGGCGCGCAGCGCGACGGCACGCTCACCGCGATCGCGCACGACGTCGTCGAGCAGACCTCGACGCTCGAAGAGTTCGCCGAGCAGACCGCGGTCGCGACGCGCATGATGTACGCGGCGCCGAACCGGCGCACGACGCACCGGCTCGGCGCGGCTCGACGTGCCGACGCCGACGATCTTTCGCGCGCCGGGCGAGTGCCCGGGGATGTTCGCGCTGGAGTCGCGCGATGGACGAGCTGGCGATCGCGTGCGGGATCGATCCGGTCGAGCTGCGCGTGCGCAACGAGCCCGCCATCGATCCCGAGACGAAGCACCCGTTCAGCAGCCGCGGCCTCGTCGCGTGCCTGCGCGAGGGCGCGCAGCGGTTCGGCTGGGCGGGCGCGATCCGCGGCCGCGCGCGCGCCGCGACGGGCCGCTGGCTGCATCGGCACCGGCGTCGCCGCCTCGACCTATCCGACCCGGCGGCGGCCGTCGCAGGCGCTGATCCGCGTCGACCGCGACGGCAACTACACCGTGCTGATCGACGCGTCGGACATCGGCACCGGAACGTGGACGGCGCTGCGCCAGATCGCCGCCGACGCGCTCGACGTGCCGTCGAGCGCGTCGCAGCTGCGAGATCGGCGACAGCGCGCTGCCGAAGGCGCCGAACGCCGGCGGCTCGATGGGCCTGGCGTCGTGGGGCACGGCGGTCTGCGATGCCGCGCAGAAGCTGCGCGCGCGGCTGCGCGACGACTACGGCGGCGTCGTGCCGGCCGACGGGCTCGAAGCCGCCGGCGAAGCCGGCGAGAACCCGCAGGCGAAGCAGCTACTCGATGCACGCCTACGGCGCGCAGTTCGCCGAGGTGCGCGTCGACGCCGACACCGGCGAGGTGCGCGTTCCGCGGCTGCTCGGCGTCTTCGCGCGTCGGCCGCATCATCAACGCGAAGACGGGCCGCTCGCAGCTGCTCGGCGGGATGACGATGGGCCTCTCGATGGCGCTGCACGAGGAGAGCGTGCTCGACCCGCGCTTCGGCGACTACGTCGAACCATGACTTCGCCGAATACCACATCGCGACCAACGCCGACGTCGGCAGCATCGACGGTCGACTGGATCGACGAGCACGATCCGCTACGTCAACCCGATGGGCGCGAAGGGGATCGGCGAGGTCGGGATCGTCGGCACCGCCGCCGCGATCGCCAACGCCGTCCACCACGCGACCGGGATCCGCATCCGCGATCTGCCGATCCGGCTCGACAAGCTATCGCCTGACCGCGGGCGGCAGGGAACCCCGCTGACCCGCATAACGCTCCGGCCAGCGATGAGCACCACGCACGGCGAAGCGATCCCTCGCGACGCCCCGCACTTGGTTGACGCGCTGCCGGCGAAACCGCCCGGCCACAACCGGCAGCGGCCCGATCTGCCCGGTGAACGCCGCGCGGGCGTGCGGCGGCGGCTCTTCGTCGCCGCGGATATCGACGACAGTCGCGCGCGCCGCGTGTGCGAGCGCCGCCGAGCGGTTGCGCGCCGGCGGCTGGACCGGCCGCTGGGTCGAGCCGGAGAATTATCACGTCACGATCGCGTTCCTGGGCGGCGTGGACGAAGAGCGGTCGACGAGGTCGCGCGCGGCGCTGCGGCGGCCCGCGCACCGCAGCTGCGGCTGCCCTCGACGTCCCGATCGACGCGATCGGCGGTTTTCCGAACGCGCGGCGCGCGCGGGTCGCGTGGGTCGGGCCGGCCGCGCCGGTGCGCGGCATTCGGCGCGCTATGCCGGCGCGTGCGCGACGCGCTCGCGGTACTCGGGCTGCACGTTCGATCAGCACGGGATCGCGCAGTCACGCTGGCGCGCGCCGTCGGGCTGCCCGCCGAGCTGCCGCACATCGAGCCGCCGTCGACGCCGCCGTTGCGCATCACCGGCTTGACGCTCTACGAGTCGGTTACCGCGCCGAGCGGCGCGCGGTACGACCTGCTCGAATGGCTGCCGCTAGGTGACGCAGCACGAGGAGAACGGTCTCCGGCCGAGACGCGGCAAGGTCGATGACGTTGGACGAGTGGGCTGCGCGCGTCGACGCGCTGCTGGCCGAGACTCCCGATCTGCGGGCCACGAAGCGGCCGGTGAGCTGGCCGAAGCGCTCAACGACGACGGCGAGACGAGGTTCATCCCGGACGATCCGGCTTGGCACTATGCAGGGCGCGCGGTTGCGCTCCGCGTCGCGGAGGATGACGCGTCGCTGCGCGCGGTCTTCGTTCCGCGCGACGAGGCCGACGGCGCATACCCCGCCGGCGAAAGCTCGCGCACGCGCACCTACCTGCGCGGTGAGGCGAGCGCCCGCGACGCGGCACGCGACGTCGCTTCGTTTCTGACGTTCGACGACGACGCTTGAGCCGGTTGGTCAGGGCTTGCGAGCCGCGCTGCGCCCGGCTCGCAACCCACCGTAGACGAACAGCGCCGCGATGCCGATGAGAACGGCCCCGACCCACGGCATCTCCGAATCGCTCGTCAAGTTGACATCCGGCGCGGAGATCGTTTCCGCCGCATCGATCACCCGAGGCGACGCGCACGAGCGTTCCGCGAAACAGTTGCGCGCGCGCCCGCGCGCCTGAGTGCACGCTCAAGGCGAAGACGTTCCCGCGGATCCGTCCAGGTCGTCGTGCTGCATCGTCCCGTCGGCCAAGCGCAGGTAGACGTACGGCGTGTTGCTCGGCGTTCGCGCCATGCCTCCACCGCGGCGCGTCGCGGCCACGAGGACCGTCGCGATCGCGATGGTGCACGCGCCGGGCCGCACCACCGCGGAGAGCGACGCGGTGCAGCTCGGATCGGTGCGAAACACCCGCGCCGCCTCGTTGTCCTGCGGCGCCAGCTGCCGGCCGGCCACGATGAATCCGATCCCCAGCGCGATCAGGCCGAGCGCCACGATGACGTACGAGCAGCCGATCCTCGGCACCGAGTGCGTTCGCCGGCCGTGCGCGATCAGGTCGCCGGTGCGCTGGCTGGCCGCGCGACCCAGCTGCGGAAGTATTGCTGCGTCCTCGACGCCGCGTAACGGTCTCGGCGACGCGCAGCGGGCCGTATGCGTCGATCGCGACGGCCAGCTCGTCGGTCGCGGTTTTGCCGAGCGACGCCTCGACCGCACCGGGCTGCGGGCCGTGCGGCGCGCCGGCGGCGTGCAGCGTGACGGAGCGCTCTTCGATGCCGCGGCGCGACATGAAGTTCCCCGACGCGTAGTAGATGATCTCGTCGCAGTCGACCGATGCGTGATTGTACGGCGCCGGAATCGCGAGCGGATGATAGTCGAACATGCGCGGCGCGAACAGGATGAACGCCGCGCCCGGCGCGTCCCAGATCTGGTGCGACGACGGCGGCTGGTGCAGCTTGCCGGTGATCGGCGCGTACTCGTCGGCGTTGAACGCGAACGGATAGCAGTAGCCGTCCCAGCCGACGACGTCGAACGGGTGGTTCGCGACGACATACTTCGCGTGGCGGCCCTTGGCGGTGACGCGCACGTCGAACTCACCGACGTCGTCGACGGGATCCTGCAGCACCGGCACGCGGAAATCGCGCTCGTAGTACGGCGCGTGCTCCGCGAGTTGCCCGAACTCGTTGCGGAACTTGCGCGGGATCGTGATCTGACCCGAAGACTCAGCGACGAACAGCGATCGTCGGCGTGCGCGGCTGCAGCCGGTACGTCGTCCCCATCGGCACGTACAGGTAGTCGTGCGCACGGTATTCGAGCGCGCCGAACGACGATTCGAGCACGCCCTCGCCGGAGTGCACGAATAGCATCTCGTCGCCGCTGGCGTTGCGGAAGAAGTACTCCATCGGCTCGGTGACGACCGCGGTCGAGAGCACGATGTCGTCGTTGCCGACCAGCGGCACGCGCGCCTCGACGGCGTCGCCCGTCTTGGTGAGCCGGCCGGTGAACCAGTGCCGGTTGCGCACCGGATCGTTGGGCAGGAACCGCACCATCGGACGGTCCCAGGGCTGGACGTCGAGCGTCGCGGTCGGCGGGCGCAGGTGGTACGCCAGCGAGTAGACGCTCTCGAACCCCTTGGTCGACATCAGCTCTTCGGCGTACAGCCCGCCGTCGGGCGCGCGGAACTGGGTGTGCCGCTTCTCCGGGAGACGCCCTTGGCGGGCGTAGAAAGCCATGCCCGACGCTTCCGCGCGGGCCGGCGGAACCCCGGCCGCGATGCCCTGCCGCGACAGCCGGCAGCCGTACGTCCGGGCCGAAATCGAACCGTCGCCAAACACTACACCGCGGAACGATGAGCGCGTCTGCCGAATAGTCGGTTCGGGGGTTGTTGCAGCCCTTCGATCGTTGGGGGTCCGGCTATTCTGGGATCGTTCATTACCGCGCGCCGCGCTATGCGCCCGGCGCTTCGCCACGTGCGTCTTTTCCTCGCCGGCTTGGCGATCGTCGCCGGCGGCTGCGGCGGGAGCGGCGGCAGCGCGACGCCCGTCGTCGCGCTGTCGGGCAACGGTGCGATCTCCGCGCTCGCCAACATCTGGACGTGGATCGACGCTCCCGAGTCGAACTGCGACGACGGCACCCCGACGGGATTCGCGGTAAACCCTGGGACCGGGCCGGACTTGGTGATCTACTTCGACGGCGGCGGTGCGTGCTGGGACGCGGCGACGTGTCTGCTCCGTCCCCAAGCGACGCACGGACCCTACGGCAAGACGCAGTTCACGGCTTCGGTGCCCAAGATGAGCGGGACGATCCTCGACCGCGGGCTGGCCAACAACCCGTTCGCGACAGCCACGCTGGTCGAATCCCCTACTGCACCGGCGACATTCACGGCGGCAACAATGTCGCGTCGTACATCGAGGCCAACGGCACGCCGTTCGCGTATCACCATGCCGGGCACGCGAACGCGCTCGCGTTCCTCTCGCGCATCGCTGCGACGTGGCCTCTCCACGCAAGCTCATCATCGTCGGCTCGAGCGCCGGCGGCTTCGGCGCGTTGATGAACTACGACTCGTACCGTTCACGATTCAACGCAGGCGAGGCATATCTGATCGACGACTCCGGTCCGCCGCTGCCGAACGGCACGCTCGCCGCGTCGATCCTGACCGACATCTACGCGAACTGGAACCTGGGTGCGCTGCTCGATCCCCTGTGCAATTGCCGAACGGGCTTCCAGCCGTTGCTGGCGGCGCTGATCAAGCGTTATCCCAACGACCGCATCTCGATGCTCTCGAGCGAGCAGACGGGGTGATACGGCAGTACTACCAGCTGACCGCAGGCCAGTTCCAGATTGCGCTGGATCAGGTCACCGTCGAGGTCGTGAAGCCCGCCCCGAATGCGCGTTACTACTTGGTGCCCGGCACGACCCACGACATGCTCTCGTATCCGGCCTCGTTCACGCAGAACGTGCCGCTGCTCACCTGGCTCAACGAGCAGGTCGTCGACGATCCGCTCTGGATCAACGAGTCGCCGGCCCCGTAACGGCGCGATGCCCGCGCCGTCAAAGCGCCGACGGCCGACGGCCGACGTAGCGGACAAAAACAACGAGCCCGCTCGATCTTGCGATCGGCGGGCTCGTTGCTACGGATTATCTGGCGGCGTCCTACTCTCGAGGGACCCTGCGGTCCGACTACCATCGGCGCTGGCGGGCTTAACTGCCGTGTTCGGGATGGGAACGGGTGGAACCCCGCCGCCATGACCGCCAGAAACTTGATCCGCACCGCGACGCCGAGCCGGAGCTCGAGGCTATCGCGGGCGAAAGCTGCACAGAGAAGAACTTCCATGGGCCAAACGCAATTGCGTTTCTTGTAGCGTACTTATTAAGTGTCCGGGCGATTAGTACCGGTCAGCTCCAGCGATTGCTCGCCTTCCACCCCCGGCCTATCAACGTGGTAGTCTCCCACGACCCTTCACTCTTTCGAGGTTGAGATCTCATCTTGAAGTCAGTTTCACGCTTATATGCTTTCAGCGTTTATCTGATCCGAACGTAGCTACCCGGCTATGCTCCTGGCGGAACAACCGGTTCACCAGAGGTTCGTTCAACCCGGTCCTCTCGTACTAGGGTCGACACTCCTCAAATCTCCTACGCCCACGGCGGATAGGGACCGAACTGTCTCACGACGTTCTGAACCCAGATCGCGTACCGCTTTAATGGGCGAACAGCCCAACCCTTGGGACCTACTACAGCCCCAGGATGCGACGATCCGACATCGAGGTGCCAAACCTCCCCGTCGATGTGGCGATCTGCAATCACTTGCAGCGCAGACTATACCTTCATCTCTTTCGAGAGCATTGCGTATTATGAACGCGATAGATTTGCGCTCGCGCGCAGCACGTCCATCCCACACTTTCGCGTGAAGTCGTTACAGGGAACAACCACGAGGCATGCCCGTTTCGGGTTTAGCCCGCCGATCGCGGCGGTGATTGTTCTTCCCTCGGCATTGCCCGCGACGCTCGCGGGTTTCACCGATATGAGCAATGAGTTTGCCGCGCAATCACTTGCGCGGAGAGCCCAAATTGACTCTTGGGGGAGATAAGCCTGTTATCCCCAGAGTAGCTTTTATCCGATAAGCGACGGCCCTTCCATTCGGTACCGCCGGATCACTTAGCCCTGCTTTCGCACCTGCTCGGCCTGTCCGCCTCGCAGTCAAGCTCCCTTTTGCCTATGCACTCAACGAACGGGTTCTGACCGTTCTGAGGGAACCTTTGGGCGCCTCCGTTACTCTTTAGGAGGCGACCGCCCCAGTCAAACTACCCGCCTGACGCTGTCTCCCGACCGGATTACGGTCGCAGGTTAGAATCCCAAGATTTTCAGGGTGGTATCCCAAGGTTGCCTCCCCGTAAGCTAGCGCCCACGGATCATCAGCTCCCACCTATCCTGTACAGAAAATCTCAAGACCCAACATCAGGGTATAGTAAAGCTTCATGGGGTCTTTCCGTCCTGCCGCGGGTAACCAGCATCTTCACTGGTACTGCAATTTCGCCGGGACCCCCATCGAGACAGTGCCCAAGTCGTTACTCCATTCGTGCAGGTCGGAACTTACCCGACAAGGAATTTCGCTCACTTGGTGTCTGACGCTTTCACGCCAGAGTGGACTCTATCTTCATCCAGTTCAACCCCCCGTCATTTCAACGAGAGCTGGAGCTCAGCGTATAGTCTCTGAGGATCCCCTACGACCGTAGGGTTTCCTGCGGATTGTCCAATCCCACGCCATTTTTACTGCCGGCGAACCGACGAGTAGGGTGGGCTCTCAGGATGTTCCCGCATATAGCCGAGTTTCCGTTCGCACGTTACCGTGCGATGAGGCAACGAGGTTCGCTACCTTAGGACGGTTATAGTTACCGCCGCCGTTTACTGGGGCTTCAATTCAAAGCTTCGCTTGCGCTAACCTCTCCTTTTAACCTTCCAGCACCGGGCAGGAGTCAGCCCCTATACGTCCGCTTTCGCGTTCGCAGAGACCTGTGTTTTTGTTAAACAGTCGCTTGGGCCTATTCACTGCGACCCCCACCGGCTTTCGTCGTGAAGACTAGACCAACAGGGGCACCCCTTCTCCCAAAGTTACGGGGTTAATTTGCCGAGTTCCTTAACAGGGGTTCTCCCGTCGCCTTAGCATGCTCTGCCAGTCTACCTGTGTCGGTGTACGGTACGGGCACCTATGCCATCGCTAGAGACTTTTCTTGGCAGCGTGGAGTCAATCACTTCGACCCGTAAAGGGTCTCGCACTCGCATCTCGGAGTTGCCAGACGGATTTTCCTATCTGACCCCCTACCTGCTTCGACGCACACATCCGATGGTGCGCTGACCTATCCTCCTGCGTCATCCCTTCACTTCATAGGCTCTCGTGGCTGATGGCACGGTCGCGGGTCTTTTCGCCGATCGCTGCGTTGCCGTCGGACTCGCGTACCAGAGTACGCTTCGGCCGCCGGCGCCTTGCGCTCGACGAAAATCCCTCGCGAGGCGCTGGGCGCGAGCGCATGGCTCGAGCCTTCGCGACTGCGAGGATCCTCGAACGTGACATGGGTCCGAGAGAGTCTAAACTGACGTCGGTGGTAGCCGAATATGAACGGCTTGGCCATCGCCTACGCTTCTCAGCCTCGGCTTAGGACCCGACTCACCCTGAGACGATTGACGTAGCTCAGGAAACCTTAGACTTCCGGCGTGCGGGGTTCTCACCCGCATTTCTCGCTACTTATACCTGCATTCGCACTTGTCGTTCGTCCACCGGTCCTCACGGTCCGGCTTCAGCCTACGCGACAACGCTCCCCTACCGATGTTTTCACATCCCATAGCTTCGGTTCGATGCTTGAGCCCCGTTACATTTTCGGCGCCGCCTCACTCGACTAGTGAGCTATTACGCACTCTTTCAAGGGTGGCTGCTTCTAAGCCAACCTCCTAGTTGTCTGTGCGAAACGACTTCCTTTACCACTGAGCATCGATTAGG
>CAVTWP010000003.1:60000-217598 GCA_963738465.1 Vulcanimicrobiota bacterium
TATCGGTGCCGTTCCCTGAGTTGAGCCCAGGTCTTTCTTCACCGACTTTCCCTTCCGCCTACTCGCGCTTTACGCCCAATAATTCCGAATAACGCTTGCCCCCTACGTCTTACCGCGGCTGCTGGCACGTAGTTAGCCGGGGCTTCCTCCAAGGGTACCGTCATTATCTTCCCCTTCGACAGTGGTTTACGACCCGAAGGCCTTCTTCCCACACGCGGCGTCGCTCCGTCAGGCTTGCGCCCATTGCGGAAAATTCCTCACTGCTGCCTCCCGTAGGAGTCTGGGCCGTTTCTCAGTCCCAGTGTGGCTGGTCGCTCTCTCAAACCAGCTACCCATCGGTGCCTTGGTAGGCCGTTACCCCACCAACTAGCTAATGGGACGCGGTCCCGTCATCGAGCGGATTGCTCCTTTTATCGCCAAGAGATGCCTCTCGGAGACGTATGCGGTATTAGCTAACCTTTCGGTTAGTTATCCCCCACTCAACGGTAGGTTGACCACGCGTTACTCACCCGTCTGCCACTAGGTATTGCTACCTCGTTCGACTTGCATGTGTTAGGCACGCCGCCAGCGTTAATCCTGAGCCAGGATCAAACTCTCCATAAAACTTCATGGAGCTTTTGACAGCTCTATCTTCGCTGACTGTTCGGCGCATCGATATGCGCCGATCGGCCCGGATTGCGAGTCCGGACCTGCGCCGATCGCCTCGCGGCGGCCGGCGTTCGTCATACATTGTACGGGACTCATGCTTGGTGCGGGACTTCCCGGTGGAGCCGGGGGAACCGCAGCACGAATCCAACTCATCTCGCGAACCCGGCAAACAAAAACGCGGCCCTTGCGGGCCGCGCACCTGTCTGCTTGGGCCGGAGACCCACAGACTTATGCGCTACTGCACTGTTCAGTTTTCAAGGAACGGACGCTTCCGCCCAGTCCATTTCGGACCGGATCACTGACCGCACCGTAGGAGCGAGGCGTCAGAGTCAACGGGTGATAGGGTATCATCGCGCGTCTATGGTGTCAACCTCGACGCGATGCGTCCCATCCACCGGTCTGTCCACAACCGGAGCGGCGCTTGCTCGTTCGCCACGCCGCCGCCGGCCGCGGCGCGCAGGCTACCTATTAGACGAGGACGGCCGCGGCGGGGGTCGCCGCTAACCCATCCCGGTCGCCAGATCGTCGGCGGCGCGCGCCGCGATCTTGCGCGATACGGACTGGGCTTGCAAGAAGAGCAGCAGGTAGTCGTAACCGCCGGCCTTGGAGTCGGTCCCGCTCATGTTGAAGCCGCCGAACGGCTGCCCGCCGACCAGCGCACCGGTGCACTTGCGGTTGAGGTACAGGTTACCGACGAAGAACTCGCGCTCGGCCTGAGCCAGCCGCTCTTCGCTGCGCGAGAAAGCGGCGCCGGTCAGCCCGAACTCGGTGTCGTTGGCGATCTCGAGCGCGTGATCGAAGTCGCGGGCTTTGATCACCGCCAGGTACGGCCCGAAGATCTCCTCTTGCTCGATCCGCGCCCCCGGAGCGACGTCGGCGACCACGGTCGGCTCGATGAAGTAGCCGTCCGCCGATGCGCGGCGGCCGCCGGTCAGCAGCCGGCCCTCGGCGCGGCCCGTCTCGACGTAGCCGAGGATCTTCTCGGCGGCCTTGGCATTGACGACCGGGCCGACGTCGACACCGTAGTTGCTCGGGTCACCGACCTTGAGAGCCTGCACCGCCGGGATCAGCCGCTCGACGAACGCGTCGTAGATTTTGGCGTCGACGATCGCCCGCGAGCACGCCGAGCACTTCTGGCCGGCGAACCCATAAGCCGAGGCCACGACCCCGGCGACGGCGGCGTCGAGGTCGGCGTCGTCGGCGACCACGATCGCGTCCTTGCCGCCCATCTCGGCGACGACCCGCTTGATCCACTTCTGGCCGGACGGCGCCTTGGCGGCGAGCTCGTTGATGCGCAGCCCGACCCCCTTGGAGCCGGTGAACGAGATGAAGCGCGTGCGCGGATCGGTGACGAGCGCCTCGCCGACCGTCGCTCCGTCGCCCGGCGCGAAGTTGAGGACGCCCGGCGGGAGGCCCAGCTCGTGCAGCAGGTCGACGAAGCGCGCTGCGATCACCGCCGCATCGGACGAAGGCTTGAGGATCGCGGTGTTCCCGGTGACGATCGCGGCCGACGTCATCCCGGCCATGATGGCGAAGGCGAAGTTCCAGGGCGGGATCACGACCCCGACGCCCAGCGGCAGGTAGGCGAGGTGGTTGCGCTCGCCCGGGATCGGGGTCAGCGCCGGCGGGTTCGCATAGCGCAATGCCTCGCGGGCGTAGAACTCGAGGAAGTCGATCGCCTCGGCGGTGTCGGCGTCGGCCTCGATCCACGGCTTGCCGACCTCGAGCACGAGGACCGCGTTCCAGTCGTCCTTGGTCTCGCGAATCCGCGCCGCGGCCCGGAAGAGCAGGTCGGCACGTTCCTCCGCGGTCGTCCGCTTCCACGACACGAAGGCGGCGGTCGCGGCGTCGAGCGCCTCGGAGACCTGCGCGGGACTCGCCTCGTCGACGACGCCGACCACCTCGCCGGGCCGGGCCGGGTTGATCGACGCGATCGTCCCCGCACCGCTCAGCTTGCGCCCGCCGATCACCAGCGGGTAGCGCCGGCCGAGGCTCTCGCGGGCGCGCGCGATGGCGGCCTCGAGCGAGCGCCGGTCGGCCGGATCGGAGAAGTCGCGAATCGGTTCGTTGCGAAACGGGCTGATGGTGCGCGGCTCGGTCAGCATGGCCAGGCTCGCTCCGCTACGCGCAGTGCCTTTCCCTGGCGCGGCCGATCATCGAAGCGGTCGTCACGAAGTCGTAGCGGACGCCCCTTTCGTCTGAGAGAATATCGCCGCCATGGTCTATGACATCGCCGTCGTCGGCGGAGGGATCGTCGGGCTCGCGACGACCCGCGAGCTGCTGCTCCGCCACCCGAACCTCCGCCTCGCGAACGTCGAGAAAGAGGACGTCTGGAGCAAGCACCAGACCGGCCACAACAGCGGCGTCATTCATTCGGGCATCTACTACAAGCCCGGTTCCCTCAAGGCCAAGCTGTGCGTCGAAGGCCGCAAGCTGGCCTGGGAGTACTGCGACGCGAAGGGGATCGAGTACAAGAGCGTCGGCAAGCTGATCGTCGCCACCGAAGAATCCGAGTTGGGCCGGCTCGACGACCTGTGGGAACGCGGGCACCAGAACGGGATCGAGGGGCTCGAGATGCTCGAGACCGGCGAGATCGCCGAGCGCGAGCCGCACTGTCGCGGGATCAAGGCGATTTTCTCGCCGGTCACCGGCATCGTCGACTGGGGCCGCGTGTCGCGCACTTACGGCGAGGACGCGCAAGCGATGGGCGCGGACATGTTTCTCGGCCACGAGGTGACGCGCATCGAACGCCGCGGCGGCATCACGGTGCTCAAGACGGCCAAGGGAGAGGTCCAGGCGAAATACGTGGTGACGTGCGGCGGGCTGCAGAGCGACAAGCTCGGACGCATGACCGGCGGCGGCGTCGATCCCAAGATCGTGCCGTTCCGCGGTGACTATCTCATCCTCAAGCCCGAGAAGTCGTACTTGGTCCAGGGCAACATCTATCCCGTCCCCGATCCCGAGTTTCCGTTCTTGGGCGTGCACTTCACGCCGCGCATGGACGGCTCGATCTGGCTGGGCCCCAACGCCGTGCTCGCGTTCGCGCGCGAAGGCTATTCGTTCTTCACCATCAACCCCGCCGAGCTGTGGGACGCGCTGACCTATCCCGGCTTCTTCAAGCTGGCGACGAAGTATTGGGAGATGGGCGCCGGCGAGATGTACCGCGACCTCGTGCGTTCGGCGTACGTCAAGGCGTTGCAGCGCTACATTCCCGAGCTGCAGCCCGAGGATTGTCTGCCCGGCCCCGCCGGCGTGCGCGCGCAGGCGATGACCGCCGACGGCGCGCTGGTCGACGACTTCGTGTTCGAAGGCGCCGAAGGCGTGGTGCACGTGCGCAACGCGCCGTCGCCGGCGGCGACGTCGTCGCTGGCGATCGGCAAGTACATCGCCGACGACGCCGAGCAGCGCTTCGACCTCTCGAAGCCCTCGGTCGCCGTCTGACGGACACATGCCGCGCGACTTCGTCGAGATCGAGTGGCTGGCCGAGCATCGCGGTGATCCGCGCGTGCGCGCGGTCGACGCGCGCAGCGTCCCGCACGGCGGCGTCGTCGCGATGCCGTCGGGCCGGGAGCAGTACGCCGCCGGGCACATCCCCGGCGCCGTCCATCTCGACTACGCCGACGACCTGAGCGATCCGGCGACGCCCTACGCGGCGCGCGTCGCGCCGCCCGAGCTGTTCGCGCGCGTGATGGGCGAGCACGGGATCGGCGACGACACGATCGTGCTCGCCTACGACGCGGGCACGATCCCGTTCGCTGCGCGGCTCGTCTGGATGCTGCGCTACTACGGCCACGACGAGGCCTACGTGCTCGCCGGCGGCTATCCGGCCTGGGTCGCCGCCGGGTATCCGGTCAAGACCGAGCCGACCGTCCCCGTGCCGGCGACGTTCACGCCGCACGTGCGGCCCGAGCTGCGCGCGTCGCGCGATGAGGTGCTGGCAATCGCCGAAGGCCATAGCGTCGCCCAGCTGATCGAGACGCAGCGCGACCAAACCTACGCTCAGCGCGAGCGCGACATTCTCAACGCCGTCCGCATCAGCGGCAACCTGCTGCTCGAGGACGCGCGCGGCGGACGCGTCGCGGACACGGCGACGCTCGACCGGCTCGTCGACGCAGCGGCGCTCGACCGCCACGCGCGCACCGTCGTCAGTTGCGGCAGCGGCGTCTCGGCCTCGGGCGCCTGGCTCGCCCTGCGCGCGGCCGGCTTCGACAACATCGCCGTCTACGATGGTTCGTGGATGGAGTGGGAGCACGACGCTCTCCCTTCGGTACCGAAACCCGCGCGCTGACCTACGCCTTAGGGTCGGGCGAAGGCGACGATCTGGTTCGCTTCGCGGTGGTTCGTCCAGAAGCGGCTGCCGTCGAAGGCGAGCGCGCGAGCCGGGAACGGCACGATCGCCAAGTCTTCGCTCACCGGCGTCTTGCCGTCGCGCGCGTCGACCCGGGTGAGCCAGTACGGACCCGTCTCTTCCTCGTCGGTCGTGACGAGATAGAAGCAGCCGTCGGACACGACCTGGCCGCAGATGCCGTGCGGCACGTCGATCGTGCTGAGCACCGCGCCGGTTCGGTCGATCCCGAGGATGCGTCGGTTGTACCACTGGCTGACGTACAGGACGTCGCCGTCCCAGCTCAGGTGCGAACCGGTGCCGTCGGGCGCGCGCACCGGCTTCCCGGCGAAGCCACGGCCCGGGACGTACGGCTGCACGACCCGGTCGTCGTCGGCGCCTAGACCGTAGATGACGAACAGCTCGTCGCCGGCGACCGTCATCCCCCACGGCACGCCCGGAGCCTCCGTCTCGTCGCGCGCCGACCAGTGGGACGGATCGATCGCATAGATCCGCCGCGTCTCGCGCGATCCCATCCACAGCGTGGTTCCGTCGAACGCCAGCGACTGCGGCTTCGGCGCCGGCGACGGCAGGCGCAGCAGTTCGGTGATGTTGTCCACGCCCGGCGATTTCGGATGCGCGTGCGGCGAGACCTCGCGCGCCGCGCCTATGCGGTGCTGCTCGGACAGGTCTTGGCGACCGGGCAGCGTGAGACATTCGGGCCGCACGCGGCGGCAGATCGTCTTGCCGTGCCGGCGCAGCACGACATACGCGCGGCGCAACCGTTCGGCGCGGTCGCCGAATGCACCGGACAGTGCGACGCAGGCCTCACGGTAGCCGCGCGCGTACGGCAGCCCGGCCGCGACCGAGCCGAAGCGCTCGAGTACGCGCAGACCGTTCGAGTCAACGGTCGGCAGAGGCGCGATCCCGGCGAACAGCAGGATGCGATCGACGCCCGGCGCGCCGATCACCGGATAACGCGCGAGCAGCTTCTTCGCCCGCGGCAGCGGCAAGCGGCGCAGCGCACCCGCAAGGTCCCCGTCGGCCTCCTCGAGCGTGATCTCGGCGATTCTCCGCCAGCGCTCGACGCGCTCCTCGGGTCGCATCCCGCCGGCGCGCGCGATCTCGAGCAACGGCGCGCGATCGCTACCCAAGAGCGCTTCCGGCGTCGGGGCGAGCGCAACGAGTCGCGCGTACACTTCGTCGCGCCGCTCGTCCGCCACGAGATAACCGGCGTTCTCGTGCAGCACGCTCGCGTACGGGTCGACCACACCGACGTCAGGTTCGCCGCCGGCGCGAACGAACGTGTCGATGAGTCCCACGACGTCGGTAGCGCGCACGAGCGAGCCTAGACCCCGAGATAGGCTTTCTTCACCATCGGATCGTCGAGCAGCTGCGCCG
This sequence comes from Vulcanimicrobiota bacterium, assembly GCA_963738465.1. Lineage (GTDB taxonomy): Bacteria > Vulcanimicrobiota > Vulcanimicrobiia > Vulcanimicrobiales > Vulcanimicrobiaceae > Vulcanimicrobium. Next base: position 66,374 of record CAVTWP010000003.1, read on the forward strand.
ACGGCCCGCTCAGGGTGATGTGGCCGGTCTCCAGGACGTACGCGCGCGAGCTGACTTCGAGCGCGGTCTGGACGTCTTGCTCGACGATGAGGATCGAAACGCCGGTTTGGTGGATCTGCGCGAGCAGCTCGACGAGCTGATCGACCAGCACCGGCGCGAGGCCGAGCGACATCTCGTCGATGAGCAGCATCTGCGGACGCGCCATGAGGGCGCGACCGATCGCGACCTGCTGCTGCTCGCCGCCCGACAATCGGCCGGCCAGATAGTCGTAGCGCTCGCGCAGGCGCGGCAGCAGCGTGAGAATGCGCTCGAGGTCGCTCTTGACCTCGGCATCGCGTCGCAGGTAGGCGCCCATGAGCAAGTTCTCTTCGACGCTGAGCGAGCCGAACAGCCGGCGGCCTTGGGGCACCTGCACGACGCCGCCGGCGACGATGCGATCCGGCTCGAGGCCGGTGAGCCGGCGTTCGCCGTAACGCACCGCGCCGCTCCAGACGGAGACGATCCCGCTGATCGCGCCGAGCAGCGACGACTTGCCGGCGCCGTTCGAACCGATGAGCGCCACGATCTCGCCGGGATCGACGCGCAGCGAGACGTCCCACAGTACTTGGGTGTCGGCGTAGCCCGCGCCGAGCGCATCGATGACCAACGCGGCGCCGGCCGCGACCGTGCTCGCCGGCGCGCTCACGCGCGCTGCTCCGGCGCATCGCGTTCCGCGGCCTCACGCGCCGCCGCGACGCGCTCGGCGGCGATGACGGCGAGCTGCTCCTGGCGCTTGGCCCAGCGCGAGCCCAGGTAGGCTTCGATCACCTGCGGCGAGGCCAGCACATCGGCGGGCGCGCCTTGCGCGATCTTCTTCCCTTCGGCCAGCACGACGATCGTCGTCGAGATCGAGATGATCGCCTTCATCAGATGTTCGACGACGATCAGGGTGACGCCGCGCGCGTTGACGTCGCGCAGCAGCGCGAGCGCCTCGTCGACCTCGGTGGCGTTGAGGCCCGCCATCACTTCGTCGAGCAGCAGCACTTCCGGATCGAGCGCAAGCGCCTTGGCGACCTCGAGCCGTTTGCGGTCCGGGACGGTGAGGTCGCTGGCCGAACGGTCGGCGACGCGTGCCAGGCCGACGACTTCGAGCAGCTCTTGCGCGCGCTCGAACGAGGCACGAGCCGAGCGTTTCGCGCCGTCGCGCCCGTACATCGCGCCGACCGCGACGTTCTCGCGCACGGTGAGGTTCGCGAACGGCTTGACGACCTGGAACGTGCGGGCGATGCCGAGGTGACAGACCTGGTGCGTCGGAACGTCCGCGATGCGCTTGCCGCGGAACAGCACTTCGCCGCCGGTCGGCTTGTAGACGCCGCTCACGACGTTCATCAAGGTCGTCTTCCCCGACCCGTTGGGGCCGATGAGACCGAGCACGGCCCCGCGTTCGACATCGAAGCTCACCTCGGCCAGCGCCCACAGCCCGCCGAAGCGCATCCAGACCTCGCGCACCTGCAGGACCACTTCCCGCTCGGTCGCGGTCGCCACGGTCACTGCGTCATACCTTATAGCTCTGCACGCTGCGCAGCCAGGCGCGCGCGCCGCCGCGCAGGCCGAACAGCCACACCAGGCCGCGCGGCAACAGCAGCACGATCAGCACGATCATCGCGCCGAAGAACAGCGTGTGCCCGCTCACGAAGTAGCGCTGCAGCAGCTCGTTGGCGCCGGCCAGCAGCAACGCGCCGATGAATGGACCGGCAACGGTCCCGATCCCCCCGAGGATCGTCATCGCGATCGGGAACACGTTCGAGTCGATGGCGAAGGTGATCGACGGATCGATGAACCCGTTGGCGGGGGCGAAGATCGCGCCGGCGGCCCCGGCCATCATCGCGCCGATCGCCCAGGCCGTGATCTTGTAGCGCGTCGCCGAGATGCCGAGCACGGCGGCGGCGTCTTCGTTCTCGCGGATCGCGACGAAGGCGTAGCCGAGCTTGGAGCGCGCGATGGCGTAGGTGGCGAGTATCGCGCCGAGCGCGACCAGCCACATCGCGTAGTAGTAGACCGCGAAGTGGGCCTCGTCGACTTGCTGCAGCCGAAGCCCGCTCGACCCACCGAGCACGTCGAGGTTCTCGACGATGTCGCCGACGGCCAGCGCGATGCCCAGCGTCGCGATCCCGAAATAGTGCCCACGCAAGCGCAGCATCGGCAGACCGACCACGATCGCGAACGCGGCGTTGACCGCCATCGCTACGAGCACGTAGGCGAACAGGTTCTGCACGCCGTGCGACGACAGAACGGCCGCGCAGTACGCGCCGATCCCGAAGAACGTGACGTTCCCGAACGAGACGTAGCCCGTGTAGCCCCCGATGAGGTTCCAGCCGTACGCCATGGCGGCGTACATCAGGATGTTGCGGAACACGACCTGGAGGTAGTCGCTGTGCAGCGACGGCACCGCCAGCAGCAGCGCCATGAGCGCCAGCACGCAGACGAACGCGATCGGGTTGCCGGTGATCCCGCCCAGGCCGATCCGCAGCGCGCTCGCGCGCGCTGTCACGCGACCGCCTTGCCCATGATCCCCCGCGGGCGCACGATCAGGACGATCAGCAGCACGACCAGCGCAATCGCGTCCTGCAGGCCGGATCCGCTGATGTGCTGCGTCCCGACCGTGAAGTCGAGCTGCGTGGCGAACGCCTCGACGATGCCGTACACGAGACCGCCGATCAGCGCGCCCTGCACCGAGCCCAACCCGCCGAGCACGCACACCACGAAGCCTTTGATCAGAAACGGGTCGCCCATGTTGGGCGTGAGCGAGTACGACAGGCTCAGCAACGTGCCGGCGACGCCGGCCAAGCCGGCTCCCAAGCCGAAGACGATCGCGTAGATCCGGCTGACCCGCACGCCCGAGAGCTGCGCCGCGCCGATGTCCATCGAGGTGGCGCGAATCGCCCGCCCGGTGCGCGAGCGCGTCAGCCACAAATGCATCAGGCCGGTGATCAGCAGCGCGGCGACGAGGGTGTAGAGCTTCACCCAGGGCACCGTGACGTCGCCGAGGCTGAAGTTCGTGCCGGCGTAGGCGGGATGGACGCCCCGCGTGTCGGGGCTCCAGACGATCAGCGCGAGGTTGACGATCAGCAGCGCGAGCCCGAACGTCAGCAGGAACGTCACCAAGACGGGTGCGCGCGCCACCCAGTTGATCAGCAACCGCTGGATCAGATAGCCCAGCGCGAACAGGAGCACGAAAGACATCGGCAGCGTCAGGAACGGGTCGATCCCGAAGCTCGTCGTGAGCTGATACGTCGCGTACGCGCCGAGCATGACGAACGCTCCGTGCGCGAGATTGATGATGTTCATGATCCCCCAGACGAGGGAGAATCCGAGCGCCACCACCGCGAAGATCCCGCCGGCCAAGAATCCCGTTGACGAGATCCTGGGCTACGAGATGCATCGCCTGTCCGCGGCTATCGCTGCCCCCACGGCGGCGCGGGATAGATCACCTTTGCCGCCGCCAGCCCGGTCGGCCAGACGGTGAGCAGCTTGCCCTTCTGGATCTGGTTGACCACCATCGGCTTGTACACGTTGAGGCCGCGGCTGTCGAACTTGATGATCCCGTAGAAGGTCGTGACGTCCAGCTTCACCAGCGCGTCGCGCACCTTCTCGGGGTCGAGCGTGCCGGCGCGCTCGATCGCGTACTGGAACGCGAGGCAGGCCGCGGTCGACTCCGCGTTGTGGTAGTCGGCGTGGTGGTGGTACGTGTTCTCGATCGCCCGCGCGTACTCGGGCGCGGTGCGGATGAAGCCGGGATCGCCGTGATACTTGACCGACTCCGACCATTGCGCGCCGCCCATGACGTCGTTCGCGTCGTTTCCGAGCGAGGTCGCGAAGTCCGGCGTGTCGGGACCGACCGAGTAACCGTAGATCTTCGCCATCACGTTCTGCTCGCGCAAGCCTTTTTGGACCAGCAGCGCATCCTGCAGGTGGCCGGCGTTGAGGATGATGTCGGGATTGGTCTGTTTGAGCGCGGAGATGATCGACGAGACGTCGGTCGCGGTGTCGGGATACTTGTTGTTGTAGACGACCTTGATCCCGTTGGATGCCGCCCAAGCGGCCGCGCCCTGCGCCACCTCCTGCGAGAACGCGTCGCTCGCCGCGGTGATCGCCACGGTCTGGGCGGCCGGCTTCTGCGACTTGCCCAGCGCCAGGATACCCTCGAGGTAGCGCCGGGCCGGCGACAGCACGCCGAACGTGTACTTGAAGCCCTGGTTGAAGATCTTCTCGGCCGCGCCGTTGCCTTCGACCATCGGGACCTTCTTGCGCTCGGCGATGCCGGCGACCGTGAAGCTCGTTCCCGAGCCGTACGGCCCGAGCAAGAAGTTCACGTGGTCCTGATCGATGAGCCGTTCGGCGAGCTGCGCCGCCGTGTCGTTCTTCGACTCGTCGTCGTAATACTTGATGTCGACCTTGTAGGTCTTGCCGCCGGCTTTGATTCCGCCGTGCGCGTTGACGTAGTTCTTCCAGAGCTCGTAGCCCTCTTGCGTCAAGTGGCCTTCCTTGGTCAGCGATCCGGTCAGCGAGACGGGAGCGCCGAACAGGATCGTGTCGCCCGCGGCCGACACCGGACCGGACGGCGCGGACAACGTCGCCAAGGCCGCGAGCGCTAGGACCGTCGCCGTTGGGCGAAGCTGCATCAGAGAGTCCTCCGGCGGTGAACGCCGCAACAAAACTGCACGGTCGATGCGCCCCGGCGGGGATGATTCCTGCCAAGCCGGAGGCCGGGCGCGGGTTTTCGCGCCGTCAGTCGCGCTGTGGAAGCGCGCCGCGCAGGCTCGCCGCGTAGGCGCCCGCCTTGCGCGCCGCCTCGCCGCGGGCCGAGCCGGCATATGCGTCGATCAGCGCGCTTCCGACGATCACGCCGTCGGCCACGGCGCCGACGGCCGCCACGTGCGCGGCGGTTGAGATGCCGAATCCGACCGCCAGCGGCAGCGCCGTCGCCGGTCGCAGCCGCGCGACCGCGGCCGCCGCCCACCCGACGTCGGGTTCGCGCCGCGCGCCCGTCACGCCGAGCCGCGAGACCAGGTAGACGAAACCGGTCGAGGCCGCCGCGATGCGCGCTGCGCGCGCATCGGGCGTGGTCGGTGCGATCAGCAGCGGAAGCGCCAGGCCTGCGGCGCGCAGCGGCGGCGCGAACGCGTCGAGCTCTTCGAGCGGAACGTCAGGCACGATCGTGCCGACGGCGCCGGCCGCTCGGGCCTCGCGCGCGAAGCGCTCGGCGCCGAAGCGATCGACCGGATTGACGTAGGTGAAGAACAGGATCGGCGCGGCACCGCGCGCGCGCGCCTGCGCGGCGATCTCGAGCGAGTCGGCGAAGCGCATCCCGCCGTGCAGCGCGCGCTGCGCCGCGGCGGCGATGGTCGGACCGTCGGCGAGCGGATCCCCGTACGGGATCCCGAGCTCGATCAGGTCGACGCCCGCCGCGGTGAGCGCGTCGATCACCGCTAGCGTCGTCGTACGATCGGGATCACCCGCGACGACGTAGGCGATCAGCGCGGCGCGGTGCTCGGCACGCGCGCCGGCGAAGACGTCATCGACCGACGGCGCCGCGATCATCGCAGCGCGTCGGTGCCGCCGAGCCCCGCGACGGTTCGGACGTCCTTGTCGCCGCGGCCGCTGAGGTTCACCAGCACCAGACCACCGTCGCCGCGCTCGACCGCCAGGCGCTGCGCGAACGCGATCGCGTGCGCCGACTCGAGCGCCGGAACGATCCCTTCACGCCGCGCCGTGTGGTGGAACGCCGTCAGCGCGGCGCGGTCATCGACGGCGACGTACGCCGCGCGGCCGCTGTCTTTGAGGAACGCATGCTCGGGCCCGACGCCGGGATAGTCGAGCCCGGCGCTGATCGAGTGCGTATCGCGTACTTGGCCCTCGTCGTCTTGGAGCACGTAGCTGCGCGAGCCGTGCAGAATCCCGACGCTGCCGGCGTTCAGCGAGGCGGCGGTGTCGCGCTCCTTCACGCCGTGACCGGCCGCCTCGACGCCCCAGAGCCGAACGTCGGCGTCGTCCACGAAGGCGTGGAAGATGCCCATTGCATTCGAGCCGCCGCCGACGCAGGCGACGACGTCGCTCGGCAGCCGCCCGTAGCGTTCCACGATCTGCGCGCGCGCTTCGATTCCGATCACCTTCTGGAACTCGCGCACGAGATACGGATACGGATGCGCACCGACGACCGAGCCGATCACGTAGAACGTGTCCTCGACGCGCGCAGCCCACTCGCGAAACGCCTCGTTGGTCGCGTCCTTGAGAGTGCGCGTCCCGCTCTCGACCGGCGTCACCGTCGCGCCGAGCAGCGTCATCAAGTAGACGTTGAGCGCTTGGCGCTCGATGTCGACCGAGCCCATATAGACGTCGACTTGCATCCCGAGCTTGGCGCCGATCGTCGCCGTCGCGACGCCGTGCTGTCCTGCGCCCGTCTCGGCGATCAGCCGGCGCTTGCCCATGCGCCGGGCCAGCAGCGCCTGCCCGACCGTGTTGTTGATCTTGTGCGCGCCGGTGTGGTTGGTGTCTTCGCGCTTGAATACGATCGGGGCGTGCGGCCCGTCGACCAGCCGCTCGGCGTGGTAGATCGGCGACGGGCGGCCGACGTAGTCGCGCAGCAGCGCTTCGTACTCGTTCCAGAATCCGGCGTCGGCGAACGCTTCGCGCGCCGCGCTGTCCAGCCGCGCCAGCGCCTCCATCAGCACCTCGGGCACGAACACCCCGCCGAAGCGCCCGAAATACCCGCGCGTGTCCGGAGTGCTCGATCGCTCGGTCGAATCTCCGTTCGTCATACGAGCACGTCGGCGTCGGCGTCGGCGGCGCGGACGGCGGCGACGAAGGCCCGGACCTTGGCGGGATTTTTCACACCGCGGGTTTCGACGCCGGAGCGGACGTCGACCGCATACGGGCGGACCGCGCGGACACAGTCGCCGACATTGGCCGGCGTCAGGCCGCCGCTGATCACGAAGCGGCGGTCGGGCGCGAAGCGGCGGGGGATCTCCCAGTCGAAGGTGCGGCCGGTCCCGCCGCTGAGACCGCTCGCGCTCGCCGTGTCGAACAGCCAGGTGGCGTGCTCGTACGGCCGCGCGAAGCGCGCAAACTCTTCAGGACTCTGCACGCGGGAACGGCCGACGTGGAACGCCTTCAGGTACGGTCCTTCGGCGAACGCCTCGCAGGCCTCGGCGTCCTCGTAACCGTGAAACTGCGGCGTCGCCCCGGCCTTGAGCGCTTCATCGACGATCGACGCCGGCGGATCGACGAAAACCGCGACCAGCGCGACCAGCGCCGGGACGGCGTGCGCGATGTGATGCAGGCGTTCAGGCGTGACACGGCGTTCCGACTGCTCGGCCAGGATGACACCGACCGCGTCGGCGCCGGCATCGACCGCGAGCTCGACGTCGGCCACGCTTGTGCAGCCGCAGATCTTGATGCGAGTCGGCGTCACTACGCCGGGTTCATGCCGGAGACAGCCTGTCCTGAGCTTGTCGAAGGGCCCCTTTGAGCGCCCGGATCGCGCTGAGCTTGTCGTTGGCGCGCATCAGCGACTCGCCGACCAGCACGCCGCGAGCGCCGCCCGCGACCAGCCGCCGCACGTCGTCCTGCGACTTGACGCCGCTTTCGCTGATCACCATCACGCCCAGCGGAACGAGCGGGAGCAGCTCTTCGGTCACTGCCAGGTCGGTCTCGAAGGTGCGCAGGTTGCGGTTGTTGATCCCCAGCAGCGTGGCGCCGGCGGCCAGTGCGCGGCCGAGCTCCGCTTCGGTATGCACTTCGACCAGCACGTCGAGCGCGTAGCGCGCGGCTTCGTCGATCATCTCGGCGATGCACGCGTCGGTGAGCCCGGCGACGATCGCCAGCACGGCGTCGGCGCCGTACGCCGCCGACTGCGCGACCTCGTAGCGCGAGCGCAGAAAGTCCTTGCGCAGGATCGGCAGCGAGGTTGCCGACCGCGCGGCGTCGACGTAGCCCAACTCGCCCAGGAAATGGTCGGCTTCGGTCAGCACGCTGATCGCATCGGCGCCAGAGGTCTCGAAGCTGCGCGCGATCTCGGCGGGATCGAGGTGCGGCACGATGAGTCCCACCGACGGCGAGGCGCGCTTGATCTCGGCCACGATCGCCGGACCGCGCGCCGCGTCGAGCGCCGCCCGGAAGCCACGCCGATCGCCGGCGCGGTCCCGCGCCCGCTCGCGCAGCACCTCGAGCGGCTCGCGTTCCTCGTCCGCGGCGCGCACGACCGCCTTGGCCGCATAGAGCTTCTCGAGCATATCACTCATACCGTCGTTCCAACTCGTCCTATCATCCAGAGCTCCGTCGAAGGTTCGGTCATGCGGTCACCCTGCGATCGGTTGTCGCGTCAGGACGGCCGCCGCGCAGCGCGTCGAGGGCCGCGCGCGCGCGACCGGTCTCGACCGCGGTGCGCGCGCGGACCATTCCATCGTGCACGTCGATCGCTTCAGCCGCGATCACGAGCGCCAGCGCGGCGTTGAGCAGGACCAGATCGGCGCGCGGGCTGCGCTCGCCGTCGAGGATCGACAGCAGCGCTGCCGCATTGGTCGCGGGTTCGCCGCCGAGGATCTCGGCGCGGTCCGCGCGCACGCCGTAGTCGCCGGGATCGAGCGTCCAGCGGCGGACGCCGTCGAGGCCGAACTGCACGACGTCGGTCGGCGCCTCGCCGGAGATCTCGTCGAGTCCGTCGCCCCCGTGGATCACCGCGCCGGCTTCGGCGCCCAGCGCGCGCAACGCGTCGGCGACGAGCGTCAGGTGTTCCGGACGCGCGACGCCGATGAGCTGGCGGTGCGCGCCGGCCGGGTTCGTCAGCGGGCCGAGCACGTTGAAGATCGTCCGCACGCCGAGCTCGCGGCGGATCGGGCCGACCGCCCGCATCGACGGATGATGGCGCTGCGCGAACAAGAACGCGATGTTGTGCTCGCGCAGTACGCGCGCCGACGCCTCCGGCGCGCGATCGATGTCGACGCCGAGCGCCTCGAGCACGTCGGCGCTGCCGCACGCGCTCGACGCGGCGCGATTGCCGTGCTTGGCGACGGGTACACCGCAACCTGCGACGATGAACGCGGCGGCGGTCGAGATGTTGATCGTGTGTGCGTTGTCGCCGCCGGTCCCGACCACGTCGAGCACCAGCGGCAGCCCGTGCTCGACCCGAACGCTGCGCTCGCGCATCGCGCGGGCGGCGCCGATCACCTCGTCGACGGTTTCGCCCTTGGCCGCGAGCGCGGCCAGCAGCGCCGCGGCGCGTACCGGCGAGAGCGTCTCGTCCATGATCGCGCCGATGAGCTCGCCCATCTCGCTCGCGCTGAGGTCGTCGCCAGCAAGCACGCCGCGCAGCAGCACCGGATACGTCGTGATGCTCATGGCGCGCCCTGACCGTCTCGACGGGAGCGCATCTCTCGAACGACGTTCTCGGCCATCGTGCGCCCTTCGATCGTCAGCACCGACTCGGGATGGAACTGCACGCCGGCGATCGGCAGCTCCCGGTGCGCCAGCCCTTGGATCACGCCGTCGTCGCTGGTCGCGTTCGCGCGCAGCACCGCCGGAAAGCCGTCGTGGTCGACGCACAGCGAGTGGTACCGGGTCGCGCTGAACGGCGACGGCAAGCCGGCGAACGCGCCGCGGCCGTCGTGGCTGATCTGCGAGGTCTTGCCGTGCATCTGCCGCGGCGCGTGAACGACCCGGCCCCCGAACGCCTCCCCGATCGCTTGCAGGCCCAGGCACACACCGAACAGCGGCCGGCGCGTGCGCTGCGCTTCGCGCACGATCGCCGGCGTGCGGCCGGCATCGGCCGGCCGCCCCGGGCCCGGTCCGATCACGATCCCGTCGTAGGCGCTCGTGACGCCCGCACCGAGCCGTGCGTCGTCGTTGCGCACCACCTCGACCTCGACCCCGTCGATCCCGCCGAACAGGTGCGCCAGATTCCAAGTGAACGAGTCGTAGTTGTCGACCAGCAGTATTCTCATCGCGCGTCGATCCCGAGCACGGCGCGCACGATCCCGGTCTTGGCGAACACCTCGCGGTACTCGGCCTGCGGCACGCTGTCGGCGACGATGCCGGCCGACGCCTGCCAGTACGCGCGGCCGTTGGCGACCGCCACCGAGCGCAGGATGATGCATGAGTCCAAGTCGCCGTCGAAGTCGATGTGGGCGACGCTGCCGGCATAGAAGCCGCGCGCGACCGGCTCGAGCCGGTCGATCAGCCGCATCGCGCCGATCTTCGGCGTGCCGGTGACCGTCCCGGCCGGAAACGAGGCGGCGAACAGGTCGAGCGCGTCCTTGTCGTCGCGCAGCTCGCCGACGACGTTGGAGACGATGTGCATCACGTGCGAGTAGCGCTCGATCACCATGAGCTCGTCGACCCGCACGCTGCCCGTGCGGCACACCGCGCCCAGATCGTTGCGCGCGAGGTCGACCAGCATGACGTGCTCCGCGCGCTCCTTCTCGTCGGCCAGCAGCTCCTCCGCGACCCGCTGGTCGCGCTCGGGATCGGCGTCGCGCGGGCGCGTACCGGCCAGCGGGCGGATGCGCGCCGTGCGGCCGTCGAGGCGCACCAAGAACTCGGGCGACGCGCCGAACACGGCGCGGCCGTCGTGCTCGACGAAGAACATGTACGGCGACGGGTTGCGCGCGCGGATCTGCCGGTAGAAGTCGAACGGCGTGCCGGCCAGCGCGCACGAGAAGCGGATGCCGATCTGCAGCTGGTACGCGTCGCCGTCGTAGATGTAGCGCTGCGCCTGCCCGAAGCGGTCGAGGAACGCCGCTTCGTCGAGCGATGCGGTCACCGGGCCGTCGGCGCGCACCGCACCGGGAATCGAGGGACGCGCGTCGAGCAGCCGCGCGACGTACGCGTCGAGCCGCGCGTCGACCGCGGCCCGCTCGCCCTCGTCGCGCGCGAAGCCGATCAGCGTCACGCGGTGGGTGAAGTGATCGAACACCAGCCACGTGCCGGGGATGACGACCAGCACGTCGCCGAAGCGCACGTCGGCCGGCGGCGTCTCGCCGGCGAGCTGCGCGCGGTGCAGCACCGGCTCGAGCGCCCGCGCCGCGTCGTAGGTGAACGCGCACACCGCGCCGCCCGGAAACGGCAGGTCGGTACGGTCGAGGCGGTAGCGTCTCAGAGCGGCGCGCAGGCGGTCGAGCATCGCGGGGTCGCGGTCGATCGAGAAGCTCTCGAGATAGTCGATGCCGATGAACGAGAACCGGCTGATTCGCTCGGTGCCCTCGACCGACTCCAGCAAACACGAACGCCCCGGCTGGGCCAGGGCGAGGTACGCGGAGATCGGCGTGATGCTGTCGGCGACGAACGATCGCGTAGTAGAGGTCAGACTGAGCGGTTCGTCCGCGGTCGTTGCCAGCATGCGAGGGGTAGCCCCGACTTTAGCATGGATCACGGTCGTGGCTAGGTCTGTCTGCGCCCTTGAAGGCATTGGGACCGAGCGCACGGAGAGAGCGTGGGCCGTTCGCACTATCGCGGACGGCGCCAGAGCCCGAGATCGCGCTCCGGGTTACTTGACCAATTCGAGGATCGACAACTCAGCCGCGTCACCCGGCCGCACGCGCGACTTGGTGATGCGCGTGTAGCCGCCGGTCTTGTCCTTGAGAGCAGGCGCGATCTGGTCGAACAGCTTCTTCGCGACCGCCTCTTCGGTGAGGTAGGACGCCGCCAGCCGGCGGGAGTGCAGGTCGCCGCGGCGCGCCTGCGTGATGAGCCGCTCGACGACCTTGGAGATCTCCTTGGCTTTGGTCGAGGTGGTCTCGATCTTCTCGTACTTGAAGAACGACGTCGCGAGGTTGCGCAGCAGCGCCTTGCGGTGACCGTCCGTGCGCGAGAGACGCTTGTAGGCGATTTGGTGCGGCATCTTCCTATCTTTCGATCGGGCGGGCGGACGACTAGGCCTGGCGCAGCGACAGGCCGCGCTCTTCGAGCACCTGCTTGATCTCGTCGAGCGACTTCTTGCCGAAATTGCGCATCTTGATGATCTCGTCTTCGGTCATGTCGAGCAGCTCGGAGACCTTCGAGATCCCCGCGCGCTTGAGGCAGTTGAACGAGCGGACCGACAGGTTGAGCGTCTCGACCGGGACGTCCCACTCGCTGGCCGGCGCCGTCGCGACCGGCTTCTCTTCGGTCGAGAAGCCGATGAACAGCCGCAGCTCCTCGGTGAGGATCTGGGCGGCTTCGGAGAGCGCGTCGTCGGGCGTGATCGAACCGTTGCTCTCGATCTCGAGCGTGAGGCGGTCGAAGTCGACCGACTGACCGACGCGCGTATCGTCGACGCTGAAGTTGACCTTGCGGATCGGTGAGAAGATCGAGTCCATCGGGATGAGCCCGATCATGTGCTCGATGTTGCGCTGCTTGTCGGAGGTGACGTAGCCGCGCGACTTCTCGATGCCGATCTCCATCGACAGCTTCGCGTCCTTCTTGGACAGCGTCGCAATGTGGTAGTTCGGCTGCAGGATCTCCACGTCGGCGTCGGGGGCGATGTCGCCGGCCGTCACTTCCTTGGCGCCGCTGACGCTGAGCGCGAGGACCTTGGGGTCCTCGGTGTTCAGCTTGATCGGCAGGCCCTTGAGGTTGAGCAGCAGGTCGACGGTGTCTTCGACCACGCCGGAGATCGTCGAGAACTCGTGGAGCACGCCGTCGATCTTCACGTACGTCACCGCCGCGCCGGGGATCGAGGACAGCAGCACGCGCCGCAGCGCGTTGCCCAAGGTGATGCCGAAGCCGCGCTCGAGCGGCTCGATCACGAACTTGGCGTAGTTTTCGCGGCGCTCGCGAACTTCGATGTTGGCGCCGGCCGGCGCTTCAAGAACGGTCATGATATTCGGTGGTCGATCTTTCTCCGCTTACGTTATCCGCCTCGCCCTTCGACAAGCTCAGGATTCGAGACGATCGCACGCCTAGCGGCGGTTGGATTGGTCTGGCTCAGTGGCGCGTCGCCCTTCGACAAGCTCAGGGACGACACAGCGTGGGGGCGGTCGTCCTTCGACAAGCTCAGGATGACACTAGTGCAAGCTCAGAATGACACTGGGGCAGGTCGGATGACACGGGTCAGGATGACACTGGGGCAAGGTCAGGATGACAATTAGCGGCTGTAGTACTCGACGATCAGCTGTTCGTCCACTGGCGTGTCGATCTGTTCGCGCTGAGGGCAGCGCGAGGATCTTGGCGCTGGCGTCGGTCTCATTGAACTCGAGCCATTCGGGATGGCGGCGGTTCTTGGCGGTCTCGATGCCTTGGACGAACAGATCCGACGCCTTGGAGCGATCGGAGACGGTGATGACGTCGCCGGCCTTGACGATGATCGACGGCACGTTGACGATGCGGCCGTTGAGCCGGAAATGGCGATGGGTGACGAGCTGGCGCGCCTGGGCGCGGCTCTGCGCGAGGTTGAGCCGGTAGACGACGTTGTCGAGACGCCGTTCGAGCAGTTGCAGGAACGTCGCGCCGGTCTTTCCCTTGACGCGTTGCGCGGCGCGGAAATAGTTCGCGAACTGGTTCTCGAGCACGCCGTAGTAGCGGCGCATCTTCTGCTTCTCGCGCAGCTGGCGGCCGAACTCGGAGACCTTCTGACGGGCCTTGGTGTTCTGCGTCTTCTGGCCGGGCGCGGTGCCGCGGCGCTCGACGGCGCACTTTTTCGACAGGCAGCGGTCGCCTTTGAGGAACAGCTTGATCTTCTCGCCGGTCTTGGACGTCGCGGTCTCGCGGCGGCACAGGCGGCAGACCGCTTCGGTGTAACGGGCCATGCTTTTCTTCTAACTCCGTTACACGCGCCGGCGCTTGGGCGGGCGGCAGCCGTTGTGCGGGATCGGGGTGACGTCTTTGATGAGCGTGATCTCCAAGCCGGCGGCCTGCAGCGAACGGATCGCGGCCTCGCGGCCGGCGCCGGGTCCCTTGACGTAGACCTCGGCGGTCTTCATCCCGTGCTCTATCGCCTTGCGCGCGACCGCTTCGGCGGCCATCTGCGCGGCGAACGGCGTCGATTTCTTGGACCCCTTGAAGCCGAGGTTGCCGGCCGAGGCCCAGGCGATCGTGGAACCGGTGTTGTCGGTGATAGTCACGATCGTGTTGTTGAAGGATGAGTGGATGTGGGCGACGCCCGATCCGACGTTCTTGAACTCGCGCTTCTTGCGCGTCTTCGTCTGCTTTTTCGCGGCCAAAAGAAAACTGCTCTCCGGTGGTTTTATCTTGCCGGGCGCGGCCCGGTGTCGTCGCCTCGACCGGCACGCGAGCCTCTCCGCCCGCATCCGACCTTTCTTCCGACCGCCCGGCGAGAGCGGTGGGCGCGCGAACGCGCGCTGCGTCCGCTGCCGGACACAACGGCTTACTTTACCATAGCCGGAGGTCGGGGGCAACCGCCGCGCGAAGCCGCCGGGTCGGTGCGCATCAACCGCCTGTCGGGTCTGTGGATCGGGACCCTGATCGCCTTCGTCCTGCTCGCCGTCCTGGCGGCCGTCCGAGCCGCCGACTGGAGCTACGGAGCCGATACGGGGACGTTCGTCCAGATCGTGCTCGATGCGTTCGGCGGGATGCGCAACGGCGTCGAGCAGCGGACCCACTATCGGTTCCACTGGTCGCCGACGCTCGTGCTGCTGTGGCCGTTCGTGGCCGCGACCCACAGCCTGTGGGTGCTCCAAACGATCCTCGCCGCGGCGACGGTCTCCTGCGCGCCGCTCCTGGCCGCGATCGCGCGCGCCCGCGGCGTCGCGCGAGGGATCGCCGACCGGATCGGCGCGGTCGTGCTGGTCTACCCGCCACTCGTCGCGGTCGGGTTCGGGGAGTTCCGCGACCTCGGACTTCTACCGGTGCTGGCGCTGGGCTGGTGGCTCGCCGTCCAGCGCCGGGCCTGGTGGTGGGTCGCGGGGCTGGCGCTACTGCTGGCTGGGCTGCGCGAGGACGTCTGCATCGAGCTGGCCATCGTCGGCTGCGTCGTCGCGATTGACGGGGCATCGCGGCGAGATCGCGCGCTGGTCGCTGCCGGTCTCGGGTCGGCCGGCCTGGCCGTCGCGTCGGATCTCGTCTATGCCCTGGTGGTTCTGCCGCGCGTCGGCCCCTGGCCGCCGTCGCACTTCTACGTCTATCCGTTCGCCTCGGGCCCGGCGGCGCTGCTGCTCGCGCCGCTGCTGCATCCGCTGGCGTTCGGCGCAGCGATTCTCACGCTCGGGCGACTGACGTACGTTCTCGAAGCGCTCGTCCCGCTGGCCTTCGTGCCGTTGCGCTCGCGGCTGGCGTGGCTGGCGCTGCCCGGCTTCGCGATCGTGCTGCTGGCGAACAGCGGCCTGGTCTGGCGGATGGGCGATGCACTACGCCGCGCTCTGGATCCCGTGGCTGCTGATCGCGTTCGCCGCCGGGATCGCGTCGCTGCGGCGGCCGCGCCGCTGGACGACGATCGCCTTCGTGCTGTCGGCGATCGTGCTGATCGCGTTCAGCCCGCTGCACCCGCTGCACTATCTCCAGCCGTCGTATCATGCGCTCGGCGACGCACGCGCGGTGTTGGCCGCGGTTCCGCCGGAGGCGAGGCTGGCGACGCACGATGAATGGTACGCGGCGGTCGCCGCGCAGCGCCCGCACGCCGAAGTGCTGAGCCTGCCGTTTCTCGGCGACGGCGCAGAGTACATCGTCTTCGCGAGTGACTATCCGAACGAGATGTTTCGGGCCGTTCTGCTGCCGCGGATGCGCGAGGCGCTGTGGTGCGGTGACTATCATCTGGTCGCTCGACGCGGCACAGTCTTCGCGTACCGCCGCGGATCGCACCCGCAGCTCTGCGCTAGCAAGCGCTCGCGCTCGGCGCAACGCCGCCGAACACGACCGGGTCGAACGGGAGCGCACCCAACCTCGACCCCCATACCGAAGGAGACATCGTTGTGATCGCTTGGCTCGGCACCGGACTGCTCGGCGCGAACTTCGTTCGCAAGCTGCTCGAGCGCGGCGAGACGGTCCACGTCTGGAACCGCTCGCCCGAGAAGGCGCGCGCGCTCGAAGCCGATGGGGCCAAGGCGTTCGACACGGCCGCCGACGCGGTGCGCGGCGCGCGCGAGATCCACTTGACGCTGAGCGACGACGCGTCGGTCGACTCCGTGCTCGAACCGCTGGCCGACCTCATCCTGCCGACGGCGACGATCTTCGATCATACGACGACCGCGCCGACGCCGACCGGCGACCGCATCGAGCGCTGGAAACAGCGCGGCCGGACCTTCGTCCACGCGCCGGTCTTCATGGGACCGGCCGCGGCGCGCTCGGCGAGCGGCTTTTTGTTGCTGTCGGGCGATCCCGCGCTGCGCGAACGGGTGAAGCCCATTCTCGCACCGATGACCGGCAAGGTCATCGAGCTGGGCGACGATCCGACCCGCGCCGCGGCGGTCAAACTGTGCGGCAATATGATGCTGCTGGTCATCGGCGGCGGACTCGCCGACGTCTTCGGGTTCGGCCGTTCGGTCGGGATCGAGCCGCAGGAAATCTACGGTCTGTTCACCGAGTTCAATCCCGGGATGGCGGTGCAAGGTCGCGCCAAGATGATCGCCGACGGTGCGTTCGATACGCCGACGTTCGAGCTGGCGATGGCGCGCAAGGACTTGCGCTTGATGGTCGAAGAGGCGGCGCGGCGCGGTACCAAGCTCGACGTTCTGCCGTCGGTCGGCGTGCTGCAGGATCGGTACATCGCCGCCGGTTTCGGTGCCGACGACTCGTCGGTGATAGCCTCCGGCAAAGCGTAGCGCACGAAGCCGAAGGGACGACATCATGCCCAGTCCGCTCTATCTCACCGAAGGCGACGTCGCCGCGACGTTCACGGTCCGCGACGCGCTGACGGTGGTCGAAGATGCCGCCCGTGCGCTTGGACTCGGTGAAGCGATGAACCGCCCGCGCCAGCGCGCGTTCACGAAGTCGGTCGGAATCAACGTCCTCGTCGCGGCCTACGGCGGCCGGCTCGGCCACAAGACGTACACGATCGCTCCCAAAGGCCGCGGCGCGCGCTTTTGGTATACGCTGTTCGACGACGCCGGCGAGATGCTCGCGATCCTCGAGGCCGACATGCTCGGCCAGATCCGCACCGGCGCCGCGTCAGGCGTCGCGACGCGATTCCTGGCCCGCGAGGACGCCAAGGTCTTGGCGATGCTCGGTACCGGCTGGCAGGCGCGCACGCAGCTCGAAGCAGTCGGCCACGTTCGCCCGATCGAGCGCGCGCTGGTCTACGGCCGCGATCCGCAGCGGCGGGCGGCGTTCTGCGAGCAGATGTCGGAGCACGTCTCGTTCGCGCTCGAGCCGGTGGACGACCCCGCTGCGGCGGTCGCGCAAGCCGACGTCGTGTGCACGATGACGACCGCGCACGAGCCGCTGTTCGACGGCGCACGGCTGAGGCCGGGCGCGCACGTCAACGCCGCCGGCTCGAACCACGCGAACCACCGGGAGATCGACACGGCGACCGTGACCCGCGCGGCGATCGTCGCGGTCGAGGATATCGCCCAGGCGCAGACAGAGGCCGGCGATCTGATCGTCCCGGCCGGCGACGGCGCATGGTCGTGGGACCGCGCATGCCTGCTCAGCGACGTCGTTGCCGGTAAAGCACCCGCGCGCGCCGACGACGACCAGATCACCCTGTTCGAGTCGCTCGGCATCGGCCTCTGGGACGTCGCCGCCGCCGGCTTCGTCTTCGACCGCTGCATCACCGAAGGCCGCGGCACGCGACTCCCAATCCCTAGCTAGGCGAGGGTTCGAACGTACGCGTACTAGCCGAACGTGATTTCGAGGAGCGGATGCAACTCGATCACGTTGGGCGCGGCACCGGTTTGACCGTGCGCGCGATCGAAGAAACCGACGCCGGTCAGCGTGGCGTCCGCCGGATCGATGCGGGCCGAAAACAAATCCGAGTCCTTGAAGGCGGCGGTCGAGTCCGAAACGAGCGCGACTTTCTTGGGGGGAGCCGCCGCGGCGAATGCGCTGGGGCCGGCGGCACCGACCGGAATGAGCTTCGGATCGGCCTCGATTCCGCTCGGAATGAAGTTCATCTTCGCGAGGATTTCTCCAAACTGCTCATTGACCGCCGCACGCGCCGTGCCCACGTCGGCGAAGAACGGGCTCGTGCTGGCGATGAACTCATTGTCCGGATAGGGAATCTCGGCGACCATCTCCGCGCCGGACTCATCTTGCAAGACGAGATGGTAGTCGCCGTCGGTCTCCAGCTTCAGAGCGGTGACCTTCGCGTTCACTTGCCACACCGTCACCTCGACGGGCGTGACACGCTTCGCGTCGTAGTCGTCGTGCATTGCCGTGACCGGCATGAGCGCCGCCGGACGCGGCAACAGGCCGAGCTCACGCACCGTCGAGGACACGATCTTGGTGGCGTCCACCTGACCGACGTCGTCGTCCGTGCCGGTCTTCACCGGCCAACGCTCGCTTCCGGGCGAGATCTTGGTCGCAGCTTCGACTGCGGCCGGTGCCTGCAGCGCCCCACCCGGCAGCTGGGCAACGCTCCGGGCCGCGGCGAGCACCCGGGCCGTTTCGGCCGGCGTCGCCGGCCGCGCTGCGCCCAGGAAGCTCCCCGGCATCAGCGTCCTCGGTGCGCGACGTTGCGCGAAATCAGCCGGCCGATACGCCGCCGGAACGCGATCGCCGCGAGAGCCACAGCCGCGGTGACGACATACAGGGCTTCGAGCGTCCCATTACCGGAATCTACGTTGACGTGGAACACCCGCTCGAGAAAATCCATGGGATTCTCCTCATGAGCAGTCCAGACCCCGCCGTTCTGCTCGACCACGAAGCAATGGTAGGTACCTCTCCGAAAAAGAGAATCCCTCGCCGAGATCAAGAGCTCGCAGCATCGGCGAGCCGGCTCGGCTCGATGCGGACCGCGCTGCCGAGGTACGCTCGACGCATCTCGTCGCTCTTGAGCAGATCGGATGCGGGGCCGCTCAGCGCGACGCGGCCGGTTTCGAGGACGTAGGCGCGGGCGGCGAGCTGGAGGGCGAGGTGCGCGTTCTGTTCTACCAGCAGCACCGTCGTGCCGGCGCGGGCGATGCGCGCGATCGTTTCCATGACGCCCTTGACGATCAGCGGCGCGAGGCCGAGCGACGGTTCGTCGAGCAGCAGCAGGCGCGGTTTGGCCATCAGGCCGCGCGCGATCGCGAGCATTTGCTGCTCGCCGCCGGACAGGGTCCAGCCCATCTTGCCGGCGAGGTTGCGGAGCACCGGGAAAATGCCGAGCACCTCCTCGAGGTCGGCGTCGATCTCGGCGCGCTTCGCGCGGCGCGGCGTCGCGCCGAGCCGCAAGTTGTCGACGACGGTGAGGCCGGGAAACACGCGGCGGCCTTCGGGGACGTGGGCGATGCCGCGCTGCACGACGTCCTCGGGGTTGAGCCCCGCCAGTGAACTGCCGTCGAACACGATCTCGCCGGCGCTAGGCGGGATGACCCGCGAGATCGCCTTGAGGGTCGTGCTCTTGCCGGCGCCGTTGGCGCCGAGCAGCGAGACGATCTCGCCCTCCGCGACGTCGAGCGAGATGCCGTGCAGCGCTTCGACGGCACCGTAGCGCGCGACGAGTCCGCGGACCTCAAGCAGCATCGAGCGTGCCGCCGAGGTAGGCGATGATGACATCGGGATTTCGGGCGACGTCGGCCGGCGGACCCTCGGCGATGTGCTGCCCGAAGTTGAGCACGGTGATGCGGTCGCTGATCGACATTACCAGGTTCATGTCGTGCTCGATCAGCAGCAGCGTCGTGCCGTCGTCGCGGATGCGGCGCAGCAGCGCGACGAGCGCGTCGGTTTCGGCCGGGTTCATCCCCGCCGCCGGCTCGTCGAGCAGCAGCAGCCGCGGCTCGCCGGCCAGCGCGCGCGCGATCTCGACCCGGCGCTGATCGCCGTACGGCAGGCTGCGCGCCGTTGCCGCGCCGACGTCGCCGAGGCCGACGAAGCGCAACAGCTCGCGCGCGCGGTCGCGCGTCTCGCGCTCCTCGCGCGCCGTCGCGCCGCCCGGCACGAGCGCGCCCGCGAAGCCGACCCGTGTGCGCACGTGGCGGCCGATCATCACGTTCTCGAGCACCGACAGCTGGCCGAACAGCCGAATGTTCTGAAACGTCCGCGTCACGCCGAGCCGCGCGATCGCGTGCGCCGGCCGGCCCGACAGCTCCGCACCGTCGAACCGGATCGAACCACCGTCGGAGCGGTACAGCGCCGAGATGACGTTGAGCGTCGTCGTCTTGCCCGAGCCGTTGGGCCCGATCAGCGCGTGCACGTCGCCGGCGCGCACCGTCATGTCGAGCGCGTTGACCGCCGTGACGCCGCCGAATCGCTTGACGAGCCCGCGCACCTCGAGTAGCCCGGACTCGGCCGCCGCGACGGCATCAGGTGCGCTCATGCGGGCTCGGCTCCGGTCGCGACGACGGACACGCTGCTGCCCGGCGGCGCGCCGCGCGAGAACCTGGCCTGCGCCGCTTCGAGCAATCCGGCCAGACCGCGCGGCATGAAGATGACCAACACGACCACCGCCGCGCCGTACACCATGATGTACGACGTCTTGAGCGGCCGCAGCACTTCGGGCAAGAACGTCAGCAGCACCGCGCCTAGGATCGCTCCGCCGATCGACGACGAGCCGCCGACCACCAGCATCACCAGGAACACGACCGACTGGTCGAACGAGTACGAGTCCGGACTGAGGAACTTCGTATCATGCGCGAGCAGGCTGCCGGCCAGCCCCGCGTACGCGCCGGCCAGCACGAACGCGACGATCTTGTACCGGGTCGCATCGATCCCGCACGCGCGCGCCGCGATCTCGTTCTCGCGAATCGCTTCGAGCGCGCGGCCGACGCGCGTGGTCTTGATCCGCCAGGCCACGTACGCGCCCGCGACGACCGCGACGAGCACGAGGTAATAGTACTTGCCGTAGGTGTCGAAGACGAAGCTGCCGATCTGCGGCGGCGGGATCCCGGTCATTCCGTCGCTGCCGTTCGTGACGCTCTTCCAGTTGATCAGCACCAGCTGCGTGATGATGCCGAAGCCGATCGTCGCCAGCGCGAGGTAGTGCCCCGACAGCCGCAGGCACGGATAGCCGACCGCAAGTCCGACCAGCGCGCTGAGCACCACCGCCAGCGCCATCGCCGGCCAGACCGACCAGCCCAAGTTAGTCGTGAACCAGCCCGACGCGTACGCGCCGATCCCGAAGAACGCGGCTTGCGCGAGCGACATCTGGCCGGTGAACCCGAGCAGGATGCCCAGGCCCATGACGGCGATCGCGTAGATCCCGGCGACGCCGGCGAGGTTCAAGACGTAGTCGGAGTGCACGACGACCGGAACGAGTGCCAGCGCGGCGATCAGCAGGCCGATCGCTGCCGCGCCGCGGGACGGCGATGAACCCGGACCGCTCACGCCTTCTCCGCGATGCGCTCGCCGAACAGGCCGGACGGTTTGACCAGCAGCACCGCGATGAGGATGACGAACGCGATCGCGTCGGTGTACGCGGACGAGATGTAAAAGCCGCCGAACGTCTCGATGACGCCGATCGACAGGCCGCCGATGATCGCGCCGGGGATGCTGCCGAAGCCGCCGACGATGCTTCCGGCGAACGCCTTGAGCGCGATCAGCGCGCCCATCTCCTTGGTGACCGTGAACAGCGGCGCCACCAGCAGCCCCGAGATCGTCCCCAGCAGCGCGCTGTACACGAAGGTGATCGCCACGATGCGTCCGACCCGCACCCCGATCAAGCGCGCCGTCGCGCGGTCCTGGGCCGTCGCGCGCATCTGCTTGCCCAGCGTCGTGCGCTCGAAGAGCACGTACTGGAACGCGATGAGCAGCGCCGTCACGCCGATGATGGCAAGGTCCTGCGGGCGGATGTGCAACGGCCCGACGGGGATCGTGTCGACCGGAAACAGCCCCGGGATCACCAGCGGCTGACTGCCCCAGCTGAGCTGCGCGGCGTTGCGCAGGAAGATCGAGACACCGATCGTCGAGATGACGACCGGGAGCCAGCCGCGATCGCGCAACGGATAGTACGCGATGCGGTTGAACAGGAGGCCGAAGCCCACCATGACGATCATCACCAGCAGGTAGACCGCGATCACCGGCAGCTGCCAGTGCACGACCGTTCCGAACACGGCGACCGCCGGCAAGAGAAACGTCGCCGCGACGTACGACGGGAACATGACGAACTCGCCCTGCGCGAAGTTCACCACGCCGACCGCGTTGTAGATCAGCACGAAGCCCAGCGCGACGAGCGCGTAGATCGACCCGATCGCCAGCCCGCTGACGAGCAGCTGCGCGTTGGCGACCGGGTCGAACGGCACTAGCCGGAGACCTTCTTGACCAGGCGCAGTTTGGCGTCCTGAATCTGGCCGATCGAGACCGAGTGCACCATGTTGCCTTCGGCGTCGGCGTTGAACGTGCCCAGCACGCCTTCCCAGTTCTTGACGGCGTGGAGCGAGGCGATCGTTTGTTTCGGGTCGGTCGACCTCTGCTTCTTGTAGATGCCGGCCAACATGTAGACCGCGTCGTACACCCAACCCGAGCCGGTGCCAACGTCCGGCAAGTGGTGGTACTTGTTGTAGAACGCCGTCAGGAAGTGCGTGGCCACGTTGGAGTTGAAGCCGACGATGAAGTCGACCGCGCCGTACGCGCCGTTGGCGTCCTTACCGGCCGTCTCCATTACCGTCTGGTTGGTGAGCGAGGGGGAGCCGATGAGCGGGATCGTCAGCCCGAGCGACCGGATCTGCTTGAGGATGATCGTGGTGTCGCTGGGGTTCTGGATGTACATGAGCAGGGCGTCGGCGCCCGACTGCTTGATCTTGAGGATCTCGGCGGTGTAGTCTTTGGCGTCTTTCGGATACTGCTCGTTGGCGACCGGCGTCATGCCCATCTTCTGCAGGTCCATCACGATCTGGTCGGCACCGCCGGTTCCGAACGCATCGCTGGCGTGCAGGATCGCGACCTTCTTGGCCTTCTTGTCCTTGACGGCGAAGTTGGTCATGCCCGCCGCGGTGATCGCGTCGGACGCGCGCAGCCGGAAGGCGCCGGGAACGCCGAGCTGCGTGTTCTTCACCGCCGTGCCGCCGGTCATCCAGGGAATCTCGTGCGTCTTCATCACCGGCGCCATGGCCTGGATCTGCGTCGAGAGCACCGGGCAGACGACTGCGACGACGTTTTCGCCGAGCAGCTTGTTGAGCGCGGCGACCGCCGACTGGTTATCGTTGGTGGCGTCTTCCTCGACGACCTCGAACGGCCGGCCGTCGTAGACCTTACCGGGACGCGCGTTGATCTCTTCGACGGCGAGCGAGATCCCTTCGTGCTCCTGCTGTCCGAGCAATGCGTTGGAGCCCGTCAGGCACGGCACCGCCCCCAGCCGAATCGGTTCGGCGGCCGCGCCGACGATGGCCGGGAAACCGACGGCCGCGGACGTCGCCGCCGCGCCGGTTGCGGCAAGAAAGTTCTTCCGGTCGAGTTGCACCACAGCACGCTCCTTTTCGTCGAGTGCGTCGAAGCTGGTAGCGGGTTAGAACGACGGTCCGATGCGGTTGATCGCGAAGTCGTGGAAGCCCAGCGTCTCCGCGGCAGGCTCACGGCCGTTCGCGGCGTCGACGATCCACCCGAAGATCTCGTCGCCGACTTGCTCGAGCGTGCGCGTTCCGTCGAGAATCACGCCCGCGTTGACGTCCATGTTCTCGCGCATGCGCTCGAACATGGACGTGTTCGTCGCCACCTTGATGACCGGCGCGATCGGACAGCCGGTCGGCGTTCCGCGGCCGGTGGTAAAAACGACCACTTGCGCGCCGCCGGCCACCATGCCGGTGAGCTGCTCGATGTCCTGACCCGGCGTGTCCATCACCACCAGTCCATGCTCGTTCGGGCGCTCGGCGTATTCGACGACCTCGCGCAGCTCGGTCGAGCCGCCTTTGTACGCGGCGCCGAGCGATTTCTCTTCGATCGTCGTCAGCCCGCCGGCCATATTGCCCTGGGTCGGGTTGCCGAACCGGATGTCGACGTGCATCGCGCGCGCTCGCGCTTCGACGCGATCGATGAGCTCGTAGAGCTTCGCGGCGACGGGTTCGCTGGCGCGCGCCGCCAGCAAGTGCTCCGCGCCGACGAGCTCCGGCAACTCGGCCAGGATCACCGTGCCGCCTTCGGCGACGACGCGGTCGCTGGCGAAGCCCAGCGCCGGGTTGGCGGTGATCCCCGAGAAGCCGTCGCTCCCGCCGCACTCCGTGCCGACGACGAGCTCGCTGACGGGGCAGTCGGTGCGCGCGAAGGCGGCGACCTCGTCGAGCAGCGAGCGCGCGAGCGCGACGCCGCGCGCAATCGTCTCGGTCGTGCCGCCGCACTCTTGGATGCCGATCACTTCGACGCGCTGGCCGCGCGCGGCGATCTCGGCGGCGAGCGCCTTGGACTCGTTCGTCTCGCAGCCCAGACCGACCACCAGCACCGCGCCGACGTTGGGGTTCGCGGCAAAACCTGCCATCGTGCGCTTCGTCTGTTCGAAATCGGCGCCGACCTGCGCGCAGCCGGTCGGATGGTTGACGGTGACGACGCCGGGGACTTTGCGCCCGATCAGGTCGACGACGTGGTTGGCGCACATCACCGACGGCAGCACCAGCACGTGGTTGCGCACGCCGACCGTGCCGTTCGCGCGGCGGTAGCCTTTGAACGTGGCGCCGCTCGTTTGGGGATCGTGGCTCATGCCGGCGACTCCGCGAGGTCGCCGCGGCCGCGCACGCCCTCGACGTTGTGTACGTGCACGTGCCGGCCGGTGTCGATCGCTGCCGACGCGCGTCCGATCATCTGTCCGTACTTGTGGATCAGCGCGCCGGCGGCGATCGGCCGCGTCGCCAACTTGTGCCCGCTCGGGATGGGATCGGCGATTGTGACCGCCAGCGAACCGAAGCGCACGACATCGCCGGGCGCGAGCGGCCGCAACGCGACGGCGACGTCGTCGTCGTCCTTGAGGCGCAGCGCGGCACCGTCGTCGGAGAGCGGCATGTGGCCGCTAGGAATCCCTTGGTCATCGGACAACTCCTGCCGCTCGTGGGCGTGACCGCCGCGCCGCGCAGGCACGAAACGATCGCCCAACGCAGCGCGGCATCATCTCGATCACGGAGACCGGATGACCACCTTCGACGCTCGGCTGGTCCGCGATACCCTCGAGGTCCCTGCGATCGCGGACGTCACCGCCGCCGCGCGTGCCGCGCTGGCGCCGGTCCTCGCAGGAGCGGGCTTGCGACCAGGCGCGCGCGTAGCGCTGAGCGCCGGCAGCCGCGGCGTCGCGCGCATCGGCGCGATTCTGCGCGGCGCGTGCGACGCGGTGCGCGAGGCCGGATGCGAGCCGTTTCTGGTGGCCGCGATGGGCTCGCACGGCGGCGGCACCGGCGACGGGCAGCGGGCGATGCTGGACCACCTCGGCGTCAGCGAGCGCAGCGTCGGCGCGCCGATCGAATCCGAGATGGACGTGATCAAAGTCGGCGCCACGGCGCCGCACGGCGTCGCGGTGGTCTGCGACGCGCGCGCGGCGCGCGCCGACGCGATCGTCGTCGTCAGCCGGGTCAAACCTCATACCGACTTCACCGGCGCGATCGAGAGCGGCCTGCTCAAGATGACGGCGATCGGTCTGGGCAAAGCGATCGGCGCCGCACGCTATCACGCCGAGTTCGCCCGCCACGGCTACGAGGCGATCATCCGCGAGGTCGCCGCACTCATGTACGAACGCTTGCCGATCGTCGCCGGCCTGGCGATCGTCGAAGACAATCGCGGCGGGACGCACGCGATCGAAGCGTTCGCCACGCCCGACATCGTCGCCGGCGAAGAACGGCTGCTCACGCGCGCCCGCGATCTCATGCCGCGGCTGCCGTTCGACGCGCTCGACCTGCTGATCGTCGACCGGATGGGCAAGAACTACTCGGGCAGCGGAATGGACACGAACGTCACCGGCCGCGCCGTCGACGGCCGCACGCAAAAGGTCGCCGAGCCCGTCGTCGATCAGCTGTTCGTGCGCGATCTCTCGCCGGAGTCCGACGGCAACGCGACCGGCATCGGTCTGGCCGACTTCTGCACGCGAAGGCTCGCCGACGCGATCGACTGGGACGCCACGTATCTCAACGCGCTGACCGCGGCGCATCCGGCCGGCGCGCGTCTGCCGATCGTGTGCGCCAACGACCGTGACGCGATTCGTCATGCGCTCAACGCCGCCGGCGTCGCCAGCGAATCGCAAGCGCGCGTCGCGCGCATTACCGACACGCTCCACATCGAGACGATGGCCGTCTCGGCCGCCGCACTCGCGACGCTCGGGGGCGCCGATCGTTATGTGACGGCAGAGACGACCGACGCGCTGACGCTGGCGGGCGACGAACTCGTCCCGTTCGCCGCCGCGGTGCACGCCTGATGCGCGTCCTCGTGACCGGCGGGCGCGGATTCATCGGCGCCTGGACGGCGCGGGCGCTGCTCGACGCCGGCCACAGCGTGCGGGTGTTCGACCTCCACGACCGGCGCGACACGTTCGACGCGCTGGTCGGCGACGAACGCACGGCATCGGGCCGCATCGAGCACGTCCGCGGCGACGTCACCGAGCCGCGCGAGGTCGATCTGGCGGTCGGCGGTTGCGAGGCCGTCGTGCATCTCGCCGCGATCCTCATTCCGGCCGCGCGCAAAGATCCCGTGCTTGGCGCGCGCATCAACGTGCTCGGCACGCTCTACGTCTTCGAAGCCGCCAAGCGCAACGGGATTCGCGGGATCGCGTACGCATCGAGCGCGGCGGTCTTCGGGCCGCACGACGGGATCCACCCTGAGCCGTACACGCACTACGGCGCCTACAAGCTCTGCAACGAAGGCTGCGCGCGCGCGTACTGGGACGACGCGGGGATCCGCAGCGTCGGACTGCGCCCGTCCACGGTGTACGGCCCCGGCCGCGAGCTCGGCGTCACCGCCGATCCGACGCTCGCGATGCGCGCGGCGGCCGAAGGCAAGCCGTACACGATCCGCTTCACCGGCGCCACCGGAATGGACTATGTAGCCGACGTCGGCACGATCTTCGCGCGCGCCGCGACCGAGACGCCGGACGGCGCCCACGCTTTCAGCCTGCAAGGCCAGCTCGCCACGATGGACGACGTCCTCGCCGCGATCCACGCTGTCGTCCCCGGTGCCGACGTCCGCGCGGAAGGCGCCGAGCTCATGTTCGCCGCGCAGCTCGACGAAGAGCCGCTGCACGCGCTGCTGCCCGGTCTGCAGCGCACGTCACTGCAAGAAGGCACTCGCGAGACGATCGAGTTTTACGGCCGGTAACGCGGCCCTCCCGGGGCTATAGAGCGTCTACCGGAACGAGGCCCACGTTGAACCAGGCCGCGGCAAAGCTCCGTCGTGTCGCCTCGTCCGGGATGCGGTCGAGACGGTCTTGGTAGGTTGCCTCGGATTGCGCGAAGAGTTGCTCGGCGCGCGCGCGATCACCCAGGGCGCGCGCCGCCTCGCCGGCGACGCGCAGCATGAACTGCGGCTGCGTCAGGCCGCCGCAGCCCGTTTCCGCGAGCGCGCACAGCTCGTCGACGGCGGAGGCAGTCGCGCCGGCGTCGTCCGCCGCTAGCTGGGCCATCGTGAGCTCGGCCAGATCCTGTCCGATCGTCCACCGCAGGCCCGCCGCGCGCTGCAGCGCGACTCCCCGCTCGAGCGAGGCCACCGCCTCGCGCGCCTGCCCCAGGCAGCGTAGCGCGGCACCCACCGTGCAATGGGCGGCCGCCTCGATCTCGAGGGCGCCCAGCGCGGTCGCCGGTTCGACGCAGGCGCTCGCGCGTACAACCGCATTCCCATAGGCACCTTGCGCGTAGTCAGCGGCAGCGAGGTTGATGTCGCTGAGAACTCTCCCGAATGCGTCGCCGTACCGCGCGGCGATGGCGTGCGCGTTCTCGAATTGACGCCGTTCCTCGTCGACCTCACCGAGCGCGTGCGCTAGGATCCCACGGCAGATTGCGATCGTGGTGCGGTCGCGCGGGCTGCCCAGCGTCTGCGCCATCCGATCGGCGATCGCGTAGTGCTCGCGCGCCTCCGCGATCTCGAAAATGAACAGCGCGGCATTGGCGAGGCGAAGGTGGTTGAACATCTCGGCGCGCCGGTCGCCGATCCGTTGCGAGTACGCCAGGAGCTCGCGCGCGATCAGGTGGACGCGATCGAAGCTCTCTCTCGCGCGCGCGATCCCATGGCGCTGATGGACGACGCGGTAGCGCAGCGTCTCGTCGTCTCCCGCTATGGTCCACGCCTCGTCGAGGACCCGTTCGGCCTCATCGTACTCCGCGCGATGGATGGCGATCTCGGCGAGCTGACAGCGGACGTCGATCGCGAGCGGCATATCCGCGCCGGTGTCAAGCCCCCGGACCCGACCGAGCGCGACTCGCGCTCGGTCGAGACGTCCGGTCGCGATGTCGGCCGAAGCGCGCAACAGGAGCCCGACCGTCTCCCAATGCCGTGAGCCGAGGGCTGCGGCGCTTTTTTCCAGCGCTTCGATCGCCTTCGCCTCGGCAGCGCGATCGCCGACGACCCGCGCCCATTGCGCGCGCCTTCGCAACACCTCGCATCGCAGCTCCTCATCGGCGGCGACGGCGTCGCTCTCCTCGGCCGCGGTCAGGTTACGCTCCTGCGCGACGCGGTCTCCGGCGCGACGGGCCAGCTCTTCGCGCAGCAGCAGTGCGTCGGCGATCGTGCGCGCATCGTCGGCGTGCGCGATCACGAACTCCAGCCGTTCGCCCGCCTCGTCGTGCGCGAACAGCGCGAGCGCGCGCCGCGCCGCCCGGAGATGGAATCGCGCGGCGCGTCCTTGCTCCCCCGCTCGCTCCCAGTGATGTGCCAGCTCGTGCGCGAGATCGTCGTGCTCGTCGCCGCGGAAAGCCTCCAGCGCTTCGGCGACCCGTCGGTGACGCAACGGCAGGTCGGCCGCGTGGCTGCTCCGGTAGATCGCGTCGACGATGGTGTGGTGGAGGAATGCGAACTCTCCCTTGCCGGCGTCGTGCGCGAGCTGCCGGTCGAGCAGCTCGCCGAGCGCCGAGGCGGTTCTCGACTCACCCAGGCCGCTCGCGCGCGCGATCACGTCGCGTGCGAACCGGCGGCCCACGACCGCCGCGATCTGGGCCAGCGCGCGCGCGGGCGGACTCAAGCGCTCGACGCGATCGGCGAGAACCTGCTCGACGGCGCGCGGCAGCCCGAGCGCGTCGGCGACGACGGCGCCGTTTGCAATCCGAATCGCGCCCGACTCGAGACCGTCGCGCAGCATCTGCCCGAGCGCGAACGGGTTGCCGTCGCTCTGCTCGTGGAAGCGCGCCGCCTGGTCGTCCGGAAGCGTTGCGATCCCGGTCGCCGCCGACACGAAGCGGCCGACTTCATCGCGATGAAACGGGCGCATCGCGAGATGCTCGGCGCTGCGGCTGACGCGTCGGCTCACCTCGAGGAGCGGATGGTCGGACGGGACGTCTTCGTCGCGATACGTGACGATCAGCACGACAGGAACGTCGGCGACGCGCTCGGCAAGCGCTCCGACCAGCGCGCAAGTGGAGTGCCCCGCCCAGTGCAGGTCTTCGAGCGCGACGACGAGCGGGGTCCGCCGCGCGACCGCGCGCAGCGCTTCGGCGACGGCGTCGAACAGCCGGTCGCGCAGCTGCGCGGGATCGAGATCCGGGGGCGCCTCGAGGCCCGGCCGCAAGGTCGCGAGCGCGTGGAGCGCGGCCGCGAGCGTGCGGAGTCGAAGCTCGTTGAGACCGGCAGCCGCGATCGCCGGCGCGATCGCGCCCAGCGCGTCGAGCACCGCTTCGTACGGTCCGCTCTCCGGCGTGCTGGTGCTGCCACCGGCGAACGCGCCGCCCTCGCGCTCGACGCAGGCGCGGAAAGCCGCGACGAGCCGGCTCTTTCCGATGCCGGCCTCCCCGGCGACGAGGACCGTTCCGCCGTGGCCGTACCGCGCGTTGCGATAGGCCGCGCGCAGGCGGCCGAGCTCGTCGTCGCGCCCGACGAACGGCGTGAGCGTCGCGACCGACGATGCACGCCGCGGGGCCTCGATGGGGAAGACGAGCTCTTCGGCGGCGATCCGCTCGCGCAGCGCCTGCGTCTCCGGCATCGGGTCGGTCCCGATCTCGCCACGGAGCGTGTCTTCGAACGTATCGTAGGCGGCCAGCGCCGCGGCGCGATCGCCGAGCTCGAAGCGCGCCGCCATCAGCGCCCGCAGCGCGTCCTCGCGCCAGGGATCGCACTCCAGCAGGCGGCGCGCGACCTGCGCGACCGCCGCATGCCGCCGCGCCGACGCTTCTGCCGCGAGCAGGCTCGCCAGATTCTCGAGGTGCAGCGCGCGCAGCCGCGCACGCTCGCCGTCGAGCCACTCTTCGTCGAGGTCGGCCAGGAGGTCGCCGGCGTAGAGCTCCGCCGCAGCGGTGCGGTCTCCGCCGGAGAGGAACACCTCGAATCGCGCGACGTCGAGCTGCAGCGGCAACTCCGGGTTCCAGCGCACCGCGCGGGCGTCCGCGTGGAACCAGGGCGCGCCCGCATCGGGAAGCGCCCGCGAGAGATAATGCAGGTGCCGTCGCAGGTTCGCGCGCGCGTTCGAGCCCGGCTCGTCGGGCCATAGAGCGAAGGCGAGGCGCTCGCGCCCGATCGCGTCGTCGCGATCGAGCAGCAAGGCGGCCAGCAGCGGCGTCGCCTTCGGCGGCGCGGCGAGCATCAACGGCTCGCCGCCGTAACGCAGCCGCAACGAACCGAAGAGCGACACGTGGAGGACGCGGGCACCGACCGCGCTCATCCATCTCTCTTAACCCCTTCCCCCGGGGGGCTCCTCTCCGCAGGGCTCGGCGATGCGGAATATTTACCGGTCCGCCGTCGCGCCGCGTAAGACCGGTGCGCGGCTCAGCGCGGTCAGCCCGGCGACCGCGCCGCAGCCGATCCCCATGCCCACCACCACGATCGCGGCGACGAGTGACGGCTTGACCACCATCACGAACATGACGGCGCAGACGAGCCCAACCTCGGCCATGGCGCCCGCGAAGAGCATCGGATCGCACATGCGGACGGTGGCCGCGGTGTCGATCGGGCCGTTACCGGCGGCGTGCAGCTCGCGGTGCAACGCGCGCTCGCGCGAACCGATGACGCCGGCTCCCATCACCGTGACGATCAGCAGACCGG
Organism: Vulcanimicrobiota bacterium; assembly: GCA_963738465.1. GTDB lineage: Bacteria > Vulcanimicrobiota > Vulcanimicrobiia > Vulcanimicrobiales > Vulcanimicrobiaceae > Vulcanimicrobium. The sequence continues at coordinate 97,493 of CAVTWP010000003.1, forward strand.
CGATCGAAACGTCGATCCACGGGCTGGTCCACGACCACCGCGCGTGCGTCATGTAGGCCCCCGTGAGCAGAAGCGAGACCGTGGCGAGCGGCATGACCTTCCCCGCCGCCGCAGCGCCCGACACGGCGGAGAGCGCGCTCGCGCGGTCGCGGATACGTCGCAGGCGCATCAGCGCGCTGGCGATGATTCCCATCCCGAAGAAGGCCGCGGCGACCGTGACGATGTGCAGGAAGAGGACGACTTCGTACATGCGAGCCTCCGACGTCAGTGCACGACGATCGTGGCGATCATGCCGTCGTCATCGTGGAAGAGACAGTAGTATTTGTATGTTCCGGCGCGGGTGAAGGTCAGCGCAAAGTTCTGGCCGGGCATTATGACGCCGGAGTCGACCAGCGTCGTGCCGTCGTACGTCGCGCCGCCGCTGGGCGGCGAGAATGGTGAGAGCGTCGGCGGCGGCGTCTGACCGGCCGGCGGGAAGACGACGTCGTGCGGCTCGTTGTTTGACTGGTTCGTCCAGGTCACGGTCGTACCGACAGCGACGTCGACCGGCCCGGTGGAAAGCGAACTCGTATCCAGGAAGCGCAGCACCGTGGAGGTCGCCGGCGGGCCGCTGGAGTGTCCCGGGGCGAGTCCCGCCGCGATATGCGGGCCGCCCGCGGTGTACGGGAACGACGTGACTGACGCAGTTCCGGCCGCCAGGTCTGCGTTTTCCGCCGACTGCGCCTGCGCGTCGTACGCGGCCTGCGTCTGCGGATAGGCGGCCCCGGCCTGCTGCACCGTGATCGTCGCCGTCTGCTCCGGCTGGTGCGTGAGGCAATACACCTTGTACGTCCCCGGCTTGGTGAACGTCAGGGCGTACGTCGCTCCGCCGGCGAGGAAGCCGGAGCTGGTGAACGCCGAACCGTCGTAGGTCGAACTGCCGGCGGGTGCGGGCGCCGACGGATCGTTCGGCGGCGGCGGCGTTGCCTGCCCCGCGCCGAGCAGCGTGACCGTGTGAACCTCCGCAGTCGGGAAGCTCCACGTCACCGTATCGCCGGCGTCGACCGTCAGCGCCGCCGGATAATAGTCGAGACCTTGGATCGCTTCTTGGGACGTGGATGCCCCGACGATAACGTGCCAGCCATACGGCGTCAGGGGCCGGCGCGGCGTCGTCGCCGACGTCTGGCCGCCGCAGCCGGCGATGATGAGGGCCGTCGCGGCAGCGAACGGCATCAGGAGAAAGATTCGTGCCAACATGGCGCGAGAGTAGCAGCGCGAGCGTCTAGAAAGCGTCCCAGCGTCCGTCCCCGCAAAAGACAGAACGAGCCCGCACAGGTTCGGGCTCCCGTGTTCGGGGCTACTTCTTGGTGGCGGTCTTCTTTTTGCCGGCGACGGTGCGCTTGGGGCCTTTGCGGGTGCGGGCGTTCGTCTTGGTGCGCTGGCCGCGGACGGGCAGGCCGCGGCGATGGCGCAGGCCGCGGTAGCAGCCGATGTCGGTCAGGCGCTTGATGTTCGAGGCGATCTCGCGCTTGAGGTCGCCCTCGACCTTCATCGACTCGATCACTTCGCGCAGGCGCTGCTCGTCCTCGGTGCTGAGGTCCTTGACGCGAATGTCGGGGTTGACCCCGGTTTGCGCGAGGATTCGCTGCGAGGTCGGCAAGCCGATCCCGAAGATGCGGGTGAGACCGATCTCGATGCGCTTGTCGCGCGGGAGATCGACGCCGGAGATACGAGCCATTATCCTTGAACCTGCTTGTGCTTCGGGTTGACGCTGCAGATCACGCGCACTTTGCCTTCGCGGCGGATGACCTTGCAGGCTTCGCAGATGCGCTTGACGCTGGGACGAACTTTCATGATGCTGCTCTTGCTCGGTGTAGGGGTGCGGCCGTACGGTCCATCAGGCCGCGACCTCTTCGGCCGGTCGATACCGGCCGGCGTCTTCGTGCTCGGCGACGTTGCGCAACGTCAGGATCTTGGGACCGTGGTCCGTGATCGCGATCGTATGCTCGAAGTGCGCCGCTAGTTTACCATCCTCGGTCACGACCGTCCATCCGTCCTCGAGGGTTTCGACCTCCCAGGTCCCCTCGGTGATCATCGGCTCGATCGCCAAGACCAGGCCCTTGCGCAGGGTCGTCCCTTCCCCGGCGGTGCCGAAGTTGGGGACCTGCGGGTCCTCGTGCATCTTGCGGCCGACGCCGTGCCCGACCAGCGCGCGCACGACGCCGAACCCGTTGGATTCGGCGTGCCGCTGGACCGCATGGCCGATATCGCCCAGCCGGTTGCCGATCTGCATCTGCTCGATCCCGAGCATCAGGCACTCTTGGGTGACGCGCATCAGCCGCTTTGCCGTCTCGCTCACCGAGCCGATCGCGACCGTAACCGCCGAGTCCGAGACGTAGCCGTCGAGCGTCGTGCCGATGTCGATCGAGAGCAGGTCGCCGTCGCGCAGCGTCCGGTCGCCCGGCATCCCGTGCACGACCTCGTCGTTGACCGAGGTGCAGATCGCCGACGGGTAGCCGTGATAGCCGATGAACGTCGGCACGCCGCCCAGCGAGCGGATCGACTCGTCGGCGATGCGGTCGAGCGCGCGGGTGGTCATCCCCGGCTTCGCCGCCGCCATCAGGCGGGTCAGCGTGGCCGCGGTGATCTTCCCGCTGCGGCGCATGATCTCGATCTCGCGCGAGGACTTGATGTTGATCATGCGCTGGCCGCCGGCAGGAGCGCGGTGCAGCCGACGAGCTCGGCCAGCTGCCGGGTGACGTCGGAGATCGGCGTGAGCGCGTCGACGCGGACCAGGCGCGGGTCAGCCGGATCGTCGTAGTACCCGATCAGCGGCGCGGTCTTCTCGCGGTACTCGGCCAGCCGCTTGTCGATCGTCTCGGGGCGGTCGTCGGGGCGCTGCATGAGCGCCTCGCCCGACACATCGTCGGTGAACGGAACGCGCGGCGGGTTGAACAGCACGTGATACGTTCGACCCGATCCGGAATGGGTCCAGCGCCCGGTGAGCCGCTCGGTGAGCACGTCGAAATCGACGTCGAACAGCACCGCGATCGCGCTGCGCTTCTTGCCGGCGAGCACCGCGTCGAGCGCTCGGGCCTGCGCGACCGTGCGCGGGAAACCGTCGAGGATCACCTCGGCCGGATGCTCGAGCTCCCGCTCCATCATGCGGATGATCAGGTCGTCGGGGACCAGATCGCCACGGTCCATGAACGCTTTCGCCTCGACGCCAAGCGGCGTGCCTTCGGCGACGTGGCGGCGCAAGATGTCGCCGGTCGAGATCTGGCGGTAGCCGCAATGCTCCTCGAGAACCTTGGCCTGCGTACCCTTGCCGGCGCCCGGCGGTCCCAAGAAGATCAGGTTCATCGATTGATGAAGCCGCGGTAGTCGCGCATTGCCAGGCGCGCCTCGATCTGGGTGATCGAGTCGAGCGCGACGCCGACCACGATCAGCAGCGAGGTCGAGCCGATATAGAGCGACGTGACGCCGACGTCGCGCTGGACCGACGGCAGGACCGCCAGCACGCCCAAGTAGAGTGCCGCGGCCGTCGTGATGCGCAGCAAGATCTTGTTGATGTAATCGACCGTCGGCTGGCCGGGACGGATCCCCGGGATGAACGAGCCCGACTTCTTGAGGTTGTCGGCGATGTCTTTGGTGTTGACGACGACCGACGAGTAGAAGAACGTGAAGATCACGACCAGCAAAAAGTAAACGAGATTGTAGAGGAATGTCTGCGGGCCGAAGTACGCCTGGATGTAGAATGCGATCGTCCCGGCCACGCTGTGCGTGTTCTGCGCGTTGCCGCCGAACCACGACAGGGCCTGTTGCGGCAGCAGCAGGATCGAGATCGCGAAGATGATCGAGATGACGCCTGCGTTGTTGAGCCGCAGCGGGATGTAGCTCGACCGCCCGGCGTACATCTTGCGGCCGATCACGCGGCGCGCCTGCTGCACCGGGATGCGCCGCTGGCCCTGGTACATGAACACGATCGAGACGATCGTCACCAGCGCGATGCCGAGCCACAGCGTGAGCCCCAGCCAGTTGACGTTGCCTTTGTTGGCCAGCGAGAACGTCTGGCCGACCTGCACGGGGAAGCGCAGCACGATGCCGACGAAGATGATCAGCGAGACGCCGTTGCCGATGCCCTTGTCGGTGATCTGCTCGCCCAGCCACATCAGGAACAGCGTCCCCGACACGAACGCGATCACCGCGTAGACGATGAACTCCCACGAGTTGTCGTAGAAGACGCCGCCCCGGCTCATCGCGATCGCCATCGACGTCGCCTGAATCGTGCCCAGCACGATCGTGAGCCAGCGGGTGTACTGGCTGATCTTCTTGCGGCCTTCCTCGCCGCCTTTCTTCGCCATCTCCTCGAGCTGCGGGATGACCACCGTCATCAGCTGCATGATGATCGACGCATTGATGTAGGGCGTGATGCCCATCGCGATGATCGACAGCTTCTGCAGCGCGCCGCCCGAGAGGAAGCCCAGGAACTGGTAGAACGCGCCCGATTGGATGAGCTGGTTCCACTTCGCCTGGTTCACGTTGGGCAGCTGAACGTGGATCATGAACACGAACAGAGCGAACGCGCCGAACACGAACAGAATCCGCTTGCGGATGTCGGGGACGGTCAGCGCGTTGCGAAGGGTGTTGAGCACGTAGGACTATTCGGAAGCCGCAGCATCGGCGTCGCCGAAGTCGGCGCCGACCGCGCCGAGCGCTTCGCGCGCCGACGCCGAGAAGAGCATGTCGCGGAACTTGAGGCCGGCCGGCAGTGCGCCGCCCTTGGCCTTCGACTTGGTCGAGCCGCCCAGGACCTTGACGCCGTCCTTGCGGCTTTTGATCTTGCCGTGCGCGCGCAGCGACTGCGGGCTGACTTCGATCGAGGTGTCCCAGCCGGCAAGATCGCCGATATTGATCACCGCGAACTCGGTGCGGAAGTGGCCGATGTCGCGCGCCTTCTGCGACACGCCGCGGCGAATCGGAAGGCGCCGGTTCCACGGCGTCTGGCCGCCTTCGAACGCGGGGCCTTTGCCGCCGCCGGAACGGACGGTCTGACCCTTGCCGCCTTCGCCGCCGGTCTTGACCATGCCGGAACCGTGACCGCGTCCGACCCGCGTGCGCTTGGGCCGCGAGTGCGGGTTGGGCTTGAGGGTCGCGAGCGAGAACTTCTCTCCGGTGCTCGTCGAAAGGGTCGCCGCGCTCGGCGCAGGAGTCGCAGCGGCGCGCGTCCGCTTGAGCGCGGCCGGTTTGGCCGCGCTCTTCCTAACCGCCGGCGCCTTTTTGGCGGCGGCTTTGGACGCGGTCGCCTTCGGCGCCGCGGTCTTCTTCTTGCCGGCTCTGGACGGGGTTGCCATTACGCGAAGAGCTCCTGCACCGTTTTGCCGCGCAGTTGGGCGACCTTCTCCGCCGTCTTGAGCGAGGAGAGCGCCTCGAACGTCGCGAGCACGACGTTGATCGGGTTGTTGGTGCCAAGCGACTTGGTGACGATGTCGTGGATTCCGGCCAGCTCCAGCACCGCGCGCATCGCACCGCCGGCGATCACGCCGGTACCGGGCGCGGCCGGCTTGAGCATCACGTGACCCGAACCGACCTGCACGTTGACCTGGTGCGGGATCGTCTTCTCGATCATCGGCACGGTGATGAGCGCCTTGCGCGCCTGCTCGACAGCCTTGCGAATCGCCTCGGGAACTTCGCCCGCCTTGCCGATCGCGAAACCGACGCGGCCCTTCTTGTCGCCCACCACGACGAGCGCGCTGAACGAGAAGCGCTTGCCGCCCTTGACGACCTTCGCCACGCGGTTGATCCGCACGACCGTCTCTTCGAAGCCCTGGTTGTCGCGGTCGCGACCGCCTCTGTTGTACATCAGAATTCCAATCCTGCTTCGCGCGCGGCTTGCGCCAGCGCCGCGACGCGACCGTGGTACTTGTGACCCGAGGTGTCGAACACCACCGCGTCGATTCCGGCAGCCTTCGCCCGCTGCGCGATCGTCGAGCCGACCTTCTGGGCCGCTTCGACGTTCGTGCGCGAGCCGAGCCCATCCGCGACCGCGCCTTCGCGGGTCGACGCGGCGACGAGGGTATGGCCCTTGGTGTCGTCGACGACGAAGGCGTAGGTGTGGTGCAAGCTGCGGAAGATCTGCAGCCGCGGACGTGAGGTCGTTCCGACGACCTTCTTGCGCAGCCGCGCGTGGCGCTTGCCGCGCTGATCGTTGCGTGAGACCGGCATTACTTCTTCCCAGCCTTGCCGGCTTTGCCGAGCTTCTTGCGCACGACCTCGCCGGCGTAGCGAATTCCTTTGCCCTTGTACGGTTCGGGCGGCCGGAGGTTGCGGATCTCGGCGGCGACTTGCCCGACGCGCTGCTTGTCGATCCCGTCGACGTGCACGCGGTTGGTGCCCTCGACGGTGAACGCGATCCCGTCCGGCGCCGCATAGCTGACCGGGTGCGAGTAACCCAGCGAGAAGTTGAGGTCGTTGCCGGCCTTGTTCACACGAAAGCCGACGCCCTGGAGCTCGAGCGACTTGCGGAAACCCTTGGTGACGCCGTCGATCATGTTCGCGACCAGCGTGCGGGTGAGCCCGTGCGCGGAGCGGCCCGGCTTGTCGTCGCTGTTGCGCGCGACCACGACCTGGCCGTTCTCGATCGTGACCGTGACCACCGGCAGGATCTGCTGCTGCAGCCGGCCCTTGGGGCCGTTGACGACGACGGTCGAGTCGTCGAGCGTCACGTCGACGCCGGACGGAACTGCGACCGGAAGCTTTCCAATGCGAGACATATATATTACCAGACGTACGCGAGGACTTCACCGCCGAAGCCTTCGCGCTTGGCGCGCTTGCCCGACATGATGCCCTTCGACGTCGACATGATGACCAGACCCAGCCCGCCCAGCACGCGCGGGATCTCGGTCTTGGAGGTGTAGACGCGCAGACCGGGCCGGCTTATCCGGCGCAGACCGGTGATGACCTTTTCCTTCTCCGGTCCGTACTTGAGGGTGATCCGAAGCTTGCCTTGCGGCCCTTCCTTGATCTCCTCGAGCCCGGTGATGAAGCCTTCGTCGAGCAGGATCTGCGCGACGGCCTTCTTCATCCGCGAAGCGGGGATCTCCACGGTCGGATGGTTCGCGGTGTTCGCGTTGCGGATGCGGGTGAGCAGATCCGCGATCGGATCGGTGATGACGCCCATCGTTCTTACCAGCTGGCCTTCGTGATGCCGGGGATGAAGCCGCGGTGCGCGTTCTCGCGGAAGCAAATCCGGCACAGGCCGAACTTGCGGTAGTACGCGCGGGGGCGGCCGCAGACTTTGCAACGGTTGTGTGCGCGCACCGAGAACTTCGGGGTGCGCTTCGATTTCTCGATCAGCGAGGTCTTGGCCATCAGCGGGCGGCTCCGGTACCGGACTGCGGGGGCTTTTGCAGCGGCAGTCCCATCTGGGTGAGAAACTCGGTCGCTTCCTCGTCGTTCCGGGCGGTCGTCACGATGACGATGTCCATCCCGCGCGCCTTGTCGACCTTGTCGAAGTTGATCTCGGGGAACACGAGCTGCTCGCGCAGACCGAGATTGTAGTTGCCCCGCCCGTCGAACGACTTGCGGTTGAGCCCGCGGAAGTCGCGGATGCGGGGCAGCACGATGTTGAACAGCTTGTCGAGGAAGGTGTACATGCGGTCGCCGCGCAGCGTCACCTTGGCGCCGATGTTCATCCCCTCGCGCAGCTTGAACGCCGCGATCGACTTGCGGGCCTTGGTGATGATCGGCTTCTGACCGCTGATCGTCGTCAGCTCGGCGACCGCAGCGTCGAGCGCCTTCGAGGTCTGGATCGCGTCGGTGACCGACATGTTGAGCACGACCTTCTCGAGCTTGGGCACTTGCATCGGGTTGGCGTACTTGAACCGCTCCTGCAGCGCCGGCCGGACCTGCTGGTCGTACTTCTCTTTGAGTCTGGATGCCATGTTCTATCGAGCCTTCGCCGGGACGAGCAGCTGCTCGCCGGACTTCACGGAGACGCGCACGGTCGTGCCGTCAGGCTGCCGGGTGCGGCGCACGCGCGTCGGGCGATCGCTCTTCGGATCGATCACCATGAGCGCGGACAGCGGGAGCGGCGCCTCTTTCTCGAGGATGCCGCCGCTTTTCACGCCGGTCTGACCGGGCTTGGTGTGGCGCTTGACGACGTTGAGACCCTCGACGGTCGCGCAGCCGTTCTTGGGGAACACGTGCTTGACGATCCCGCGCTTGCCTTTTTCCTTGCCGCGCCGCAGCACGACCGTATCGCCCTTGACGATCTTCGGATGCGTGCTCATCGTCAGAGCACCTCGGGCGCCAAGGAGGCGATCTTGAGGAAGCCGCGATCGCGAAGCTCGCGGCAGACCGGCCCGAACACGCGCGTGCCGCGCGGGTCGAGGTTGTCCTTCTCGCCCTTGATGATCACGCAAGCGTTCTCGTCGAACCGGATGACCGAACCGTCGGGACGGCGCAGGGGAGCCGAGGTCCGGACGATGACCGCCTTGACGACCTGGCCCTTCTTGACCGCGGCGCCCGGGATCGCGCTCTTGACCGTGCCCACGATCACGTCGCCGACGTGCGCGTAGGGATGCCGCGAACCTCCCGTAACGTGGATGCACAGCAGCTCGCGCGCGCCCGAGTTGTCGGCCACCTTGAGACGTGTCTCTTGCTGGATCATTTCGCGCGCTCGACGATCTCGATCAGCCGCCAGCGCTTGTCGCGCGACATCGGGCGGCACTCCTGGATGCGCACCAAGTCGCCCGTCTTGGCGTCGTTGAGCTCGTCGTGCGCCTTGAAGCGCGACGACTGACGGACGACCTTCTTGTAGACGGGGTGCGGGACGCGCGTCTCGGTCATGACGACGATGGTCTTGTCCATCTTGTCGCTCTTGACGCGGCCCTGCTTGATGCGGCGCCGGTTTTCGCGTTCCACGGTCTTAGGCTGCTCCATGACGGTCCTGAACTTGTCGGTCCTGAGCTTGTCGAAGGACGGCGATCCGCTTTTCGGAGATCGCGGTTTGAATCTGGGCGTAGGCACGACGCACGAGCTTCACCCGCGAGAAGTCGCTGAGGTGGCCGGTGCGCAGCGCGAAGCGCAAGTTGAAGAGCTCTTCCTTCGTCTCGCGCGCACGTTGCTCGAGATCGGACATGGTGAGCTCGCGCAGCGCGCGCAGGTCGTTGCGCTTCATTACGACGCGACCTCGGCTTCCTGGTCGGCGCGGGTGATGACCTTGGTCGCGATCGGCAGCTTTTGCGCCGCCAGCCGCAGCGCGTCGCGCGCCGTCTTCTCGTCGACGCCGGCGAGCTCGAACAGCACGCGGCCCGGCCGCACGACCGCCACCCAGCCCTCGGGATTGCCCTTGCCGGAGCCCATGCGGACCTCGGCCGGCTTCTTGGTCACCGACTTGTCGGGGAAGACCTTGATCCAGACCTTGCCGCCGCGCTTGATGTGGCGCGTCATCGCGACACGCGCGGCCTCGATCTGCCGGTTGGTCATCCAGACCGGCTCCAGCGCCTGCAGTCCGTACTCGCCGAACGTGAGCGTGTTCCCGACCAGCGCCTTGCCGCGCATGCGGCCACGGTGTTGACGGCGCCATTTGACTCGCTTGGGGGTGAGCATCCGCTACTGGTCCTCGTTCGTGGTGTCGAGCTCGGAACGGTCGGGCGTCCCTCCAGCCTGAGGCTCTCGAACGTCCGCCTGAGGCTCTCGAAGGGCATCCTGAGCTTGCGCCGTGTCGTCCTGAGCTTGCGCCGTGTCAGCCTGAGCTTGCGCCGTGTCAGCCTGAGGCTCTCGAAAGACGGGCGCTGGTTCGGGGTGTTCGGCCGTCGGCGCGGTCGACGGCGCGCCGGGACGCTCGGCGGCGTCGACGGTGTGCTGCGACTCGGGATCGACCTGTGACGTCTCGGCGGTCACGCCGCTGCCGTGCTCGGCGGCGACGTCGCGCGTCGCGGCGCCCGAATGCTCGGACGTCGCGTGATGCTCGGCCGCCGACCCGCCGTCGATGACCGACTCGAGCGACGCACCTTCCGTCTGCGCAGCGTGCAGCGCGTCGGCCGTGTCGATCGGCGGTGCCGCGGCATCGGCGGCGCGCGGCGTCCGCTCGCCGGACGCGCGGCCTTCGCCGCCGCGGCCGCGGCCTCCACGCGTGCCGCGGCGGTTGTCGCGGAAACGCCCGTCGCCGCCCGCCCCGGCGCGGCCGCCCGGACCGTCGCGGTCGCCGCGCGGCTGGTCGGGCAGCACCTCGCCCTTGTAAATCCACACCTTGACGCCGATGCGCCCGAAGGTGGTAAACGCTTCGACGTGCGCGTAGTCGATGTCGGCGCGCAGCGTGTGCAGCGGCACCTTGCCGTCGTGGTTGCGCTCGGTGCGCGCGATCTCGGCGCCGCCGAGGCGGCCGGAGACCTGCACCTTGACGCCCCGTGCGCCGGCCTTCATCGTGCGCATGATCGCCTGCTTCATGGCGCGGCGGAACGCGATGCGCTTCTCGAGCTGATCGACGATGTTCTGACCGACCAGACGCGCATCGAGCTCGATCGCCTTGATCTCGACGACGTTGACTTGAACTTGCTTGCCGGTCAGCGTCTCGAGGTTACGGCGGATCTCATCGATCCCCACCCCGCGCTTGCCGATGATGATGCCGGGCTTGCCGGTGTTGATGATGATGCGAGCCTGGTTCGCGCGCCGCTCGATCTCGACGCGCGAGATCGCGGCCGCCCGCGTCATGCGCCCGAAATACTTGCGGATCGCGACGTCCTCGTGAAGCCACGCCACGTAGTTCTTTTTCTCGAACCAGCGGCTGTCCCAGGTGCGCGTGATTCCGAGCCGCAGCCCGACCGGATGGATCTTCTGCCCCATGTTCCCCTACGCTCCGGCGCCTGCGGCGACGGTCTGCTTCTTGCGGCGCGGCGCCGCCGGTTTCGACGACGCAGCCTGGGCTTGGCGCTGCGCGCGCGTCTTGAGCGCGATCGCCGCGCCCGAGCGCTGCTTGGGCGCGCGTTTGGGCTGCTCGGGTCCGACCGCGATCGTCACGTGCGAGAGCCGCTTGCGCTTGAACGCCGCGCGGCCTTGCGCGCGCGGGTCGAGCCGCTTGGTCATCCCGCCGCCCGGGCCGCCGTCGACGGTGATGCGCGTGACGAACAGGCCGTCCGAGCTCATGTCGTGGTTGTTCTCCGCGTTGGCGACCGCGGAGCGCAGCAGCTTCTCGATCGGCTCCGAGGCGAAGACGCCGGCGAACCTGAGCAGCACGAGCGCTTCGCGCACGCTCTTGCCGCGGATCGCGTCGGCGACGCGGCGCAGCTTGCGCGGGCCGACCCGCGCGAACTTGAGGTGCGCCACCGCTTCGGTGCGCTCGGTTGCGACCGCGCTCATGAAACCTTGGCCTTGTCGCCTGCGTGGCCTTTGAAGGTGCGCGTCGGCGAGAACTCGCCCAGCTTGTGCCCGACCATGTTCTCGGTGACGAACACGGGGATGTGCGCCCGGCCGTTGTGGACCGAGATCGTGTGGCCGACCATCGCCGGCACGACCGTCGAGGCGCGCGACCAGGTCTTGATGACGCGCTTCTCGCGAGTCGAGTTCATCTTCTCGACTTTGGCGAGCAGGTGGTCCGCGACGAACGGACCCTTCTTGAGCGAACGGCCCATTACTTGGACTTCCTCTTGCGGACGATCATTTTGCTCGTGCGTTTGTTGCGGCGCGTCTTCTTGCCCATCGTCATCTGGCCCCAGGGCGTCGTGGGCGGACGGCCCGAGGTCGAGCGCGCCTCACCGCCGCCGTGCGGGTGATCGACGGGGTTCATCGCGATGCCGCGCACCGACGGCCGTTTGCCGAGATGGCGCTGCCGGCCGGCCTTGCCGATGATCTCGTTCTCGTGATCGAGATTGCCGAGCTGACCGATGGTCGCGCGGCAGACCACCAGGATGCGGCGCACCTCACCCGACGGCATACGCACCTGCGCGTAGTCGCCTTCCTTGGCCATCAGCTGCGCGGCGCCGCCGGCCGAGCGCACCAGCTTGCCGCCTTGACCCGGCTGCAGCTCGATGTTGTGGATGACGGTGCCCAGCGGGATGTTGACCAGCGGCAGTGCGTTGCCGGTCTTGATGTCGGCCGCCGGTCCCGACTCGACCACGTCGCCGATGTTGAGCTGCACCGGCGCGAGGATGTAGCGCTTTTCGCCGTCGCGGTAGTGCAGCAGCGCGAGCCGCGCAGTGCGGTTGGGATCGTACTCGATCGCCGCGACCTTGGCCGGGATCCCGTCCTTGGTGCGCTTGAAGTCCACGATGCGGTATTGCTTGCGGTACCCGCCGCCCTTGTGGCGTGTCGTGATGTGCCCGTTGTTGTTGCGGCCGGAGTGCTTCTTGCGCACCTCGAGCAGCGACTTCTCCGGCGCCTTCTTGGTGATCTCGCCGAAGTCGGCGGTGGTGATGAAGCGCCGCGCCGCGCTGGTCGGTTTGTATTTCTTGACGGCCATCGTTATTGCTCGAAATAGTTGACGCCGCCCAAGGCGATTTTTTGCCCGGGGGCGAGGGTGACGATGGCCTTCTTCCAGTCGGACTGCTGTCCGGTGGAGCGGCGGCCGCGGCGGGCGAAGTTCTTGCGCTTGCCGCCGATGTTGACCGTGTTGATCTTGATCACGGTCACGCCGAAAATCTCGGCGACCGCGGCCTTGATGTCGGTCTTGGTCGCGTGCGGGCTCACCTCGAAGGCGTACTGCTGCACGGCGGTGCCGGCCATCGACTTTTCGGTGATGAGCGGGGCGATGATGACGTCGCGGGCTTCCACTACTTCGACTCCTGCGCGTACTTGGCAGCCAGCGCGTCGTGCGCGGCGGTGGTGAGGACCAGCCGCGCACAGCCGACGACGTCCTTGACGTCGAGCTCACCGGTGTGCGTGACGGCGACCCGCTCCAGGTTCGCGCCGCTGCGGCGCAGCGCGGCGCCGACCGTCGTCAGCTCGTCGAGCGCGAACACGACCAGCGTCCGCGCACCGCTCTTGGCGGCCTTGGGCGAACCGAACAGCAGCGTCGCGAAGGCTTTGGTCTTGGTGAGATCGAGCGACGTCGTATCGAGCACGGTCACGCCGCCGGCCTGGAACTTGTCGGACAGCGCGGCGCGCATCGCGGCCCGGCGTTCCTTCTTGTTGAGGCTCGATACGTACGAGCGCGGCTGCGGACCGAACACGACGCCGCCGTGCGTCCACTGCGGCGAGCGGGTCGAGCCCTGACGGGCGCGGCCGGTGCCCTTCTGACGCCACGGCTTGCGGCCGCCGCCGCGCACTTCGTCACGCTTCTTGGTGGAAGCCGTTCCGGCGCGCGGGTTGGCCAGCTCGCGGAAGACCGCGCGATAGATCGCGTTGGCCTTGCCGTCGGTGGGACCACTGAACGGCGCCGGGGTTTCTTGCTCGCGAACGACCTTGCCCTTCGCGTCGATCACCTGGGCCATTATGCGGTCACCTTGCTCTTCACCGACAGCTGCACGATGACCAGACCGTTCTTGGGGCCGGGGACCGGGCCGCGCACGAGCAGCAGGTTGCGCTCAGCGTCGGCCCGGACGACTTCGAGGTTCTGATGCGTCACGCGGTCGACGCCGTAGTGGCCGGGCCGCCGGCTGCCGCGGTGCGTGTGTCCGGCGTTCGTGTCGCCGTTGGAGGCCGGCTGGCGATGGATCATCGAGCCGTGGCTCGCGCCGCCGCCCGAGAAGTTCCAGCGCTTGATGCCGCCGGCGAAGCCGTGACCCTTCGAGATGCCCTGCACGTCGACGCGATCGCCCTGCGCGAAGCCGTCGACCGTGATCGTCGCGCCGAGCTCGACGCCGTCGATGCCCGTGCGGAATTCACGGATGTCGCGCTTGGGCGCGGTGCCCGCCTTCTTGTAATGACCCTGCAGCGCTTTGCTCAGGCGCGACGGCTTCACGTCGCCGAACGCCAGCGCGACGGCTTCGTAGCCGTCGGTGTGTTTCGTCTTCTTCTGTACCACGGTACACGGACCGGCTTGGATCACGGTGACCGGCACGCTCCGGCCGTCGTCCGTGAACACGCTGGTCATCCCGACCTTGCGGCCGATGATGTTCTTCACGTTGATCGATCCCTTACGGATATCCACGGGTCCTGGCGTATCTTCTTCACCTTTCGCCGTGGCCGCCAAAACGGCGGATGCGGCGTGGACCACAACCGGCTCAGTGTACCCGTCACCGCGCTCGCCGTCAAGGCGAAGGCGCCGGCCAGCGTATCCACGGGTCCCGGCGTTTTGAATCCAGCCGCGCGGAACCGCGGCCCGCTGCCGCCTTGTGCTTCGCCGTTCCGAACGCTCTTCGAGCACGCCAGTTGTCGCGCATTGATGCGCCATGTGGTATTATAAGTGCGATGACCACCCGCGCGGAGACGATCTTGGGCCTCGAGCCGAAGCGCCAGAACTTGGTGACGGCCGTCCGCGACGGGTTGCCGGTCGCCGCGTTCGCGGCGGTCGCTGAGTACACGCGGCTGACGCGCGAGATGCTGGCCAAGATCTCCGGCATACCGCTGCGCACGGTCCAGCGCCGGGCCAAGGCCCGCCTGCGGCGTGACGAGTCCGACCGTCTGGCGCGGATCGCGCGAATCTACGCATTGGCCGAGACGGTCCTCGGTTCGCGCAGCGCCGCCGAGGCCTGGATGCTCGCGCCGAACTGGACGCTCGACGGAGTGCCGCCGCTCGACCATATCAACACGGAAGTCGCCGCACGAGAGGTCGAGGATGCGCTCGGCCGCATCGAGGAGGGAGTCTTCGCGTAGTTGCGGTTGTACCGGATCTGCCGGCCGCGCAATGCTCCGCGCGAAGCCTTCGACGGCGTCGGCGCAGCCCTGAGTCCGGGCCGCTGGAACGCACGCGGGGTGCGGGCCGTCTACGTCGCCTCGCGCGTCGCGCTGGCTTTGCTCGAGATCGTCGTCCAAGCCGGGACGGCCGAACTAGCCGAGTATGCGTTATATCCGGTCGGCGTTCCCGACGAGCTATTGGCCCGGCTCGACCGCGCCCGTCTCACCGGTGCTTGGCGTTCGATGTCGGGCCGCGACGAATGCCGTACGCTGGCCGACGAGCTGGCGCAGCGGCGGAGCCGCGGCGGGACTCGTCGTGCCGAGCGCCGTCGTTCCGGAAGCCTACGACGAAGGCGAGTTCAACGTCGTGCTCGATCCCAAGCACCGCGATTTCGCGCGCGCGACCTTCGACCGGCCGGTCCGCTTAGAGCTTGACGCAAGGTTGAGCGCGGTTGCCGCCCGACTTCCCTGACGCGTCAGACCGGCGACGAAAACCGCGGTCGGACCTGGTACAGCGCGGCGAGTCTCGGCTGACCGCGTAGCGACGGTGCGGCGCCCTTACCCGCTGCGCCCGCCGGCACGCGCGCGACGGTCCGCCAGGAGCGCTCGCAACGCCGCTTTGTCTTCTCCTGACACGATGCAGCAGTCGCTCGTACACGGTGTTCCGCTCGGGCTGAGCAGATAGACGTACGTGACAAGTGAATGCTCGCACGGCGGTGTCGGCCAGATGTCATAGCTGATGAGATCGATGCCGGCCTTCACCTGATAGTAGAACGCATCCAGGAAGGAAGCCACCGTGTCGAGCTCGTTGATGTAGCGGTAACTGTTCGACGCCAGCGCGTTGCAACTGGGTGACGAACGCGTAGTCGCCGACGGCCGGTGAGGCGGCGGTGACGAGCGAGAGCATGAGATCGGGAATCGCCGAGAGGTAGGACGCCATCAGCAGCGTCGCGATAGCCCCGCCCAGACTATGGCCGGCCAGCACCACGCCCTGATTCTGCGCTTTGAGGATCTGCAGCGGCTCGATCGCCGCGCTGTCGGGGCCGAGCCATTGCACGCCGTTGAAGTACTCAGCAAACCCGGTTGCGACGTTGCTGCCGGGGAGCGGCGAGAAAGGCGTCGGGAACGCGTTGAAGTCGGTGAACCACTCGGTATAGTTGTACGTCCCGCGAATCGCCAGTACGGCCGGGGCTGCGCTTCCTGGGTTGCTGGCGATGAAGCCGAAGAACACGCGCGTGCCCGAATACGGATCGATCGTGTTCAAGTACGACAGGATCGTGTACCCTTTCGGAAGCCCCTGTGGCGGCGGGGTGAGATCGGTGCCGTCCTGCCCGTACATCAGATAGGCGCTGTTGACGAAGCCCAAATAGAAAATGACTTGTCCGTTCGTAGGTTGCATCCCGGCTACTCTCCTAACGACAGAATGAGGGCCGGGAAAGTACCAGCGCAGGACCGCCTCGACCTGCGTGCATCCTGCTTCAGTAAAACTACGGATGCCGCAGCGATGCATGGGGTGCTACGCTCGCGCCGAACCTCATCCACCAGATCGCCTGGCAGCTGGCTACGATCATCATCGCGTTTCCATGTTTCGCCGTAATCGGACGGTTGATCGCTGCCGAGATCGCGCGCCGGCCGGAATCGGCCGACTCCGGCATCCGCGCGTGGCTGACGTACCTCGCGCTCGTCATCGCCGGCATGTGCGTGCTCAGTGACGCGATCTGGGTGCTCGAGGCGTTCTTGACCGGGACCTTGACCGTGCGCTTCGTGCTCGACTCGATCGTCGTGATCGGGCTGGGCGGCGGCGTCTTCGCCTACTATCCGGCCACCCTGCGGCCGGCGGAGCCGACCGAACGATGACGTTCGCGCGCATCGCCACGGTCGTCACTGTCGCGGTCGTCGCCGGAGGCGTCGCAGCGGGGTTCACAGCGATTGGGCCGCCCTCGCGGGCGCGGCTCGTGGGCCTGGACGACCGCCGCGTCGACGACCTCAAAACGATCGCGCTGCGGCTGCGCGAGTCAGATGCCCCGTTGCCGGCATCGCTGTCCAACCGCCCGCCGGTGCCGCGCGATCCGGTCACCGGAACGGCGTACGGCTATCAGAAGGAGAGCCCGACGACGTATCGGCTGTGCGCGAACTTCGCGACCGCGGAGCCGTCCGACGACGCGCTCGGGTCGTGGCATCACCCAGCCGGGCCGGCCTGCTTTCGCCTCGCGCGGCACGATTTCGCGCCCCAGGACGCGGCGTTCCGGCCGCCGGCCGCGCGATAAGGCTCGGTAACGACCGCGGGCGACGACCTGGCCGGCCGCGAAGCCGCGCGTGTGCATTCGATCGGGCGCCGTGAAGAGCGACTCGGCTTGTCGCGCTCTCGTGACCGGCTGCGCGTCGCCGCGTTCGGGCTGGCGCTGGCGGCCGGCTTCGTCGCGCTCGCGGGTCTTGCTTCGCCGGCGCCGTCCCACGATGCGCCCAAGAAGATCCGGCTCGTCGCCCGCGACGAGCCGGTCCGCGACGTCTTCCTGCGGCTGAGCGCAATCGCTCACCTCAACGTCACCGTCGCCGACGACGTGCACGGCAACGTCAACCTCTCGCTGCAGGACGCGACGCCCGCGCAGGCCGTGCACGCGATCTGCTCGCAGCTGCGGCTGCGCTGTGCGAACGACGGTCACACCGTCCTGGTCTCGTCGCAGAGCTCGGCGGTCGTGACGCTATCGATCGTGCCGGCCGCACGGGTGGCAAGGGTGCTGCGCGGCCTGTTCCCGCATCTGTCGGTCGCCGAGGAGGGCTCCAGCAACGCGCTGGTGTTGGCCGGATCCGACGCCGACATCGGCGCCGCCCGCGGGGTGGCGCAGAGTCTCGACGTGCGCGACGCGACCAAGCCCGTCATCGAAGCGGTGACGATCCGAACGCAACCGGCCGCGGCGGTCGCCGAGCAGCTGCGCAAGCTCTATCCGGCGGCCCGGATCACCGCGGTCTCGCGCTCGACGATGCTGGTCAGCGCGACCGCGACGGATCTGGCGCAGATCAAGGGTGCGGTCGCGGGGATCGACGCGTCGGTGCCCTCGCCGACGATTGCGCCGGTCGCCAGCGACGCGGTCAAGATCGTGCAGCGCAAACCCGCCGACGTCGCGCGCGGCGTGAGCGCCGAAGTGCCGCACGTTCGCGTCGCCGTGTCGGGGCCGGCGGTGACCCTGGTGGGGCCGCCCGACGAGGTCGCACGCGCCAAGGCGCTCATCGCCCAGCTCGACGTTCCGCCGTTCGGCGCGCGCTACACGCAGATCTACCGATTGAAGAACGTCGACGCGAAATCCGTCGCCGACTTGATCAAGCGCGCGTTTCCCCAAACCGACGTCTCGGTCGACGCGAGCCTCAACGCGATCTCGGTGACGGCCACGGCGGTCGATCAGCAGCGCATCGCCGACGGCGTCGCGCAGCTCGACGGAACGCGAGCGCCCGGAGCGCCGGCGGGCCTGGGCGGCGAGGAAGGATTGGGCGGCGGCGCCCCTCCGTCGAATCACGAGATCGTGCAGTTGCGCTCGATCGTTCCCGGCGTGCAAGGCAGCGGCACGTCATCGCAAGACATCGCGACCGCCGTGCAGCAGGCGCTCGCGCAAGCGCACCCCGAGCTGCACGTGGTTGTTCCCAACGGGCTTCAGGCGGTCATCTTGACCGGCAGCGCGCAGGCGGTACGCGACGCGAAGGATCTCATCGCTTCGCTCGACGTCGTGCCGCAGTCGGTTGTGCTCGACACCGAGATCCTCGAGCTGGATGAGAACATGTCGCGCAATCTCGGCCTCGAGCTCGGCACGACCACGATCGGCACGACCTTCACCGAGGTCGTTCCGCCGGCGCTCGCCAACGGCCAGCCGGCGCGGCTGGGCGGCTTGCAGGCGCTGACCCGCACCCCGATCAGCTTCCAGGCGCAGATCAACCTGTTGCTGCAGAACGGCAGCGCACGCGTGCTCGCCGATCCCCGCATCACCACCCTGTCGGGCCATACGGCATCGATCCGCGCCGGCGACACGATCAGCATCCTCACCACGGTCGGCGGTGGAACCGGAACCGTCGCGACGACGCAGCTCGAGAGCTTTCAAACGGGCGTCACCCTCGACATCACGCCCATCATCACCGACTCGGGCGAGCTGAGCGTCTCGCTGCACCCGGTCGTCAACTCGCTCACCGGCTACCTCAACGGCGTCCCGCAGATCTCGACCCGCGACACGCAGACGACGGTTCACCTGCGCGACGCGCAGACGCTGGTGATCGGCGGGCTGATCCAGGAGAGCTCGCAGAGGACCGAGAGCAAGATCCCGCTGCTTGGCGACCTCCCGCTGATCGGCAAGGCATTCCGCAACGAGAACACGACGAGCACCCGCAATGAGCTCATCATCGTCGTCACGCCGCACATTCTGGGGCCCGACCTCACGGCCGTCCCCAACGCAGCGATTCCGCCCGGCGCGGTCGTGCCGACACCGCACGCGCTGCCGACGCTGCCGCCCGGGTTGACGTTCCCAGCGCCGATCAGAACCCCGCAAGCGCGGGCCGCGTCCACTCCTGCGCCACCCGCGAAGGGCACCGTCAACGCGACGCCGCCGCCGAGCGCGACGACTGCGCCGGGCGGGTCGCCGTCGCCGGTGCCGAGTGCGTTCGCGGTGGCGAATACGTTCGTCTTCGGGTCGCCGCCGCCCAGCAACTATGCCGGACCGGGCGACGCGCCGCAGATCTTCTACGTCTCGCTCACGCCGACCGTGTTCCAGCCCAATTCGACGGTGCGCATCAACGCGATCACCACCACCAACGTCCAGCGGATCGCGATCGGAACCGGCACGGCGTCGATCTCGCTGTCGCCGGTCAGCGCCGGGACGTGGTCGGGGGTGTTCTCCGCCAACGTGCTCGGACTGCCGCCGACGTCGGGTTCGTTCCACCTCACGCTCACGGCTTCGCGCGGCGACGGTCAATCGGCCAGCATCCCGATCACGGTTTCGGCGATGCACGGCACCAGCACCGACAACGTGACGCTGTAGTCCTCAGCGCGCGTCGAGGTCGGGGATGATGAGGCCGATACCGGGGCGCAGCCCGGCGCGCCGTGCGCCGCCCGCCGCGAGCTCGATCACGTAGCGCCCGATCCCGTTGCGGCGCGCGACCTTGCCGTCGGGCGTTCCGCGTTTGGTCGCCGGAACGTCGGCCGCGATCGACGACACGGTTCCGTCGGCGCGCACGAAGACCATGTCGAGCGGCGCGATCGTGTTCTTCATCCAGAACTCCTGGCGCTGGTCGGCGTCGGGGAAGACGAACAGCATCCCCTCGTCCGGCGGCACCGCGGCGACGAACATCAGGCCGCGCTCGCGGCGGGCCTCGGTCTCGGCGACGGCCAGGCGCAGCGTCGCGCGGGGTGCCTCGATCGCGAGCGCGCGGCAGAACGAGCGCTCGAGCGGGACGGCGTGACACCAGGCCGGTCCCGCGGTGACCTGCGCGAGACCGGGCGCGGCGCTCGCGAGCGCGAGCACGAGCAGACCTGCCGACGGGACGCGCAGCATCGGGCTCGATGGACGACGTCGCGGCCGGCGGTTCCTGCGGCGGGGAGCGCCGGACGCGAACCGAACTCCGGCGGCATGAGCACGACCGTCGATCCACGCACGAAGCGCAAGCACGTTGCGGCGCCCTCGCCGACCGACTTCTTGGGCATCGACGCGCTGCTCAACGACGACGAGCGTCTGATCCGCGACACCGTGCGCGCGTTCGTGCGCGACCGCGTCCTGCCGAACATCGCGGAGTGGTTCGAGGAGCACACCTTCCCCCGCGGGATGATCAAGGAGATCGGCGACCTCGGCCTGTTCGGGATGCACCTGCACGGCTACGGCTGCGCCGGAACCAGCGCCGTGGCCTACGGTCTGGCGTGCCTCGAGCTCGAAGCCGGCGACTCGGGTTTCCGGTCGTTCGTGTCGGTGCAAGGCTCGCTCGCGATGTACGCGATCTGGGCGCACGGATCGGAGGAGCAGAAGCAAACCTGGCTCCCTCGCATGGCGACCGGCGACGCGATCGGGTGCTTCGGGTTGACCGAATGGGATTTCGGCAGCGATCCCGGCGGGATGCGCACGCAGGCGCGGCGCGACGGATCGGACTACGTCATCAACGGCTCCAAGGCGTGGATCACCAACGGCGGAATCGCCGACGCGGCGATCGTCTGGGCCCGGCTGGCCGGCGACGACGGTCGCGACGGCGCGATCCGCGGTTTCATCGTCCCCAAAGGCACCAAGGGATTCTCGACGCGCAACATCGAGCGCAAACTGTCGCTGCGCGCGTCGGTCACCTCGGAGCTGATCTTCGACGACTGCCGCGTTCCGGCGGGCGCGATCCTGCCCGAGGTCAGCGGCCTGCGCGGCCCGCTGTCGTGCCTCAACGAAGCGCGCTACGGAATCGTCTGGGGTGCGCTCGGCGCGGCACGCGCATGCTACGAGGCGGCGCTCGACTACGCCAAGACGCGCGTGCAGTTCGGCAAGCCGATCGCGGGCTTCCAGCTCACTCAAGAAAAGCTCGTCAACATGATGCTCGAGATCAACAAAGGACTGCTCGTCGCGCTGCACGTCGGCCGGCTCAAGGACGACGGCCGCGCACACGCCGCCCACGTCTCGTTCGGCAAGCTCAACAACGTGCGCGAGGCGCTGGCGATCTGCCGCGAAGCGCGCACGATCCTGGGCGCCAGCGGAATCACGCTCGAATACCCGGTGATCCGCCACATGAACAACCTCGAGAGCGTCCTCACCTACGAGGGCACCAGCGAAGTCCACACCCTCATCCTCGGCCAAACCCTCACCGGCGAAAACGCCTTCGGCTAGACTTCCTCTACGCCGCGTACTCGGCGGCGACGACGTCGACGACGCGCGAGGTGAAGAACTCGCCGTGGTAGGGGGCGTGGAACCGGCCCGAGGTCGGCGTCACGTCGGCGTAATCGCGGCCGGCCGCCACGAACAGGTAGCGCAGCGTCGTCGCGCGGCGGTGGGTCGGGTCGAAACCCCACACCGGCGCGCGGTCGCCGCCCGGCCCGCGCGCGGCCGACGGCGGGCCGATGATCTCGACCCAGGCGTGCGTGCCGCCCTCGCCGAGCATGTGACCCGAGACGTAGCGCGCGGCGAGGCCGTGCAGGCGACACAGCGCGATCATCACGTGCGCGTAGTCCTGACAGACGCCGGCGCCCTGCGCGAATGCTTCGGCCGCCGTCGTCGCGACGGTCGTCACGTCGCTCGCGTAGCGCATGTGCTCGTAGACGAACTCGCCGATGCGCGCCGCCAGTGCGCGCGAATCGTCGCCCAGCCGCGGATCGTCGCCGGGCGCGCCGATCTCGGCGGCTGCGGCGCGCAAGTGCCGGTCGGGCACCGTGAGCGTCGACGGCGCGCGGTAGCGCGGATCGAGATACCAGCGCGCCGGCACGGTCGGCGTCACCGCCGCGCGGCGCTCGATCACCGCGTCGTAGTCGATCTGGATCGCGTCGGCAATGAGCGGCGCGTCGATCGTCGCCACCGCGTTGTCGAAGACGTCGCGGTCCCAGCGCACGCAGACGTCGGGCGTGACGATCAGTCTGTCCGAGACGCGCACTTGGTCGCCGTGCACGCGCGGCGGCGCGACCACCAGCCGGTGGTGCAGATCGCGAATCGGCCCCGGATACTCGTAGCGAAAGCACTGCCGCAGCTCGTACGACACGCGCACCAGATCGTCAGGCGACACGATCGGCCCACACGGTCATGCTCTCCAGAACGCGCCGCACCGAAGCTCGTCACCATCGCGACGTCGAGCGCGTCGCGACCGCGCGCGATGACGATGTGCCCGATGCGGCGCCGGTTGTTGCGCGGGTCGAACGTCCACCAGCGGCCGCTCAAGAATGCTTCGAACCAGGCGCAGAAGTCCATCGGCGCGTCGAGCGGCGGGACGTCGATGTCCGGCAGATAGCCGAACACGTAGCGCGCCGGGATGTTGAGCGCCCGGCAGAACGTGACGCCGAGGTGCGCGAAGTCGCGGCACACGCCGGGCCGGCGCGCAGCGCGTCGACCGCGGTCGTGAGCGGCAGGCTCGTACCATAGGCAAAATTCAAAGTCCGTGGACCCAGTCGCAGATCGCTTGGACGCGGCCCCAGCCCGGCGCGATCGCGCCGAACCGCTCCCAGGCCTCGTCGGCGAGCTGATCGGAGAGGCAGAACCGGCTCGGCAGCGTGTACATCAGCACGTCGTCCGGCAGATCCTCGACCGGCAGCTCCGCCGCGCCGACGTCGGTGTCGTCGGGGTCGGCCGAGATCTCGACCCGAGCGTCGTAACGCACCGAGCTGCGCCCGCCGGGCAGCGTAAGGCGGCGAGGTCATCGCCGTAGAGGTCGGTATAATCGTGGTATGGCGGTGCCGGGACCGTCGCCCAGCTCTCGGACGAATGGGCGGCCCAGTCTCGAGCGGCCGCACCAGAGACCGACGGCGCCTCGCCCTCGGTATCGTAGTTGAACTCGCACCGACCGCCACGAGCATCGTGGTCGAAGATGTCGGACATGGGGCTCCGAGGTTACACGTCGGGGCCCGGCGGCCTTCGGCCAATCGTCGAACGGACCGCTCCGCGCCCGCGGGAACACCTGCCGGACTGATGCTCGATCTCGCCCGGCGCCCCGTCGTCGGCGACGTGTTCGACGAGTTCTTCGCCGACGCGACGACCCCGCGGCCGAACTACGCGCGGCTGGCGGCGACGCTCGGCGCGGTCGAGACCGACGCGCTGGTGAACGGCGTCCGTGCGGTCAACGCCGCACTGCTGCGCCGCGGCGTCACATTCACCGTCTACGCCGAATCGAGCGGGACCGAGCGCATCTTTCCGTTCGATCCGATCCCGCGCATCTTCTCGCACCGGGAGTGGCGGCGGATCGCGGCCGGCGTCGAGCAGCGCGTCCGCGCCCTCAACGCGTTCCTGCGCGACGTCTACCACGACGGGCGGATCCTGCGCGACGGACGCGTCCCGCGCGACCTGGTCTACTCCTCGGAGCTGTTCGTGCGCGAGATGATCGGCGTGAGGGTCCCCGGCGACGTCTACATTCACGTCAGCGGGATCGACCTGATCCGCGACTCCCAGGGCACGGCGCGCGTGCTGGAAGACAACGTCCGAACGCCATCGGGGATTTCGTACGTGCTCGAGAACCGCGACGTGCTCAAACGGACCTTTCCGCGGCTGTTCGACGGCTACCGGATCGAGCCGGTCGACGACTACCCGCTGCGGCTGCTGCGCACGCTGCGCGATGCCGCGCCGCCGGGCGCGCGCGAGCCCAACGTGGTCGTGCTGACGCCGGGCGTCTACAACTCGGCGTACTACGAGCACACCGTGCTGGCGCGCACGATGGGCGTGCCGCTGGTCGAAGGCCGCGACCTGATCGTCGTCGACAACAGCGTGTTCCTCAAGACGACGCACGGTCTCGAGCGCGTCGACGTGATCTACCGCCGGATCGACGACGATTTCATGGACCCGCTCTATTTCCGGCCCGACTCGGCGCTCGGGGTCGTCGGGTTCATGAACGCATATCGGGCCGGCAACGTCGGGCTGGCCAACGCCATCGGAACGGGGATCGCCGACGACAAGGCGCTCTACCGCTTCGTTCCGTCGATGATTCGTTTCTATTTGAGCGAGGAGCCGCTGCTCGAGAACGTCGAGACGCTCGACTGCTCGGACCCGGCGGCGCGGCGGCACGTGATCGACCATCTCGCCGAGCTGGTCGTCAAGCGCACCAACGGCTCGGGCGGCTACGGGATGCTGATCGGCCCGGCCTCGACCGCGGCCGAACGCGACGAGATGGCCCGCCAGATCGAGGCCGCCCCTCGCGCCTACATCGCGCAGCCGGTGATCCAACTGTCCTCGCACCCGACGCTGATCGAGGGCCGGCTCGAGCCGCGGCGGATCGACCTGCGGCCGTTCGCGCTGTACGGCAAGCGCATCGACGTGCCGCCGGCGGCGTTGACGCGCGTCGCGCTGCGCGAAGGCTCGCTGGTGGTGAACTCGTCGCAGGGCGGCGGGAGTAAGGACACTTGGGTGCTGGCGGAGGGGCGACGATGCTTAGCCGCTACGCCGAGTCGTTCTTCTGGCTGAGCCGCAACGTCGAGCGCGCCGAGACCGTCGCGCGCGTTCTCGACGTCACCAACACGCGCTCGATGGACCTGCATGCCGGCGGAACGTGGGAGCAGCGCTCGTGGCGCACGGCGCTGGCGATCGCGACGCTCGGCGCGGCGTCGCCGAGCGAGCTGGCCGAGGCGAACGCGCCGGGAGTGCTCGCGCGATGCGTCCTCGACCGCGACAACCCTTCGTCGATCTGCTCGTCGATCGCGGTCGCGCGCACCAACGCGATCGCTCTGCGCGCCGAGCTGTCGCGCGAGGTGTGGGAGAACATCAACCAGCTCTACTTCGACGTCCAAGAGCAGAGTGAGAGCCTGCTCTCCGAGCGCGGGCCGTCGCGTTTCCTGCGCATCGTGCGCGACCGGTGTCAGGCGATCGCCGGCGTGAGCGATGCGACGCTGCCCCACGTCGACGGCTGGAACTTCTTGCAGCTCGGCCGGTTCGTCGAGCGCGCCTCGCTCACGGCGCGCATGCTCGCGACCGCCGCGTCGCTCGACGATCCGTGGCCGGAGTGGCAGCGGCTGCTCGAGATGTGCTGCGCGAGCTTTCCGTTCGCGCGGTCCGCCAGCGAGCTCCAAAGCCCGCCCGACGCGGCAGCGTTCATCCTGTTCAACCCGACGTTTCCGCGCTCGGTCAACTTCTGCGCCGACCAGATCGACGCGGCGCTGCACCGGCTGTCGCAGACGCCCGGGCGCGTCTACGGCGACGACGCCGAGAAGCAGGCCGGGCGGCTTTGTGCGACGGTGACCTTCGCCGACGCGGCGGACGTCGTCACCGACGGGCTGCAGCCGGTCGTGAAGCGTATTCTGGCCGGGCTCGGCGCGTTGGTCGCCTCGATCCAAGACGTCTACTTCCCGCGCGTCCCGGCCGTCGCGGCGCGCACCCGGCTCCAGCCGGTCGCCGGCTGACCCGCGCATGGAGTACAACATCGAGCACGAGACGGCGTACCGCTATCCGCAGCCCGTTTCGGAGAGCTACACCGTCGTCCACCTGCAGCCGCGCACCAACCTGCGACAATACTGCACGCGCTACGACCTGGAAGTGCAGCCGTGGGCGCGCGTCTTCTCGTATCTCGACCGGTTCGGCAACGAGGTCCAGCACTTCGCCGTGATGCCCGAGCACGAGGAGTTGCGGATTGTCGCGCGCTCGCACGTCGTCACGCTGCCGCCGGTCGGGCTCGCCCCGCACGACGTCGGCGCCGCGCAGCTCGCCGCCGACCCGCTCACCGCGGAGCTGGCCGACTATCGCGACTCGACACCGTACATCGCCCTCGGGTCGCAGGTCGCGCGCCTGGCCGACGCCGTGCCGGCGCCGGCCGCCGACCTGAGCGCGTACTTTCTCGCCGCCGGATCGTTCATCCACGACGCGTTCACCTACCGGCCCGGCGTGACGACGGTGCGCACGACGGTCGCCGACGTGATCGACGCCGGCGCCGGCGTGTGTCAGGACTTCGCGCACCTGCTCATCGCCGTCGCGCGCACGCGCGGGATCCCGGCGCGCTACGCCAGCGGCTACGTGTACAGCGGCCGCGGCGATACGCTCGGCGCCGAAGCCTCGCATGCGTGGGCCGAAGCGTACCTGCCGCCGTACGGCTGGGTCGGCTTCGATCCCACCAACGATCGCCTCGTCGACGACGGCTTCGTGCTCGTCGCGGTCGGCCGCGACTACGGCGACGTCAGCCCGACCCGTGGTCTGTACCATGGCCGCGACCCCGGCACGATCGCGGTCAGCGTCGCCGTCGACGCCGCCGGCGAACAGCAGCAGTAGCGGACATCATCCTGCGCTCAGCGTTTGAGGACGCGCGCGAGCTTGTCGAACAGCCCTTCGATCGAACGCTCGTGCTGCTCTTCGAGCCGGCGCCACAGCAGCCGCCCCTGCACTTCGTCGAGCGTCGCGGTAATGCGGTGGCGCACGGTCACGCGCCGTCCGTCGGCTTCGAGGCTGAAGGTATGCCTGCCCTCGACGCCATCGGTATCGATTCGCCAGACGATCCGCTTCTCGGGCTCGACGTCTTCGAGCACGGAGTGCAGCCCGCTGTGCCACTCCTCGGTGACGCCCGGCGTCAGCGGCCCGGCGCTGCGCATGAACGGCTGCGACGCGAACGGCCAGATACGGTCGGCGGACGTGCCGAGGTCCGGAGGAGCTCGAAGATCCGGCGCGGCGTACCGCTGAACGTTCGTTCGTATGTGACGTCGATCGGCGTCGGCATGCTTCGCTGCTTCGACGCCCGCCGGGCCGCGGGCCCCTCGCGGCCGCCGGAATGAAGAAGGCCCCGGGCGCTAACGCCGGGGCCTCCTGGTAGGTTCGCCCTCGCAGGCTGCGGATCGGCCCGTTCGGGCCGAACGCGAGTGTGGCTCGGCGCGAAGCGCCGAACACACACTAGGCCTTGAGCTCGATGTCGACGCCGGCGGGGAGGTCGAGGTGCATCAGCGCGTCCATCGTCTTGGGCGACGCCTGCAGGATGTCGATCAACCGCTTGTGGGTGCGCATCTCGAAGTGCTCGCGCGACTTCTTGTCGACGTGCGGCGAGCGGTTGACGCAGAACCGGTTGATCTCCGTCGGCAACGGAACCGGACCGCTCACGAACGCGCCGGTGCGCTTCGCCGTGTCGACGATGCGCTCGGCCGACTGATCGAGCACGCGGTGATCGTACGCCTTGAGCCTGATACGAATCTTCTGCTTCGACATGGTTCTTAGTCTGCGACGGTCGTGACGACGCCGGCGCCGACGGTGCGGCCGCCCTCGCGGATCGCGAAACGCAAACCCTCTTCGCAGGCAATGGGGGTGATCAGCTCGACGTCCATTTGGACGTTATCGCCGGGCATCACCATCTCGACGCCTTCGGGCAGCTTGATCGTGCCGGTGACGTCGGTCGTGCGGAAGTAGAACTGCGGGCGGTAGTTGGCGAAGAACGGGGTGTGGCGGCCGCCCTCTTCTTTCGAGAGGACGTACACCTCGGCTTTGAACTTCTTGTGCGGCTTGATCGAGCCGGGCTTGGCCAGCACCTGGCCGCGCTCGATGTCGTTGCGCTCGACGCCGCGCAGCAGCACGCCGACGTTGTCGCCGGCGATGCCGACGTCGAGCAGCTTGCGGAACATCTCGATGCCGGTGACGACGGTCTTGCGGCTCTCGTCCTTGAGCCCGACGATCTCGACCTCTTCACCGACTTTGACCTGACCGCGCTCGACGCGGCCCGTGCCGACCGTGCCGCGGCCGGTGATCGTGAAGACGTCTTCGACCGGCATGAGGAACGGCTTGTCGACGGGACGCTCCGGCGTGGGGATGTAGTCGTCGACCGCGTCCATCAGCTTGAAGATGGGCTCCGCGTCGGGATCGCCGCGCTTGCCCGAGCTGTTGAGCGCCTTGGTCGCCGAGCCGCGAATGAACGGGATGTTGTCACCGTCGTACTCCTGCTTGGAGAGCAGCTCGCGGACTTCGAGCTCGACCAGCTCGAGCAGCTCCTCGTCCTCGACGAGGTCGACCTTGTTGAGGAACACGACGATCTTCTGCACGCCGACCTGCTTCATGAGCAGCACGTGCTCGCGCGTCTGCGGCATCGGGCCGTCGGTCGCCGCGACGACCAGGATCGCCCCGTCCATCTGCGCCGCGCCGGTGATCATGTTCTTGATGTAATCGGCGTGACCGGGGCAGTCGACGTGCGCGTAGTGGCGCTTCGCGGTCTCGTACTCCTGGTGTGAGATCGCGATCGTGATTCCGCGCTCCTTCTCCTCGGGCGCGTTGTCGATGTCGTCGACGTTGCGCTTCTGGATGTTGGAGTGCTCGGTCGCGAGGCAGTTGATGATCGCAGCCGTAAGCGTCGTCTTGCCGTGATCGACGTGTCCCGTCGTCCCGATGTTGACGTGCGGCTTCGACCGCTCGAACTTTGCCTTTGCCATGATGCCTTTGTTTCTGGTCCTTTGTTGATGCGCGTTGTGCGTGGTTGGCGGTGGTGCGCGCTAGGCGCCCGCTGTCGGGGCCTGGCGCCTAGGCGGGAGCGAGTTTTTTCCCTTGAGCCTTGGCGACGATCTCTTCCTCGACGGACTTGGGCGCCTTCTCGTAGTGCGCGAACTCCATGGTGTAGGTCGCTCGGCCCTGCGTGGCGCTCCGTAGATCGGTCGCGTAGCCGAACATCTCGCTGAGCGGGACGTTCGCCTTGATCACGACCGCTCCGCCGATCGCCTCGTCCTGTGACTGGATCTGGCCGCGGCGGCGGTTGAGGTCGCCGTTGACCGCGCCCATGTAGTCGCGCGGTGCGGTGACTTCGACGCCCATGATCGGTTCGAGCAGGATCGGCCCGGCCGCGCGGTTCGCTTCCTTGAACGCCATCGAGCCGGCGATCTTGAACGCCATTTCGCTCGAGTCGACGTCGTGGAACGAACCTTCGAAGACGGTGACCTTGAAGTCGAGCACCGGATACCCCGCCAGGGTGCCGGTCTCGGCTGCTTCGCGGATTCCCTCTTGCACCGGCTTCTGGAACTCTTTGGGGATCTTGCCGCCGACGATGCCCCATACGAACTGATAGCCCGAGTTCGGCTCGCCCGGCTCGAGGCGGATCCAGACGTCGCCGTACTGGCCCTTGCCGCCGGTCTGGCGAACGAACTTCCCCTGCTTCTCGACTTTTTTGGTGATCGCTTCTTTGTAGGCCACCTGCGGCTTGCCGACGTTCGCCTCGACCTTGAACTCGCGCTTGAGCCGGTCGAGGATGATCTCGAGGTGCAGCTCGCCCATTCCGGCGATGATCGTCTGCTGCGTCTCTTCGTCGGTGCGCATCCGGAAGGTCGGATCTTCCTGCGCGAGACGGGTGAGCGCGATGCCCAGCTTGTCCTGATCGCCTTTGGTCTTCGGCTCGATGGCCTGCGAGATCACCGGCTCGGGAAACACGATGTTCTCGAGCAGGATCGGTTTGCGCTCGTCGCACAGCGTGTCGCCGGTGCGCGTGTCGGACAGCCCGACCGCCGCCGCGATGTCACCGGCCCCGATCGCGTCGATATCCTCGCGGTGGTTGGCGTGCATCCGCAGGATACGGCCGATGCGCTCCTTGCGCCCGCTGCGCGCGTTGTAGACGTAGCTGCCCTTCTCGAGCACGCCCGAGTAGACGCGGAAGTAGGTCAGGTTGCCGTACGGATCGGTTGCGATCTTGAACGCCAGCGCCGCGAACGGCTGCTCGTCGCGCGGCTCGCGCGTGATCTCGCCCTCGCCCTTGGGATCCTGACCGACGATCGGCTTGGCGTCGAGCGGCGACGGCAAGAAATCGACCACCGCGTCGAGCAGCGGCTGAATGCCCTTGTTCTTGAAAGCCGAGCCGCACAGCATCGGCAGCACCTTGCCCTGGATCGTCGCCTTGCGCAGCGCAGCGTGCAGTCGTTCGACCGGGATCTCGGTGCCCTCGAAGAACATCTCGAGCAGCTCGTCGTCCTGCTCGGCGATCGCCTCGATCAGCGCTTGGCGCCATTCTTTCGCGGTCGCGAACAGCTCGCCGTCGGCCGCGGTGACCGGCGTCAGATCGGACGTCGAACCGAGATCGTCGGTGTAGACGACCTTGGTCATCGTGAACAGGTCGACCACGCCCAGGAAATCGCCCTCGGCGCCGATCGGAACCTGAATCGGCGTCGCCGGCGCGCCCAGCCGCGTGCGGATCTGCTTGACGCAGTTGAAGAAGTCGGCCCCCGTGCGATCCATCTTGTTGACGAAGATGACGCGCGGGACGGCGTACTTGTTGGCCTGGCGCCAGACGGTCTCGGACTGGGGCTGCACCGCCGCGACCGAGTCGAACAGCGCGACGAGACCGTCGAGGACGCGCAGGCTGCGCTCGACCTCGACCGTGAAGTCAACGTGGCCTGGCGTATCGATGATGTTGATGCGCGTGTCGCGCCAGGTGCACGCCGTCGCCGCCGACGTGATGGTGATCCCGCGCTCCTGCTCCTGGACCATCCAGTCCATCGTCGCGGCGCCGTCGTGAACTTCACCGATCTTGTGCGTGCGGCCGGTATAGAAAAGAATCCGCTCGGTCGCCGTCGTCTTGCCGGCGTCGATGTGAGCAGCGATCCCGATGTTGCGGGTCCGTTCGAGCGGATATTCGCGTTTGAGAGCCATGAGAAAGCTAGCCGGCGATCACCAACGGTAGTGCGCGAAGGCCTTGTTGGCCTCGGCCATCTTGTGGGTGTCCTCGCGCTTCTTGATCGAGTTGCCCTGATTGTTCGCCGCGTCCATCAGCTCGCTGGCGAGCTTCTCGGTCATCGATTTGCCGGGGCGCTGACGGGCGTAGCCGATCAGCCAGCGCATCGCCATCGCCTGACGGCGGTCGGGGCGCACTTCCATCGGCACCTGATACGTCGCGCCGCCGACGCGGCGCGGGCGCACTTCGACCAGCGGCATCGCGTTGCCGAGCGCTTGCGTGAAAATGTCCATCGGATCGCGGCCGGTGCGCGTGGCGATCACCTCGAGCGCATCATAGGTGATCAGCTCGGCGACCGACTTCTTCCCGCGCAGCATCACCTTGTTGATGAAGCGCGCCAGCACTTTGGAGCCGAACTTGGGATCGGGCAGAATCGGCCGCTTGGGGACCGGCCCTTTGCGAGGCATCCGACTACTTCTTCTTGGCGCCGCGCTTGGCGCCGTATTTCGAGCGGCCTTGCTTGCGGTTCGCGGCGCCCGACGTGTCGAGCGTGCCGCGGATGATGTGGTAGCGCACGCCCGGCAGATCCTTGACGCGGCCGCCGCGGATCAGCACGACCGAGTGCTCCTGCAGGTTGTGGCCGATCCCGGGGATGTACGCGGTGACTTCCTCGCCGTTGGTGAGGCGCACGCGGGCGACCTTGCGGAGCGCCGAGTTGGGCTTCTTGGGGGTGATCGTCTTGACCTGAGTGCAGACGCCGCGGCGCTGCGGGTTGCCCGGCACCTCGAAGGTGCGATTGGGCAGATCGGGGTGACCCGGCTTGGGTCCGGTCGAAACGACGCGGAAGGCCGGGGTCTTCACCTTTTTCTGCTGCTTCTCGCGGCCCTTACGGACCAGCTGGGAAATCGTCGGCACTCAGTTCTCCGGAACACACGAAATCGGCCGCGCCACGGCGGGCTCGGCCGGAACCTCCGAAGCATACCATGGGCCGAAGAGAGCGTCAACGCGGCCGAGGTCGCTCAGGTGACGCCGATCGCGTAGCGGATCGGCTTGTAGCGGCCGTTGCACGACCCTGCCGCCGAGCAGGCGGTCAGCCCGACGATCAGCCGCTCCTCGGCCCGCACGGCGAACGCGTCGCCGGGCCGCGAGCGCGGCGGCCGCACGGCCAGCCGGCCGTCCGCCGCGGCGTCGACCCGCATGAAAATGTTGAAGCTGGTCGGGATGGCATCCGGCTCGACGCCGAACGGCTTCAGCGCGGCCGCCAGGTTGCCGAAGCAGCCCGGAACGTCGTCGTGCTCGCCGCCGTAGCAGATTCGCCAGGTGTCGCGGCTGCACGGCGCGAGCAGGAAGTCGTGCGTCCCGACGTCGTCGCGCACGATCGTCAGCAGCGGGCGGGAGCGGTTCGACCACAGGCGGTTGCCTGCGCTCAGCACGATCGTCTCCTCGTAATCGAAGGTGCGGCCGTTGGAGAGATGCTCGCGCACGTCGCCGGCGCACACGGCGACGAGGTCCGCCACTTGCTCGCCGCGCGGATCGACGATCGTCAGCGTCGAGCCGCGCTCGAGCACGAAGGCCGTCCCGCTGCGCGGCGGGATCTCGGTCAGCGCTGCGGCCGAAACGGGCATCGCCATGTCTCCTCGACTGGGCGGCCGGAATATTGCCGGGCCTCGGAGTGCCGGCCGTAATCCGCCAGGTTGGGGTTGAGGTCGCCGTCGAGCCGAAGCTCGCGGTCGCGAATCTGCCGCTGCAGTCCGGCGAAGCGCCCGTCCTCGCGCAGATGCTCGAACTGCTCGTGGGCGTTGAAGACCAGCGTCGGCCAGGCGAAGCGGCGCGCGGCGCGCGACGCCTCCGGATGCATGCCGACGACGAAGAACGCGTTGCCGGCGAAGCTGAAGGAGAAGCCCGGGTCGTCGGGATCGTCGCTGACCCGCGCATCCCAGCGATGGAGTTGCGCGTCGAGATCGTGCAGCCGCTGCAGTTGCGACCACAGCGCGCGTTCGAAGTCTGCCTCACCGGCGGCCGGGCGCTCGCGGAAGACCGCGATGAAGGTGGTGAAGTCGCTCTCGAAGCGGTTGCGCTCCGCGGCGAACGCGAACAGGTCGCGCGCCAGCCCGGCGGTCACCGCCGGGTCGTCCATCCGCGCGTACGTGCCGAAGCGGTACAGCCGGCGGCGAATCGACGACTTCGCGCCCAGACACGAGAACGCGTCGTCGAGGACGAAGCCGCGAAACGCTTCGTGCGCGATCCGCGCGAACGCGTTGGGCGGAGCCGTTTCGAGCAAGCGCACGAGCTCGCCGCCGTCGTTGCCGTGATACGACGAGTGGGCGCGCGCCGCGTCCGAATCGAACGGGTTGCGCCAAGCGGACTCGAGGTACTCGAGCGCCCGCACCGGATCGCTCATCGCGCCGCCCGGCGCGCGCGGCGGCGGCCGTCGCCGTAGCGCGCGCGCAGCGCGCGTTCCGCGTTGGCCGCCGTGCGCAGCGTTCCGTTGGAGTAACGCACGCCGCCGGACGCGGCGCGCAGCCCGAGCGCCATCCAGGACGTCACGGCGCGCTCGAGCACCCACAACGGCGCGGCCGCCGACATCGCCGGCGAGAAGACGCGCGCACCGCTTGCGCGGCGGCGGCCGGCTTCGGCCAGCGCGATCGACGCCGCGGCGAAGAGCGGCCACGTCCGCTGCCCGTGCCGTGCCAGCGCCAGGATCAGCGCCGGCGCGACGAGCAGCTGGGCCGCCATGCGCGCCGGGCGCGCCAGCTCGTCGTAGGCTTGGCGGACGCGCTGCTCGAGGTAATGCCGCGCCGTCGGCGGGCGGCGCGGCACGAAGAGATCGTCGGCGCGCGCGACGCGCGCACCGGTGACGCGCATCGTCCGGACGAGCTCGAGGTTTTCGAACAGCACGTCGCCGTCGTAGCCGCCCGCGACGCGATAGGCGCGCATCCGCACGCCGATCGTTCCCGGCCAGTCACCGCCGGTGGCGCGCGCGATCAGCGTCCGTCCGCCGTCGAGCAGCGCGTGCCACGGAACGGGATCGAACACGTTCTGTGGCAGCACGACGTCGGCGTCGTCGAGCAAGCGCGCCAGGCGGCGCAGCGTGAAACCGTCGTAGCGCACGTCGTCGTCGGCGATCACGGCTTTCGACGTGTGGACGCGCCGCAGCGCGGTGACGACGCCGGCTACTTTGCCGTTGAGGTCGGCGCGCCGATCGGGATCGATCGCGAGGTGCGTGATTCCCGGCGGCCAGGCTGCGGCGTGCTGCGCGAAGACGTCCGGCGGCGAACCGTCCGCGACGATCACCGGAACGAGACGCAGCAACGTCGACAGATACGTGGTCAGATCGTCGTCGACCCGAAAGGTCGCGCGACGAATCGGCAACACGTATGTTGTGTCGCACGGGGTGTTCACGTTTCTGTTCATTGCCGGACGCGAAGCATTGGAAACTCTGCCGTGCGGTTACTCGCTCGCAATTATGCCTGGCGGCCGCGAACGACGACACCGTCGCCGCGTGCGAAATCGAACGACATCGCACGATCGTACGATCCCGTGTCGGCGATCAGCACGCGGTCGCCGGCGCGCATGCCGCCCGGAAACCGCAACCCGCCGACCACGTCGTATTCCAGGCAGGTGCGGCCGAGCAGCCGGTCGGGGCCTGCGCCGGCGCGAATCCAGCCGCCGTTCGACTCGGCGAACACGGCGTGCGGATAGGTGTGCATCTGCGGCCACTCCGGATAACCCGCGTCGATCACGAGGTCGCGGCGCGGGCCGCGCTCGCGCACTTCCAGCACGGTCGCGATCAGCGCTTCGGCGGGGGTGCACAGGGCTTGGCCGGGCTCGACGATCAGCCGCGTGCAGGCCGGCAGCGACGTGACGATGCGCTCGGACAGCCATCGCACGTCGGGCTCGAACGCGGCGTCGAACTCGGCCGGCGTCCAGCCGCCGCCCGCGTCGAACGCGACGATGCTGCACCCGGTGCGCGACTGCAGCACGAGCGCGCGGTCGAGAACATCCTGCGCGACGTCGCGCCACGACGCGCCGCCGAAGTCTTCGCGCCGCGCGTGGAACGAGACGCCGACCGGCAGCCCTGCCGGCGCCGCGTCGAACGCGCGGAGCAGCGCCGGCTCGTCTTCGACCGGTATGCCGAAACGCGAGTCGAGCATCGATGGCCGCAAGCGGACGCCGTTGACGCGCGCGGCGCCGAGGGCGACGTCGCGCGCGAACGCCTCGACGCTGTCGGCGAAGACGTGCTCGACGCGAACGCCGCCCGTCGCCGCGCACAGCGGCTGCGGTCCGTTGTACACCAGCCGGCCCGCGCCGAAGCTCAGCCGCTCGGCCCAGCGCAGCTCCTCCTCCGAGATGACCTCGGCGAAGAACCCGCGCTCGCGCGCCAGCTGCAGGAGCTCGGCGCGCGGATTGGTCTTGACGCTCAACGCCACGACGATCGCGAGCCGCGGGTCGTCGAGCGCGTCGCGCAAGCGCGTTGCCAGATCGAATCGCTCGTGCGCGACGGCCGCGCGAAAGACGCGCCGCGGCGTCGGCGCATCGCGCGGGGGCATCGCGACATCGGTTACGGCAGCACTCACGTCACTCGCTATTCCCATCCGACGGGGAACGGCATGCGCGGCGTCGTAGACGGCCCCGCGTGCATACCATGGCGCGGACTCTCGTTTTCGGCGTGATGGCGATGCTCGTGGTGGGATGCGGCGCCCGCGGCGGCGGTTCGGCGGTCGTCCCGAACGACGGCGCGCGGGACACGAGCGCGATCCGCCGGCCGCTTTCCGTCGTGTCGTCCTGGAGGTCGGTGCCGCTGGTCGCGCCGATCGGCACCGTCGGCGGCGCGACGTCGACGTCGACCGGCGTGTGGGTTTCCGACGCGTCTTCCGGCGCCCTCGAGCGCATCACCAACTCCGGCTCGGCGATCGCATACGCAAGCGGCGCGCCGCACGTGTACGGTTTGGCGCCGGGACCGCGGCTCGTTGCATTCGACACCGATGTCGGATACGGGGGGCAGCCCGACACGGGAACGCCGGAACTCTTCACCGTGTCGCTGCCGCCCGGCGCGGCGCTGGTGCCCGGCGAGATCACGTACTATCAGGCCCAGCAGGTCCTCTTTCTGGGCGGCAAGGCGTCGAGCAGTTCGACCTGCGTCGACGCCGTCTACGTCTTCGAGGCGGGCGGCACGACGCCGTTCGGATACTTCGGTGATCCCGGCAGCTTGCCGTGCGGCGTGGCGCTGGCGCACCTCACCAGTGACGGCAACAACCTGTGGTTCGGCGAGACGAACACGAGGCCGAAGATGCTCGCATATGTCACGCCGAGCAATCCGAACCCCACCGACTATGCGCTGCCGGCGGCTGCCGCGAGCGGCCGACCCGAAGAGCTGACCGCCGGCGCGAACGGCGACGTCTTCTTCTCGCTCTGCGGAGCGGCTGACACGCACCCCGGCGGCGGCGCGTACATGGTGCGGGTCAACGCGGCGTCACCCGACGAGACCTTGTACTCGACCTACGCGCAGTGCGCGAGCGCGTCGAACAGCATGGCGTACGATGCATTCGACGGCCGCGTGTGGTTCGCGGACGGGGCGAACGCGCTGACCGCGGTGCGCGTCAGCGACGGCGCGGTCAGCCGGTACGCGCTGGCCAATTCGTCGTCGGCCACCAGCGGCTTCGTGGCGGTGACGGTCGGACCCGACCGGTCGCTGTGGGCGTTCCGCAACGGCGACGGCTTCGCCCACGCGTATCCCGATAACGTCATCTATGCCGAACCGTCCTACGCGTACGCGCCCCACGGGCAGCCGGTGACCGTCAGCATCGGCGAGTACGGGTACACGGGCGCGTTCACCGCGCACATCGTGACCGGCAGCAGCCCGAGCTGCACGGTTACGCCGGTCGCCGGCGGCGGCGTTCAGACCACGTTCAGCATGTCGTCGCCGCCCGGCACGCCGTGCACCGTCGCATTCAACGACGCGCTCGAGATCGCGACGGTCTACGTACCGATGGCCACCACGGTCGGCGGCAACATCCCGCCCGGCCCGCGCCCGCAACCGTAACGCTTCGGCCGGGACGCGCCCGGCGCCTGAACCGGCCGGGTGGGCCTGCCGATACAATCAACGATGGCACCTCTCGGCGAGCACCTCGTCGGGTACCTTTCAATGTTCTTGCAGCTCGGCGTGCTGGTGCTGCTGGCAGGCCTGGCCGTGCTCGTGCGCGGTTCGCTGGGACGGCGGCTGCTCGACGGCTGGGTGGGCGGGCTCGTCGCGCTGGCGGCGGCGCTGGCCGTGCTGGCCGCGTCGGCGCTCGGTCGCGACCTCGGCAGCTTCCACGGCGCGCCGCTCGCCACCATCGCCTACGCGCTGCTCGAGAACGTCGGTGTGCTGTCCTTCATCGTCGCGCTGCGGTGCGCACGCGGTGCCCGCCCGCTCAGCGGCGACGTGGCCGCGCTGTTCGCCTTCGCCTGCGCCGTCACGACAGCCGCCGCAATGTGCGCGCCGCCGTTTCTCGACACGTATCGCGTGCACTCGGCGTTCCTGGCGGCGCTGCTCACCGCGGCGGTGTTCGAGAGCCTGCGCGCGCAGCGGCCGGGGATCGGGTCGCGGCTCATCACGGCGGCGCTGGCCGCGCTCGCGCTCGACTACGCGCACGTTCCGCTGCTGAGCCTGGCGGGCGTTCACTTTCCCGCCACCTACCTCGGGCTCGAGAGCTATCTGACCGTCGTGCTCGACATCGTGCTGGGCGTCGCGATCGTCGTCCACACGACCGACGGCGTGCGCTGCGAGCTCCAGCAGCGCAACGCCGCGCTCGCGCAGGCTGAAGCCGCGCTGCGCGACGCCGCCTACACTGACGCGCTGTGCGGGGTCCCCAACCGGGCGGCGTTCTTGCAGCGGATCAGCGACCCGCCGGCCTTCGGCGTGGTGTCGATGATCGATCTCGACGGCCTCAAGACGATCAACGACCGCTTCGGTCACGCCACCGGCGACGCATCGCTGAGCATGGCGGCGCGCTGCCTGCGCAGCTGCTGCCGCCGAGCTCGGAACGATGTACCGCATCGGCGGCGACGAGTTCGCCGGCGTGTGGCCGGGTGTCGACCCGTTGCGCGTCCGCGCCAGGCTCACTTCGGCTGAACGCGAGCTGGCCGTGCTCGCGCAGGATCTGCCGGCGCCGGTCTCCATCTCGTGGGGGATCGCGCCGTTCGACGCGCAGACTCCGTTCGCCGACGCGATGATCGCCGCCGACAACCATCTCTACGACCGGCGCAACGTGCGTCGCGCCTGACGCTCGGCCGGCGATTCGGGCGCGCGCGGGCGACCGGCGACCGCGACGAACGCGACGAGCGCAGCCAGCACGCACACCGCCGCCGAAGCCAGCATCACCGCGCGCACGCCGGCCAGATAGCCTTCGTGGATCCCGGCCGCGACCGCGTCACGATCGGCCGCCGGAACGTCGGCCGGTACCGTGCCGGCGTAGAGCTTGGCGCGGTCGTTCTCGACGATCCGCATCGTCTGCGAGCTGAGATGATGCCTCGCGATGCGGGCCTCGAAGCCGGCATCGAACACGCCGGCCAGGATGATGCCGAAGCCCGCCACCGCCAACAGGCCGGCCATGCGCGCGACCGCGTTGTTCACCCCGAGGCGACGCCGCTCTTCTCCGTGTCGACGGCATCGAACACGATGGTAGTGAGCGGCGCGACGAAGCACGCGCCGCCCAGCCCCAGCAACACCGCGGCGGGGAAATACGTCGTCCAGTACGATCCGCCGATGCCGGGCACCGCGAACGCGATGAAACCCGCGCCCGCCAAGAGCGCGCCCACGACCAGCGGCAGCCGCGCGCCGATGCGCGCGACCAACCCGCCCGACCAGCGCGACAGCGCGAACATCAGCAGCACGAACGGCAGCAGCGACGCGCCTGCGGCGGTCGGCGTGTAGCCCTGCACGTCGATGAGCAGGTAAGGCACGAAGTACAGCGCAGCCGCCCAGCGCGGCATAGAGGAACAGCGTGTAGACGTTCGCCGCCGAGAACTCGCGCGACCCGAACAGCTCCAGCGGCACCATCGGCGACGGCGAGCGCCGCTCGACCAGAACGAACGCGGCCAGCAGTGCGAGCCCGGCCAGGAGCGCGCCCAGTCGAGATCGTGTCGGGAACGGCGCCTTGCGCGCGAATCAGACCGTAGGTGAACGCGCCCAGACCCAGCGTCGCGAGCACGGCGCCCGGGACGTCGAGCCGCGGCGGCATCTCCTCGTCACGGCTTTCCGGCACGCCGCGCAGCGAGATCGCGATCACGGCCAGCGCGATCGGAACGTTGAACAGGAACACCCAGCGCCACGAGGCGTGCTCGTGAGATATCCGCCCAGCACCGGACCCACCGCGCCGGTCATCGCCGCGAAGCCCGACCAGGTCCCGATTGCGCGGCCGCGCGCCGCGCCGGAATAGGTCGCGCTGAGCAGCGCCAACGACTCCGGCATCGCGCACGCCGCGCCGGCGCCTTGCACGCAGCGGGCCAGGATCAGCACCGCGACGCTCGGCGCCGCGGCGCAGACCGCCGATGCGGCGGTGAAGAGCACGATCCCGGCCACGAACATCCGCTTGCGGCCGTACAGATCCCCCAGCGAACCGCCCAGCAGGATCAGCGCCGAGAGGAACAGCGCGTAGCCTTCGATCACCCACTGCATCTGCGCCGCATCCGCGCCGAGCTCGCGCTGGATCACCGGCAAGGCGACGTTGACCGCGCTGCCGTCGATGAACGTCATCGCGGAGCCCGAGGATCGCCGCGACGAGCACCCATGACTTCGCCACGCCACGAACATGGAGTATCATGGTGCCCGTCCCCTGCGCCGATCGCACGAACCGGAGAGACCGCGATTCCCAAGCCGAAGCCCGCCAAGAAACTCGCGCCCGTCAAGGATGCCGGCGAGAAGTCACGACCGAAGCGCCCGGCCGCAAAGAAGACGGCGCCGCCGGTGCGGGTGCCGAAGCGGCCGACGCCGGTCGACCGGATTCCGCGGGTGATCGATAATCCGTCGCCGAGCGATCACCTCGGCGATCATCACCCGCGCCGTGATGCAGGCCGGCCTGTCGTGGGCGTTCATCGACGCGCGCTGGGACGACTACGTGCGCGCGTTCGAGGACTTCGACGTCGCGCGCGTCGCGGCGTACGGCGAGCTCGACGTCGAGCGGCTGATGCAGGCCGACGGCATCATCCGCTCGCGCTCGAAGATCGAAGGGACGATCCGCAATGCGCGCGCGCTGCTCGAGATCGAGCGCGAGTTCGGCTCGGTGCGCGCCTATCAGACGTCGTTCGCCGACTACGACGCGATGCGGCGCGACACCAAGACGCGCTTCGCGTACCTCGGCGACTTGAGCACGTACTACTGGCTGTTTCGCACCGGGGCCGCCGTCCCCGATCTCGAGGAGTGGATGCAAACCCAAGACCGCGACCACCCGCGCATGCGCGAGATGGTGACGCTCTCGCGCGCGCGCGGCTGACGGGCCGCTTTCGCGTTCGCGGAGGGCTTAAGCCGGGTCGCGGCCGGGCGGAACGGTGGGGTGCGGACTTGGTCGGCGCGCAGGCGCAGCGCGAACGTCGTGCCCTTGGGCGGAGGTGCGCGCGATGGTGAGCGAGCCGCCGGCGCGCTCGGCCGCGCGCTTGGCGATCGCCAAGCCGAGGCCCGAGCCTTCGACCTCGCCGCGCGTCGCGCCGCGGTAGAAGCGGTCGAAGATCGCCTCGCGGTCATCGGGATGAATCCCGGGCCCGCGATCGCTGACGGTGAGCTCGACGCCGCCCTCGGCCGCGTTCGCGACGATCCGCACCGGCGATCCGGGCGCGTACTTGAACGCGTTGTCGACGAGATTGGCGATCGCTTCGTAGATCTCGGTGCGATCGCCGAGCGAGCTGTCGCGTCGACTTCGACGTCGCAGCTCAGCGTCACGCCCGGATACAGCAGCCGCGCGGCTCTCGACGATCTCGTCGACGAGCTCGCGCAGACCGAACGGCTCGGCCGGGCGAACGTCTGCACCTTCCATCTTGGCCAGCAGCACGAGATTGTCGATGAGCGTGCGCATCCGAGCGCCTTCGACCGAGATCGAAGCGAAGATGCGGCGCGAGCGCTCGTCGCCCGCATCCGCCTTGCGCCGCAGCAGGTCGATGTAGCCCAGCACGATCGTGAGCGGCGTGCGCAGCTCGTGTCCGGCGTCGGCGACGAACTGGCGCATCTGCGTCTCGGCCTGCGCGCGCTCGGCGAAGGCGCTGGCGACCTGCGTCGCCGCCGCGTTGTACGCCAGCGCGATGGCGTCGAACTCGCTCTTGCCGGCGACGGCGATCGGCTGCGGCGTGAAGTCGCGCGCGGCGAAACGCTGCAGCGCGTGCGTCACCTCGACCAGCGGGCGCAGCACCTGCGTGGTGATGTAGCGGCCGGCCAGCCAAGCCAGGATGCCGGCGATCGCACCGACGAGCAGCGACGCCCAGCAGCAACTGGAGCGCGACGCGTTGCGTGGCGTCGGGATCGGGCAGCAGACGGACGAAGCCGCCTTCGAGGTCGACGCGTTGGAGATGCGCGCCGAAGGCCGTACCGAGCGCGAAGCCGAGCCGTGCTGCCCTGCAGGCGCATCGCGGTGGGGTCGATGTACGTCACCCGGCCATCCACCACCAGCGGCACGCGGGACGTACCTGCTCCGGGAGCGTGGCCGGCCGGCGGCTGGTTCGCACCGCCCTGCGGCCCCTGCCGGACCAGGATCGGCATGCTCGTGCCGCGGTGACCGGGCACGTGGGTCGGATCGTGCGGTGACTGACCGAAGGCGAAGATGCGCAGCCCGGCCGGCTCAGCCGGCCCTCGACCTCGATCGCGGCCGGGATGAAGCCTTCGTGGCGAGTCGCCGCTCGCACCGCGAAGGCTTGGACCTCGCGCGCGTCGGCGTCGACGCCGTCTTGGATGACGTGGATGTACACGTCGAGGCCGACGACGGCGAACGCACCGATGACGAGGACCACCAGCGTGACCGCCGCGGCCACGTACCAGCCGGTCAGCCGCCGCGCGAACTTGGTGAACATGCTACCCTGACGAGTTCAATGCGCGCGCAGCGCGTAGCCTGCACCGCGGATCGTGCGGATCAGCTTGGGCTCGAAACCGGCGTCGATCTTGGCGCGCAGGTACGAGACGTACGTCTCGACCGCGCCCGGCCCGACGTCGCGGTCGGTTCCCCAGACGAGGTCGAGCAGCTGGTCGCGGGTGAACACGCGCTCGGGATTGCGCACGAAGGTCAGCAGCAGCGCGTACTCGCGCGCTGACAGATCGATGCGGCGGTCGCCGCGCTTGACGTCGCGCCGGTCGAGGTCGATCGACAGATCGGCGTACGACACGATCGAGGGCTGCTCGAGCCGCGGCCGGCGCAGCGCTGAGTGCAGGCGCGCCACCAGCTCCGACATCTCGAACGGCTTGGAGACGTAGTCGTCGGCGCCGCGCCGCAACCCGCTGATGCGGTCGTCGGTGTCGGCCTTCGCGCTGAGCATCAAGATCGGCGCTTCGGTGATGCGGCGCAGCATCGGCAGCAGCTCGAGCCCGTCGACGAACGGCAGCATCACGTCGAGCACGATCGCGTCGGGCCGGAAGTCGCGGACCAGTTGCAGCCCGGCCCGTCCGTCGGCGGCGGTGCGCACCTCGAAGCCGTCGTCGCCCAGCCCGAGCTCCAACAGCTCGCGCAGATGCCGTTCGTCGTCGATGACGACGATCCGAGGTGCGGCCATGACTACTGCTTCACGCTCCCTCCGCCGGTACCCGAGATCCGGCGCGCGGACCACGAAGATGCCGACGCTCGGAGCGTAGTTGAGGATGCTGGGGAATCCCCCCCGGCGCGCGCCGCCGGGGCGCGGCGACGGGCTGGGCGCGGGCGACGCGGCCGGAACGGCCTGCGCGGCCGCGGCGACGTCGTACCCCTTGGACTTGGCTTCGGCCGGGGTGTACACGGTTCCGTAGGCGCAGGACGACAGCGCGCGCAGCGGCTCGAGGGCCGCGATCAGCTCGGGCGACGGGCTGAACTGGGGGCGCGGCGACTCGTTGGGATTCGGCGCGACGTTGACCTCGGGCTGGAAGCCGGGTGGCGGGCCGCCCGGCCCACCCGGTCCGCCGGCGCGCGGCGCGCCGCGCGGCCCGCGCGCGCCGCCGCCGTTGGAGCCGTCGGTCTGCTGGCGGGCGCGGAGCACGCCTTCGGGGATCTTCGGACCCAGACCGAACCACCAGGTTCCCTTCGGGTCGCCGTGCGGCGTGACGGTCAAGCCGTCGACCTCCGGCAGCCGGCGCTCCGGCCGCATAGGCGTCGGCGGCGGCCTTGAGCTGAGCCAGCACCTTCTGCGCCGCGGGCTGCAGCGCGACGGTGCATTCGGGACGCACGGTCGCGAGGCCGAGCGGATCGGTTCCCGCCGGCGGCGGGATGAACTTGAGCTGACCGAAGCCGAGCCCGCCGCGCTGCGGCCCGGTCTGCGCCGCGGCGGCGGCTTGGGCGCTGCGCGACGGCCGCGCGAAACCGGCACCGGGTCGCGCGCCGGTGTTGAACGAGTAGGTGACGGTGTAGGAGCGCGGTGCGTTGGGCCGGGCGGCCTGCAGCAGCATGCCGCCGCCGCTGAGCGGGATCGGCTGTGCGTACTGCTCGGTCGAGAACGTGCCGGTCTCGGTGTTGAAGAGATTGGCTGCGAACACCGTGACGCGCCCGATCCCCAGCGGGTGCGAGAGGCCGACGTTGACGAGCACGTACGGCGCGATGTTCTGGTTGTTGTTCGGGCCAACGTAGTGCGCGTTGGCCAACAGCTCCAGCTTGGCGGGCGGATACAGCGCGTCGATCGTGAGGTTGCCGGTGTGCACCGGGCGTCCCGGCAGCTGGCTGCCCAGGATCAGCGTGCTGTCCAAGCCGACGAAGCGCGGGTCGGCGGCGACGACGTCGGCGCCGCTGGTCGTGTACGACGGGATGACGACGACGTTTTTGCCGATGCCGATGTTGGCTTGCGCGGTGAAGCCTTGGTACATGCGCGTGGTGCCGCCGATCGGCTCGGAGACGTAGACGTTCGGCGCGCCGGCGCCGGGGCACACGTCGCCGAAGTAGCCGACGACGGCCTGATAGTACGCGTTGTAGAACGGATTGCTCGGATCGGTCAAGCCGAGGCTATCGGCGGTCAGGGACGCGTTGATCAGCTGATTGGCCTGCGTTTGCCGGTAGGTGTCGATCGAGAACTGGCCGTGCGCCCATTGGTGGGTCCACGAGAGATCGTAGCTCGCTGCCGACTG
Source organism: Vulcanimicrobiota bacterium (assembly GCA_963738465.1). Lineage (GTDB taxonomy): Bacteria > Vulcanimicrobiota > Vulcanimicrobiia > Vulcanimicrobiales > Vulcanimicrobiaceae > Vulcanimicrobium. The sequence goes on from CAVTWP010000003.1 coordinate 141,738, forward strand.
CTTCGACGGCTGGTCGCCGGGGCCGCTGACCTGCGCCGTGCCGGCGGCGCAGTTGACCCGTGCCGAGATCGGATCGCTGAACGAGCGAACGATTCCGGCGGCGGGCTGCGAGCTGCCGATCGCCACCGACGCGTTGTAGGTGTCGGCACTCTGCGGCCGCCAGTTCGCGCTGAAGCCGCCGAGCAGCGACTGGCCCGCACCCGTCGTGCCGGCGTACGACACGTTGGGGCCGATCGCCAGCCGGTCGTTGACCTTGAACGAGTCCGACAGCTGGACTTGGCGCGAGGCGACGGCGTTGAGCCCGCGCGTGACGAAACCGTTGCCGCCGGCCAGCGGCGTGAAAGTGGTCGTCGAGGCGTAGGTCGAGCCGGTCAGCGTGATCGTGTGCTTGCCGCGGGTCAGCGTCGCGCTGCCGGCGACGCCGCGCGCGAGCGTTTGCGTTTGGGTCGAGAACGGATCGTTCAGCGGCGCCTCGAGCGACGGGGCGCAGCCATAGACCGGCACTTGCGGAGTCGAGCCCGGGCAGGCGAGCTCGAACCGCGCCAGGTCGTTGCTCAGCGACGTGTTGCTGTTCGCGTACGTCGTGAGCGTGACGGCCGTGTCGCCGATCAACGATTGCACCGTGCCGTAGGCGAACTGGAACTTCCCGGTGCTGCCGTTGTCGGGTCCGATCCCGCACGGCAGCGGCGTCACGAACGACGTGCACAGCGACGAGACCGCCTGGTTGTTCTCCAGCGCGGTGAACATCAGCGTCGTGCGGTCGGTCAACCCGTAGCGCAGCTTGAGGTAGTTGCCGACGTTGGCGCTCTCGCCGCCGTGGGCGTACGTCAGCCCGCTTTCGTCCTCATAGTTCTGGAAGGTCAGCGCGTTGTTGCCGGCGCGTTTGGTGAACAGCGCCGCGATGCCCAGCTTGCCGATCGAGCCGGTTTCTCCGATCTGGTAGTTGTACTTGTCGAACGTCCCGTACGACGACGCGAACTGCGACTGCCAGGTCTGCGTGGGCTGCAGCGTACGGAAGTTCACCGAACCGCCGAGGGCGCCGGCCTGCGCGCCGAAGCTGACGCCGGCACCGGTGAACAGGTCGGAGTTGACCGAACGCAGGTTCACCGCCGAGCCCGGCGCGCCCAGCGGGATCCCGTCGAGCGTGATCGCGGTCTGGGACTCGTCGTGGCCGCGCAGCGAGATCGTCTGCGGCGCGTCGGGATCGTTCGAGCCCTGGGTGACGTCGACGCCGCCGACCGTGCCGAGGGCGTCGAGCAGCGAGTCGGAGATACGCCGCACGGCGCTGTCTTGATCGACGTCAGTGGTCGTAACGGTCACCCGCGCGCGCACCGTGCCGATGATCTTGAGGCCGCTCGTGTCGGTCGAGCTCGTGTTGGTCGAGGTGCCGCTCGGCGCGGTCTGCGACGACGGCGGCTTGAACGCGGCGAGCTCGACGTTCACGTCGACTTCTTTTTGGCCGAGCACCTCGAACTGCGACGAGGTGACGCCCGAATACCCGCCCTTCCCGACGCGCACGCGGTACAGGCCGCTGGGCACGTCGGTGTACTTGACGATCCCGCTCTTGTTGGTCAGCGCGCTGGCCACCGTCGGGCCGATGAGAAACACGCGCGCGTCGGCGAGCGCGGTGGTTCCGTCCGAACCGTGAACCGTGATCTGGATGATCCCCGTTGTGTCCGAGCTCTGCGCGACCGCTGGTCCGATCGCACCGGCGAACAGTGCAATAGCGAGCGCTAACGCCGAGCAAGGCGCTGCCGACCTACTCATTTCGTGCGGAATCCTGCCATTGGGGTCTGCGGTCTTCCTGGGAACGCAACGCTTATAAGGAACGTCTAACCGCTAAGGCACGTCTAACCGCACTGCGCCGCGATGGCCTCCAGGAACCGCGCGCCGAAGTCGGCGAGTTTCTTTTCCCCAACGCCGCTGATCGCTCGCAACTGCGCGGGCGTGCGGGGGACGTCGCGCGCCATCGCACGCAGCACGGCGTCGCTGAACACGACGTACGGCGGCACGTCGCGCTCGGCTGCGATCTCCCGGCGCAGCGCGCGCAGCGCGGCGAACAGATCGCGGTCGTAGGAGTCGTCATCCGCGGCGCCCCCCGCCGCGACGGCCCGGCCGCGCCGTCCCGCGGCCGACGCGGACGGTTCGGCGGCCGCCGCGCGCACCACCACGGCGCTGCGCTCGGCCAGCACGCGCCTGCCCGCATCGGTGAGCGCGACGATGTTGTGGCGCGCGGGATCCTGCGCGATGAGACCCAGCCGCACGAGCTCGTCGGCGAGATGCCGCCAAACCGTCCGGCTGCGGTCGCGCCCGATCCCGTAGGTCGACAAGCGCTCGTGGTACCAGCGATCGATCTTGTCGGTCTTGGCGCCCAGCAGCACGTCGATCACGTGAGCGACGCCGAAAGCCTGTCCTGAGCGTGCCGAAGGGCCCGAGCCGCGCGGCGCCGACACGCGGTAGACGCACGACAGCAGCTTCTGCGCGTCGACCGTGGCGTCGAACGACGCGCGCGGCTGCAGACAGTTGTCGCAGTTTCCGCACTGCGCGTGCGGGTACGCCTCGCCGAAGTACGCCAACAGCTCGCGCCGGCGGCAGCCGTTCGAATACGCGAACCGTTTGATGCGCTCGAGCTGCGCGCGCGCCGTCGCGCGTTCGCTCTCGGGCTTTTCTTCGGCGAAGCGCTCGACGCGCGCGATGTCGCCGTAGGCGAAGAACCAGATGCAGTCGGCCGGCAGGCCGTCGCGCCCGGCCCGGCCCGTTTCTTGGTAGTAGCCTTCGAGGCTGCGCGGCACGTCCCAGTGCACGATGAAGCGGACGTTCGACTTGTCGATTCCCATCCCGAACGCGATCGTCGCGCACATCACGCGAACGTCATCGCGAATGAACGCTTCTTGGCGCGCGGTCCGCGTCGCCGCGTCGAGCCCGGCGTGATATGCGAGCGCCGGAATCCCGGCGCCGGCCAGCGCGTCGGCCAGCTTGTCGGCGTTGGCGCGGCTGCCGGCATACACGATTCCCGCTTCGTCGTCGGGCCGCGCGCGCAGCCAGCGAATCAATCCGTCGACGGTCCGCGCCGCGTGCTGCACGCGGTAGGTCAGGTTCGCGCGGTCGAACGACGCGACGTGGACCGCCGGCGCGCGCAGACCGAGCTGGCCGATCACGTCTTCGCGCACACGAGCGGTGGCCGTGGCGGTGAACGCGCAGAACGGCAGGTCGGGGAAGCGCTCGCGCAGCGGCGCGATGCGCCGGTATTCCGGCCGAAAGTCGTGACCCCACTCGCTGATGCAGTGCGCTTCGTCGACGACGAAGCGCGCGACGTTCCAGCGCGCCAGATCATCGGCGAAGCCCGGCAGCGTGAGCCGCTCGGGCGCGACGTAGAGCAGCTTGTAGGCGCCGCGCTCGAGATCGTCGAGCCGGCGCCGCAGCTCCGGCAAGGTCAGCGACGAGTTCAAGGCGGTCGCCGCGATGCCGGCGGTGTCGAGGGCGTCGACCTGGTCCTTCATCAGCGCGATCAACGGCGAGATCACCACCGTGAGTCCCGCGGTGAGGATCGCCGGCAACTGATAGCACAGCGACTTTCCGCCGCCGGTCGGCAACAGCGCGAACACGTCGCGTCCGGCCAGCACGTCACGCACGATCTCTTCTTGCGACGGACGAAAACTCGGAAACCCGAACCAGCGCTCGAGGGCGTCGCGCAGCTCCGCGGTCCGAACAGCCATTACCGTCATCGCTTCGCCGTCTGCGACATCCCGCCCGTTCCGCTAGCGAGCCGGTCCTGAGTTTTGTCGAAGGGACTGCGCGGGAGGGAAGGCGGGCACTTCATGGCGTACCATCCTTTTGTCCCGACACGTCGCAAGAAGGGGTGTGTGTTGCGACTTGGCGTTTTCCACCGGCTCCTATCGGAGTGGGCCGAAAAGCCGTGCGTTCTGACGGTCTCGATCCCGTCGGCCGGCAGCGCGATCCGGATCACCGGAATCCTGCGCTCGTATTACAGCCTCTCGTCGCTGCACGGCTGGGCGCTCGTCCCGCCGCAGCAGCACGGCGGCTTCTCGACCGTACGGCTGACGCAGCTCGGGCTGGCCGAGGCGACGCAGCGCGAGGTCGTTCTCGACGGGCACGGAGGGCGGCTGCGGTTCGCTTGCGGCGACGAACCGGTCTTCGAGCTCGAGCGCGACGAGGCCGCGTTGACGGCGCCGCCGCGCGTCACGCGCAACGGCCGTTACCTCTACGTCGGCGGGCGCCGGCGTCCCGTACCCGAGTCGTGGATGTTGCAGTGACGCGGGACGTTCAGTCGCAGCGCGGATCGGTGAACGAGCCGCGCTTGCGCGCGGCCATCAGCGCGTCGGTGATCTCGCCTTCGCCCGAGCGCTTGGAGAGCACGCAGTTCGCGCCGGCGAAGCGCAGCCGGTCGGCGCGCGCGCCCTGGCGATCCGTATAGGCGCAGATGAAGGCGCGCGGCAAGGCTGCGCGCATCGCGCTCACCGCGTCAGCCGGATCGACGTCGAGAAAGTCGGTGTCGACGAACAGCGCCTCGGGCCGGCTGGCCCGAATGTCGTCGACGTCGAGCGTCGGAGCGACGCGGACCACGCGCAGCTCCGCAGCCGCCAGTACGTCGCTGAGATACGGAATGAAAAGCGACTGGGGCTCTACGAGATAAGAGTCCACGCATGCTCGATACCCGCATTGCGCCGCCGTCAACGAGGGCTTGCGCCCCAGGAAGCAGGTAGTCTCTCGGCCCAACCGCCGAGCGAGCAGACCCTAGGCCAGGCCGGTCTTGATCGCGTGGACCGCGGCTTGGGTGCGCGCGGTGATGTTGAGCTTGGCGAAAATGCGGCTGATGTGGTTCTTGACCGTCTTCTCGGACAGGTGCAGCTTGGCGCTGATCTCCTTGTTCGACATCCCCCGCGCGATCAGCCGGATGATCTCGGTCTCGCGAACCGAGAGCTCGTTCTGGGCGGTGCGGCCGAAGCCGCTCGACCGGCGCTTGAGGACCCCGCCGGCGACTCGCGGATCGACGTATGGATGGCCGCTGGCGACGCTCTTGACCGCGCGCATCAGTTCGGCCGGCAGGATGTCCTTGACGACGTAACCGTCGGCGCCGGCGCTCAGGCAGCGCTGCATCACCTCGGGCTGCACGTGCGTCGAGAGGACGCAGACCTTCGCCTGCGGCGCGAGCTCGCGGCAGGTGCGCATCGCTTCGGAAAACTCCTGGTTGTGGCCGTCGAGGTCGAGGACGATCAGATCCGGACGCAGGCGCCGCAGCGGGGCGTTCGCGACCGAGTCGGCATCGCCGACCACCTCGATGTCCGCGTCGCTGGCCAGCACTTGGCAGAGCGCCTTGCCGAACAGGGCCTGGCCTTCGATCACGAGGATTCGCACAGGCTTCGTCAGGGAGGGGGTGGTAGCGGCGATCGTGTTCAGCATCGTGCTGCTTTCCTCAAGTCCTTTGGGTAAGGGCCGTTTGGGCTAACCCGGTCCCTCATACTGTCGCCCGAACAGGTGACGAATGCACTCCCCTGATTTGAGGGTTTTTGGCCCGCGTCGGGGCGCTGGCCCGCGTTGCCCCATCGCGGGCCGTCTCCAGGGGGCTTGAGTCCCGGCGGGAAGTGGAAACGACAGCATCGTGCCGACTCGCCGAACCTCGCCGGCCGCCGCCGTCATCACCGCCGTCCCCGAGGCGGACCGCGCTCGCGCCTTCGTCGCCGAACTGCGCAGCCGCATCAAGGCGACCTACGTCGTCTTCAGCCGCTACGACCAAGCCGGCCTCCAGACCGAGATGGTGCTGAGCGAGGATCACGGCAATCCGGCCCGCCAAGCCGAATGGCTCCAGGCGGAACGGCTCCTCCAGTCGCGGTCGGACGCCCCCGTCCCGCGGGTGACCGACGCCATGATCGCCCTCGACGGGATGCGCGGGCTGATCGCGGTCTACGGCGTCGACGAGACGATCTTCGGGCTGGCGATCGTCGCGCGCCCGCGCGCTTTCACCCCCGACGAGCGGGCGGTGCTCGAGGGCACGCTGCGGGCCGGATCTGAGCTGCTACGGCGGCTGTCGACCTTCGAGGGCGAGCAGAGCGCCCAGGAACGGACCGCAGAACGCGCGTCGCCGGCGCAGTACGTCTTGCGCCCTGATTTCTCTATCGAGTCGCGCTGGGTCCCCGCCGACGACCCCAACGACGTGCTGCAGAGCATCCTCGAGCTCTCGGCCGACACGCTGCCACCGGTGGTGGAAAGCGCCGTCCGCGCGATCACCGCGTCGTGGACCGACGACCCGGCGACCTGGACGCCGGAGACCGTCGTGCCGCTGCCGTTCATGGTCGTCCGCGTCGCGCCGCTCACCGGTGCGGGCGGCCAGAAGATCGGAGTGCTGGTCGAGCGCTACCGCTCGCGCAACCCGCTGCGTCTGGCCGCCGAGAAGTTCGCCATGAGCTCGCGCGAGCTCGAGGTGCTGTCGCTGGTACTCAAAGGCTTGGGCACGCCGCAGATCGCCAGCGCGCTCGACATCGCCGAGTCGACCGCGCACGATCACATCAAGCGCATGATGCTCAAGACCCGCGCCCGCAACCGCGTCGAGCTCGCCGCCAAAACCCTCGGCTGGCGCGGCGCCTAACCCCCGATCGGTCGCGCTTCGACTTCGCTCAGCGTGAGATCGAACGGAAGAGCCTCGTTCCGGAGAACGAGGCTCGACCTCTCGCGCGACGAGACCACCACCAAGCCGTACTCGTGCGGGAAGGCTACGCCGTGTTGGGCAGTTCTTTGAGGGCCGGGATGCCCGACGCGAAGTAGTCGCTGTAGTCGTCGACCTTGGTCGTCGAACGGTTGACCACGGTTCCGATCAGATCGTGGACGCCGACCGCTTCGAGCCGGGCCATCGCCTTGCGCGTGGAGCGCATGTCGGTCTGGCCGGCCGAGACGATCATGACGGTGCCGTCGGTCTTTGCCGCTACGATCGCGGCGTCGAACACGGGGACGAGCGCCGGCGCGTCGACGATCACGGTGACGTAGCGCTCGCGCACCTCGCGCAGCAGCGCGTCGAAACGATTGGACTGCAGCAGCTTGATCGGGTTGGGCGAGTGCGTTCCGCTGGTGAGCACGTCGACGCCGGGGCGGTCGGTGCGCTGCACCGCTTGCGCGAACGACGCGCGGCCGACCAGGATGTCGCTGAGCCCGAGCTCGTTGGGGACCTCGAACTTGCGGTGCAGCGACGGACGGCGCATGTCGGCGTCGATCACCAGCACGCGCGCTTCGTGCTCGATGCTCGAGACCGCGATCTCGCCGAACGCGCCCGCGACGTTCATCGCGACCGTCGACTTGCCGTCGCCCTTGAGCGGGCTGGTGATCGTGACGGTGCGCAGCGGGCGGTCGGTACTATAACGCATCGCGAGCACGAGCTGGAAGTACGACTCGAGCGCCGCGTTGCGCACGTTGAGCGGGATCGCCGCCGCGCCGTCGCCCGACGGCAGCTGCGGGACCGATGCGAGCACCGGGAGCTGGAGGTCGGTCTCGATGTCGCGCTCGTCGCGGATCCGCCCGTCGAACCAGTCGATCAGGAACACGATGCCCAGCGCGAGCAGCACGCCGACGATCGCCGCGATCAGCAGGTTGACCAACAGGTGCGGTGACTTGACCGCCAGCTCGGCCGATGCGGGCGCGGTGACCGTGACGTCGCTGATCCCGGTCGCGCGGGAGACGGTCGCGTCGTTGTACTTCTGCTGCAGCGCGTCGTAGACGTCTTCGTCGAGCTTGGCGGTGCGCTTGAGCTCGGCCAGCTTCGCCGTCTGTGCCGGCAGCCGCGCGAGCTGCGGGTTGATCGCGGCGCGCTGCTTGCTGAGCACGCCGAGCTCCGCCGCGTCGCTGAGGCTCATCGCGCGTGCGGCCGCGAGCTGCTGCTCGACGGTCTGGTACACCGGGTTCGCGATCGTGTTGACGGTCGACACGATGGTCGGCGCCGTGTGGGCGATCTGCTTCTTCACCGCGGCGATCTGCTGCTTGAGACTGATCACCATCGGATGCGAGTCGGTATACTGCTGCTGCGCGGCGGCGAGCTGCCCTTGGTACTGCGCGAGCTCCTGGTTGAGCTGCATCAGGACGGGGTTCTGCACGACGCTCTGGCCGCCGCCGGCGGTCGACTTCATCCCGCCCAGCTGCGACGACAGCGACCCGATCTGCGCGTCGGCCTGCTGCTTCTCGAGCTGCGTCGAGTTGATCTTCGCGTCGATCGCCGAGGCCGAGTTCACCACCGACGCCGTCTGGCTGGGCAAATCCGCGATGTTGTGGTCGGCCTCGTACTTGCTGACCGCGGTCTCGGCTTGCTGCAGCTTGCGCTGCGCTTCAGGAAGCTGGGTGGCCAAAAAGTCGAGCGCGCCGCTCGCCTGACCGGACACCAGTTGCGCCTCGCGGGCGACGAACACCGTCGCGAAGTCGTTGGCGATCTTGGCGGAGGTGTCCGGATCGCTCCAGGTCACCGCCAGCGAGATGATGTTGGTGTTGGGGACGGGCTTGACGCGCACGGCCGACTGCAGCGTGCGCACGTCGGTCCGCAGGCTGAGGTCGTCGATCACGTGCTGGACGACCGGCGTCTCGCTTATCAGCTCGGCGTAGGTCTCGGCGGACTGCGCGGCATTGGCCATCATGAGCGCGTTGAGGATCGGCAGTCCGGTTTGCGCCTGTTGCGGGCTCGACGCCCCGCCGGGGTTGCCGGCGATCATCTTGACGTCGGTCGTATATTTCTTGGGCGTCAGGATCGTGACGATGAACACCGCGCCGATCACGCCCAGGACGATGTACGCGAACAGCTTGCGGCGGCGCGACAGCGTGCCCAGGAAGCTTTGCCACAGCGCGACGGGATCGATGTCGGCCGAACGTTGGTGGTGCGGAATCGCGCTGGCGAGCGGTATGCTGTGGCCGGGAAGCCGGGCGGGTTCGTACATGGAATCCTTTCCTAGAACCCGAGCAATCGCCCGAGAATACCGAGCAGTCCGGCCGATACCGGGCTGATCCCGTGCGCCTCAGGGACGTAGACCTTGTCGTCCTGCACGAGGACCGGATCGAATCGCTGGTCGCCGCGCTCGAGCGCCTGATAGAGGTTGACCGTATACGAGGTCGTTTGGCCGGTGGCGGGATCCTTGCGCGTGATGAAGACGCGATTGAGGTCGGGACGCGATGCCGACTCGGCACCCGCCCGGGCGATCGCCATCGACAGGTGGTCGCCCTTGTTGATCTCGACGTTGCCCGGCCTTGAGACCGCGCCCAGCACCTGAACGCGAATCGTTTCGCCGCCGGTCACGTAGACGATCGCATTGTCGTCGAGCTGGACGTTCTGCGAGGCGTCGCCGTCGTGCAGCAGCTTCTGTAAATTCACCGGCGTCATCGTGCCGTCGGCCTGCGAGACGCGTGCGATCGGATACTCGCCGGTCGTGGCGACGCCCGACGCGGCTGCGATCGCGTCGGCGATGCGCGCGCCGCTGCGCACGTTGTACTTCCCGGGCTGTTTGACGTTGCCCAGCACCATCACGCCGATCGTCCCTTGCTGCTGCATCGACAGCGAGACGTTGGGGTGCTTGAGATACTTCTTGAGCGCTGCCGCGACGGAATCGCGCGCTTCGGCGACCGACATCCCGCCGACGAGCACGCGACCGACCAGCGGGTATTGGATCGTGCCGTCGGCCTGCACCACGGCGCTCTGGGTGAGATCGGGATGCTCGAACACCGAGATCGCCAGCGTGTCGCCGGGATGGATGACCGACGAGACCGTGACCGGCGACGTGCTCGTCGTCGTCGGCTGCGGGATGACCGGTGCGGGCGTGTTGAGCGGGCCGGGTTCGGTGCTCTGCGCCCCGGCGCCGTGCGCCGCGGCCAGCAGGAGGCCGGCCGCGGCGGCGACGACTGCAACGATCCGATGGGGCGAGCGAACGGTCATGACGATGTCCCGGACTCGAACTGGAAGAGGTGGTCGTGGAAGGTTGGGGCGCTGCTCGTCGCGGCCACCCTGTTCTGGATCGCGACCAGCGACGTCGTGTACGAAATTACGTCACCCGCGATGCTGTCATTCCACGTCCTGCTCCGAAAAGCATACAGCATCGCCGCCTTTGCGCTGGTCGGGTTCATGGCCGACAGGGCGCTGGGTCCGAGCGCGAGGCCGGTGCTGCGCGGCGCGCTGCTGGTCGGGGCGTACTCCGCCGCCATCGAGGTCGCCCAAGCGTGGCTCGGCTCCAAGGAAGGGCCGGCGTGGAACGTGTTCGACACGGCGTGCGGCGTCGTGGGCGGCGCGCTCGGCGCGAACGCGGGGCGCATCATTCGCTCGCGCTGGAGTCCCTGAGCGCCTCGCGGTTCGAATCCTTTCGGTTCATGCTAGCTCACGACTCCTTTCGTGTCCGGCAACCGGTCCTTCGGTGGCGCTAGGGACAGGGCGGTGGCGGCGGGCAACCGCACATGTGGAACGTCGGCACTCCGGGGGCCGTCACGCTCGATACCCCAGGCGGCGCAGGAATCACGTTGTTGCCGCTGTGCACGACGAACGGGAGCAGCGCGGCCAGCGGCAGCAGGCTGAAGTGGTGAGCGGCCGCGATGACCGGGATCGGCGGAACGGCTTCCGGCGCGATCGGCACCGTGCCGGTGACGACCGAAGCGACTTGCTGCGGCTGCGGCTGCGGGAACGACTGCGCGTGGGCGACGTAGTGCGGGCCGCTCGGGTAGGCGACCGCCGGCGGCTTGAGGTGCACGTACGACAGGTTGCCGCACTTCGCCGGGAGGAACATCGCCAGCGTCGTGGTGCCGTCGGGCATGTCGACTTCGATGCCCTTCTGGTTCGGCGGGATGATGACGTCGCGCAGGACGTGCACCGTGCCGTCCGAGGCCCAGGTCATCGCTTCGAGGTGGCGCGGGACGGTGACCCAGCGCGCCTTGGCGACCGCGACCTGCAGCTTGAAGGTCTCGTACTGCTCGTCGCTCAGGCCGAGTTTCTGCGCGGCCTGACGCATCATCGGCTCGTTACGCTGGAAGTTCGAGCGCAGCTCGCTCAAGCTCGTGGACGTGCTCATGACGGGAGCATGTCCCAGCGACGAAATCTCGATGGGTTGGGCCAACGCAGGAACACCAGTCATCATGACCATCACCGCGGCGGCTATAGCCGGGCGTACAATCCTCATCGCGTCTCATCTCCTTACGAGCGTTACTGCAATAATGCCCGAAGGATTTCCCTGCGTGACGTGGCGCGGGTCCCGATTTAGGCAGGACCAAAGTCCTAATACATCGACAGCGTGCCGTCTACCCGTGCCTTGCCGACCGAGCGGGCGAAGATCCACAGCGAGAACGGCATCAGGATCAACGAGGCGATCAGCAGCCAGAGCGCGTCGGCGCCGACCGCCGAAACGGGCAGCCCGGCGGCGGCGGCCCGGAAGCCGTTGAGCGAGTGGGTGATCGGGAGGGCCCAGCCGATCAGCTGCAGCGCGAGCGGGAGCCGGCTGAGCGGGAGGTAGACGCCGCCGAACAGGCTGGCGCTGGCGTTCGACAGCCATTCGACCGGGCCGGTCTTCTTGATGACCATCGCGAGCGAGGCGGCGAGTACGCCCAGCGGCGAGACCGCGCCGACGGTAAGCAGCAGGAAGACGAGCGTCGTCAGCGGGTTCACGTGGGTGAGGTCGAGCCCGAAGCCGACGGCGATGGCCAAGTACACGGTGGTCTGCAGGATCGTGTAGGTGAACGACCAGACCGCCGACGACAGGATCAGGGTGGGCAGCTGGGTCGGCGTCGCCAGCACGATCTCGAGCGTGCCGGTGAGCTGCGCGTCGCGGATCGACTCGGCGAAGCTGTTGAGCGCGGCGGTCTGAAACCGCATGAACGCCGAGTTGACCGCGATGTACTGGAAGTAGCCGACCACGACGGTCCCGCCGGGCGAGAAGTTGCGGCTGGGCGGGATCAGCCGCGAGATGTAGTACGCGACGACGACTTCGATGATGATCCCGAGCCAGGACAGCGCGAAGTTGCCGGGATACGACAGCGCCACGATCACGTCACGGCGGAAGATCGCGCCGACCTTGGCCCGCCCGGCCCTCAAGCCGGAAAGGGCGCGCGCGTCAGTCGGGATCGCGGACATCGAGCGTCACTTTCTTGAAGATGTCGACCGGCTCGGCCTCGATCGGCCGGAAGTCGCGCAGCGAGCTGCCGTTCCACGACACGGCGCGCATCAGCGCGCCGAGGCCGCCGTCGCTGGGTTCGAGCTCGATGTGCAGGTCGACCCCGCGCTCGGTGCGCTCGATCCGCAGGTCGCGGAAGCCCGGCACGGTGCGGGTGCGCGCGAGCATCTCGTCGTCGATCTTGTCGACGGTCACGCGGTAGCGGGCGATCGCGCCCAGCTCGACGTCGAGCTCGCGCGGCGGCCCCAGGGCGACGATGCGGCCGCGGTTGACGACCGCGACCCGGTCGCACAGCTCCCAGGCCTCCTCGAGCAGGTTGGTCGCCAGGATCACGGTCTTGCCGGTGCGCTCGACCAGCTCGTGGCGGATCAGCGAGCGCAGCTCCTGCGCGTGCACCGGATCGACGGCGCGGGTCGGCTCGTCGAGGAACAGGATCGCGGGATCGGCCAGCAGCGCGCGCGCCATCGTCAGCCGGACCTTCATCCCCGACGAGAAGCCGCCGAAGCGCTGGTCGAGGTACTCGCGCAGGTCGACCAGATCGACGCACTCGTCGATGCGGCGCCGCAGGAACCGGCCCGACAGGCCCATCAGCGCGCCGAAGAACTCCATGTTCTGGCGCGCGCTGAGCCGGAAGTAGAAGCTGCGTTCGTCGCTGGTGCACAAGCCGATCCGGCCTTTGGCCGCGATCGGGTCACGCTCGACGTCGATCCCGTCGAGCATCATGCGGCCGCGGTCGGGGACGGTCAGCGTGGAGAGCAGCTTGACCAGGGTCGACTTGCCGGCGCCGTTGGGGCCGAGCAGCCCGAACAGCTCGCCGCGCGCCACCTCGAGATTGACGTCGAACAGCACCTGGCGGCGCGGGATCCGGCGGCCGGCGAGGGTGCGGAACATCGATCCCAGGCCGTGCGAGACCGGGAACGACTTGTCGACGTGCTCCACCGTGAGCATCGCGTCCGTCATCTTCTTCAAGGGCGATTTGCCCGCATTGGTATGCCGCATAACGAACGAGCGCCCTGCTGCCGTTGCGGACTCCGGACCGTTTTGTGGCCGGTGATAGCGGGCAAGCGTTCGTCCGTGAAGATCGTCTGGGCGGCATCGTACGGGGGGCGGCAGGCGGGCAGCTTCATTCCATCGCTGGCGAGCGTCGCCCGCCGGGTCATCGGCCGCGGCGACAGCCTCGACGCCGTCGTCCCCGACGTCGGCCCGGCCGTTTGGCACGACGAGGTGCGCGCGTTGGGCGTCGGCCTCCAGGTCGTCCCCGACAATGCGCACGCGGCCGCGGCGCGAACCCGCGCGCTGCGCCCCGACGTCGTCCACGTGCACTTCGACAACTGGGCCGTCCCGGTGACGGTCGCGCTCTGGCCGAGCTCGGCGCGCCTGCTGTGGCACATCCATTCGACGCGCCAGCCCGAGGGCGGCCCGCTGCGGCGGACCCCCAAGCGCGCGATAAAGTTCGGCCTCGTCGGCGCCCGCGTCGCGCACTTCGTCTGCGTGACCGAGACGATCGCCGGCGAGGTCCACCAGCTCGGCGCCGCCGCGCGAAAGATCGTCGTCCTGCGCAACGCGGTCGACGGCACGCGCTTTCACCCGCCCGACGCCGCGACGCGGGCGCGCAAGCGCGCCGAGATCGGTCTGGGCGCGCAGCCCGCCCTGGCCTTCTTCGGCCGCGACCCGGCGATCAAGGGCGCCGATTATCTCGCTGCCGCGCTGCCCGAGCTGCCCGACGTCACCGTCGTCTGCGTCGCAACCCCCGACGAGGCGTGCGCCGAGCTGGCCCGGTATGCACCGGTCGTCGCGCTCCCCCTGCTCGACGACGTGCGCGACGTGCTGTGGGCGGTCGACGCGATCGTGCTGCCCTCGCGCGGCGAGGGGATGCCGTACGTCGGGCTCGAGGCGCTCGCGTGCGGCGTGCCGGTCGTCGCGCACGACCTGGGCTGGGGCCGCGAGCTGGCCGCCGAGAACCCCGGCGTGCGGCTCACGCCGGTCGGCGACGCGGCGGCGCTGGCCACGGCGCTGCGCGCAACGTTGGCGGACCCGCCGAGCACCGGGTCCGGCGCGAGCGGCGATCTCGAGGCGTGGACGACGAAGATGGTGGCACTGTACGACGAACGCCGCGGATGACGGTAAACCCGCCGCCGGACGCGAATGGGGAGAACGATTGCGAAGGAGCGCGAGCCTGAAGCCAGCGGGATGACGGTCGAGCGGATCACCACCATCGGCGAGTTCGACGCAGAGCGCGAGCGCTGGGAAACGCTCGAGCGGCTCGACCCGCACGTCTCGGTGTTCACGACGTGGTGCTGGCTGCGCGCGTATCTGCCGGCGGCCCGCTACCGCTGGACGATCTTGGTGCTGCGCGACGCCGATCGGAGCGCGATTGCCTACCTGCCGATCGCGCGCGGCGGATCGCCGTTCGACCGCGAAATGTATCTGGCCGGGAATCCGATCGCCGATTACACCGGGATGCTGGCGGCACCCGAGCACGCCGACGCCGCGGTGAGCGCGTTCGCCGAGGCGCTGGCGCGCGAGCGGTGGGACGGCTTCAACCTCAACGACGTGCTCGATCCGTGCCTCGAACAGGTCGTGCAACGGCTGGCCGAGCGCGGCATCACGATCGAATGGAGCGCGCAAGACCGTTGTCTGTCGTGCGCGCTGCCCGCGACTTGGGAGGCGTACCTCGCGAACTCGATCAGCGCGAAGACGCGCGTCAACACCCTGCGCGTCGAACGCCGCCTGGCCGAGGCGCTGCCCGGCTTTCGCGTCTCCGAGCCGGCCACCGACGATCTCGACGCGCACGTCGAGGCGATCATCGCCATGAATCTGGCGCGCTGGGGCGGCAATCTGCGCTCTGCGCGCCGCCGCTTCGGCGCGCTCTTCCGCAACCTGCACGCGCAGGGACTGCTGCGGATGTTCGTCTATTGGAACGGCGCGAAGCCGATCGCCGCGGCCGCCGCGTTCACCGACACGATCCACTCGTCGTTCGGGCTCTACATGATCGGCTTCGACGAGTCGTACGCCAAGTTCTCACCCGGCAGAGGGATCGTCGCGCGCGCCATTCGCGCGGCGATCGAGGGCGGCTTCGCACGCTTCGACTTCTTACGCGGCGACGAGCCGTTCAAGGAGCGCTTTGCGACCGACGTCCACCTCACCCGGCGGTACCGGCTGAGCCGGCCGGGTCTGCGCGCGCGCGCCGTCGCGTGGATGCGGCCGAAGTGGCTCGCGCTCAAGAACGCGATCGCGAAACGCATCTACCGGCCGGATCGCCCGGCCTAGGGAACGATCGTGAGGGCGCGACGGCGCGCGATCTCGACGACCGCGGCGACGAACATCGCGAGCATCGCGAGCTGCCCCAGCCCGAGCGGCTCGAACGCGACGTCGAGCAGCGCGGCGGCGAGCGGGAACAGCACCAGCAGCCCAACGAGGGCGCCGCGCTCGAGCGCGGCGTAGGCGACCGGCCAGGCGAGATACCACGGGTAGACCATCGAGGAGAGCGCGATCGTCGACCAGCCGGCCGCGCGCCAGACGACGCCGCGCGCGAACGCGGCGCCGAGCGCGACGATCGCCAGCAGCGCCAGCGCGAGCTTGATCGCGCGCGCCGACAGCGCCGTCACACCGTGCGCGGCCGCCGCATCGACCTGGCCCAGCCGGAAGAACAGATCGTGGAAATATGCCGCACCGCCGAGCGCCCAGCTCGCCAGCAGCGCAAGCACGACGGTCAGCGCGACCAGAGCGCTGCGCCGCAGCAAGGCGCCGCGGCCGGCGAACACGACCAACGCGAGGATCACCAGCGGCAGCTTCACCAGCGCGGCCAGCGCGACGCAGAGCACCGCCGCCGGCGGGACGCGCGCGACGAACGCGAGCGCGACGGCGACGAGCGCGATCGCGAGCAGATCGTTGTGCGCGTTGGCCACGTACAGCTCGTAGACGGCGGGGTTGAGCGCGAGCAGAACCAGCGGCAACGTTCCGGCGCCGCGCAGCGCGAACGCGACGAGCAGCACGGCGAGCGCACCGGCTTCGAGCAGCCGCAATCCCAGCAGCGCGGCCGGCAGCGTCGGCGCGGCGCCCGCGACCAGCCGGTCGAGCGTGATCCAGAGCGGACCGTAATAACTTGCCACCATCGGTACGCCCCAGGCGTCGTTGATCGTGCCGAAGGTTCCGCTGAAGCGCTCGGGCGGCGGCGCATACGCGGCGTGCAGCGACGCGAGCTTGGCGTAGCCGGCGTACGCGTACGGGTCGAAACTGGTCAGCGTCGTGGCGCTCAACGCGATCGCCAGCATCGCGGCGGCGGAGAGCGCGATCGCGATGCGCGCGCCCGCACCGAGGGCGCCGTCGCGCAGCGCGTGCCAGATACCCCACAGGATCAGCGTCTGCACGGCACCCAGCCCGACCAGCGCGACGTGCAGTCCCTGCGGCGGCCCGAAGCTCGCCTCGACGACGGGGATCGGCAGCGCCGGCGCGTGCTCGAGGTGCGCGGCCAGATCGATCAGGCGCTGTTCGCCGAGCAGCGAAAGCACGGCGGCGACCGCCAGCGCAACGACCCAGCGACTCACGGCCGGCGCGCGACCTCGAGCGCGACGAAGCGTCGCCGCACGAAGTCGACCATCGCGGCGACGAGCATCGCCGCCATCGCGACCTGTCCGAGGCCGACGTGCGTGAAAGCCGGGTCGAGCAGCGCGCTCGCCAGCGGCAACAATACCAGCAGCTCGACGCTCGCGCCCCGCGCGAGCGCCGCGTACGGCAACGGCCACAACAACGACGACGGCGCGACGAGGCCGTCGAGCGCGAGCAGCGACCAGGTCGCGCGCGACCAAACGACGCGCCGAACGAACACCACGATCAGCGCGACCGCGGCGACGACCAGCATCGCATGACGCAACAGCGAGCCCGGCGCGAGCGGCGCCGCGAACAGCGCGTCGCGCACCTGCGCGCCGAGCCCCGCCAGATATACCGGTCCGCCGAGCAGCGCGATGCCGGCGAACGCAAGTATGACCGTCAGCGCGAGGTACGCGATCGCACGGCGCGCATTGCCGGCGACCGCGAACACGGCCAACGCCGTCGCCGCGAGCGGCGGGTGCAGGACCGCGGCGCAGGCGACGAGCAGCGCCGCGGCCAGCGGCCAGGCCGGCGCCGTCGCGAGCGCGCCGAGCGCCAGCGCCGGCCCGACCGCGTCGTGCGCGTCGACGACGTAGACGAGGGCGAGCGCCGGGTTGAGCGCGACCAGCGCGAGTAGCGCGGGGGCGGCGCCGCGCAGCGCCAGGATCGCGACGATCGCGGCCAGCGCGATGACGCCCCACCAGCGCAGCGTGAAGATCGCGGCGCCGAGCGTCTGCGCGTGGCCGATCAGCGGCGCCAGCAGGGCGATCGCGCCGGGACCGTCGACCGCCGGGCGCATCGGGACGCCCCAGATCGCGCTGACCGCGGCGAACGCGCCCGTGAACGGCGCCGCCGGCGGCGCATACGCGTGCGCCGGCCCGAGCTTCGCGTAACCCGCCAGCGCGTACGCGTCGAACCCTTCGATCGCGCGCGCGCCGAGCGCGACCACCGCCATCGCCAGCGACGCGACCGCGAGCGCCGCGCGCTCGGCGGTACCGACCTCGCGGTCGCGCAGCGCGCGGTACAGCACGATCAGCACCAGCGTCTGCACCACGGCGATCGCGATCGTCGCGGCGTGCAGCGAGGCCGGCGGCGCGAAGACCGGATCGACGACGTGGTAGGGCAGACTGCGCACGAGTGCCGCCGTGACCGGACGTTGCGGATCGAAGAACAGGTCGACCGGCGACTCCAGGCGGGCGGCGGCCTCGAGCACGGCGCGCTGCACGGCGAACAGCGCGACCGTCGCGAACGCCGCGACGATCGCGACCGGCGCGCGCCGCAGCCGTCGGTTCCTCATGCCGGCGCGGGTCGCGTTCTCCGCGCGAGCCGCGACCCGATGCGCGCGCCGACTCGGCGCAGACCCCGGCCCAGCTTGCGCACGTCGTAGTAGTCGTGCTTGCCGTCGACGACCAGCATCCCGGCGGCGACGTTGAGCGTGTGCACGCCGTGGGCGTAGCGCCCGAAGCCGCGCGGATCGAGCCGCCGCACGATCGTCTCACGATAGCTCGTCGGGGTCAGCTCGTCGATGCGCGCGATCGCCAGGCCGCCGCCGTACGAGACGCTGCAATCCTGTCCGGGCCGGTACAGCGCGCCGTCGACGATGAACGGCGCGCCGCCCGGCCGGGCGCACGAGACGTCGACGACGATCGGATTGAGCGCGTGCTCGGTCCACGGGCCGAACGGCGTCGCGGCGTGAAACGCGAACAGCGCGAACAGCGAACCGCGCGACATGCGCGTGCAGAACGCCCACCAGCGCCCGTCGTGCTCGAACAGCGTCGTGTCGACGCCGTCGAAGCCCGGGAAGATCGAGGCCGCGCGTTCCCAGCCGCCCGGAAACGCCGCGCTGCGGTAGAGCGCGACCTCGTTCGCCGCCACGTTCTCGGGGACGAAGTACAGCGCGCCTTCGTAGACGACCGGGCACGGATAGGAAAGGTGCGTCGGCAAGTCGAGCACGCACTCGCGCGCGCCCGGCGCGCCGCCGGCGTCGAGCTCGATCGCATCGATCGTGCCGCGGTCGAGCGCGTCGCTGAATGCCTCGACGAACAGCACGCGCCGTCCGCCGCGTTCGACGACGAACGGATCGGCGACGTACGTGTCGCGCGGCGGCCGCGGCAGCCAGCGCACGTCGAGCGGCTCGCCGGCGAGCGCGCGCGACGGCTCGCCGGCGGCGAACCCGACGTTCCACTCGGTGATCTCGAACAGCTCGGCGAACACGAACGCCGCCAACCGGCCCGCCGTCACCAACGCGAAGCGCACGCGGTCCAGCGCGTTCGCCCGCCGCGGCGGCGGCGGCGACGCGATGACGGCGGCGGGCAGCGGACGGCCGTCGCGCAGCGCCGCGACGAACAGCGCGGGCCACCGCGCCGCTTCCGCCAGCGCCCAGCGCACGGTGCTGCGATGCCAGTAGGTGACCGGAAACCGTCCGCGGCGCAGCTCTTCGGTTTGCCCGTGAACGCGCCGCAGCAGCACGACCTCGAAGGTGCGCGCGCCGCGCGCGACGTCGCGCACGAAGGGCTCGTCGTCGTCGCCGGTTCCGAGCCGCAGCGACCACGTTCCCTCGCGCGCGCCCGATTCGCCGGCGTCGCCGGTCAGATCGAGGACGACGTCGCTGCCGGCCGGATCGCCGGTCGCCTCGATGATGACGGGCGCTAGCGTCGCGCCGCCGATCAGCTTGGCCCTGCGGCTCGGCACGCGCGTCCGCTCGGCGGCGAACGCGACCGCGACCGTCACGCCGTCGAGGGCGGCCAATGCCTCCACGCAGTCACGCTGCCAGCGCGGCACGATCGCGCCGCGAACGACGACGCCGACGCGCACGTCAACGCGCCAGCACGACGGCCGAACCGGGCCCGATCTGCGGCGCGCTGCCGAGCTGCCAGGTCGCGGTGCCGTCGTGCATGATGTCGCCGCCGGCGAGCACCAGCAAGCGATGGTACGATCCGACCAGCGGCGGCAGCGGCGCGGTGCGATCGGTCGGATTGACGACCGCCGCGCACCCGCCGATGAACGCGTGGTCCTGATAGCAGCCGCGAAACTCGCGCACGTACAGGCCGCGGTCGGTGCGCAGGCCGCGCACGCGGTCGACCGCGGTGCGAACGGGGAAGCGCGGAATGATCGCCAGTTCCGGGATCAGCGCCGACTGCTGCGGGATCGGATCCATCGGCGCGGCGACCGACCACTGCGGGTCGTACGTGATCCACCACGAAGCGAGCGCGTAGATGCGGTTGAGCGGCGTCGGCCGGCCTTCCATCATGCAGACCGCCCACTTGTGCAGCGCCGCGTTCGACAGCAGCGAGTCGGCTTCGTCGCGCCAGAGGTCGCGCTCGTCGGTCTTGATCTTGTTCTCTTCGGTCCGAAAGCAGTTCTCGTGGGTGTCGCCCAGGACGAACGGCTGGCGCAGGTAGGCGCCGCCGTAGGCCGGCAATCCGGTGATCGGATCGGAGCCGTTGATCACGACCGGCAGCGCGGTCTGGCGCAGATACGCGATCTGCGCCTCTCGGAACACGTCGTTGCTGGTGATCTCGACTGCCGCGTCGTTGTAGCCGTAGAACTCCGAGCTGTGCGGCGACATGTCGCCGGCGTAGAGCGGGGCGCCCGCGTCGTCGGCATAGATGAAGTCGAGCGCGGGCGCCTCGCGGTGGATCTTCTCGGTGAAGGCGTGCCAGCCGCGTTGCGCGACCGGCGAGGCCGGGTTCACCGCTTCCTGGTACTGATGGTCGCCGGGCACGTAATGGTGGACGCGCTCCCCGTTCTTGCCGTGGAACCACGCGCTCTCGTCGAGATACTTGTAGAACGGCGGCGCGCAGGAGCCGGCCGGCGGTTTGAACGGCGGATCGCAGTACGCGACGTAGGTCGGGTCTTCGTACGCGAGCGCGTAGCGCCCGCCGGCGCGCTTGAACTTGGCGGCGTACTCGCCGGGACGATCGTCTTCGACGAAGTCGGCGTAGCGCGCGACGATCTCGGCCGGCACGTTCTCGTTGATGTGGATCTCGGCGTAATAGATCCAGGTCAGCACGTGCGAGGGAACCAGCGCGGCCTGCGCGCGCAAGGCGCTCTCGCTCGGCGGCGCGGTCTCGGTGACGACGCTGCCCTGGACCGGATCGGCCGCCAGCAGCGACGCGCGGAAGGCGTCGTGCTGCGCGCGCACGATCCGTATCGCCAGCGGACGGCCGGCGACGATCGCGACGAGCGCGAGCACCGCCAGCACGGAAAGCACCGCGAGCAGCGCGCGCGCCCGAACGCGGCGCTTCGCGAATCGCGGCGCGGCGCGCACCGTCAGCGCGGAACGCTCCGTAAAATCGCCGCTGCCGGCTGCACCGGAGGAGCGTAGACCACGTGTTCGGGTGCAGCCCGCGATCGGGCGACGATCCGCAGCTGGGCCATCGTGCACAAGACCAGCCACAGGTACTTCTCGTTGATGTCGTCGATGAAGAACGAGACGACGATCATCGCCGCGAACGCCGCGGTCAAGCCGATGCGCAGATCGTAGAGGCCCTCACCGCGCCGGGCCGTCCGCAGCATGCGGTACACCAGCCAGAACATCGCGACGACCAGCACCAGACCGATCACGCCCATGTCGACGAGCGTCTCGAGCGGGACGTTGTGCGGCGGCCGGTCCCAGCCTTCGAACGTGCGCGGACCGACCCGCAGCAGGTTGCGGCTGTAGGCTTCGACCGCCGAGCCGGCGCCCCAGCCGAACACCGGATGCATCGCCCAGGCATGGAGATCGACGGTCCAGATCGACGTCCGCCCCGCGCCGCCGGTCGAGGCGGCCGTCGCGATGCGCTCGCCGATCGCCGGAATCACCAACGGGACGACGACGAGCGTCGGGATCAGCAGGGCGAGCGCGACGATCCGCTTGCGCGACATCATCACGATGACGACCGCGATCGCGACGCAGCCGAGCATCGCCTCGCGCGACAGGCTGATCACGATCGCTTCACCGAGCAGCGCGATCGACGCGATCATCGCCAGCACGATCTGGACGTTACGGGCGTGCAGCAGGCTGACGACCGCGAGCGCCAGCGGCGCCAGCAGCGAGTCGGCGAAGATGTTGGCGTCGATCTGATGTCCTTGCGAGACGTTGAGCATCAGCCGCCCGTCGCTGCTGGGCGGATGCTGATGGAAGAACCAGATTCCGTAGGCCGCCGCCAGTACGCCGCTGAGCACCATCAGCCCGCAAACCGTGCGCAGGTCCGCTTCTTCGAGCGGCGCGCTGGACAGAACCAGAAACATGACGATCAGCGAGAAGGTCGTCTGCAGCATCTTGAACGCGGCGTTCGGGTCGACCGCCCACAGCGACGAGATCAGCATCCACAGCACGTAGAGCAAGGCGGCCGCGACGGCGAGCGGCGGCCGCACGATGCGGCGCGAGCGCGCCGCGTAGACGACCAGCGCCAGCGCGGCCGCGATTCCGATCAACTTGGTCAGCGTACCGTTTCCGCCACCCAGGCCGAGCAGATCGTCGAACGGGATCAACACGACGTAGAGACCGTACGGAAACAGATACGGGCGCATGAGCGCGAGCAGGATCAGCAGCGGCGCGACGGCGATCGCGAGCAGGATTCCGGCGAGCATGAAGTCGCCGCGCCCGACCGAGACCACGATGATGGCGACGAACACCGCCAGGACGCCCCCACCGGCGGTCAGCATCGTTCGGCGGTCGGCCAAGACGTCGTGCATCCGCTCGGCGGCGTCGCGCGAGGTTGCTCCGGTGAAAGGGCCCGTCCGTAGATCCACGTCGATCCTTGCTTACGCCGCTCCGGGCGTAAGAAGCTGTTCGACGTCGGGAACGTCGATCCGGGTCGGCCGCCGCACGCTGCCGTCGGGCGAGGTCTCGCGCTCGATCGAGGCGCGCAGCGCGGGCGAGAGGAACGGCCGCTCGAACACGCGGTAGAAGCCGTACGCGACGGCGAGCACCAGCGGGATCAGCAGCGCGCAGGTCACGGCGGCCGCGGTCGGGCCGGCGTTCGCGCGCTGCAGGGCCGCGCCGATCAGCTCGACGATCGGGCCGTGCACGAGGTACAAGCTGTACGAGAACGCGCCGAGCAGCACGATCGGGCGCAGCGAGAGCGCCTGGGCCGCCAGCGGAGCGCGCACGCCGCTCGACGCGACGAAGAACGCGGCCACCGCGAGTCCGACAACGAGATCGGCGCCCCAGTACGCACCGTCGGGCGTCCCTTCGCCGTGGGTAGCGATCGCCGCGACCGCGGCGATCGCGGCCGCGACGCTGATCCAGCGCCAAGTCGCACCGTTGAGCGCGCGCGTGCTGAGCTGCGCGGCAACGACGCCCATCCCGAACAAACCCAACAGCCACGGTTCGGTCCCGTCGAGGAAACCGTGCAGCAGGAAGTGCGGCGCGAGCCCGATCGCGACGGCCAGCGCGAGCTGCGCATACGGGCCGGCGCGGCGCCAGACCGGCACCAGCAGCAGCGCGAAGACGACGTAGATCTGGCACTCGAGCGCGATGCTCCACATCGGCCCGTTGATGTATTCCGAGAACACGCCGACCAAGTTGTGGATCAGCGCGAGGTGCATCAGCACGCCCGCCGCGATATGCCACGCCGGGATGTGGTGGCCGCGCAGCGCGGCGGTGACGTACACGAGCACGACCGAGCCGGCCAGCGCGGCGACGTAGGCCGGCATCAGGCGGCGCGCGCGGCGCAGCGCGAACGCGCGCGGCACGAACGGCCGCTCGGGATGGGCGGCGACCGGCAAGCCCAGGCAGTAGCCGGAGATCACGATGAACGCCACGACCGCGAAGTGACCGTACTGCAAGAAGCCGGTCGCGCCGCGCAGCGCGGCCAGGATCGCTCCCGGCTGCGACACCGCGATCTGCCAGAGGTGGTACAGGAACACGTACAGCGCCGCCACGCCGCGCAGTCCTTCGACGTGCGCGAAGTACGTGCGGGCCGGCGCGGCCACGCGCATGTTACGCCGCTCGGTGGAAGAGAACTTCGAAGGCGGTCTTCATGCAGACGGTGACGTCCATGAACAACGACCAGTTCTCCACGTAGAACAGATCGCCGCGCAGCTTGTCCGGAACGTCGTCGAAGCCGACGACGCGCTTGCCGTAGACCTGCGACCAGCCGGTGATGCCGGGCGCGACGAGGTGGCGTTCGGAGTACCGCGGGTGATCCTGCTCGAAACGCTGCACGAACACCGGGCGCTCCGGCCGCGGCCCGACGATCGACATGTCGCCGTGCAGCACGTTGAACAGCTGCGGCAGCTCGTCGAGCGACGTGCGGCGGATGAACTTGCCGACGCGCGTACAGCGGTCGTCGCCGGTGGTGGCGAGCTTGGCGCCGTCCTTCTCCGCGTCGAGCCGCATCGAGCGGAACTTGAGCATCTTGAACGTGCGGCCGTCGCGGCCGACGCGCTCCTGGCGGTACATCACCGGCTCGCCGTCCTCGATCGAGATCGCAGCCGCGACGATCGCCATCACCGGCGCGAACAGCACCAGCGCAATCGCCGACACGGCGATGTCGAACATCCGCTTGGCCAGCCGCTGGCCGGGCTGCGTCGCCTTGAGCGGGCGCGCGACGATCAGCGCCTGCTTGCCGATCTGCTCCATGTGCAGATCGTAGGCGTGGACGCGAATGCGCGGCGGTGCGAAGGCGATCGTGATCCCGGCCGCCTGCGCCGCGGTGAGCAGCTGCGGCATCTGCGACGGAGCGAGGATCTCGGTGAAGACCAGGGTGTCGCAGCCCCACTCGACCGCGTAGCGGAACCACGCCTGCGAGGCGAGCGCTTCGGGGCTGAGCGCGCCGACCGCGTCGATGTTGGGCACCGACAAGCGGAACACGCGCGCGTTGGGCAGCGAGCGCATCGCGTCTTCGGCGAAGTCGAGCCGCGAGGGATGGCCGACCACGGCGATCCGCCGCGGGTGCGCCAGCACCAGGATGTCGCGCACGCGGTGCGCGATCGCGCGAGCCGAGCCGATCAGCGCGATGGAGAAGCAGACCGCCAAGATGGCGACGACCCGCGAGGTCGAGATGCCGGGAAACAGCGAGAACACGACCAGCACCGGCGCCGAAGCGAGCGCCAGCGCCGCGACGGCGTGGTAGAACTCGTCGCGCACCGACATCGCGAACGAGCGGCGGTACAGCCCGAGCTGCCAGAAGACGACCACCAGCATCACCGTGGTCAGCAGCGCCGGGACCGACACGTGGCGGAAGACCAGCGAGTTCGACCAGTAGTGCTTGACGAACACCCCGGCGAGGTAGGTGGAGGCCAGGTAGAGGACGACGTCGGAGGCTACGAGTGCGGCAACCCAGGCGCGCGAAAAAGAATGCACACCTTGGCGTGCATCGGCATGGGGTTGCGCGGCATACTCGTGGTCGACTCTGACGGCCATTTCGGTGCGATCCTCGCGACGGCAATGCGCATCGGTGCGCATACCTATCGTCGCCTGAAGGCGAGTCCGCCAAGTGAACCGCAGGTCCTCTGCTGGGACGTGCTTTAGGCCCCATTATTGGGACTCTAGGCGACCATAGTCCCTGGTTCTAAGGTCCTGGTAGAACACCCTATTTTTGAGGGTCAGCGGGCCAAAACGCGCGTTGGCTGAGCACGAATCGGCCGACGGCAGGCCGGGACGGCCGCCGAGTTTTCGCGGGGCCCGCTCGGGCAGCGTCCTAGGACCCTGAAGGGGCGATTTCGGGTCCGCCGGGGCGCCGCTGGGGCCGAAAGGAGGTCAGTCGCCGAAGCCGCGGACGACCAGCCAGGCGATGACGGCGCAGTCGATCAGCGCGACGCCGATGAGCCCGAACAGGAGCATCTCGATGGCGTTGAACCGCGCGAAAACCAGCTTGGACTTCGTACGCGCGCCGACGCGACGCGCCGGAAGGCCAGAATCCATGACGGGACTCCTCTTGCGAATGGGACTTGCCGTCGGCCGCCGGTACCCAGGTTATCGGCCGATCGGGTCCCTGAGTTTACGAAGCCGGATCACAGCGTGCGCAGGGCGGCCAGAGGCGGCGCGGTATCCGCCGGTATGCCGATCCGACGCTTCGCCGCGCCGCTGCTGGTCGCGTACGCGCTGGCGGCCGGCGCCGCGCCGGCCCGAGCTGTTCCCGGCGCCGTGCCCTTCGAGCAGATCTCGGCGGCGCTGGCCGGCGTGCATCAGTTCGCGCAGGTCGCGCTGTCGCCCGACGGGCGTCGCTTCGCTTACGTCGAGACCATCGGCGAACGCAATGCGGTGCGGCTGGCGGAGGTTGCTCGCCCGTCCCCGGCGCGCACGATCACGGCCTGCGCCGGGCGCGCCTGCGACGAGAGCGACGTCGCGTGGTCGCCCGACGGCCGGCGGCTGGCGTTCGTGACGACCGATGCCGGCGGGCAGCCGCAGCTCGCGGTCGAGGACTTCGCCGCCGCGTCACCCGCCCGCGCGATCACTCGAGCGAAGGGTCCACTCTCGACGCCGCGCTGGTCGCCCGACGGAACGCGGCTGGCCTTCCTCTATTCGCCCGGCGCGCCCAAAACGCCGAGTCCGCTCAACCCGCGCACGCCCGATGCGGGCGTCGTCGGCGCGAAGATCTACGAGCAGCGTCTGGCCGTCGTGACCGCAACGAATCCCACCGCGCGACCAGCGCAGGGCTCAGCACAGCTTGCGATGCGGCTCTTGGGCCCGAACGATCTCAACGTATACGAGTTCGATTGGTCGCCCGACGGGACGCGCTTCGCGGCGACCGCGGCGCACGGCAACGGCGATGCGAACTGGTGGATCGCCGAGCTCTACACGATCGACGCGCGAACGGGGATCGCAACGCGCATCCACCATCCCGATCTGCAGATCGCGTCGCCGCGCTGGTCGGGCGACGGCAAGCGCATCGCGTACATCGGCGGGATCATGAGCGACGAGGCGATCACCGGCGGCGACGTGTTCGTCGTGCCGGCCGGCGGCGGCATGCCCATCGACGTCACGCCGAATCTCAAGGCCACGGTGGTGACGATCGCGTGGAACGGTTCGCCGGACCACGTCCTCGCCACCGAGCTCGCCGGCGACCGGATGGTGATCGCGTCGATCGACGCCGACCGCAAGCGCCAGCAGCAGCTGTGGAGCGGTCAGGAGATGATTTATGCCACCGGCTTCGCCGGGCTCGCGCCGGGCGACGCCGGCGTGTCGGTCTCGCGCGACGGCAAGGTCGCCGCGGCGATCCGGCAGTCGATCACCGCGCCGCCGGAGATCGCGGTCGGCACGCTGGGCAACATGCACGACGTCACCGCGGCCAACGCGCGCACGCGCCGCTTGACCGGGCCGGCGCGCAGCGTGACGTGGGTCAGCGAAGGCGCGCCGGTGCAAGGCTGGCTCATCTTTCCGCCCAACGCGCGGGCGGGCGTGACGTATCCGATCGTCACCTTCGTGCACGGCGGACCGGCATACGCGCACTATCCCTTGTTCCCCAGCGGCGGCTTCGCGTTCGAAGCGTGGCTGGCGGCGCGCGGCTACATCGTGTTCGAGCCGAACCCGCGCGGCAGCTACGGTCAAGGCGAAGCGTTCACGCGGGCCAACGTCAAAGACTTCGGCTACGGCGATCTGCGCGACATCCTCGTCGGGCTCGACGCGGTCGGACAGACGATTCCGGTCGATCCCAAGCGGGTCGGGCTGTTCGGCTGGAGCTACGGCGGCTACATGACGATGTGGGCCGTCACGCAGACCACTCGTTTCAAAGCCGCGGTCAGCGGCGCCGGGCTGTCGGACTGGCTGAGCTACTACGGCACCAACGACATCGACACGTGGATGATCCCGTATTTCGGCAACAGCGTCTACGACGATCCGACGGTGTACGCGCGCAGCTCGCCGATCGACTACGTCAAGCAGGTCAAGACGCCGACGTTGATGGTCGCCGGCGACCGCGACGCCGAGGTGCCGGTGACGCAGTCGTACGAGTACTGGCACGCTTTGCGCGACCTCGGCGTGCCGACCGAGCTGGTGATCTACCCCGGCGAAGGGCATCTCTTCTACAAGCCGAGCGATCAGCGCGACGTCGCGCGGCGCATCAGCGGCTGGTTCGACCGCTACCTGACGGCCCCATAAAAGAAAACGAGCATGGACCCTCCATCCTTGGAGGGTGCCTGCTCGGGAACGTCCGTGTTCAGCTCGACCGGGACGCTCCGTGTCCCATCCCGATGATAGCTCGGGGCGGCTTGCGCCGCCATTCCCAAAAATGGATACCCTGCGTCAAGCTGCCGTAATGCCGAGCACCGTCGCGACGATTGCGTTCCGCCGCGTCACGCCGATCTTGGCGCCCAGGTTCTTGATGTGCTGGTGGACGGTGCCGTCGACGATCTTGAGCCGCGCCGCGATCTGGCTGGTCGGCACGCCGCGCATCACGAGATCGAGCACCGCCGCCTCGCGCGACGTCAGCGCGAAGCGCTCGACTGCCGACGCGATGAGGTCGCGACCACGGAATCGCTCGAAGAACAAGGCGTAGCGCGCATCGCCCTTGCCGTGCAGCCGCAGCACACGAAGCGCCAAGTCGCGGCGCAGCGGCACGACCGCTGACTCGCACGTCGGCTGCGCTGCAAGCAAGTGCTCGACGGCCGCGCGAACGTCGGCCGGCAGCCTCTCGGCATCGCCGGGGTGAGCGCGCTCGGATCGATCGTGGCCGCCGGCGCGAAGATGCACGTTCAGTTGCGCGTCGATCACATAGAACTCGGGCGACGTACGGGCCAGCACCGACTCGAGCAGCCGTGCGTCCTCACCCTCGAGTGCCGCCCGCACACCGTGCGCGTCCCCGCCGGCACGCACATCGCGCACGCCGTCGCGGGCACGCACGTCGTGCGCATCGCTGCGGTGCGCGAAGGTTCGTCGGTTGGACTGGAGCGGGTGAGACGGCATGCAAGCCCTTCATCGGCGGATCGACCGTATTGTGCTATCACGCCCCCAGTATCGCGGTCCGCAGTAACCCACCGGTGTCCCTCGGTGCCGACCGCCAGGTGCGACGAGCGCCGACCGCCCGCCGGCTTCAAGTTGTCCGATCGTCGTTACGGCGGCTCTGCCGCTCGCGGGGCCGACCGGCCGTTGGGGCGTGCGAAAGAGGCAAACGACCGAACGGCGCTCGAACAAGGTCCGCCCGCAGTGCCGTCATTCGGCGGCGCGGTTCTCGCACGAGGAGAGTCACATGGCCGTCGGTATGGTGTACCTGTTCAAGAACATCGGTCAGAAAGAGTACGACGCGGTGTCGAAACGGTTGAACACGCGGTCGGACGGAACCGGCGACTGGCCGGCGGGACAGACCAGCCACAGTGCCGGCCCAAGCGACGGCGGCGGTTTGGTCGTAACCGAAGTGTGGGAGTCGCGCGAAGCGCAAGCCAAGTTCATGCAAGACCGCCTCGGCCCCGCCCTCGCCGCCGAAGGCGTCACCGACGTCCCAACCATCACCTGGTACACCGTCGCCGCCACCTACCCGTCACGGTAACCGCGCTCGCCATCACGGATGTTGCGCGCGCAAGGTCGACACGGCGGCGGCGAGGCGCTCGAGTTGCTGCTGCATCTTCGCCTGGCGCGCGAGCAGCCGCGCATTTTCCGCGCGCAACGCTTTGATCGCGGCGAGCGCGACGCCGTCCTCGTCGATCGAGGTGATATGCTTGTCGTCCTCGCCGACACCGAACGCCGCGTAGAAGTCCTGTGCCATCGGCCCGACGTGCCGAACGCCGCGCTCCGACTTATAGCTCCAGCTGCTCACCGGAAGCGCAGCGACCTTCGCGAGCACGTCAGCATCGTCGAGCGCAACGACGTCGGACTTGAGGTTGCGATCGCTCGCCGAGGCCCACGTTCCCGACCCCGGCGCGAGCGTCGCGCCGACCGTGCTCGCCGCGTTCGTCCACAGCGTGAAGCCGCCCGCGGCGCGCGCGAGAAACTCGTACGCACGCGCGGAGGTGAGAATCGTGTCACCGTCCGAGCCGTCGCTCCACACGAACGTCCCGTTCTGCGCGGCGCTCGCGCGCGCACCGGCGGCGAAGCTGAACGTTCCGGCGGCGTTGTTGAGGTAGCCGCCGGGAATCGTCGCGAACGTACCGGACGCCTTGCTGTTGAAGCCGCCGTCGACCACGGCGCCTTCGCCCGAGGCCGTGTTGTAGCCGCCGGCCGCGATGTACGCGCCCTCGCCCGAGACGGCGTTGTTCAGGCCACCCGCGATGACGCCGTACTGCGCCGAAACCGTGTTGGTAGAGCCCCCGCCCAGCACCGCGTCGGTCGCAGCCGAGCTGATAGTGTTGCCCTGCCCCCCGCCGAGCATCGCGTTCGTTGCGGCATTCTGGTTGGAACTGCCGCCTCCGATCACCGAGTCCGGACCCGTGACCGCGTTCAGATATCCCGCGCCGACGAAAGATTGGTCTGCGGTACCGCTGATAACGTTGTATTTACCCGCCCCGATGAACGACATGTAGGCCGAATTCGCGCCGCTCGAAATGGCGTTTTGATAGCCTCCAACGATCTGCGCGTCGTCGTCACAGACATCGTTTTCGAAGCCCGACAGCACCCCGGAGTACGAACCGGCGGCAACGTTGCCGGCATTCCCTCCGACGAATGAGGATGTGCCGACTCCGATGCATGCCGTCACGCTCCGCGGCCGTCGCACCGCGCTACCCGTCGGGGGCATCGCAGCGGACATTCCGGCCGCCGGTATCTGTCCCGGCGCTCGGTTCGCGCTCGAAGCACCGTCCGCGCACCCGATCAGGAGCGCGCCGCACAAGCACGCCGGCAACAGCATTCTAAGAGAAACCGTCGTTTTCATAGGACGAAGGTCGCCACAGCGGCGCGCTTGTCCTGGTGGGCGTTGCCATTGTCGGACTGAGCCGGGCGAAGGTCGACGACACCGCGCCCCGCGATTCAATCGAAAAGCGACGGACCGGGTATGGGCTCGTAGCCTTCGATTTCGAGCAAGCGCAGTTTCGTCTTGACGCCGCCGCTGCCGGAGAATCCGTGCATGCGACCGTCGGCGGCGACGACTCGGTGGCACGGCACGATGATCGGAAACGGGTTGTCGCCGAGCGCCTTGCCGACCTCGCGCGCGTCGCGCGGAATGCCGACGCGCTTCGCGATCTCGCCGTAGGTCAGCGTCCGCCCCGGCGCGATCGTGCGCGTCACATCGTAGACGCTACGGGCAAACTCGGGCACGTCCTCAAGGTCGAGCGCGACCTCTGAGAGAGTCCGGCCTTCGCCGACCTCGGCTCGTTCGCCGCGCAGCAGCGCGCGAATGGCGTCGATCGCGCGCTCTACTTGCGGCGGCGGCGTCGCGACGGCGGCACCGGGGAACTTACGCAACATTCGCGAGCGCGTCGCGGCTGCGGTCGCTTCGGGCAACTGTACGCCCGCGATTCCGCGGCCGTTCCACACGATCCCGCACGTACCGATCTCCGTGTCGAACACGGCACAGCCATAGGTCGTCGTCATTTCCTTACGCGCCAGAACACGTAAGGGCGTGAAATCGCTGCATGCCGAGGCAGTTTTCGTAGAGTGCTGTTGTCGAGCGCTACGAAGCGGGTTTCGCCTTCGGGTGAGGTAGGTAGTCTCATGTACGCAGTCGTGATCGAATACGATCCGCAAAACGCCAGCTATGGTGCGACATCGCCGGACTTCGATTACAGCGTCGTCTTCGGAACTCTTGCCGATCCCGAAGAGGCGCTGCGCGGGTTTCGAAACGCGCTCGAGGAACACGTTGCGTTCTTGCTGGAGCGTGGTGAGCCGTTGCCGGAAGCGCATTACGGCGTGACATCGGTCGAGGTCTCGTCGATCGAAGCTGCATCCGCGGCTCCGCCGGTCGCGGCCGACGCTTAGCTGACGCTGACGGCTGCGTAGCGTTCGAGGGCGAGGTCGAGCCAGGCGTCGAGGTCGGCGTCTCCCAGGCGCGTGCGTTGAGGATCTCGATCTCGACGTCGCCGTCGTAGCCGGTGCCGGTGACCCAGCCGTGCAGCGAGCGGAGGTCGATGCAGCCGTCGCCGATCATCGCGCGGTCGGCGGTGACGTCGCCGGTGGGCGTCGTCCAGTCGGAGACGTGGAAGCCGCAGAGGCGTTCGCCGGCGCGCGCGATCTCGCGCTCGACGGTCGCGTCCCAGAACACGTGGTACGCGTCGCACACCACCCCGACGGCCGGCGAGCGAAAGCGCTCGGCCAGCGCGTTGGCTTCCTCGAAGCTGGTGACGACGGAACGTTCGGCGATCATCATCGGGTGCAACGGCTCGATCGCCAGCCGTACGCCGCTGGCCGCGGCGTCATAGACCAGCGCCGCGATCCCTTCCATGACCCCACCTCCTTCGGCGAGGGAAGGAGGACGGAGCGCCAGCGCGCGCGCGGAAGGAACGGTTGTGGCGATACAACCCATTGAACTGAGAATCGCGCGCATCGAGACATTTCCAATCGCGCTGCCGACGATTGCCGACTTTGCGGTGAGGGCGGCAGCGTGGCGCGCAAGGGCGAACCGTCAGTGCGCGTGCTGGTGAAGGTGACCGCCGACGACGGTACGTTCGGCTGGGGTGAGGCGACGCCGATTCCCTCGTGGACGTATGAAACGCTCGAAAGCATCACCACGACGATCGACAAGTACCTCGCGCCGGTCGCGATCGGAACGCCGATCTGGGACTTCGATCAGCTGGCCCGCAAGTTCGATCGCGCGATCAATCGCGGGTTTCCCATCGGCATGCCGCTCGCGAAAGGCGCGATCGACGTCGCCGTTCACGACCTGCTCGGCAAAGCGCTCGGACTCCCCGTGTACGCGCTCCTCGGCGGCAAACGCCTCGACCGGATCCGCTTAGCGTGGATCGTGTCGAGCGAAGGCGCCGGCGGCGCCGAGGCGTCGATTCCCGAGGGACGTCAGCGCGGTTACGGTGCGTTCAAGGTGAAGATCGGCCTGCACGGCGAACGCCAAGACGTTCGTTCCGTCGAGCGCGTGCGCGACGCCGCCGGCGACGACGCGGTGCTGTGGGTCGACGCGAACCAAGGCTATACCGTCGACGTCGCGCCGCGCGTCGCGTGCGAGCTCGACCACCTCGACGTGACCGCGTTCGAACAGCCGCTCCCCGCCAAGACGTCGACGGTATGCGCCGCGTGCGCGAACGCTCGCCGATCCCCATCGCGCTCGACGAATCGCTGCGTCATCCCACCGACCTCGCCACGTTCGTGAAGCTCGGCGCGATCGACATCGCGATCGCCAAAGTGCAGCGCAACGCCGGCCTCACGTTCTTGCGGCGCCTCTGCCAATACGCGCTCGACTCCGGTGTCCGCCTCATGGGCTCCGGCCTCACCGACTCCGACGTGGGTCTCGCCGCATCGGTCCACCTCTTCGCGGCGTTCGGCATCGACACGCCGGTGGATCTCAACGGCCGCCAGTTCATCGAGAGCGCCTACGCGCGCACCACCGTCACGTCGAAACCGGCGAAGCCCACGTCCCCAATCGTACTGGCCTCGGCGTCGAAGTCGACGAGGAATGGCTCTGCGCCACATAGCGCCGTCACGCTGAGCTCGTCGAAGCGCGCTCGCGCCCTGCCGGGTCGCTCTGAGCCGGGCGAAGAACGACCCACTCACCGCGCCTTTTGAATCACCGACGTCGCCCGCTATTTTCGTCGGATACGCGACGCATATTCGAACATTGAGGTATCGCAAACGCGACGAATTTGATAGAATACTCGTGTGACAATGCGCCCCAGCGCGCTACCACGCAAATAACAAGGCGGCCCGATCGGTGCGTCAACACCGACCGGGCCCGTCACCCGATGGAGTCAACATCGAATGACAAACCGCACGTTCGGCAAGCCCACGATGGTCACCCCGGCCGCGCCCGCCGTGCGCAAACCCGGAAGCAACCGCGTCGCACGGGGCGCGTGGCTCATCGAACGGTTCGTCCGCCAGGAGCCCGTCCGGCGCAAAGAATACCAAGAGCGTTTCGTCGACCGGTACGCTCATTCTGCTGCGAGGTCGCGGCCTGGCGTTCCGCCGGCATCTACCGCGGGTCCGAGTTGCTCGAACGACGGATCGCAAAGCCTCGGTCAACGCGGCGTCATGAAAAACGTTGTACCGTTCAAAGCACCGGACGCGTTCGCCCGGCTCGGCATCGACTGGACTCGAGCCGCTACGACCGAACGCGAGCAACAAGTATGCGAGGCGTTTCTCACGCACGAGAGCTCGTGCGGAACGAGTGGCCTCGTGTCGGTGCTGCTGCTCGCGACGATGTGCCGGCGCAAAGGAACCGTCGCAGACGACCTGCAGAACGCGGCGGACTTCGCCGAGATCATCTTGTCGATGGAGCTACGCAAGCACCAAGATGATGAAGTGACCCCGCGGATTCTGGACAGTTTAGGCGCTTAATTCGGCCTGCCGGCTGCGCCATTCCGCCGGCGGGAGGTAGTCGAGGCGCGAATGCGGCCGCGACTCGTTGTAGCGCGTGACCCAGGCCGTGATGGCGGCCTTCACCTCGTCGTGGTTTCGAATCGATGTTGCCAAACGCACTCGAGCTTGAGCGTTCCCATGAACGACTCGGCAACGCCGTTCTGCTCGAGGGTGTGCGGGAGAATGAACTCTTGGTGCAGGCCGTACGACTTCGCAAGGTCCCGATACAGCTCAGACGCATACACGAGCGCGTTGTCGGTACGCAACACGACGTCGGCGTCGCCGCGAGGTAGGGCCCCAAAGCGCCGAATCAGCGCATCCTCAAGGGCCCAGGCCGCCTCGCGAGCATCGTTCCGCTGGCTGATGTTCAGCCCGATGCACTCGCGATCGGCGCAGTCGAGCACGGCGTTAACGTAGACCAGCCCGTCGAACCGAGTCCAGACGTACGTTGCATCGGTCGCCCAGCGCACGTTGGAGACCGCCGTGACGCTGGGACTGCTCTGGACCCGCGGTGAGCAACGCTTCTTGAGCCGGCGGTGGCACTGCCAGCCCTTGATCTGCATCAGCCGCTGCACGGCCTTGCGATTGACCTTCACGCCCGCTCGGTGCAACCGCGCCCACACCATGCGGTAGCCGAGATACGGCTCTGCGTCGATGAGATTCTTGATGCGCTGCGCCAAGACGTCGTCGACAATCGGCACGCGATCGTGTTCGACATAGTACGCCGTGCTACGCGCGACGCGAAGCACCCGGCAGATCACGGCTTTCGGCCACCGTCGTCGAGCAGCGAGCCGTTGAACGTCCGCTCGACCGAAGTGAAAGGGCGTATAGCCTCGCGGCATATCTCGTTTTCCATCACGAGCTCGCCGATCTTGGACTGCAAACGTTTTACTTCGGCGCGATACTCCGCCTCAAGGCCCTTCTTGTTGACCTTGAGCGCATCGACGCCGCCGCGGTGATACTCCTCGGCCCAGTCGCGGAACTCGCCCTGCGTGACGCCGTGCTTGCGACAGGCTTCCGGCACGGAGATCTGCCCCTTGAGGACCTCGAGGATGATCGCCGCCTTGCGCTGCGCGGTCCAGCGTTCGAACTTCTCGGGTTCGGGCTCCGGCTTCGCCGGCGGGTTGGGCTTTCTCATCGGGCACCTTCATTCGCTTCGGAGGTGTCCAGCTCCCGAGGGGGTCACATCAGCACCAATGAATATTCATGTTGTTGGCACGCCGGCTGTTCCGCGTCCGCACTCACACTCAAGCCTGCGCTCGACGATCGCGGGGTCGCTGATTCGCGGGCGCGTCAATGAGACGGCCACCGACGGTAACGACGTTGTAGGCGCTGCGCTAGTCGCTAGACTGTCGCGAAGTATCCATGACTAACTCTCGGCAGCGACGGCTGATCAAGAACATAGCGACTGCCGTATTTACACTTTCCCTCGGCGTCGCCTCGTCACTTATTGGAAACGTGTTATCGATCATAGGCAACGCCCTCGCGTCGGGCGTCGCCGGAATCATCTTTTGCTTCGTTGTAGCTACTCTTGCGCGAGCTTTCCTTGATTATCGGTGGCCTGAATCGCATTCACAGTACCCTGAATCGCGTTCACAGTTCACTGAGGATCGTGATGCCGCAAATGGAGTGGGGAACGACGACCTACTCCAGGAAGCGCCTGGCGCCGCGTTTCCGCCGGACCTGCCGCTAAGCGATGAGGCGCCGAGCGAACGGATGCAGATCCGAGCGAAGAGCGCCTTGACAGCTGTCGCACTCATCGGACTCTTACTAATTGGCCGCCTCTTAGACATCCAGGGTCGCCAGCATACTTATCTTAGCGACTTGGCACGGGCGCAGCACGCGGAAGTATTTCTCATGCAAGGCACTCGCGGGATGATCCGATCACGCAACGGCGGGATCCTAGCGTATAGCGACCAGCGCGGTGCAATCGAGGTGTTTCCATCTGCGATTAGCGATCGACAAACTACTGTGCAGCAACTAGCGTCGATTCTATCTATTCCGGAAGCCGCCGTGTCGTCGTTGATTTCCAGACCCCTAGCTGGAATTAGAATCGCGCGCAATGTTCCAACGTCCACCTTAGAGCGCGTTCGAGACCTTAATCTTCAGGGTGTAGTTGTCGTACTTGATGGCCCAGCGCATCGTATTTATCCCGAAGGCCGAGTAGCGGCTGCGACGGTTGGCTTTATCGATCGCACGGGTACCGGAAAAGCCGGAATCGAGAAGCGGTACGACGGCCTATTGAAGGGTGCACTCAGAAAAGTTGAGGTCGAGGTTGATCTATATGGACATCCAATTCGCGACGCCAGGACGTGGGTGTTAGTAGCAGGCCGGAACCCGAAATCGTTGCAGCTCTCAATCGATATAGATCTGCAGGCTCAAGTTGAGCGGATTTTATATGCCGCAGTGTCATCGACATCTGCACGTGGCGGCGTGGTTGTGGTCGTCAGGCCCTCAAGTGGTGAGGTGGCCGCCTTAGCTACCCTTCCTGATTTTGATCCTGGATCACCAACCGCATCTAGCAACAAGAACATCCAAAACCGCGCGCTCAGCTCGCTGTTTCAGCCTGGAGACCTAATTACTCCAATCGTCATCGCAGCCGGGCTCGACAGCGGGCAAGCCGTCGCTAACAAGAATCCTCCCCCAATACGCGACGGCGCATCGCGGGCCTACGGAAGAGAGCGATCTCAGGGGGACGAAGCATCGGGCCGGTACGCCGAAGCGCACTTCATTGCCGCTAATTTGGGATCTGTTGGTTTCAGGGACGCACTACGGCGCTTCGGTTTCGGTACAGCGACAGGGATAGATTTGCCTGACGAACAGTCGGGGCTGGTCCCGCCGCCGGGAAAGTGGTCTACGGCGAGCCTTACCGAGTATTCGCACGGGCACGGCCTTCTTGTGACGCCACTCCAGCTCGTTGACGCCTACAGCGCCATAGCTGGCTCCGGAGAATTGTTGCAGCCGCATATCGTTGACCGGGTTAATACAACAGTCCACAATGAACGCGGTCGAGCTCGTACAATAACCCAGCGAGCCTGTTCGACGTCCGCAGCAAGGCTTGTACGGAGCTACATTTCTTCAGTAGTTAGGAGCATCCCAGGTTTGCCTGCCCGGACGGCCAAGATGAAATGGTCAGCAGTCAGCGGTGGTGACGCGAGCGCGCCGGCTGTCGTCGGGCTTGTACCGAGTGACAACCCTCGCTTCGTCATATTCGTAGGGTTGGAACTCCCTGCCAGCGACGGGCTAAGCAGCGCATGGCACGCTCTCAGCCGCATTGCAGACACCGCTTTGGCCGAGCCGATTCCCAGCAACGTCGCGTACTAGTGAGTCAAGACTATTTCGGCCAACAATGTCACCGTAGACTTGCGTCGGTTTTTCTGGACAGTTGTAGTTAGGCTGCTTCCCGGTCGAGGGAGGCCGGAACCTGGTATCCGATTGCGCTATGAAGCCGTTGGCGGTTGTAAAAGACCGCCAGGTATTCGAAGATCGCGGCCTCGGCCGCAGCTCGAGTCCGTGATCGGGTGTAGTCCTGAAATCTCGAGCTTCATTGAGAGACGAGCGTCCGTAGCACTCTACATTTCGTCCTTTCGAACGTACGCTTTGGCGTTGAGGGCGCGGGCGCGTTCTTCGACGTCCTCTTGAAGCGCGGGGTTTGTTTCGGCGAGCAGATCGTACTTGAGCGAGATTAGTTGATGATGGAAGCCATCAACGTCTAGTTGCGCCATCAGCCAGCGCAGGTGGCTGCGAATCTCCTCGCGCTTTGACACGTCGGTAATCGACCGGTTCGCGATCTCAACGCCGTACCACGAGTACGAGTCCGGTTGGGCCGCCTCCGCTGTGCCGGATGCATCCGCGCCCGGTTTTCCGATTTGGTCTCCGCTTGTCGTCGTGGTCAACGGAGAGTATACAATACTCGTCGAAGTATTGGTAGTTGACGAATCCGATTCCGACGGAGAGGTTTCGCCGAAGGTTTGTTCCTCGCGCGGGCTCACCTTCCGCAGCGTCTGCTGCACCGAGTTGATCGCGATCTGCTTAGCGTTATCAACGTGAAGTACGGTATCGTCGGAAGCGACGAGCTCCCAGCCACCGGTTCCTTCTCCCGCGTGCCCCGGTGGCTGAACCATCTTGAAGATGACATCGCGAATGTCGTCGAGGTTGGGGACTAATGGAAACTGTGGATTCTTGTAAAAAGAAGAAACAACGTCTTTTGGAGTCAGGTGCCGGTCGAATCGGCTGAGCAGCATTGCGACGTACTCTTCCGAGAGCGGCTTCCGTTTACGTGTCTTGGTTACAGGATCAAGATATTCACCGACTGCACGGCTGGCACTGACCAAGGCGCCCCATACGTCGTTCCCGCTGAGCGATGTTTGCTTATCGTCGTCGAAGCGAGAAAACGCCACCTCTAGTTGGTCACCATTACGCACCAGATGCGCGTAGTGCCGATATGCCTTTCGGACCGTTTCCTTTAGCTTCGCCTGGGCTTCCGCGAGTTTTGTCGACACTTCTGCCTGTTCGTCGCCCTCGATCACCTGTTCGACGACAATCTTCCAGGTCAGAGCATCTTGCGCGGCCTGCACGGCATAACGCCGCTGATATGTGTTTACGGCAGCCACAACACAACTTGCTGCGTTATCAACGACCAGAGAGTTTTCACCAACGCCAAGGATCTGGCGGATGTCATTGCGGGAACGCGAGTCCTCACCGTTGAGCAACGTCCACCGGCGAGGGTCAAGAACGAGGAGCCGATTTTCTGGACTATCGTAACCGCCGGCAACCTCGCTCAAAGTCTGCTTCCCAGTCGGCTGCACGACGCTCTGAACCGCATCGAATTGACCCTTTGACGCCTGCGCTTGCGTATTTTCCCATACAAGCGCGAGCGCTTGATCTTCCGTGACGAGATTCTTCGCCGAGTTGAAGAACATTCGCAGCGTCTGCTTAATGGTCAGCCAATAGCGCTCGGCGAGGTTATTTGAGGGGCGGTTGACTTCCAACGCCCCAAGGCCCTCAGATCCGGTCAGCGTTGTAAAGACTTCCTCGACTGCCGCAAATGGGCTTGAGCCGCCATTGGCCGGCAACAGCAAAGCAGCCATAAGTTCGGGCTTGGTGGCGCCTCGTCGTCCCTGACTTCGAGCGACAAGGCTGAAGTTAAAGAGCGCCGTGGCCATACGAACCGCCGGGTGCGGTTGACCCGCATCGAGCGATGCACTGGCCAACTTGCGATCCATCTCGACTGCTTGGCCGGCGTCGCCATTTGCCGACGTGATGTCCGTCGTAGCGACTGCCCGATAGCCTTGGATCGCGCGGTCGTTACCCAGGAGTAATCCTGAGTTGAGCAGTGCTTCGAGGCATCGTGCCTGCGGGATATTGCCGCCGCCGCTGATTCCGCTGAGCGGCAAGTCTCCTACGCCGATCAGCGGCGGAGCCCATTCACCGCTCTGCGCATTGCGTGTCCAATGAAGCGCAGCGAGCGCAAAGATCGCGACTGTCGAACGAACGCGCTGAAATCCTTGAGTCTTGCCCCACTCGTCTTGAACGAGATTCATGAGGTCCGGGTGAAAGGGGTACGTCTCCGCGATACGCTGACCAAGCGCCGCCACACCCTTTCCGTTGCCGAGCCTCTCCAGAACCTGTTGCTCCCAAGCGGGCTCTGAGCCGACCGCCTTCTGATAGCCGGCAGCGAGAGCGGCTGCAGCCTGTTCAAACTTCGCCTGCTCAAAGATACGACGTCTGATGATGGCGGCAAAATCACCGGTCTCCGTCACCGCAATGGTCGCACCATTGCGGTTGATGCGAGACGCGAGATATTCTCGGAAACTTTCCGCGCGAGGCGTATATCCCTCAGGATCGAGGTCGGTTCTGATCATGACTAAAACGAATGCGACGCGTGGCACGTCGTCGCATGCGTCCATGAGCGCGTTGAGAAATGCCTGTTCACTCGGCATTGTCCCGACTGCATCCACATCGGAAAGCGCCATTGCGTAGTCCATCAACTCGTCAAGGAGTATCAGGACTGAACGGCTCACGCTTGCGAGAGCCTCTTGAAGAGTTGCTTTGTTGGGTCCTTGCGCAACCGCCGCCTCATAACGCGCTCGGTCTCCGTCGAACAGGCTCCAGAGAAACCGCTCAAACAGATTGACGGCCGGGCCGAATGTTTCGGTGGCCTTGCCAGGTGAGAAATGGTCCGCCGTGAGCGTGACGACGCGCGCGTTTGCGAACTCGATGGTACCGGTTCCGGCCTCAGCCTCGCTCTTAACTTCTTTACCGATGTGAGTCGCGAAAAACGACTTCGGAGCCGAAGCCATGTGATATAGGCCGACGAGGGCGTGCGATTTGCCTCCTCCCATTCCCTGATCGAGATGGTAAAGGGCGACGGATTCGCTAGTCCCTGAAAGTCTCCGAGCGATGCGCGAGAAGAAGCCAACAAGGTTCGGTGTCGGCTCGGTGATGTCGCCATAATACGCGACGTCCTGATATGGAACCTTAGCAGTCTGATAGACGGCGCGATGGAGGCTCATCTGTAGATCGCCGATGCCGCCATCCGTAGCGACAACTTCCGGTCGCAGTTTCAGTACGCTCGTCCAGGTTTGAATCACCATGTTCACGCTTCCGCCGCTTCGAACAGTTCGCGCTGCTGCGCACCGGTACGGAGTCCGGCAACCAACGTATCGATGGTTGATGCCGACCGTTGCATGCCTGCTAGAGCCTTCGCCGTGTTGTCTGACGCAGGGAGATGACTTGCGAGGTCAGCCACGACGGCCCACAAGTGGGGATTGTTGGACTGTAGGCCCACTTGTGCGATCGTCTCGGCAACCGCCTCCATTCCGCCTTGGTCCCACGCATGTGCCATCGAACGTACGACTTCAAATGTGGAAGATTGCGGCGTCACGGCTCTCTCGTCATGAAGACGCAATTGAAAGCCGGCCTTCGTTTCTGTGAGGATTCGCCCACGGAGGTCATCCAAGCGAAGTTCATCCGCCTGAGCGAAGAAACGGGCCTCCCCTTTGGGAACCTCGCCGCGCTTTTTTGCTCGAAGCCAGAATATCGCGAACCGCGTGATCGCGTCGAAAGTCTCGAGTGGTAACTCGTCTACGCGAAGACGCATAGCGTCACGCACAGCCCGGCGAGCCAGCGCAAGATAATGGTCCAGATCGGCGATGCTACCGTCGGGATTCAAGACGCGGCTATAACGCCCGTAGACCTCCATCGCCGGTCCGTAGGAAGCCATCAGTTGGTCTTCGAGGGCGAGCCCGTCGTCTTCCCATTGGCGAACCCGCTCGACGACGCTGGCGATGACCTCGCGATCCACCTCTGACCCCATTCCAACCGGGCGGTTAGCAGCCGCAACTCGGCAGCCAATGGTGACCGTAACCTTAATGGATGCAACGCCGGTGTTGGCGCTCTCAGTACGGGACGGCCAGGCCGACGTAACGACGAAACCTGCTGTTTGGAGCGCACCTAGCAGGCGGCGCCACGCGTCCGGGTCAGAATGCCCAAACATCACGACAAGATGACCGTTTGTCTTAAGGACGCGGCGCGCTTCACTAAATGATTTCGCCAACATCGTTTCATAGAAAGAAGTGTCGTGCTTCACGCGGTTAGGTTCGTGAACGCGACGGACTATAATTTCGTTGTTCTTGTCTTGTAAACCGTCCGGCTCTTGCGCAGACGGCGAAAACAGATCAGGCTGGATGTCAAACAAGATACGCTTCAACCAGACGAAGAAAATATCGGAAGCATCTGCATACTCAATCATGTCGTAATAGGGCGGATCGGTAACGACGACGTCGACCGAGGAGTCCCGATACGGTAGCGCCGTTGCGGACGCCCGCTCCATCCTACACGGGGAATGTTGAATGCTTTTCGTGACCTTCTCTAGGGACCGAACCGTTGATGCAGATACCGATGCCCACGTTCCCGCACCTGCGCCCGGCCCGGTTTCAAAAAAATCAAATTGGAAGTTGATGCTTGCTTCGTTACTGTAGATGTCCGCAGTCTGATTATACGAGCGCTTCGACCCATCCGGGCTCCCATGAAGCCGTAACCACGCCCCACGGGTGGAGTATCGAAGGCGGCGGCACAAGTTCGACGCGGCGTAACTGGCCAACACTCCACCATACAACTCACTGACTCCCGCTCGCAAGATGTCGTTTCGTGCCTCGCGAATCGCTTGGCAGGTTTCAATAAACGACCGCGATTGACGCCGACACATCAGGTCGCCAAACCGTTTATATCCATAGCCACTTGCCATAACCGTATGCACGTTGCCAGATGCAATAGTCTCCTCGGGGACAGCGGAGAAGGGCCACCCGTAATCGCAGTCGAGTGATACGGAAGCAATGGCGTCTATTTCGTGCTGAAACGGTTTACGGAATAGTGGCCGTCCACGATCATCCGTATCAACAACGGCTATCAGAACGTCTTCGTACTGCCGGCCTTCGCCCTTGGCTTTGATCGT
Source organism: Vulcanimicrobiota bacterium (assembly GCA_963738465.1). GTDB lineage: Bacteria > Vulcanimicrobiota > Vulcanimicrobiia > Vulcanimicrobiales > Vulcanimicrobiaceae > Vulcanimicrobium. The sequence goes on from CAVTWP010000003.1 coordinate 184,228, forward strand.
TTCAAGCGTATGCGGGTGCTGGCAAAAAGGGCAACGGCCGGCCTTGCCCTTCTTTTTTGTGCCATCGGCGCGAAGACCGGACGAATAGGTTGGCTGCTGAGTTGGAGGCCCTTCAGCGATCTCAAGTGACCATTCATCGCCCTTGATGATAAGCCGCAGTGACTGACCAGGATCGGCAGTCTTCGTGTACGGGTGCCTCAGTGCGAGAGAACCGAGTAAGGGGAAGCGTCGTTTGCAATGATCGCACGGAAGAGAAGTAGCCCAAATGTATCCCCACGGAAATGCGCCACGCGCGTTGCGCGGGTAAAATTGCGCGACCCGTTCTGCGACTCGGAGGCCGACTTCCGACAGAAACGACTCTACATCTCTCACGAGGCGTCGTCGTCCATCATCAGTCAGCCCAAGGCGTCTATCGCCTCCGCGAATTTCGGGCGGTAATGGGGGTTCGTTATCCCAATTGCGGCTTGGAAAGTCGGCAAGAAGTCTCCCCGCTAAGGTCGCCACCGGAGACAGGTCGGTACCGAGTGCAATAGCGCCCGCCCGAGCGGCCTCGAGCGGGATCATTCCTCTTCCAGAAAACATATCGAGTACCACGGGCGCTTTTCCGTGGTACGTCTCGTGAACGAGCCCGACGATTTCTGCTATTGCAGCCTGATCGTCCAGGCGAACGGCTTTCTCGATGAGTTGCTTAGACGATTCATTGAACGGCAACAGTGCCGTAGTCGCAGCGGCGCGTGCTTGGGCGATAGGGCGAGACGCGAACCATGAAAATATCGCCTTTTCAACTCTTCCCGATCCCGCCGGCGTGCCACACGCTTCATCAACGGCAGACACTGGAAACCACCGGTCAATAAGCCTGGTGTCTTCGCGCTGAATCATTGTTTCGACACCTGCTCCTTGAGCTGTGAGAGTTTGATTTGGAAGCGTTGAATCTCGCGAGCGCCACTGCCGAAGCGATGAGCCGGGTCTTGGACTCGAACACGCACTGTTGGAGTCGTCGCGCAGTCGTCGACTACGTAGAGCCAATAGTCGGTGCCGCGTTGAAGCGCCTGTGCCCATTCGTTTTGCTCTAGCCAAACAGGTCCCATGGACTCAGTAAACCCTTTGACCTCGACGCACCGCTGCTGTCCGTTGTCCTTGTGCCGGGCGAGGAGGTCATAGCCGACGCCGGCCGTTTGGCGGTCATCAACTGCGAAGCCCTGCGCCTGGAGTTGGGCGATAACCGTGGCGATGGCGACCTTCTCGGCGTTTGGATCATATCCGAGGTTCCCGATCTTGACCCCGGCCTTCACATTAGACCACCCAACGAGACGGACGGCGGTCGCGCGGATGTCTTCTATCTCGGTGAGTTGCGCGTTGCGGCTGCTCCGTCGCGCCGCGAATGCTGCCATGCGCGTCTGTCGCTCGCTGCGCGGCAGGTCCTCGATGTCCTCGTGAAAGCGGTCTTCGTATTCCTTGAGTTGTTGCCGGGCCCGGCGCACCCACCCAAGACGTTCATGTTTCTGATGTTGAATTTCACGTTGAAGCGCTGCCTTGGCTTCCGTTTCCGCATCGGCCAACTGTGCTGGTGTGGGGCGTGACAATCCCGCCGACCCCGTGCCCGAAGCCAAACTCATCAGAAGTTCCCAAGAAGCTTGAAAAGCGCCCGGGCCAGACCAGCGTACCAGTATCGGCGCGGGCCTTGGGATTTGGCGGATCCCATCGTGCATGCGGACCTCGGCCTCATACACGAAGAGCGTGTAGTCGGTCAGCGATCCAGTATCTACAAGATGGCAGCCGCGAAGAAGGTCGGACCGACCACCTTCGAGTGCCATCTTGAGTAGGTCGCCGAAGGGCTCTTCGGTCGGCCCGAGCACGACCACAGAGTCTAGGCCCGCGTCATCCGTACGCGCGCGATCTACAGCAGCGCAGTCGGCCGCAATCAACACGTCGCGTTCGGCGCCGAAGGATTGAGGTAACGGCTTTGCGCTGTGTAAGCGTCGCACGCCTTTTGCGGGCCCGGCACCAATGGTCCAGTTCTGCGCCCGACCAAGCACGTCGACAAAGCCGTCGACGATCACTGGGTTAATCGCCTCAAGGCGGTCAGCGCGGAACCGTTCTTCTGCGGCGGCCTGGTCGACGCCGGCGCGGAGGTGCTTGTCCTCACTCGTCAGGGCCTCTGCGGCTTTCTTGAGACTGGCTACATCGGGTACGAGGATGTCTGCGTTCGGTTGGGCTTGAGCGTCGGCTAATGCGCGAGCGTAGTCAAAGCCGCCATCGGCACGCGAAACAGTTGCATCTAGGAGGTCGAAAATTCGTCCGCCGAGACTTTCGGCGGCAGCCTCCAGATTGCCAAGCATGACCTGCTGCACGCGGCCTTCTCGCGTAGCGGGCGCAACTAAGTGATAGACGTAAACATCGTTCTTCTGTCCGATGCGGTGAAGACGACCCATCCGTTGTTCCAGGCGGACAAGCGACCAAGGGATGTCCCAGTCAATCATGACATGGGCGCTTTGGAGATTGATACCTTCGCCGCCGGCGTCCGTGGATACAAGAACTTGGAACGCGCCGGCCAGGAAGTCCCGTTGCATTTCATGGCGGGCTCTGTGATCGACAGCCCCTTCGAGCGTCCGGACGGTATAGCCGGCTTCGAGGAAATTCGCATGTAGCCAACGGGCAGTGTCAGCAAACTCCGTGAACACGAGCAACTGGCCATGCCCAGGTGAGATGCCGTGCGAAGCAATCGTTTCTTCCGCCTGTAACCACTTGGCGGATGTGCCTCCAAACTCGATGGCGGAGCGAACCTGTTCGAGCAATGCTCGCACTGCTGCGACCTCGCCGACTTTGTCTTTAGTGACGGACGTAACCACGGCGTCTTCTGCTCGGGCGGTATCATCCGGATCGTCATACGCGTCGGACAAGGAACGCGTTCCCTTGAGCCCCTCTGCTATCGCGTCCGGAACCTGGGTCAGTCCCCGTTTACCTGCGGATTCAGAGAGTGAGGCGAGACGTCGTTCGAGCGTTGCGGCAACGGCCGGCAGACACGAAGCAGCGCGCTTGCCATAGATTGAGAGTGCCAGCGCAGCGTTTTCGCCGTACCACCGTTGCGCGTATTCCATGACGGCTTGGTAGGCAGCAAACTCGACGTCTCCGAGAACAATGGGCAGAGTCTTTGCGAAGCGGTTTGGAAACAGCCGATTACCATCCGCATCGCGCAGATCTTCCTTCATGCGGCGCAGGAAAGATAGTTTGCTTGGTTTCAGCCGCTTTTCGTACTTCTCGGTATCGGAATCCCACGGGTACAGTTCCGCATCGAGCAGATTGCACAATCCGCGAAAATAATGCTCTTTGCCACGATGAGGCGTGGCCGTGAGCAACAGGAGATGATGCGAGTGACTAGCGAGGTCTTGCGCCGCTGCGAGGTACCGCGACGTTGGTGTGAGACGATGGGCTTCATCGAATACGGCCAGCGACCAAGACGCGCGTGCGCCGGCCGCTTTTCTGCGCACGTCAGGATTGTGCGTGAACAGGTCAAGGCTCGCTATCCAGACATCCACTCGCGGATCGAGATCCTTTGGGTCGCGCGCGACGTCTGGGGTCAGAATACTCGCGCGGACTCCGAAGAAGTCTTCGAGTTCCTCACGCCACTTTTGAACGAGATGCGCCGGAACGACGATCATGGTGCGGCTCGGGATGAGTCCTTGACGGCGACCTTCAACGAGGTACATCCCCGTCATGATTGTTTTCCCGGTCCCAGGTTCGTCTGCGAGCAGAAACCGCAACTGCGGCTGCGGCAGCATGTGATCGAAGACCGCTTCGTCTTGATGAGCAAACGGGGTGAGAGCGCGTGTCGCCAGCGCTGCGGATCGAAGACGCGGCGATGTGTATTGCATCCACCGACCCCACAGGCCAGCCAATGCCTTCATCGCGTTCCCGTTACCGTCGTTTTCCGGGACTCTGGCCGCAGCGATAGATTCCCATCGCTCGGTGCGGTCGCGCAGATTGCCGCTGGGGTGTCGCACGACGAGGTCGACACCGGTTTGTCCCTCTGCAGCGGACACGACTTGGACCAGTTCGCCGTCGAACATGAGCCATTGTCCGGCCTTAGGAAGTTCGCGCAGGACGGTCATCGACAGGCCGACTCTACGAAGCCTTTATCTGGTCGTGCGACGTAATGCGGCACGGCCTCCAATCGGACGGGCGCAGGCTCGGTCATCGGTCCGTCAAGCATGTGATGACGATCCTACTGGATCAGGGGCGGTTGTGCAAAAACCCTCCGAGGGGCCCGTCCGCAGTCGCAGAGGCCCCTAGGTTCGTCTCTCACTTACACCGCAGCCGACGGCCGGTCCCGGCACGACGTGACTAACGGAGCAACCGCCCCCGAAGGCGCCGCTCAGCTCGATGGTGAGGTGCTGAGCCCTGCCGAGAGCGCTCCCGCAGCACGAAAAGGCCGGCTCGTCGGCACGAAAGGCCCTGCCCTCCTCCCGCGCCGTCAGGTTACCGACGGCGCCGTTCTCCGGCTGCCGTGCCTGCTTTTGCCCGGGCGGCCTACTGCTCCCGGACTCCATTTTATGTTGCGAATGCCGAATGCGCAACTGCATGGGGCGGGCGACTGCTTTAGTACCCATTGAGTGGATGTCTGCAACGTGGGCCAGACCCGCACGGGGTCGTTGCACGGCTGTTGCAAGAACGTGCGAAACGGGACAGAATTGGGCGAGACGTTGAACCGGCGACGGATGGGGAGAATCGTTCCACGAAATGCTTTTCGGATGCGACACTAACTGTTGGTACTTCGGATTTAAGATTCGAATCCCGTTTGGGCTGAGGCGCGCGGGGTCAAGTCGATGGTCCGTTGGGTTCCGGCCAAAGGACGCGGCATCATTGGCACGCATCCCAGGCTCGGATCAGAAAGGCACGAAGAAGCGTTAGGGAGCGACGCCACGGTTTCGGCGCTGCGCGTCGACGCTAGTGGTTTCGTCCAAGTGCGTCACCAACTGCAGCAATGAATGCTGGGGCGGTCTCCTCTGATCGCGCCTGCTCTAGGAGTGCCTGACTCCAATCCGCGCGAATCAAGCCAAGGTCCCCGATTAGCTTCAGGCGCGCTTCGTCGGAGAGCGTGCCGCCAGCCGGGTCGAACTGCCGGGACCATCGCATTCGCCGCGGCTCGCCGGGTGCGGCCGGATCGGCTGACTCGCCGGCAATCCGCGCCGTAGCCCCCACGACCGACGACGTTGGCACGTACGCCGGCTCATCGGCCAATGTTGATCGCCGGGGCAACGGTACGGGCTCGCTGACAATGCCATCCTCGAACTCCGGCAGCGCGGTGGTCGTCGGTGCCGAGTCGCGGCCCGAGGAGCGGATGAAGGCGAAGATGATGAATCCCAGCACCACGAGGGCGGCGCCGATCACCCACACTTCCATGGGCTAGGCCGGGACGCGGCGCTGGGCGGCCAACGTGCGCAGCACGTCCTCGCGCTCGACTTCGAGCTCGACCTCGCCGGGCTTATGCAATGCGGCTTCGAACTCGGTCGGCGAGAGGTCGCGCATCGACCAGAACTGGCGCAGCAGCGCCTCGCGATACCCGGCGAAGCTCGCCACCAGCTGGCCGTCGCGTTCGAGCGACGTCGCGATCAGCATCGACGCGGCGTGCCACGGCGCAGCGGTCACGATCTTCGAATGCCGCAGATCTTCTTCTGCCGCCGTGAGCATCCGCGGCTCAACCCACGCCGACAGCGTCAGCCCGCCGCGCATCTCGATGTCGCGTCCGCGCTCGCTGCGCAGCGTCGCCAGCAGCGCTTCGAACGACTCGCGATATTCCCACGTCTCGAGATCGTCGCGCACCAGCGCCGTGTTGGGCAACCGCAGCTTGATGAACAACCGGTCGACCAGCTCGCTGAGCTTCGCGCCGTGCCCACGGAGCTGCTCGGTCGCCGCCGGCGTCTCGGCGGTGTCGGGGAACAGCGCGCGGATCACCATGAGGTGGGACACCACGCCCTCGAAGCGCGCCTCCTCCAGATAGCGCAGCATCCAGTCGAGCTTCTCGCCGTCGAGCGCGAGCGACAGCGACGTCGGCGTGTCGACCGTCTCCTCGAACGCCGGCGCCGGCGCGAGCCGCGCCTGTTCGCTCGCGGCAATCGCGCCCGACCCCGCACCGTACGCGGCGTTTTCGCGCGTGCCGTTGCGGCGCACCGGCGTCGCGGGCGGCAACTCCAGGTACTCCTCGCCGGCCGGCAGCACGCGCGTGTAGGCCGGGCGCGACGAGCCGGCCGCGGCGTCGAGCACGGAGAACGGCAGCATCGGATCCACGATCGGCAGCGCCGGCGCCGAGCGCACGCGCAGCGGCTCGCCCGTCACCGTCATCTCCGGCGTGTCGTCCCACGTCACGTAAGCCACCGTGTCGATCACGGCGTCGGCCGGCAGCGGCGTGTTCACGATCGCGCGCAGCCGCACCACGACTTCGACGCCGGCGCCGACGTCGCCCAGCGTCAGCCCGTTGGCCACCAACAGCGGCGACGTGCCGGCGAAGTCGAGCAGGCCGACGTCGTTGACAGTCGTGCTGCCCGGCGCGTAGACGCTGTTGGTCGGCGTGTCGAGCCGCACGTTGAGGCGCTTGGCCGCGCCGTCGCCGACGTTGCGCAGCGCCAGGGTGTAGGTGATCTCCTCGCCCGCGTCGACCGAGTCGGCCGGCACCGACGTGAGCGTCGCGCCGTCGGCGAACGACGCCTCCGCGTGCGTGGCGAGCTGCATCGCTTCGAGCGAGAACGGCACGACGTTCATCCCGCTCACCCGCGCGCCGACGTCGAGCGTGTCGTTGAGGCCGATCGCGCCGATCAGCCGCAGGTGCAGCGTCGCCTCGCGCGTGCCCTGCGCCGGCACCTCGCCGAACGCGACGGTCTGGCCGTCGCGCGACGCGCCCTCGACGCTCTCGAGCCGCAGCTCTTCGGGCAGCTGCAGCCGCACGCGCACGTCCCGGCCGCGATCGGTGCCGTCGTTGTGCAGCGTCAAGCGGCAGGCGCTGGTGCGGTTGGGGCGCAGCACGTCGTTGCTCTCGGGCGCCAGCTTCGACGACGATGCCGAGAAGCGCGGCCGCGACGCTATCACGTTCACCGCCGCGCCGAGATCGATCGGATCGAGCTGCGCGGTGCGCAGCGTCGCGCGCAGGCGCAACTGCGTCTGGTCTTCCATCGTCTGCGCGACGCGCGCTTCGAGCCGCAGCACGCGGCGCACGTTGGGGTCGAGGTCGTTGAGGTGCACGGCGCCGTCGTCGCCGATCGTCAGCTCGGCGTCGCGCTCGGTCGCCTTGAGGCCCTCGAGCCCGGCGTCGGCCTCGAGGTGTAGGCGCACGTCGCCCGCCACGTCGGTGCCCATGTTCTCGAGCCGCACCGTGAACGCGGCGCGGTCGCCGGGCTCGAGGCGCTTGGACGTCTCGCGCTCGATCGTGTTGAAGGCAGCGGGGAACGACGGGCGCGAGCGCACGGTCAGCGTCCGTTCGAAGGCGCGGTCGCCCTTGGACCAGTCGACCTCGGCGCCCAGCGCGATCTCGTGCCCGTCGGCGACCGGCGAGCGCACCACCGCCGCCAGCGCGACTTCGACCGAGCGGCCCGGCTCGACGCTGCCGATCTCGAACGTCCCCGGATCGCGTTCGCGATCGACGCCCGGCGCACCGTCGATGGAACGCGAGCCCGAGCTGTAGGTCAGCTCTTCGGGCAGCTTGATCTTCACCTTGACGGCCTTGGCGCGCGCCGAGCCGATGTTGCGCGCGCGCACGACGAACCGAATGCGCTGGCCGGGCACGACGTCGTCCTCGCACTCGGCATGGAAGCTGGTGTCGTCGCCGGCGAACGACGCTTTCGACGGCACCTTGAGGGTGACGGGCGCCAGCCCGAACTCGGGCAGCTCCTGGGTGCAGATCGAGCCGTGCGCGGCGACCGGCGACGCGTCGTCGAGGGTCTGGTCGATGCGCACGCGGTACCCGACGTCGAGCGTCGCGCCGGGGCCGAGCGTCTGGGCGACGATCGACGGGCGCGCCAAGCCGAACGGTTCGGTTTCCGAGAGTCCCTCGGGCGTGCGGCCGTCGACGCGCGCGCTGTGCTCCACGTAGGTCGTGTTGGCCGGCACCGGCAACAGCACGATGACGTCGTGCGCGCTGCTCTGGCCCGAGTTGTGGACCTGCGCGCGCAGCTGCAGCTCGGCGCCGGGGACGAGCTCGCGCACTGCGGTGATCGATAGCTTCGTGGCGGGGTTCTGCAGCGACGGCCGGCTGCGCACGATCAGCCGCACGATGTTCGAGCCGATCACCGGCACTTCGAACGACGCGATCGCCGCTTGGATCGCGATCTGCGTGCCGTTCTCGATCGTCGGCGCGACGCTGTACGCCAGCGAGATGCGGCGCTCGCCGCCGGCCGGCACGTCGCCGATGTTCGCGCCCGAACCTTGCAGCAGCGAGGTGAGCCCGCCGTGCTCGTCGATCGGCGCGTCGTCGATGCGCGCGGTGCCGACCAGGTACGTCAGCCCTTCAGGCAACCGGAAGCGAACGCGGAACCCGGTCGCCGTGCCGCCGCCGAGGTTGCGGAAGGTGAAGTTGGCGTGGACGGTGATCCCCGGCTCGACGGTACGACCCGGCGACACCTGGAGCGTGCGGAGACCCTCGGGCAGCGGGGCGGTACCTGGCGCGAAGACGTCCGAGAGCGTGCGCATACGCGTGTAACCGTGCGTACTCGACCCCGCCGGCCCCTGCCGACTTTGGTTGCGTCCCCGTGCCACTCCGAGCCCGTTCGCTGTCATCCTGAGCTTGTCGAAGGGGGACCGGCCGGCCACGATCGAGCCCAGCCCGTCGTCCTGAGCCTGTCGAAGGGCGACGGTCCTGCCGCCGGCTTGGGTTGTCGCCCTTCGACGAGGCTCAGGATGACAGATGACCCGGATCGCGTGCGCGGGGGCGCGAAGAGCGCGCTGATGGCGCTTTGCGGCGATATCGACGACGTCATGTTGAGTCGGCATTTCTCGCGCAACGCTCTTCGCAAGGGATGGGATTATGCCAACGGCGGACGGATCGCGGGCGTCGACGTATCGGGCGACGGACACGCGGTCACTGCTTCCGCTCTTGGGAGCTCGGGAACCGGTTATGGTATCTCGATTCGGATCTCACACTCGCGCGACGGGCGGCTTCGCCTAGCCTCTGAGTGCTCGTGTCCCGTGCACTTCGACTGCAAGCACGCCGCAGGCGGAGTAAGCGACGGATCGAGCGCACCGGATCGGCCAAGAGAAACCGTTATTCGTGTATAAGCTCGTCTGCGAGCAGACGGTCGAGGAGCGCATCATCGAGCTGCAGGCGCGCAAGGGCGCGCTGGCATCGGCGCTGCTCGACGGCGAACGCTCCGCCGTTCCGCTTGACGCCGAGGAGATCGCGCACCTGTTCGAATGATGTCGTAGGTTGCGTGCCGGCGCGAGGGCGCTCGCCCTTCGCCGGGGCTCAGGGCTCGGGCGCGCGTTGTTGCGGCGGCGTTTGGGTCCGGTTTGGGTCGATCGTTCGTCCTTCGACAGGCTCAGGATGACATCGACAGGTTCGGGAGCGCTTTGATCGGCTCATTCGGTCAGCTCAGACGTTGGACGCGTGGTTGCGCGCGAAGAGGCGTCCGCGGCGCCGCGCGCAATAAACGTCCATGAGCGTCAAACTGACCGTCGTCTACGACAACCCGACCGACCCGGCCGCGTTCGAAGCGGAATACAAGAACGTCCACATCCCGCTTGCGATGAAGATCCCCAACGTGAAGCGCGCCGAGCTGGCCAAGGTGTTCCCGAAAGAGGACGGCAGCCCGACGCCGGCCTATCGCACCGCCGACTTGTACTTCGACTCGTACGACAGCGCGTGCGCGGCGGTCGCGACGCCGGAAGGCCAGGCCGCGCTCGGCCACGCCAAGCAGATCGCGACCGGCGGCGTGCGCTTCTTGCTGTCCGACATCGAGACCGGCTGAGGGTTCGCGCCGCCTGTCGGCGCGGTGTTCGTCGCGATCAGCGCGACGTTGGTCGCGGTCAGAAGGTCAGCGGGATCGTCTTCTGTTCGCCGGGCGCGAAGAAGTAGGTGTTCGGCGAGATCGCCGTCCAGCGGATCTGCACGGCGCGGCCGGCCGGAGCAGCCGGCTTCGCGACCGTCGAGTTGGCAGCACCGGCCGGCGCCGCCACCGTTGCGGTGACCGGCGTCGCGCCGGGTGCGGAGGTGGACGAGACGAGGGCCATGCGGAGGTGCAGCCAAACCGCGCTCTGCGCGGGGACGCTCAGCGCGTACTTGCAGGCGCCGTCGGCGTCGAGCGCGGGGTGCGTCTGGGCAATGAGGTGGTTGTCGTTGGCGTCGCGGGCTTCGACGATCAGGTCGGCGCAGCGCGGGCTGGCGAGGCCGGCGGGCGCGGCCGCGATCGAGATCGTGCCCTGCGCGCCCGCCAGCTCGGCCGCCGAAACGTTCTCGGCCCGCGCGAACAGCGCCAGCGCAGTAGTCGCGGCGACCGCCAGAACGATTCGGATCATCAGTGAACCCATCGACTTCCTCCGTGCCGTCGAAGCCTACCCGAAACGCCGTTTACGCATGCATGGGGGACGGCGAAAAAGCGCCGTTTCTATGCGCTCGGGGAGGGCTCGTACGGACCGGAAAGACCTGTCCGCGAAAACAGCCGTTCCGGACAGGGGTTACCCTGCTTCGCCGCGCGACCCGAGCGGGCCCTTCTTTCGAGCTGCGCCTGTTGTCGTGCGAGGGGCCGTCGAATGTTGCGCGGCGACGTGCCATGATGTTGTATAGGTAGTTCTGGTTAGGCATCGCAGGAGACCCATGTCATGAAGTATTGGCAAGCTCACGAGGCAGGCGAAGTTCGGCGCACTCGTCGCAGCGGCAGAACGAGGCGAGCCCCAGACGATCACCCAGGACGGACGCGACGTCGTCGTCATCTCCACGGAAGCAAATGCGCGACTCTGTCACGCTGAGCTTGTCGAAGCGCGAACGATCGAGCTCAACGACCAATCTGAACGGACCCTCGCCGAAACCGCGCCGTCGCCCTGAGCGACGTCGAAGGGCGACCGCCAGAACGGTCAGTATCGCCGAACGGCAATGATTCCGCATGCGAGGTCGATCTCGCGAAATTACATCGAAGAGCCCCGCTCGTAAGAGCGGGGCCCAACCTTTTTTTTCAACCTTTTTCGCGGTCGCCCTTCGACGTGGCTCAGGGCGACGGCGCGGTTTGGACTAGGCCCGTTTGGTTGGTCGCTGGGGTCGATCGTTCGCGCTTCGACAAGCTCAGCATGACATCGCCCGGTGCGCCGCGGCGCTGGCTACAGATCGTCGGGGTTGATGCCTTTGGGTTTGTATTGGGTGCGCGTGCCGGGGGCGCCGACGGTGGCTTCGGGTTCGTAGTCGCCCTCGTATTGGACGGTGTTCTCGACCATCCGCTGGCGCTCGTACGGGCCGAGCACCTTGGGGTTCATCTCCTGACCGTTGGGGGCGACGACGTCGCTGTACGAGCTCAGGCCGTCGTCCAGGTTGGGGTTGAAGTCGAGGAACGGGTGGACCGGGCGGCCTTCCTCGTCGATGTCCTGACCTTCGGGCTCGATGTGGAGATTGCGGTAACGCGACATGCCCGTGCCGGCCGGGATCAGCTTGCCGATGATCACGTTTTCCTTGAGGCCGAGCAGCGGGTCGTGCTTGCCCTTGATCGCGGCGTCGGTGAGGACGCGCGTGGTCTCTTGGAACGACGCCGCCGACAGGAACGACTCGGTCGCCAGCGACGCCTTGGTGACGCCGAGCAGCACCGGGCTGCCCTCCGCGGTCCGGCCGCCGTCGCCCTTGATCTTCTCGTTCTCCTCGGCGAACACCGACGCTTCGATCAGCTGACCGGGGAGCATGCGCGTGTCGCCGCCGTCGACGATCTTGACCTTGCGCAACATCGAGCGAACGATCACTTCGATGTGCTTGTCGTTGATGTCGACGCCCTGCGAGCGGTAGACCTTCTGCACTTCCTGAACCAGGTAGTTCTGCAGCGCGGTCTCGCCGCTGATGCGCAGGATGTCGTGCGGGTTGAGCGAGCCTTCCGCCACCGGCTGACCGGCCCGGACCTGCTGTCCTTCGACGACGTTGAGGTGCGTGTTGGCCGGGACGTCGACCTCGTGGTCTTCGCCGTCGGGAGCCGTCACGAAGACGACGCGCTTGCCCTTCTCCTCGCCGAACTTGATCGTGCCCGCGACCTCGGTCACCGGCGCTTCGCCCTTGGGCTTGCGCGCTTCGAAGATCTCCTCGACACGCGGCAGACCGGTGATGATGTCTTCCTGCGCCACGCCGCCGGTGTGGAAGGTCCGCAGCGTGAGCTGCGTGCCCGGTTCACCGATCGACTGCGCCGCGATGATGCCGACCGCCTCGCCGATGTCGACCTTGAGGCCGGTCGCCAAGTTGCGGCCGTAGCACATGGCGCACACGCCGTACTTGGCCTGACAGGCCAGCACGGAGCGAATCTTGACCGACTTGACGCCGGCCGCGATAATCGCCTTGGCCTTCTCCTCGTCGATCTCTTCGTCGCGCTTGACCAGCTTCTCGCGCGTCTTCTCGGGATCGCGGATGTCCTCGGCGGCGCGGCGGCCGATGATCCGATCGTAGATCGGCTCGATCGTCTCTTTGCCGACGGTGATGTCGGAGACCGTGATGCTGTTGGGCGTGCCGCAGTCTTCCTCGCGGATGATCACGTCCTGCGCCACGTCGACCAACCGGCGCGTGAGGTAGCCCGAGTCGGCCGTGCGCAGCGCGGTGTCGGCCAGACCCTTGCGCGCGCCGTGCGTCGAGATGAAGTACTCGAGCACGGTCAGCCCTTCTTTGAGCGAGGCCTTGACCGGGATCTCGAGGATGCGGCCGGACGGGTCGGACATGAGCCCGCGCATGCCGCCGAGCTGCTTGACCTGCGCGATCGAGCCGCGCGCGCCCGAGGTCGCCATCATGAACACCGGGTTGAGCGGGTTCTGGGCGGCCTGCATGGCGAGCGTCACGTCGTCGCCGGCCTTCTGCCACAGCTCGATCGTCTTGTTGTAGCGCTCGTCGTCGGAGATGAAGCCCTGGTCGTACAGACCGTGGAGCTCGTCGACCTCGGACTGCGCCTTGTCGAGCAGATCGTGCTTCTGGTTCGGAACGATGATGTCGCTGATCGACACCGTCGTGCCCGACTGCGTGGCGTAGCGGAAGCCCAGCCCCTTGATCGCGTCGAGGAACTCCGCCGTGGCGGCGTTGCCGTACTTGCGGTAGCACTCGGTGATGAGCTTCTTGAGCGCGGTCTTGTCGAGCGTGCTATTGAGGAACGGGTAGTTCCACTCGGCCGGGAAGGCCTCGTTGAGGATCACGCGCCCGACCGTCGTCTTGATGCGCGTGCCGTTGTAGCGCACCTCGATCCACTCGTGCAGACCGATCAGGCGATGGTTGTAGGCGGAGATCGCGTCGGTGCCGTCCTTGAACGCCATGTACGACGCCGAGCCGTCGGGCTTGTTGCGGCGCGGCTCCCCGTCGCGCACGACCGGACCGGCCCACAGCGCGTCGTCGGAGAGCGCCGCCTTGGCAGGGCCCTTGTACTCGTCGGGCTGGAAGGTGAGCCAGTACAGGCCCAGCACCATGTCCTGGGTCGGGATCGACACCGGGTTGCCGAACGAGGGCTGCAAGATGTTGTTCGACGACAGCATCAGGATGCGCGCCTCCGCCTGCGCGCCGGCGCTCAGCGGAAGGTGAACGGCCATCTGATCGCCGTCGAAGTCGGCGTTATACGGCGTGCAGACCAGCGGATGCAGGTGGATCGCTTTGCCTTCGACCAGCACCGGCTCGAACGCCTGAATGCCCAGCCGGTGCAGCGTGGGTGCGCGGTTGAGCAGCACCGGGTGCTCGCGAATCACTTCGTCGAGCACGTCCCACACTTCGGGCCGCACGCGTTCGACCATGCGCTTCGCGCTCTTGATGTTGTGCGCTTGCGCGCGGTCGACGAGCTTCTTCATCACGAACGGCTTGAAGAGCTCGAGCGCCATCTCTTTGGGCAGGCCGCACTGGTGCAGCTTGAGGTTCGGGCCGACCACGATGACCGACCGGCCCGATAATCGACGCGTTTGCCGAGCAGGTTCTGGCGGAAGCGGCCCTGCTTGCCCTTGAGGATGTCGGACAGACTCTTGAGCGGACGGTTGTTCGGACCCGTCACCGGACGCCCGCGGCGGCCGTTGTCGATGAGCGCGTCGACTGCTTCCTGCAGCATGCGCTTCTCGTTCTTGATGATGATCTCGGGCGCGCTGAGCTCCAGCAACCGCTTGAGGCGGTTGTTGCGGTTGATGACGCGGCGGTAGAGATCGTTGAGATCGGACGTGGCGAAGCGGCCGCCGTCGAGCTGCACCATCGGGCGCAGCTCGGGCGCGATCACCGGCACGGCGGCCAGGATCATCCACTCGGGCTTGTTGCCCGACGCGAGGAACGCCTCGACGACTTCGAGCCGCTTGATCGCCTTGATGCGCTTCTGGCCCGACGTCTCTTTGAACTCGCGACGCAGATCTTCTTGGAGCTTGCGCAGGTTGAGGTCGCGCAGCAGCTCGCGGATCGCTTCGGCGCCCATCCCGGCCTTGAAGCGCGTGCCATACTTCTCCCGGCTCTCGCGGTACTTCTGCTCGGTGAGGATCTCGCGCTTGCCCAGCGTCGTGTCACCGGGATCGGTGACGACGTAGGCGGCGAAATAGATCACCTTCTCGAGCTGGCGCGGCGACATGTCGAGCAGGATGCCGATGCGCGACGGCACGCCCTTGAAATACCAAATGTGCGTGACCGGCGTGGCCAGCTCGATGTGGCCCATCCGCTCGCGCCGCACCTTGGCGCGCGTGATCTCGACGCCGCAGCGATCGCAGATCATCCCCTTGAAGCGGATGCGCTTGTACTTGCCGCAGTGGCATTCCCAGTCTTTGGTCGGACCGAAGATCTTCTCGCAGAAGAGGCCGTCGCGTTCCGGCTTGAGGGTCCGATAGTTGATCGTTTCGGGCTTCTTGACTTCGCCGAACGACCACGCGCGAATTTGTTCCGGCGACGCGAGGCCGATGCGCATCGCGTCGAAGTTGTTGACGTCGAGGAGGTTCAATTGATTCCTTTGCTCAGCGCGACGGCGAGATAGAGGCAGCCGAGGTCACGTCGAGTGCCGCCATAGCATGGGGGTTGCCTCGTCACCCTGAGCGAGTCGAAGGGTGAAAAGGCGAGCAGCCCCAGGGGACGCCGGTCCGAACGCTCCTGAGGTCCGCTTATCGGCCGAGGGGCATAGACACGTATTGTATCACGGCGCCCGCTGGCCGTCGAGGCGCGGTACGCTCGCTCGCTGCGAGGAGTCCGGCCAAGCCTTCGGGCGCGGACTCGGGCCGATCGTCCGGCCGACCGCCAGGTCGCGGAGGAAAGGCGACGCTCTCAGGCGACCGACTCGGAATGCGAGCTCGCTTATGGGTTCGGCGTGGCGTTTTGACCGCCGTCGCGGTGGCGTGCTTCGTCGTGCTGCTGGCGGTCGTGTACGTCGTGCGGGTCGTCGTGGCGACTCGGGTCGGCGTCGCCGAGGTCTCGGGGATGCAGCGCGGGCTGGATCTCTCGGGTCCGGTCACGATCGCGCGCGACGCCCGCGGCGTACCGCACATCCGGGCCGGCTCGGTGCGCGATCTGTTCTTCGCCGAGGGCTACGCGATGGGCAGCGACCGGCTGTTCCAGATCGACCTGACCCGGCGCTATGTCTACGGACGACTCGCCGAGATGCTCGGCGGCCCGGTCACCGCCGTCGACCGGCGGATGCGCCGGTACGCGATCCACGATCTCGCCCGGCGTTGTTACGAGAAGGCCGGCGCCGAGGAGCGCGTGATGCTGGCGGCGTTCGCGGCGGGCGTGAACGCGGCGGCGGCGCGCGAACCGCAGCCGCCGGAGTATGTCGCGCTGTTCTTCGGGTTCGACCGCTGGCAGCCCGAGGACGCGCTGGCAGTCGGCTTTGCGACGGTGCTCGATCTCGACGACCGGCCTGACGACGTGGTCGTGCGCGATCGCGTTCGCAATCTGCTCGGGCCGGCCGGCATCGACGCGCTGTATCCGGCGACCGACCCGCGCTACGACGCGCCGACCGACGGCAGTGCCGTCGGGAAGATCGCCGCGTTACCGCCGCTGCCGCTGCCGGTCGCGAGCGCGCCGTTGCCCGCGGAGATTGCCGACGATCGCGCGCCGATCGGCAGCAACGGCTGGATCGCCGGCTCGAACCGCACGACAATCGGCAAAGCGGTGCTGGCCAACGATCCGCACCTCGATCTCGGCATCCCGACGATCTGGTATCTGCTCGAAGGCAGCGCGCCGGGGATGCACGTCGCGGGCGCGGCGCTGGCCGGAACGCCCGGCGTGACACTGGGTCACAACGAGCATCTGGCGTGGGGCGTCACGGCCGGCGAGACGGCGGCGATGCTGGTATTGCGCGAGCGCACGCGCGGGAACGACGAGTTCTTCGAAGGCGGCCGCTGGGTCGCAGCGCGGAATCGGCACGAACGCATTGCGGTGCGCTTCGGCGCGCCGGTCGACGTCGATCTGATCGAGACGCCGCGCGGCGTGGTGATGGGCCGGGGTGAGGGCTTCGCCTATGTGATGGACTGGCCGATGAAGCACCATCCGGCGTCGCCGCTCACGCCGTTTTTGCGGCTGCAGCGCGCGCGCACGGCGGCCGACGGCGTCGCGGCGATGCGCGACCTCACCGAGCCCGCGCTCAACGCGCTGTTCGCCGATGACGCGGGGCGCGCGGCCTATCATTTCGCCGGCACGGTTCCGCTGGATCCGTCGTGGGGCCGGTGGGCGATCGACGGCGCGGCGCCGGTTCCCGCGTTCTCGAGGTACGCCGCCGGCGCGCACCTAGATCCGTCGCGCGACGCGTTCGCGGTGACCAGCAACAACCGGCCCGACGGCGCCGGTCCGCGCTTGGCGCCGTACTGGCCGCCGCCGTACCGCGCGTTCGAGATCCGGCGCGTGCTGCGCGCGTCGCTCGACGCGCACGGCAAGCTCTCCCCGGACGAAATCGTCGCCGAGCAGCGCGACGCGAGTTCGCCCGCCGAGCGTGAGTTCGCCGACATCGTGTTGGCCGCCGCGATGCGCAAGCACGTCGATACGGATCGGGCGCTCGCACCGGTGCTCGGCGCGCTGCGCTCGTTCGACGGGATGCTGCGTTCCGGAATCGCGCGGGGCGACGGCGGTCGTCGCGCTGCGGCGCGACATGCTCGGCACGCTGGCGCGTCAGCATCTGCCGGCGGAGCTGGCCCGGTATTATCCCGGCAGCGGGCCGGGATTTCGAGATCGTGCTGCGCGCGCTGCGTGAACGGCCGCGCGGCTGGGTAGCGAACGACGATTACGACGGCTTCGTCGTGGCGTCGCTGCGCCGCGTGCAAACCGAGTTCGGCACCGATGTCACGCCGTTCGGCACCTACGGCGCGCAGCCGCTCACCAGCCCGCTCGCGGCGTTCGGCTTCTCGATGTGGAACGGCCCGACGATGCCTGGCCGCGGCGGCACCTTCGCGCCCGCCGTGCAGTGGAACAACCACGGCCAATCGTTCCGCGCGCTGTGGATCGCCGGCGACTGGGATCGTTCGACGATCGACATCGACGCCGGCGAGTCGGGCGAGCCCGGCTCCCCGCACTACGCCGACCAGACTGCCGCCTGGGTGAAGTTCGCGCGCACCCCGCTGCCCTTCTCCGCCCCCGCTGTGCGCGCCGCAACGGTCTCGACGCTCACGCTCTCGCCCTGAACTCGCTTTGCGCGTTCTGCGTCCGCGATCGCGCATCTCGTGTCGCGAATCGCGCCACTCGCGCTGCTGTGACGCTGCCCGGCTGGCTGGAACGGTATACTTCCCGGGACCTGCGCGCTGCGAGGAGACTATTCCGTGTCGGACCGCTCAACGTCCTCGACCAACGGCCATCGGGCCAAAGGTCACGCGACCGACGGCCACGCAGCGGGCGCGGGAAGCGTCGACGTGGGCCGGCCGTACAGCGCCGACGACGTGACGCGACTGCGCGGGTCGGTGCCGATCGAGTACACATTGGCGCGGCGCGGCGCGGAGAACTTGCGCGAGCTGCTCGCGCAGGACGAGCCCGTCGCGGCGCTCGGATGCCTTACCGGGGGCCAGGCGGTCGAGGCCGTCAAGGCCGGCCTGAAAGCGATCTACCTGTCGGGTTGGCAAGTCGCCGCCGACGCGAACAGTGCTGGCCAAACATATCCCGATCAGTCGCTGTATCCGTACGACTCGGTGCCGAAGGTTGTCGAGCGGATCAACAACGCGTTCCAGCGCGCCGATCAGATCGACGCGATCGAAGGGCATGCCGGCGAGCGCGAGTGGTTCGCCCCGATCGTCGCCGACATGGAAGCCGGCTTCGGCGGGCCGCTCAACGTGTTCGAGCTGACGAAGGCCATGATCGCCGCCGGCGCCGCCGGCGTTCACCTCGAGGATCAGCTCGCGTCGGAGAAAAAGTGCGGTCACCTCGGCGGTAAGGTGCTCATCCCGACCTCGCAAGCGATCCGCAACCTGATCGCCGCGCGATTGGCGATGGACGTCTGCGGCGTGCCGACCGTGCTCGTCGCGCGCACCGACGCGGACGCCGCGAACCTGCTGCTGAGCGACGTCGACGAACGCGACCGCGCCTTTCTCACCGGCGAGCGCACGCCGGAGGGATTCTATCGCGTCAACCCCGGGATCGACCAAGCGATCGCGCGCGGCCTCGCCTACGCCCCGTACTGCGATCTGATCTGGTGCGAGACGTCGCATCCGTCGCTCGACGAAGCCAAAGCGTTCGCCGACGCGATCCACGCGCAGTTCCCGGGCAAGATGCTGGCCTACAACTGCTCGCCGTCGTTCAACTGGAAGCTCAAGCTCGACGATGACACGATCGCGCGCTTCCGCGCGGAGCTCTTCGCGTACGGCTACCGCTTCCAGTTCATCACGCTGGCCGGCTGGCACGCGCTCAACCACTCGATGTTCGAGCTCGCCTACGAGTACGGCCGCCGCGGCATGCCGGCTTACGCCGAGTTCCAGCAGCGCGAGTTCGCGGCCGAGTCGCGCGGTTACACCGCGACGCGCCACCAGCGTGAAGTCGGCACCGGCTACTTCGACGAAGTCGCCAAGATCGTCGGCGGCGGAGCCTCTTCCACCACCGCCCTCACCGGCAGCACCGAAGAAGCCCAGTTCACGGCCCCACCGCAGGCGCCCCACACGCCCCACACATCCGCGATCGTCGCTTGACCCGAATGTCATCATGAGCTCGTCGAAGGGCCCCAGCACAGCCGACACATCCGCGATCGTCGCTTGACCCGAATGTCATCCTGAGCTCGTCGAAGGGCGAACCCACGGCGCCGCGGCAGAAACCCGACGTGCTTTCGGGCAACGCGCGACGTCACCCTGAGCATGGCGAAGGGTGACCGCCGAGAGCGTTCGGCGAGACCCTAGTCGAGAGGTTCGCCGGTCGCAGTGGTAGAGCGTGAAGACGTACTGGGTGTACATGCTGCTCTGCCGCGACGGAAGCTTTTACGTCGGCGTCACATCCGACGTCGAAGTGCGCGTGGCGCAGCACGCGCAAGGGGAGGATCGCCGGCACTTTACGTATTCACGGCGTCCGCTCGAACTCGTCTACGCCGCTTCGTTTCCGACGCCCGAAGAGGCTATTCGAGCCGAAAAGCAACTCAAAGGTTGGTCACGCGCGAAGAAAGCAGCGATGATCCGGGGCGATTGGAATCGGATTCGCGATCTGGCGCGGGGCTCGCCGCGGGGGCTGGGGAGCGGTCACTCTTCGGCAAGCTCAGAGTGACGGCGAGGTTGGCTCGCGAGAACGTTTGGTTTGTCTCTGGCCCTCGTCGTTCGCCCTTCGACAGGCTCAGGGTGACATGGACAGGCCGTAGATCGACAGGCATGGGGTGCGAGAATTCGCGGAGTCGCGGGAATCGACAATGCCGCGGAGTCGCGGGAATCGACAATGCCGCGGAGTCGCGGGAATCGACAATGCCGCGGAGTCGCGGGAATCGACTACGACCCGGAGTCGCGGGCATCGACTATGACGTGGAGTCGCGGGCATCGTCTATGACGTGGAACGACTATGCCGCGGTGTCGCGGGCGCGGTGTTGGCGGAAGGTGACGTTGAGCCGCGTTTCGGTGATGCGCGGATCGCGCGCGACGCGGTGCTCCCAGTAGAGCTGAGTGTCGCCCGCCATGACGATGAGGTCGCCGTGCGTGACGTCGATGCTGATCGGATCGTAGCGCAGGCCGCTGTCCTTTTTCGGGCGCAGTTGGAACGCGCGCGTCGCGCCGAGCGAGAGCGACGCGACGATCAGTCGCGCGTCGCGCGTGCCGTCGTGGTCGCCGTGCCACGCGACGGCGTCGTTGCCGTCGCGATAGCGGTTGAGGAAGCAGTAGTCGTAGCTCGTGCCGGTGTGCTGCTGGATCATCGTCCTGACGCGTTCGAGCGTCGGCGTCCAGGGCTGCGGCATTTTCTCGCCGCGGCCGGCCGTCTCACGCGGCACGAGCACGCGCCTGCCGTACATCACCCGCGAATCTGCGCGCCACTTCGTGTCGGCGTTGAGCTCGCGCAGCAGTGCGTCCGCGGTCGCGCGATCGAGGAACTCCGGAAGATAGGTGACGTCGCCGTGGTCGCCCACGAGCCGCATCGGGGCTTGGGAGCTGGCGAAGAAAGCGAGCTGTCGAGACATCGGTGGCCTGGACGAACGTACGTTCGACCTCGACCCTCGCGATCCTCTCGGGACGTCTCCCTGATCGGAGGCCCCAGCGCCGCTCGCCACTTCGATGGGCATTAGCGCCGCTCGCCACTGCGAGTGGGCATCAGCGCCTTTCGCGCTTGGTCTTACGCCGCCGATCGCCTGCGCCGCGGCCTTCGGCGACCCCCTCAGCTGTGGTGCGCGGTGATGTAGGCGTCGGCGGCGGGGACGAGGCGGGCGCTCAGGGCCAGTGCGGTGCGCGCGCGTTCCATTCCGCGGGCGATGTAGACGCCGGCGTTGGGCGGCGTGTGCGACTTCACGTAGGACTCGAGTTGGTCGAGCGGCGCGGCGCGCCAGAACGTCGACGGGACGCTCGACATCGATAGCGCCCGTGAGAACTCAGACGTCGCCGACAACAGCTCCGCGCTGTGCGCCGTATAGAACTGCCACACTTGGGCGGGGTTGTAGCCGGCGGCGGCGAGCACTAGCCGGCCGCGTATCCCGGCTGACTGCGGCGGGAACTCCGGCGACAGGACCAGCTCGAGCGCCTGCTGCTGCAGCTTCGGATCGCGCACGCTCAGGAGCGCGCCGTAGTACACGCGCGCGTGCGCCTCGTCGCGGGACGACCTGGCCAGCGCGTGCAGCTGTTCGAACGTCGCAGCGTCGGCATTCTCGGCGACGATGTTGAGCACGACCCCCTGGTCCTCGAGGCTCATCGAAGACGGACCGCGCGCGGCGAGCTCACCGTTCATCTGCGCGAACCGGCGCCGCGCTTCCGCGACGACGGCCGGATCGCCCCAATCGCCGAGCCGCTCGATCGCGGTGCGCCGCAGCGCCTGCGTCGGCGCGTCGTCGTTGGGTTTCGCGTCCCAGCCCAGCCGGTCGTACACCGGCCGCATGACCGATCGCGCGTACGCGGTGAACGCGTCGTGGCCTGGCGTTCCGCGCTCGTACGACTCGAGCGTGCCGAGCGCGTCGGCGATCTGGTCCCAGGCGCGGTCGTCGAGGTCCCCACTCATCGACGACGCCAGCGCGAGGTACGATCCGAGCGGCGCCTGATTCGCTTGCGCGAGCGCCCACTGGTCGTCGAGCATCGCGATCTTGTCGGGATCGGGAATCGCGGCGAAGTTCCGCTCGTCCACGCCGAACGTCGCGTCGTCGTACGACGCGCGATAGTATCCCAAGCCGCCGGCGTTGATGCTGAGCGTCTGGCCGCAGCGGCCGGCCGGGAAGGTCTGGCCGTCGGTGGTGAACAGCACCGTTTGCGTCACGCCGCCCGGGCCGCTGCGGATGTTCATCGGCACGCTCCAGCGCTCGTGCGCCGGATCGTCACCAGTCAGCAGAAAGCGCTTCTGCGCGAGCGCGATCGTGCGATTTCCGGCGGCATCGCAGACGGCGCGCGCGGAGATGACCGGGAAACCCGGCTGCGTCGTCCACGCCGACGCGAGCCGCTCGACGTCGCGATGGCTCGCCGCGCCCAGCGCCTGCCACAGATCGCCGCTGGTCGCGTTCGAGAACGCCCGCGCCCGAATGTATTGTCGGATCCCCGTTCTGAACGTGTCGGGTCCCAAGTAGGCTTCGAGCATGCGCAGAAACGCCTGGCCCTTGTCGTAGGTGATCGCTCCGTCGAACGACGCCTCGGCGTCGAGCTCGTTGACCACGTGCTGCTCGATCGCGTGCGACGTCACGCGCGCGTCGGCGTTCATCGCGGTTTCCTTGGAGGCATCTTGGTGCTCCCACCACTTCCAGGCCGGATGGCGGACGTCGGTTTCCTTGGCAGCCATCCACGAGGCGAAGCTTTCGTTGAGCCAGATGTCGTCCCACCAACCCATCGTCACCAGATCGCCGTTCCACTGATGGGCCATCTCGTGCGCCTGGATGCTGAACACGCGCTCTTCGCGCGCCGCGGTCGACTGCGGCGGCAGCAGCAGCGCTTGATCGTTGTAGGTGATCGCGCCCCAATTTTCCATCGCACCCTGGAAGCCGCCCGGCACCGCGATCGAGTCGAGCTTCGGCAGCGGGTACGTGTAACCGAAATACGCGTCGTAATCGGCGAGGATCTGCTGTGCGTTGGCCAGCGCGTACGCGCCGTTCTGCTCCTGGCCGCGCACCGCCCACACGGCGAACCCTTTGCCGCCCGCAGTCGCGTCGAGGTGGGCCAGATCGCCGGCCGAGTACTCGACGAGATAGGTCGGCATCTTGGGCGATCGTTCGAATCTCGTGGTGGCGAGCGCACCGTGCACGACTCTCGAGGCGACGGGCATGTTGGACAGGTTGGTCCACGCGGCCGGCACCGTCGCCGTCAGCTGAAAGGTCGCGCGAAACGCGGGCTCGTCCCAGCACGGGAACATCCGCCGCGCATCGGTCGCTTCGAACTGCGTCGACAGCATCGTTCCGGTCGCTCCGCCGGGCGCACGGTACGGCTGCACGAACAATCCTTGCGGCGCCGTCTCGAGCTTGCCGTCGTACGCGAACGCGAGCACGTGCCGTCCGGCCGTCGCCGGCCGCGCCAGCGCGATCGTGGTGAGCTGCTGGACGTCGTCGCTGCGCACGCTCGCCGCCGGAGTTCCGTCGAGTCGAACATCGTGCAGACGTTCGTTGAGCGAGTTGAGGACGATCGTCGTCACCGGCCGGCGCACCTCGACCGCGATCGTCTCGGTTCCGGTCAACGTCTTGCTGGCAGCGTCGGGAACGATCGCCACCTGATAGTCGATCGGCACGACCGTCTTGGGCAGCCTGCCGGGCGCCGTGTCGAAGTTGAACGGCGCGTCGGCGGCGGCCGGAACGGTGAGCGCGACCGCGGCGGCGAGCGCGGCGATGTGCAACGAAACGAACCTCATCGCGCCCGGTGTTTCCGGGAGTTCCTCAAAGTCCCCTGATGGTTTGCTCGAAGAGTCGGCGAGCGGTCAGCGGCCTTCGCGCCGCGCACGGTCCGCGCGCTGGTTGGCGTGCTCGATTTCGCCGGCCAGCTGGGCTTTGGTCATGTGCATCGTCGCGTGCGCGCCGAGCCGGCGCGCTTCGTCGAGCAGCTCGTCCTTGGTCTTGCCGATCACGTCGACGCCGCCATACGACGGACCCGAAGCGTTCGGGCCCCCTTCCGCGGCGCGCGGATCCGACGGCCCCTTGTGCTCCTTGGGCTCCCAGTGGTCGCCGACTTTCTCGAACGAGTGCTTTACGGACGCCCAGGCGACGCGATGCGCGCGCTCTTCGTCGTTCCCGTACGTCTCCTCGGCATGCTCGAGGGTCTCTTCATAGGTCTCTTGCGCCTTCTTGGGCGAGCGCTCCAGCGTCGACGGGAGGGGCGCGAACTCGCCGTGTTTCCCTTTGCTCGGCATGCCGAGAGTGTACCCGGCCGGGCGCGGCGAGGGACGGTCAGGCGAGCCCTTCGCGGGGTAGACCAGGCAATATGAAGGACGACAAACCGGCGCCCGACGCCAAGCACGAGGACCTGTTCGACCGCTTCGATGAGGGGGTCGTGGCCGCCGACGACACCGGGATGCTGGCGGGCGAGCAGGCCATCACGCAGGCCGAGATCGCCGAAGCCGAAGCAGAGGACAAACCGAAGAGGTGACGTGTAACCCGTGACGTAACCGGGGTGACGTGAACGGAACGCGTAGTGCGCGCGCGAATCTCTGGGAGAAGGCGATGACCCTCCCGTTGGCGCGCGACGAAGATTTCTTTGGCTCGACACGGCGACCGGTCGGCATCGACCCGCAGCACCTGCGGGTGATCAACGACACGGCCCTGCGTTCGCGGCTCATCATGGCCGGCATCGCTGAAGGCCTGCAGTCGCCGAAAGGACCGCAGCGGATCAAGTCGATCATCCGGGTCTATCCGACCTTCGACGCGCCGCGCCCGGGCAATCGCCCGCGCGCCGTGCGCGCGCAGAGCGCGCCGTCCGAACCGACGCGCACCGCGTTCGGCTTGCCGACCGTCGAGGAGCTCAACGCGCTGCTCGCGCGCATCGGACAGGTCGAGCGTGAGGTCAGCCACGAGCTGCAGGGCCGCCTACACGGTGACATCGACCGTCTCAAGAAGCAGATTTCGACACTCGAAGGCGACGACTTCGAACGCGCCTTCCGCGAGCTGGACACCGCGATGAAGCAGCGCCGCCAGCTCGCCACCGAAGTGCGCGAAGAAGCGTTCCGCCGCATCGACGCCGACAACACCTTCGAACCGCGCCGCTACCTCCGCCTGATCTCCCGCGAACGCAACTAGAGATCGCACTCCGGTTATGGCACGATCCCGATGTCATCCTGAGCTTGTCGAAGGGCGAACACCGGGAGCCGTGCGACGGTCGACTCGCGTCGGCGCGCGATACATCATGATGTCGTCCTGAGCGGCGGCGAAGGACGACCGCGCAAACGCGCGCGCGCGGATGCATCCAAAAAGCACGAGACCCGCTCGCAGAGCGGGTCTCATCCTTTTCTCCCGACCGCCGTTCGACTCGGTGGCGGTCGCCCTTCGACAGGCTCAGGGCGACGGCGAGGTTTCGGCTAGGCGCGTTCGGGCTCTGGCTGGGCTCGATCGTTCGCGCTTCGACAAGCTCAGCATGACATGAATATGATATGAAATTTGCCTGCGCTCAGCATGTATGAATATGATATGAAGTTGCCTGCGCTCAGCATGTATGAATATGATGTGAAGTTGCCTGCGCTCAGCATGTATGAATATAATTATGAAGTTGCCTGCGTTCAGCATGACAAGCAATGGAAGAGCGCCGCTCGTAAGAGCGGCGCTCATCCTTTTTGCGCGCGATCGAGCCCGAACGCTATCCTAGTAGTCGTCGTCGGTGGAGTGGACGAGGGGGCCTTCGTCTTCTTCGGCTTCTTCGGCAAGCTCTTCGTCTTCGTCTTCGAGCACGTAGCCTTCGTCGACTTCGTCCTCTTCGGCCGCGATCGGGACTTCCTCTTCGGTGACTTCGTCGACGACGATCTCGCCGTCGTCGGTCATCGTCGCGCGCAGTCCGCCCAGCGGGCTGGTCGGAAGCAGGTCGTCGTCGGGCGCGCGGCCGCGCGCGGGCCCCGCGCTGACGAGCGGCGCCGCGTCGTCGAGCTCTTCCTCTTCCTCTTCGGGCTCTTCGACAACCGCAGCGGGCTCTTCACCCTCTTCGACTTCCTCGAGCTCTTCTTCGGGGAGGCCGATCGCGGCGACCGCGGCGGCTTGCGAGACGCGGTCGCGCTCGGCTTCGCGTTCGGCCAGTGCCGTTTGCGAGAGCCGCGGATCCTCGTCGCCCATCAGCAGGCCGATCTCCTGAGCGCGCTCGGCCATGTCGTCGTCCTGGATGCGGATCTCGACCTCTTCGCGCTGCTCGGTGAGGACCTTGACGTCGAGCGCCAGCGACTGGAGCTCCTTGATGAGCACCTTGAACGACTCGGGAACGCCCGGCTCGAGCACGTTCTCGCCCTTGACGATCGCCTCGTACGTCTTGACGCGGCCGACGACGTCGTCGGACTTGACCGTGAGCAGCTCTTGCAGCGTGTACGCCGCGCCGTAGGCTTCGAGCGCCCAGACTTCCATCTCGCCGAAGCGCTGGCCGCCGAACTGCGCCTTACCGCCGAGCGGCTGCTGGGTGATCATCGAGTACGGGCCGGTCGAGCGCGCGTGGATCTTGTCGTCGACGAGATGCGCGAGCTTGAGCATGTAGATGTAGCCAACGGTGATCGGGCGGCCGAAGCGGTCGCCGGTGCGCCCGTCGCGCAGCCAGGTCTTGCCGTCGGCGGGGAGACCCGCGTCCTGCAGCCATTCGCTGATGTCTTCCGCGTGCGCGCCGTCGAACACCGGCGTCGCGATGTGGAAGCCCAGCATGGCGGCGGCCCAGCCGAGGTGCGTCTCCATGATCTGGCCGAGGTTCATGCGCGACGGCACGCCCAGCGGGTTGAGCACGATGTCGACCGGCGTGCCGTCTTCCATGTACGGCATGTCTTCCTCGGGCAGCACTTTCGCGATGACGCCCTTGTTGCCGTGCCGGCCGGCCATCTTGTCGCCCTGCAGAATCTTGCGCTTCTGCGCGACGTAGACGCGGACCAGATGGTTGACGCCGGGCGAGAGCTCGTCGCCGTTCTCGCGCGAGAAGCGCTTGACGTCGATGATCTTGCCCTTCTCGCCGTGCGGGACTTTGAGCGAGGTGTCGCGGACTTCGCGCGACTTCTCGCCGAAGATCGCGCGCAGCAGCCGCTCTTCCGCGGTGAGCTCGGTCTCGCCCTTGGGCGTGACCTTGCCGACCAGGATGTCCTCCGGACGGACCTCGGCGCCGATGCGGACGATCCCGTTCTCGTCGAGGTCCTTGAGCGAGTCCTCGCCGACGTTGGGGATGTCGCGGGTGATCTCTTCGGCGCCGAGCTTCGTGTCGCGCGCTTCGCACTCGTACTCCTCGATGTGGATCGAGGTGAAGCGGTCGTCCTTGACCATGCGCTCGGAGATGAGGATCGCGTCCTCGTAGTTGTAGCCTTCCCACGGCATGAACGCGACCAGCACGTTCTGCCCGAGGGCCAGCTCGCCCTGATCGGACGACGGGCCGTCGGCCAGGATCTGGCCGCGCACGACCTTGTCGCCGACCGCGACGATCGGGCGCTGGTTGATGCACGTGCCCGCGTTGGAGCGGGTGAACTTGAGCAGGTCGTAGGCATGTTCGAGCCCGTCGTCGTCGTGCTTGACGACGACGTGGTGCGCGTCGGCCGCGGTGACCTCACCCTGCGAGCGCGCGAGCACGCACCCGCCGGAGTCCTTGGCGGCCCGGTACTCCATCCCGGTGCCGACGACCGGCGCCTGCGGGCGAAGCAGCGGAACGGCTTGGCGCTGCATATTCGCGCCCATCAGCGCGCGATTCGCGTCGTCGTGCTCCAGGAACGGGATCAGCGCCGTCGCGACCGAGACGATCTGCTTGGGCGACACGTCCATGAGCTGCACCTTGTCGGGCGGCTCCTCGACGTATTCTTCGGCGTAGCGCGCCACGACCGACGACGCAGTGATCTTGCCGCGGTTGTCGATCTCGGTGTTGGCCTGCGCGACGATGAACTCGTCCTCGCGGTCGGCGGTGAAGTAGCGGATCTCGTCCGAGACGATCCCGTCCTTGACGACGCGGTACGGCGTCTCGATGAAGCCGTAGCGGTTGACGCGCGCGAAGGTGGCGAGCGAACCGATCAACCCGATGTTCGGACCTTCGGGCGTCTCGATCGGGCAGATGCGCCCGTAGTGCGAGTGGTGGACGTCGCGCACTTCGAAGCCCGCGCGCTCGCGCGACAGACCGCCCGGCCCCAGCGCCGACAGTCGGCGCTTGTGGGTCAGCTCGGCTAGCGAGTTGGTCTGGTCCATGAACTGCGAGAGCTGCGAGGATCCGAAGAACTCTTTGATCGCCGCCACGACCGGGCGGATGTTGATGAGCGCCTGCGGCGTGACGGTCTCGATGTCCTGAACGGTCATGCGCTCGCGCACGACGCGCTCCAGGCGCAGCAAGCCGACCCGGAACTGGTTCTGCAGCAGCTCGCCGACCGAGCGGATGCGCCGGTTGCCGAGGTGGTCGATGTCGTCCTTGTTGACCATCTTCTGCTGGACTTTGATCAGCCGGCGCAGCACGGCGATCATGTCCTCGCGGGTGAGCGCCTTGCGGTCCTTCACCGGCGGGCGCAGCCCCGCCGACGAGTACTCGCGCAGCTTCGGATCGCGCGCGCCTTCGAGCTTGCCGTTGAGCTTGTAGCGGCCGACGCCGGCCAGATCGTAGCGCTTCTCGTCGAAGAACAGCGACTCGAGCAGCTTCTCGGCGTTTTCGGCGTTCTCGGGCTCGCCCGGGCGGAGCTTCTTGTAGATCTCCTTGAGCGCGTCTTCTTTGGTCTTGACGTCCTTGTCTTTTTCCAGACAGTTGGCGATCAGGGCCGACGGTTTGCGCGTGCCGTCGGCGTGCTCGTAGGTGAACAGGTCGAGGATCGCTTGATCGTCTTCCCAGTTCAAACCCAAGTCGGGGCGCGACAGCGCGCGCACGAAGGTCGTCGCGTAGATCTTGCGGTTCTTGTCGATGCGAACGCCGATCGTCCCCTCGGTCTCGTCGTTCTTCGTTCCGTTGTCGGTCTCGAACTCGATCCAGGCGCCGCGGTTGGGGATGATGGTGGCGTTGAAGGTCGGCCGGTTGTTCGTGTCGACGTCCTGCAAGAAGTACACGCCGGGCGAGCGCACGAGCTGACTCACGATCACGCGCTCCGCGCCGTTGATCATGAACGTGCCCTTGTCGGTCATGAGCGGGAAATCGCCCATGAAGATCTCTTGGTCCGGGATACCCTTGATCTCGCCCGATTCGGCCGTGATGAGGCGCACGCGGACGCGCAGCGGCGCGCTGTACGTCATATCGCGCTCGCGGCACTCTTCGACCGTGTACTTCGGCTCGCCGAGGCTATGCTCGCCGAACTCCAGCACGAGGTTGCCGGTGAAGTCCTTGATCGGCGAGATCGAGTCGAACGCTTCCTTCAAACCGTCGCTGATGAACCACTTGAAGGAAGCCTTCTGCAGCTCGATGAGATCGGGGAGCTGCAGCACGTCGGCGATCTTCGCGAACGAATGGCGGCTGCGCTTGGCGCCGGGATCTTCCGGAAGCTCGACCGTGAACGCTTCCTCGGGAACGTGGAAGGTTGCGCTCGCAATGTTCTGCTGCTTGATCGCGGTACCGGACCCATTCGGCGCCGGCGTCGCCGCTTCGCTCTTCTTGCGGCTGCGCGTCGCTTTGGGTTTGTCCGCGGTCGTCTTCGTCGCCATTCTGTACTTGGGGGTCTTCCTGCGTGGGTTCACGCGCGCTCGGCGTGGGTGAAACGCGAAAAGGCAACGACCGCCCCACCGGAGTGAGGGGTCCTCGCTCTTCCGTTATGCCGCTATCCGCCGAGGGGCATAGGGACGTATCCTATCACCGCCGCAGAGGGGCGTCAAGCGCGGCCAGCGGCCCGCGCCGCCCGGTTTAGGCGGCGTCGTGGCGCCTGGTGCGGTAGCCTTGCTGGAGCGCCGTCCGCGAGCGAGCCGTTTGGACGGCCGCATCGAGCGCCGTGTACCGGTCCCGTTCGCAATCGCAGCGACGCGACCGGTCGCCCGCACAACCTGCATAGTCGTGGTGCACGAGCGAGTGCCCGCAAGGACACAGCACGAGATTCTCCAAACCGCCGGCCTCCTGGTGGACTCGGCTGCACCCGGCCGGGGTCCGGCCGCACCGCCCTCCGGAGAGGTCGATACGGGCGGATTTCCGCGGGGCCGACCGGTGGGCATCGGACGTACCCACGGACGCATGGTACCCGCTCAGGCGAGGGGAAAACGCGGCGGAATCCGCTCCCACCAGCCGGCCGCCGAGGGTGCCTCGACCGGACGGCCGGCGGCCAGCGCGCGAATCACCTCGCCGACCAGCGTCTCCTGCGGTACTCCGGCCGCGCCCGCGTACGTATATATGCCGTCCTCGGCGCGCCCTTCGGCGCGGCACAGCAGCGAGCCCCAATCGACCATCCCGAAGGCCGCCCAGGCCCCGAACGCGGTGACCGGGATGCCCTGAGCGCGGACCGCCTCCACGTCGTCGAATCGCTGCAGCATCCAGCGGGCGCGCTCGCGCTCGTCGCCGTGCACGTGCACTTCGGCCAGCGCGCATGGCAGTCCCAGCCGCCGGTGCGCGGCGACGAGCAGCGCGCGCAGGTCCATCTCCTCGGGCGCGACCTCGACCAGCCCGACGTTGCGATGGCCCGACGCGCCGTCGGCGCTGAGCCGGCGCTCCGAGTAGGGATAGTAGTTCCATCCCATCAGGTCCGGCGGCTGCGGACGCCGGGCGAGCGCGCCGAGCTCGCCGGCCGGGATCCCGCAGCGCTCGGTCAGGTAGCGGTGCATCGGATGGCCGTCCACGACTCGGCCCTGCAGCAGCTCGCACGACAGGTACATCCGCTCGCGCTTGTGCGCAACGTACGCCGCGACGCGCTCGTCGGCCGCGCTGAAGCTCTGCAGGTCTTCGGTCAGCACGAGCTGCGCGTCGGGCACCGCGTCACGGATACGCTCGCCCGCCGCCGCGATTGCCCAAGCCTCGTTGACGATCGCGCGGCCGAACGCGGCGTCGTCGCCGAAGCGGTTCGGATACCACACCGCGTAGAGCGCCGAGAAGCGCGCCGTCGTCAGCGGCTCGTTGATCGGCGTCCAGCGCTTCACCCAAGGGAAGCGCCGCGCCGTCGCCGCCGCGTACTCGCCGAACATCCGCGGGAACGCCGGATCGAGCAGATCGGTATACGGCGGACCGCTGCCGTGATGGAGCAGGGTGACGATCGGTTCGACGCCGCGCGCGGCCAAGCCGTGCAGCCGGCGCGCCGCCCAGTCGTAGTCGCGCCGCTCGGGATGATGCGGCGCGACCTTCTCCCACAGCACCGGATAGCGGCTAGCGCTCACGCCGAGTCGCGCGATCAGATCGAGGTCGCCGTCGCGGAGCTCATGACCGGTCTCGGCCAGCTGGTCGCGCCGGCGCGACGCGCCGATGCGCGCGACGGTCGGTTCGGGCGAAGCCCAGAACTCCAATCCCTCCGCGGCAGGGCGGTGCACTAGGCGACGGCGGTGGTGCGGGCGAGCGATTCGAACGCGGCCAGCGCCGACGCCACGACCTGATCCATGTTGAAGTACTTGTACTCGGCCAGCCGCCCGACGAAGGTGACGCTGCGCTGCGCCGCCGCGAGCCGCGCGTACTTGCGGTACAGCTCGCGATTGTCGGGCCGTGGGATCGGATAGTACGGGTCGCCGTCGTCGCACGGGAACTCGCGGCTCAGAATCGTCTTGGGGTGCTGCTGGCCGGTGAGGTGCTTGTATTCGGTCGTGCGCGTGTACGGAACGGCGGCCGACGGCTCGTTCACGCAGCCGACCGGCTGCGCCCAGGCGATGTCGCGCGTCTCGAGCTCGAAGCGCAGCGAGCGGTACGGCAGCCGCCCCAACGCGAAGCCGAAGTACTCGTCGATCGGTCCGGTGTAGATCAGGCGGTCGAAGCGCGCGCGGTCGGCGACGGTCGCGAAATCGGCGCCGGTCACCACTTCGATGCGCGGATGGTCGAGCATGCGGCCGACCATCGCGGCGAAGCCGTCGGCCGGCATCGCCTGAAACGCGTCGCCGAAGTAGCGGTCGTCGTCGTCGGTGCGGGTCGGGATGCGGCCGCACACGCTGGCGTCGAGCGCGGCGGGGTCCAGTCCCCACTGCTTGCGCGTGTAACCGCGGAAGAACGTCTCGTAGAGCTCGCGCCCGACGCGGGCCAGCATCATCTGTTCGGAGTTGCCGACCCGCGTCATCGGCTCGGCACGCGCGGCCAGGAACCGCGCGACGCCGCCGGCATCGAGCTGTAAGCCGTAGAGCCGGTTGATCGTCGTGCGGTTGATCGGGATCGGAAGCAGCTCGCCGCCGACGCGGGCCAGCACGCGGTGCTCGTAGGGGCGCCAGTCCGTGAACGCGCTCAGGTACGCCACGACGTGCGGCGCGTTGGTATGGAACACGTGCGGGCCGTACTGGTGATAGCGCAGCCCGTTCTCGGCGACGGCGTCGTAGGTGTTGCCGGCGATGTGAGCGCGCTTGTCGATCACCAGTACGGTCGCGTCGAGCTGGCTCGCCAGCCGTTCGGCCAGCGTGCTGCCGGCGAGTCCCGCGCCGACGACGAGGTAGTCGTACATCTCGCCCGCCGTTCGGCCCGGCAGGCGCCGAACCTATGCCGCCAGGCCCGTTCGCAGCATCTCTGCCGCTTTCGAGTAACACGAGCACGACACGGCCGCGAGACCGGCGGGATCGAGGACTCGGATGCGCGCGTAACCGTGCGCGACGAGTCCCGAATCGACGAACCGCCCCAGCACCGTCACCACGCTCGCGCGACGCACCCCGAGCATCATCGCGATGATGTCCTGGGTGATCTGAACGTCGTCGCCGACCCGGTCACGCGTACCCAGCAGCCACTTCGCCAAGCGCTGCTCGATGGTATGCCGCGCGTTGCACGCGACCCATTGGCCGCGCACGGCCTGCGTCGCGGCGACGTAGCGCCGCACCGCGCCGCGGAACGCCGCATCGCGCTCGAGCGACTCGACGAAGATCTGCGTCTCCAAGCGCGCCAGCCGGCCGGGCGACTGCACGATCCAGGTGTCGTGGGTGCTCTTCGCGCCGAGCACCAGCTCGGTGCCCAGGAAACCTTCGGCGCCGGCGGCGTCCACTTCGACCAGCGCGCCGCCGTCGAGCGGCCGCAAGCTCGACACGAATCCGGACAGCGGGAACCAGATCGCGTCGATCGGCAGATCCGGACGCTGCAGCACATCGCCGATCCCGCCTCCGTGCACGGTCATTCGCGCTTCGAACAGCGACCTCGTGGTCGGCGACAGTGCGTGCAGGAAACGGTTCTTCTCGGCGGTCCCGGCGAGCATGCGAACGTCATACCCGTACATTGCGCGCTGCGAACGATTGAGCTATGGGCCGTTCGGCCCGTCTGAGACCGTGGGGCGTTCGTCGAGCGCGAGCGTCAAGCGGACCACGGTCCGCGCTTGGTGCGTGCGAATCTCGACGGCGTCCATCAACGCGCGCATCAGCGGCAACCCGCGGCCGCGTTCGTCGCGGCGCTGCGCAGGCTTCCACTTTCCCTCGTCCTCGACGATCACGGTCAGCGCTTCGTCGCCTGCCTGGGCTTCGATGCGCACCAGCCCGGGGACG